>NC_015555.1:1645000-2245000 GCF_000189775.2 Thermoanaerobacterium xylanolyticum LX-11
CCCTCCACGCTTTTTGCAGCATTTAAAAAATCATCAATTGACACTTTGCTCATTGCAAGAGGTGATAAGGCTCCCATAGTCAATACTATTATACCAAGATTCATGCCATTTTTCGATACAAATTGATTAATTATTTCCAAGTTCATAAGCTTAATCAAAAGAAGCATTATAATAGCAGCCGCAGCGTTGTTGTTTTCCCCTATAATGCTGAAAAACAACATGATGGATAGAATTAAGACCCCAAAATCCATTTAAAATCCCTCGCAGCATAATGTTGTGCAATGTTTCAAGTCATTTATATAAATTTGTGTAAATCTTATAATACTTAAGCACCTTTTTAATGTACTTATCCGTCTCTAAAAAAGGCACTTTTTTGAGATTGCTGCCATTTTCTGAATACCTCTTGTCTTTTAACCAATTTGAAACATTGCCACTTCCTCCATTATATGCGGCTACTGCCAAAGTGACATCATTATTAAATTGTTTTAAAAGGTATTTTAGATACCATGTTCCTATATTTATATTGTAATCTGGATTAAAAAGCATATTAACGCTAAAATTTTTGATGCCTATGTAATTAGCAACCCAAGTTCCTGTCTCAGGTATCACCTGCATAAGGCCTATAGCACCTTTATTTGAAACGCTGTCAGGATTAAAATTGCTTTCTGCCTTTATCATAGCAAAGACCAAATTAGGATCTACTCCATACTGATTTGAATAGAAGTATACCTGTTGACTGTATTTTTTAGGATACAATTGCTTTAAAAACCAATTTGTCTTGACTCCATATACCGTCAAAACAGTAACTGCTACTACTATCACCAATATGACTTTTTTTAACTTCAATATAATACCTCCAGATGTTCTATTTTGAAAAACGCCCCCACAATAGCTCAACTTGTCTTTTTATAGCATTAAAATCCTTGCAGTTATTAATTATAAAATCTGCGTACTTCATTTTGTCCTCTATAGACATCTGGCTCTTAATACGGTTTAATGCGTCTTTATAGCTTAAATTGTCTCTTTTCATAAGCCTTCTAATCTGTGTCTTTTTATCAACAACCACAAGCCATACTTCATCTACCATATTAAAAAGCTTCATCTCAATTAGCAATGCTGCATCAAGCACGATGGCTTTCTCTTTGCCTTTTTTTCTCTCTTCCTCTATTATATCTTTTATCCTTTTTATTATTTCCGGATGCGTAATTTCATTTAATTTATTCAATTTTTCTTTATCAGCAAAAACAAGGTTACCCAGTTTTCTCCGGTCTATCTCGCCATCTTTTCGCAAAATCTCTCTTCCAAATACGCTTATTAATATATTATATGTCTCAGTCCCCTTTATCATAATCTCTCTTGAAACGACATCAGCGTCAATTATTACTGCTCCAAGACTTTTTAATATGGATGAAACGGTGCTTTTTCCTGACGCTATTCCCCCTGTCAATCCGATAACTTTCACCATCGCACCTCCAATCTATATAATTTAAAAGTGTCCATAAGACACTTTTATTTTGCATCATACCAGTTTTTCCCTTGCCCTATATCTACAACTAAAGGAACTTTCAACTTTATGATATTTTCCATTATTGATTTTAGAAGCTCCTTGACTATTTCAACTTCATCAGGATGTGTGTCAATTATAAGCTCATCGTGCACCTGAAGAATAAGTCTTGATTTCAATCCTCTTTCCTTTAATTCATTGTATACTTTAACCATCGACATCTTTATTATATCCGCAGCGCTACCTTGAATAGGTGTATTCATTGCCATTCTCTCGCCAAAAGATCTTTGGTTAAAATTTTTTGAATTGATTTCCGGTATGTATCTTCTCCTATTTAAGATAGTCGTAACATACCCATTTTCCTTTGCAAATTTGACAATTGAGTCGATGTAATTTTTGACGCCCTTGTACCTGTCAAAATAATTGTCTATGTATTCTTTCGCTTCTTTTCGCGAAATCTTTAAGTCTTTAGATAAGCCGTAATCGCTTATACCATATACAATACCAAAGTTGACAGCTTTCGCCCGCCTTCTCATTTCACTTGTCACTTCTTCTTTCGAAACCTTAAAAACCTCCGATGCCGTCCTTAAATGTATATCTTCGTTGTTCAAAAATGACTCAATAAGTTTTTCATCCTCTGAAAGATGTGCAAGAACCCTAAGCTCAATCTGAGAATAATCAGCAGATATTATAAGCCCATCTTCATAACTTGATACAAATGCCTTTCTTATCCTCCTGCCAAATTCTTCTCTTACAGGTATGTTCTGCAGATTAGGCTCTGTTGAGCTAATTCTCCCTGTAGCAGCAACTGTTTGTTTAAACGTAGAGTGGACCCTATTATTTTCATCCATGATGGGAATGAAGCCATCTATGTACGTAGATTTAAGCTTCATAAGCTGTCTATATTCTATTATTTCTCCTACTATGTCATTGTACGGTATAAGTTCTGCAAGGACTTCCATGTCAGTCGAATACCCTGTTTTAGTCTTTTTTATTGCTGGCAAATTCAGTTTATCAAACAAAAATTCTGATAACTGCTTTGTAGAGTTAATATTAAATTCGTATCCAGCAGCATCGTAAATATCTTTTACAATCTTATCTGTCTTTTCATCTATTTCTTTAGAAATACTTCTAAGTACATCTTTATCTAATGTAAAGCCGTACACCTCCATAGATTTTAGCACTTCAATAAGCGGAATTTCCACATTTTTTAAAAGATCTTCCATCTCCATCTCTTTTATAAATGACATGAGCTTATCTTTTAACTTAGATAAGTTTGATGCGGCTGAACACATATAATCGACTAAAAGCTTTTTGTCAATGTCATCGTAGCTCTTTTTATTCCTGCCCTTGCCTACTATATCATCTATGTTTTGCAAATCCTCTTTCAAGTATTTTTTCAATACGCGACTTATGTCGTAATTCGACTCAGACGGATTTAAAAGATAAGTCATTATGGCCGTATCTAAAATCTTACAATTAAGTTCAATACCGCAGTATGAAATGTTTACTAAAAAATCTTTCAGATCGTGTCCTATCAACGTAAGCTTATCATTATTAAGCAATTTAAAATTGTCATAATCATCAATCTCTACAAAAAACGATCCGTCACCGCAAGCAAATGATACTGCTTTTATCTTTCCATCATATATGAATGGATACAATGACAAAACATCAAACTTTCCTAAAACATTTTTAACGTATGTAAAATCTCTTACAGGCCATTCTTTAATATCCTTTGTATCACGACTATCATCTTTTAAATCTGAGATGAGGCTTGAAAATTCCAATTTTTCAAATAGCTCTGTAAGCTTATTGACATCGTAATTTTTAACCGCGTATTCATTCAAATCAATATCAATAGGAACATTTCTCTCAATCGTAGCAAGCCGTTTGCTTAAAACAGCTAATTCTGCATTGTTTTCTACATTTTCTTTTATTTTCCCTTTTAACTTATCTGTATTCATCAGTAAATTTTCAATTGATCCAAATTCTTTAACAAGCTTTATGGCCGTCTTCTCCCCTATATTGGGCACTCCTGGAATGTTGTCTGATTTGTCTCCCATAAGCCCTTTCAAGTCTATGAATTGAAGCGGCGTCACTTCATACTTTTCAAAGACCGCCTTTTCATCGTACTCATCCATCTGCGTTATGCCTTTTTTACATATTTTTACTTTTACATTTGCCGACACAAGCTGAAGCGCATCTCTGTCGCCTGTGACGATAAGCACATCCATCCCACTTTCGGAAGCAATTTTTGATACTGTACCAATGATATCATCTGCTTCAAATCCCTCTATCTCGATGGTCTTTATGTTAAATGCATTTATCACATCTTTTAAAATATCCACCTGTTCTATCAGCTCTTCTGGCATCGACTGGCGGGTTCCTTTATAAGCACTGTACTCCTTGTGCCTAAATGTAGAAGCCTTTTTATCGAAAGCTATTGCTATGTAGTCTGGTTTCTCCTCCTCCAGCAATTTAAGAAGCATCATTGAAAAACCGTATATGGCATTTGTATGCATTCCTTCGCTGTTCATCAAATCAGGCAGGGCAAAATACGCCCTGTACATCAAGCTATTACCATCTATGATCAAAAATTTCGACATACACTCACTCCTATTTAACTTCTTGTAATCTAATATACCGCAAAAAAAAGAGGATGTAAATTGTCCATGATTATTTTTTGAACAATCTATATCCTTTATATGCAAGATATATGAGTATTGCAAATGGCAACAGGTATATTATCATCACAATTACATACTTTATAAATTCGAAAAATACATTGAAGCTTTTTGCCCCTGCATTTAAAACATCTTTAAAAAAACTTCCATCAAAGATTTTACCTATCGCAGATTGAGGGACAACTGACAGGAAAGTTAAATTAATGGTGCTCATGTTTGTCATGCTATCCCACAGCTTTATCTGACTTTTGTACGAATCAATCTGGGTCTGCACATCATTTAATTTGTCTTCAATCTGCAATATGTCTGAAATGTTTGAAGCTTTTTTCATCAAGTTTTGGAGGCTTTCCTCTTGTATCTCTAAATTTTTTATTCGTGCTTGAACATCGTAATACTGCTCTGTAATATCGCTGCTGTTTATCCTAATCATCTTGACATGGCCTAAAGACTTAATGTTTGATATGGCATACTCAAAATCATCAGCAGGAATCTTTAGCACGATGTTGACTGTCTTTTGACCACTTTCTGAAGTATTTTCACTTGTGCTTTCAATATACCCATTGTACTGTTTGCTTATGTTTAAAATCTTGTTATAGCCTTCATCTACAGAATTCATCTCAATGGATATTGCAGCGTCTTTTGTTATTTTCCTCTCGTATCCTGAATCTAAACCTCTATTTGTCTGATTCGAACTGCTATAAACGCTATTTTTCAGATTCGGTGCAGCTTCTTTCCCTCCTGTAGAAGCCTCCGATGAATAATTTGCAGCACTTTTGACGCTTAAAGGCGGCTGAGAAGACAATTTAATATTATTCATCAAAAAATCAAATCCGAATGACAATACAAATATTGAAGCGATAACGGCAGCAGCAATTGCAAACATCCTTTTTATCAGCTTCCGACGATTATTTTTCTTTTCTTCAATCAATTTGATGTGAAGCATCTCGCCAAAATTATCTGGCAACTCTAAAGGAGGCATATTTTCTAAAAGCCTTTTTGTATATAGAAGCTCATTGTATTCCAATTTGCATTCTTCACATGAATCTAAATGTGTCCGTACATCGTCCATTGATTTTCTATCCAGTTCTTCGTCTATATAGAGATTTAATAGCCTTCTGACTGCATAGCACTCCATCACAATTGCCTCCTTTCATCAAAAATATTTATAAAGCCCGGTATTTTTTTGAGATTTTCTTTAAGCGCACTTCTGGCTCTGGATATCCTGGACTTTACTGTCCCGATATTTGAATTTGTTATTTCTGCTATTTCACTGTATGTAAGCCCTTCTATATCTCTAAGTATTATTGCGATTTTGTAATCATTCTTAAGCTTGTTCAATTCACTCATGATTATATCTCTCGTCATCTTATCGTCGAAAATATCTTCAGGCGTTTTGAAATCACTTATATTGTGCAATTGTTCTTCAACACCTTTTCTCTTTCTCATAAAATCAAGAGAAGTATTTACAGCGATCCTGTATAGCCACGTCTTAAACTCACTTTTGCCTTTAAACTTTTTTATATTCACAAATACTTTGATAAACGTCTCTTGCGTCAAATCCAACGCATCTTCTTTGTTTCCAACTATCCTGTATATGACATTGTAAATGTAATTCTGATAAGATACTATAACATTTTCAAACGATTCAATGTCTCCTTCCTGTGCTTTAAAAAGGAGCTGTCTTTCATCCAACAATAAAACCTCCCCTCACTGTGATTTGACGAAAAAAGAAGTGATAAGTTCCAAACGATCTGTCATTTCTATTTTAGCAGATTGAGAAAAAAAGCACAAAAAAAGGCGCTAATCGCGCTTAATGTATATTTTATTTGATGATGAATCTACAGTGATATTTAACCCATATAAACTTCTCAAATCTTTTTGATTTATGTACGATTTGCTTTCGTATATTTTGTATTTAATACTTTTGCCATCTACAATAACTCCCTTTTGCGGATCCCATTCCACCGTATGTCCTGCCGCAATAAAAAATTCTTTGATTGGAATGTAAATATCTCTATTTTGATAATCTGCGTAATTAGTGGTAGACAAAAACTTGCCATCATAGTAAATTATATTTCCAATCATTTTAATCGTATTTGTATCATCGTCTACAATAAACTTTAAACCTGTCAAATTTGCTATATCATCAATGTTTACGTAGTTTGCATTGTCTACTGAAACTGATTTTAAATCCTTAATTTTCTCGTCATCAATGTTTAAATAACCTTTTAGATCACCAACCCACATATAAAATTGGCCATCCTGAGATCTGTACACATTGCTGCTGACAAGTTCATTGTTTCTGATAACCTTATATCCTTCCGAAAATACCAACGGATCTTTCACATTTACGTATTTGTACAATTTTCTAAATGTATCATCGCTTACTTTTATGCCGTAATTTTGCAGCTCACTTTCAATGTGCTGCCTTGTATTCAAGCCTTTTTTGTAGAAATCCGGATACACGAATAATGCCATGCCGCCAGTCGGAGAAGTCTTTGGAAAAATCGTTTGGTATACCACATTCACAATGTCGCCGTAACTTACCATATCAAAAAGTTCTTCGACATCCGCTTCGTACATCCTTATGCATCCCGACGACGCCAAAGTGCCTATGGATGATGGCATGTTATTCCCATGTATTCCATAATCGCTGTAAAACCCCATCCATCTATATCCCAAAGGATTATCAGGTCCTGATGGTACAACTTCGCCATTCCACGGCGATACCCATTTAGGATTTACTTGCTTATTTATGATCCTGTATGTTCCCAATGGGGATGTAGAAATGATCTTGCCAACTGCTATCGGATAAAGTTTTGACATATTTTGCGAGACAAAATATATTGTCCTTGACGGTATATTGACTGTCATGGTATTTGTAAAACCGTAAGATGGTGTCGCATTAAACGCTAAAATAATAAAAATCGCAAATACCACGATAAATCTGTTTTTTGCTTGCAACGCTTGCACCTCTTTTCACAAATTTTATCGATCTAAAGCGCAGGCCTTTAAAGACGCGCTTAATACTTTATCTATGATAAAATTTGTGAAAATATGAATCACATTTTTTTGTTTATTTCTTCTTTTAATACTTTCAAATTTGGTGCTGAAAAGACAATATCATTTGCATATCTGTCAAATAGCAAAAAGTAATAGATTTTAATTGGTGATTTTAATTGTACTTCTAATAAACTTTTTTTCGAAATGATCAAACTGCAAACATCGTTTTTTAAGTTAATACCTCTTTTATAATTAATTTTTTTCTCTATTTCATTTATTTCAGCAATGTTGTCGTATCTTATTCTGACAAACCCCATGATGCCCAATGATATTACAAAATAATCTTCAAGTAAAATGACTTGAGAAATCCCAATAGAAAATAGTGCAACTGATAATGACATAGATAAGATTATGTAAAATATCCACCACAATACAGACAACTCCACATTGATACCTTTCATATTGACATCTACAAAAACGAAGATAAATAGCAAAGCTACACTTAATAGAATAATCAATGTCATAAAATACAGCAATAATCTCTTTAATTTATCTAACATGTAATATTTCATGGTTTCCCTCCGCTATAATTTTTGATAAATGAAATTTTACATCATGTATAACCAAAATTCAAGTTAATAAAACACATGATAATTACAAATAATAAAAAGTAAGTCATAGAATGAATTGTATAATGGAGGTATTGCTTTGGAAAAAGGAAATCTATCTGTTAACGAACTTGTATTAGTAGGAGTAGGTGGAATACTGGGAGCGGGATTCTTTTTGGCAAGCGGTATAGCAATACATACGGCGGGGCCAATAGTCCTTTTGGATTACGTCATTTCAGCATTTATAATGTCTGAAGTCTTTTGCGCCCTTTCAGAAATGATCGTCGCAAACCCTGTTGACGGCTCTTTCAGGGTATATGCTGAAGAAGCCTTAGGCGACATAGGCGGATTTTTAAGTGGATGGGTCTACTGGACAGCAGGTGTATTCATCATGTCCAGCGAAGTTACGGCATCAGCAATCTTTACTAAGTTTTGGTTCCCCAAAGTTCCACTGTGGATATTCGCACTAATTTATTCTATTATGGTAATCTGTGTAAACGCATTAGGCACAAAAAACTTTGGTACTGTAGAATCTTGGTTTTCAACCATCAAAGTATCTGCTTTATTTATAATAACTGTCATCGGTATATTTGCACTTTTTGGAACATTTGGCAATAAAGGCGAGATTGGTTTTAAAAATTACTACATTCATGGAGGCTTTTCTCCAAATGGCATTAAAGGTTTTTTAGGTGCGATGCTTATGTCTTTAATACCGTTTGGTGGCATAGAGGTCACCGCTATGACAGCATCAAAGACAAAAAAACCGAAAAAATATGTACCTATAGCGAGAAGGTATATTGTACTGTTTCTATCAATATTGTATTTATCATCTATCGCCGTACTTTTAGGGGTAATTCCATGGTATGAAGTATCAACAAAGGAAAGTCCTTTTATCAAGCTACTTTCATTTACAAAGATACCATATATTGATTCAATAATGAATTTCATCATACTTACAGCAGCGCTGACCACCATGAATGGCGCTATGTACGGAGTAACGCAAGTCATGTATTCTTTAGGAAAGGGAAGATTTGCGCCAACTTTTTTAAGCAAGCTAAGCAAAAGAGATGTGCCTATATACGCCCTCTTAATAAGCAGCTTCGGACTTCTTGTTGCTGTAGTGCTTTCATACATTCTTCCTAAAGATGTTTACGAATATATAACAAGTGCTACAGGTTTCATCCAATTTTTCAACTGGATCATCATCTTGTACACTTTCATCAGATATAGGCCGATGCTTAAAAAAAAGAACCCGGATTACTTCGAATGTCAAAAGCACGGGTTTCCTTTAAGGCCATGGTTTACGATAATTTTGCTAACAGCCGTCCTCCTATCGACACTAATCGTCCCGAAACAAGCAATAGGTTTTTTCGGCGGACTCATACTGCTTATTGCCATATTTACCTTTTACTTAATAGCAAAAAAGCTGAATTTATTTGATAAATGGTAAAAATATCGGAAAACCCGATACTTTTACCATTACTTTTTAAATATGAATAAAAGTCCAAACGCTATTAGGATAACCGGCCAAAAAATCTTTAAATCAAACCATGGTATGAATATCCTAATGAGAAGAAATAGACCTAAAGCAATTAAAATCCATCCAAATATTTCACTGCTTTTCCTTCCTGAAGAAACTTTTGGCCTTTCAGGTTCTTTGTCGACATTGACATTTCCAACATGATAATCATCGTCTTTTGGCTGATATGGATTTTCTGGAACAACGATCCAAGCAATTATATAAAGTAAAACGCCAGAACCTCCCACTAATGCAATCAAAGCCCAAATAAGCCTCACTATCGTCACATCTATATCGAAATACTCTGCTATGCCTCCACATACGCCTCCTAAAATGACCTGATTTCTTGAGCGGTACAATCTCTTATCCATATTGAGACCTCCTTCAATATCTTAAATCAATTTACTTTATTTCCAATATAACTAAAAACATCGCACCCCCTCTTTGCTGCATTTAGCGATTTATCAATCATTGCTTAATTAGATATAAACACTTACTATAAATTATACTCAATACAAGGTATTTTTGGAAGCAAAATTTTGCGGAGCGTCGTAAATCACAAAGGATATATAATGGCGTATTATAAAATATAATATTTTAGGAGGTATCGTTATGGATAACAAATGGTATTTTGATATAGCACCAGGTGCTATAGATGATCTAAGAGAACACACTTCTCAAATAACGACGCTTATACCTTTCTGGTACGGCGTTAAGCCAGACGGCACGCTGGCGGATATGTCGTCGCAAGACGTCAAAAGCATAGCATCTCAGAATAATTTACCTATCTTTCCTATTGTACACAATTATTCTGATCCGAAAAAATCACAGCTTATACATGATTTAATATCCAATACATCTTTAAGAAGCATATTAGTAAACAGCATAGTAAACATGGCATTATCAAATAACTATCCAGGAATAAATATCGATTTTGAGTTTGTGCCACCAGAAGACAGAAGCAATCTTAACGCATTTATGGAAGAACTTTATTATTCGCTAAAAAACGCCAATAAGATTGTCACGATTTCATTGCCGGCAGAAACAGAAGACAACCCAAGACATCCTTTCTCAGGCGCATTTCAATACACTGTCTTAAGTCAATTTACAGATCAAGCATACGTATTAGCATACGACGAACACTTCTCGAAGCCCGGTCCCATTGCATCAATTGGATTTGTTCGCAGTGTATTAGATTACGCCACAAAGTCCATTGAGCCGAAAAAAATTTGGCTTGGCATGGCAGTTTACGGCTATGACTGGGCAGAAGGCTCAAACTACCCAAGGACATTATCTTACTTTCAAGCCATAGAGACAGCCAAAAATCTCGGCGTCAAAATCGAATACGACGAGACCGCGCAAGAATCCACGTACACTTATACAGTGGACTCCGTAAAACACACCGTATGGTTTGAAGATGCCAGAAGTTTTCAAGCAAAACTGCCATTAGTATCTCAATACGGTATATCAGGCATAGCTGTTTGGAGGCTGGGTCAAGAAGATCCTGACATTTGGAACATTTTAAATAGAATTTGATGCATTTTATGGAACTTTTTTCACACATCATTCGTCTAATGAATTGATGTAGAATACTAAAATAAAGAGGAGGTTTTCAGATGAAAAGGCTCTTGGCTATTTTAATAACTGCCATGTTTATCTTAGCAGCAGCTATTCCTTCTGACGTGCTTGCCCAGACAAACAGCAAAATTGAGCTTAAGCAAGCTATTGAGATTGCGAAAGAAAAGTTAAATCTTCCGACAGATGGATACAGCTTTAGTTCCAACTACTATGAAGGCGATGGCAATAAGACATGGTATTTAACATGGACATCCAGCACAAACAGCACTATCACAGTAAACGTAAATGCTGATACAGGCGAGATAACAGGCTACAACTTTTATAAGCCTAACAGCGGTTCAAACAGCGTAATACCTAAATACTCAAGAGACGATGCCAAAAAAGTGGCAGTCGACTTTTTAAACAAGGTTATCCCAGAAAAGTTTAAAGAAACGAAAGAGCAGGAAAGCGACGATTACCTGGGTCTAAGCCCAAAAATCGCCTACAGCAACGCATATTCTTTCAATTTTGCACAAGTGGTAAATGGAATCACATTTGAAGGAAATCACATAACTATAGAAGTAAACAAAAACACTTTAGAAGTTCAGTCTTACTACTTGACGTGGAATGACAATTACAACTTCCCTGATCCCAAATTAGCCATTTCAAAAGATAAAGCAATAGAAATATACAAAAGCAACAACAGCCTTAGATTGCAGTACAATGTGGTCTACAAAGATGTTTATGGAAACAATGACCCAAAACCGCAGGCAATATTAGTTTACGCACTTGTAAACAACCAGCCTATTGATGCCATAAGCGGTACAGTCTTGCCTCAAAACTATTACGGACCCATGATTGGTGGCACTGGTGGAATGTCTACAAAATCGGCTAATTCGCAATCAGTTTTGTCCCCTGAAGAACAAAAAGCTGTAGACGACATTTCAAAATACATCTCAAAAGACAAGGCTATTCAAATGGTAAAAGAAAAACTTCCATTTACAATAGGATCTCAGTACAACCTTACATCTTCCAATCTTTTCAAAAATAGTTCAAATTATGACAGTGCAATTTGGGATTTTAGTTGGTCTTACTCTGATGGAAGCAATTACAATTATGTATCGGCTTCAGTAGATGCTACAACAGGTGAACTAATGACATTTACAAGAAGCGACAGCAGTGAAAATAACATTCAAGGAAAAACGCCGAAGTACACGAAAGAACAGCTAAAAAACATAGCTGAAGAATACTTAAGCAAAGTACAACCGGATAAATTCAACCAAATTGAATATCAAGACGTTCCAACATCTCCTTATGATAATTCGCCGTATATGTCATTTAATTACGTATATATGGCAAATGGCATACAATGTCCTTTTGATTCCATATATATAGGCGTCAATAAGTACACTGGTGACATAGTATCATACAATTATAGCTGGATAAATGTAAATTTGCCAGACAGTAAAAACATAATAAGCCTTGACGACGCATACGACTCTTTGTTTAAAAATAGCGACTTGCAGCTTACTTACATCATCTACTACCCACCAGACAAAGTATACGATACGCCTCCACAAGATGTAAAACTTGTGTATCAAGTGAACAACTTCAATGGATTAATAGATGCAAAGACAGGAGCTTATGTCGATTTCTCAGGAAACCCAATCGAAAAGGATAAAAGTACCCAATTTACAGATATAGCTGGAAATTGGGCAGAGAAAGACATACTACTTCTATTACAGTATGGCATAGTAGATGGAAAAGATGGCAAGTACATGCCAAATGACTATATACTGCAAAAAGATTTTATAAAGATGCTTGTAAAATCGCTTCAGCCAAACAACATAATAATACCTCTTAGCTCAAACGATGATGAAAACTACGATAATTACTACAACGTAGCAATTAACAACAAAATCATCACAGAAAGCGAGAAAACACCTGATTCTAAAGTAACTCGACAAGATGCAGCAAAATTTATCGTTAGAAGCCTTGGATTAAAATATGTTGCCGACATAAATGGCATCTACACATTAGATTTCTTAAAAGATGCCAATAGCATAGACAGTTCTTTAAAAGGATACGTGGCAATTGCCTATGGACTTAATTTAATGAAAGGCAACAATGGATACTTTAATCCAAACGGCGATCTCACAAGAGCTGAAACAGCATCAATATTAGTAAGATATTTGAGAATAGAAAAATAACCATAAAGGGCGCCTCAGATAAGCGCCCTTTATACTTCATAAGTCTCATGGCATTTAACGTGACTATAAATACACTTGCTTCATGTACAAACATCCCAGATGCCAGAAATACCTCTACTATCACAACAATTATTGCTTTTTATATATTGCCCGTTCTCCACCGATTAACTTAGGCCGCGTCTTAGCAGCCACTATCGTAGCATCGCCTATTTTACTGTGCTTTAACCTAACTGGAACAACTACAGGCCTTAAGTGCATACCAATTAATACAAGTCCTATGTCAAGACCCGCATGTCCTAATCCCTTCAAGCTCTCCACCATAACTGGTCTTTCAAATACGCTGTAAGAATAAGTCTGCAATGAACCACCTGCATGTACCTGAGGGATCACAGATACTTCATCAAGATTGTACTTTATCATAGCCTCTTCTTCCACAAGAAGGGCCCTATTTAAATGTTCGCATCCTTGTACAGCCAAATACAAATTTCTCTTCTTTACAGATTCCAATATCGGGTCCACAATCGCTTTCGCTATATCAAGGCTTCCTGACGTTCCAACTTTTCGACCTATGACCTCACTTGTGCTACCACCTAATACAAAAAGTCCTCCACTTCTTACATCGGCTATATCTAAAAGCTCTTCAATGACTTCCTTCGTCTCAATCTTTATTTCATTTATATCCAAGTAAAACACCTCCAACTCATATCATGTTTTAATTTATTGTATCACAGTATACTTCAAAATCATATAATATTGGCAGAAAAAGTTTAACGGGAGGTAAGATAATTGAAAAGGTTGATACCTAAAAAGTATAACTTGGTATTAAACGGCATATCACAAAAGACGTTGCAAGAGCATTATAAATTGTATGAAGGATATGTATCGAAGACAAATGAAATTTGGGAGAAATTAACCACATCTGATAGAGAAAAAGCAAATGCAACATACAGTGAATATAGAGAGCTTAAGCTGGAAGAAACATATGCATTAGATGGCGTAAAACTGCACGAGCTTTACTTCGAAAACCTTGGTGGAACAGGTGGTCCTGCAACAGGAATAATTGCTTCTATGATAACATGCGATTTCGGTTCTTATGAAAACTGGCTTAACGACTTTAAAGCATGTGCACTATCGTCAAGGGGCTGGACAGTTCTTTGCTTTGACCCAATTGACTTAAAGCTTCACAATTATTTGCAGGATCTTCACAATCATGGCGTCATTTCAAGATCGACTCCACTTTTAATAATCGACACTTACGAACATGCATATTTCATAGATTATGGGACAGACAAAAAGGGATACATTGACGCTTTCATGAACAATGTCAAATGGGATGAAGTAAATAAACGTGTATACAATTGGATCGATACAAAGAAAATTTAGCAGGATTCAAACTCCCAATCCTGCTAAATCTTGTTGAGGTAGTATTATCGTAAAAGTTGTCCCTTGTCAATTTTGCTCGCAACTTCTATTCTACCACCATGCTTTTCAATAATCTCTTTAACAATTGTCAGGCCTAATCCATTTCCACCTATTGATAAAGCATTCTTTGCTCTATAAAACCTATCAAAAATATGACGAATTTCATTTTCCGGAATTCCGATACCATTGTCTTTTACTTTAATTGAGATTTCTCGATTAAAATTTTTGTACAATGATACATCAATTTGATTATGAGGATTTGAATACTTTATTGCATTGTCAAGAAGATTAACTATCGCTTGAGAAATCTTATCTTCATCGGCAATTAAACTTATTCCATCTTGAATATTTGTATTTATTGATATGTTAAATTTTAAGGCCTTTAAATTTATGTTTTCACATATTTTCAATAGCAACCAGCTTAAATTTATAGTCTTTTTTTGAAGTTTTAACTCATATGATTGAAGTTTTGATACCTCAAGAATATCTAAAACAAGCTCTTTTAATTTAATTGTTTCACTTTCAATATAGTTTAGTATCACTTGATTATATTCTTTTTCTTCTTTTAATATTTGTATAAAACCCAAAATGGCAGTTAAAGGAGATTTTAGCTCATGCGAAATGTTTGAAACAAATTTCTTTTGTTTTTCTATCAGCTCTTTATCTAAAGTAACATCTCTAATTACAACAGTACAATAACCATCGCATAAAAAGCTCTCAATGTTCAATATTTTGTCATTTGTCGGTATTTCCTCAATTATGTGCTTATTTTTATACGTTTTATTAACAATATCCAAAATATAATCGTATGTTACATCACTAATCAATTCATCTACTTTTTGATTTTTAAATACAATATCCTCTTTATCATCAAATGCTATAACACCTTCGTTAAGAGCAGATAAAACACTTTCTAACTTATTTTTTTCAAAAAGTATATCATCCATTTGCTGTGAAATCGTCTTGGTCATTTGGTTAAAAGTCCTTGTGAAATTACCAATCTCATCCTTTGTTTTAACAGGCAATATTTCATAATTTCCTTTCAAGAATTTTCTTGCAGCACAATCAAGATGCTTAATTGGTTTTGTTATAATATATGATATATAAATACTAATAAGTAAAATAATAAAAATTGATATAAATCCAAATATCTCAAAAATCAATTTGATAAAATTTATGCTATTTAATTCATTAGTTAATGGATGTATATATTCTACTGCTCCAATAATCTCGTTTCCAAACTTTATTGGAAGTGAGACATACAATAAATTTTTTTTAACTTTATATGCCTCTTTACCTTTTAAAGCAATTTTGACAATTTCGTCTATTTTACTATTTTCATCATCAACTTCATAATGCAAATGGCTGATTAATGACTTACCATTATATAACTTCACAAAATAATTGTTCATACATAAACTAGAAGCTATAGTATCAGCATATTTTTCAATCAATATTTTAGGATCTATATTTTTATTATTATCAACTATAATGTTTATTTCTTTATTTAAATTATCAACCATATTATTTACTGTGCTCATAATAATGTAATTAGTTATTGTAACGAACATAAAATACCCTATTAATAATATAATAACCGAAAAAGCACTAACATAACATATTAATATCTTCGTTCTAATTTTCATTAACTATCACCTATGGACCAGTTCCAATTGAGGCTATCTTCCATTCTTTATTTTCAAGTTTTAATGTGATAAATAACATCCTTTCTCCGGAAACGGCAACAGCTTTTAAATCATCAGGAACATTTTCATATTGAAGATTTATTTTTACTTTGTATTCTTGTGTCCCTCTTTCTTGAGGCATATCTTTTAAAAACTCTATACCCTCTATATTTGCACTCTTTATATATTTTGTGTCATCTTTCACATTTTGCTCTTTTAATAAATTCCTCATCTGGTCTGTATATAAACTCATATATTCATCAGTTTTCTTTTCTACTACTAATTTATAAAAATTATAAATTACTTTAGTTGCGTTTTCATCCTCAACTGTCAAATTTATTGAAGCTTCTTTATTAATTTTCACCTGTTCAATATCTCCATTTTTCAAATTATTACATGCTGCCAAAACGAAGAAACAAACTGACAGAATAAACAATGCTATAAGCAATTTTATATATCTCACATAAATACCTCCCTCTATAATCTTTGATTTTCTTTTAATATCTCACTCATTCTCAGATTCTCACGATCTTCAAAGGACCTCAATGCATATCAATGCTTCCATAATCTTGATAAACATTAAATATAAGACGAGATTTGTTCAAATACTATCTCGTCTTATATACTCTTTCTCCAAATGATTATTGATTTTGGGGAACTGTTACAGATGCATTGACTCCAACTAACCAGAAAGTCGTATTAGACGAATATAAACTCCAAGGATAATGCCATCTATTATTTGTATGCGCATCAACTAATGGATTTCCTGCAGAATCAAAAGCAACAACTATAGATACATGGTCTTTTGTAGATCCAGATGTTGACCACCTATAAAATACTAAATCGCCAACTTTCATTTGTTTTGCATAGCTATCTAAATATGAAGTAGAGGTACTATAAGCTCTTAACCATCCCCTATTATTGACAATATAATTATATAATGAATCAGCATTTATCCAAGCTAATGAATAAGGATACCACGTACCATCAGTCGGAAGATTTCCAGCATTACTATCACCCATACATTGTGAAACAAAATTAGCACAATCATTATTTGGATAATAATTATAATTAGGATTATGTGTCGTACCGCTACTACCACTATTATCTGTCCATTTATCTGCATATGCTGCAGCTGCCGCTGTTTGATAATATACTGTTTTATAACTATTTGGAATTATAGATTTTTGATTCATTAAAGCATTACTTGCAATATTATTATCTATATTATAATCGAATACTTTCCTATTGACGTGATCCTCAGATAAATCTGGTCTTAATGGATCATAAAAATTGTCCTCTATTACTTTATATACTCCATTTTTATTTTCTAAGACTAAGCTATGTATCTCACTAAATTTGAATGTATTGGGTACCCCAGAACCTTTCCCACTCATATATTCATATGTGACAGCAGTCGTCGTAGATAAATTAGCATATATTTTTCCCTTATCATACTTAATATTGCCATTATCAATATTTACGGAAACATTTGTAAATTTAACATTATTGTTTTTAGCCCATTCAGAATATATACTATGACGTCCAGTTATATAATTTAAAAGGGTTAAGTTTGAATTATCAACAAGATCTCGTATATTTTTTTGAATTGTATCGTCTACCAAAGAATGATTTAAAGCGTACAAATAGGTATTAATCTGACCTTTTGCCACTGATATTTGATCCATATCAGTTATATTTTCTGCATTTATAGTAGATGTTGTAAACAAAAAGCTTAGCATTACTATTGCTAATGAAAGCAATAATATCTTTTTCATATTTACACCTCCAATAATTAAAAATCATTTTATTTACTCAATTATAACTCCCAGTTGTTTCATTTTTATTACATTTCAATATCATTTTTACTACTATTTAATAAATTTTTATAAATTATTCTCCATATCAAACTTATATCCAAAACCATAAACAGTTCGAATATATCTAGGACTTTGCGTGTCGTCTTCAATCTTTTTTCTAAGTCTTAATATATGTATATCTACGACTCTAGTATCGCCATAATAATCATATCCCCATACTTTATCAAGAAGTTCTTCTCTTGTTAAAACATTTCCCTTTGCATCTATTAATACTTTTAAAAGAACAAATTCTTTTGGAGTAAGATTTATAATTTTTCCTCTCTTTTTTACAATTCCTTGATCAAAATTAACAATCAAATCTCCAAAAGTACAAAAGTTTTTATTTGCTTTTACTTCTTCAATTCTTCTTAGCAGAGCCTTTACCCTAGCAATAAGCTCACGCGTATCAAAAGGTTTTGTGACATAATCATCTGCTCCAAATTCTAAACCAATCACCTTGTCAACAATATCATTTTTAGCTGTCAACATTATGATAGGAACTTTATAAAGAGGCACAATTTTTTTTAGAATATCAAATCCGCTTTCATCAGGCAACATGACATCTAATATTATTAAATCTGGTATCTGTTTTTTTAATACTTCAATAACATCTTTCCCATTTTCGGCACATATCACTTCATATTTTTCTTTTTCTAATACCATTTTTAACATATTTAATATAGATCTTTCATCATCACAAACCAAGATTTTAGCCATATAATCACTCCATCTTGCAAGTAAATTCAAATTTAAATATATTATATCATATACTGGATAAAAATAGCACATTTAGAGGCATAGTTCTTTAATCCAAACAGGAACATGAAAATTGACTCAATTCATCCAATTTTAATCAAAACATTGCCAGCAATACTATAGCCCGCTTCAAGAGCCTTCTCATTTAATTTCACTGTATCTTTTGGGACTTTTTGAATAATAGCTTTTAGAAGTGACTCTTTTGATACTATTCTGGTCAGCTCAGCAACAGCCCCAAGCAAAACTATATTTGCAGTGAAGAGGCTTCCGACATCGTTCTTGGCAGTTTCTATTATAGGTAGTAAAAAGACTTTGTTCACTGCATTGTCATTTGCAATAATTGAATTGTCAGCTACTACAATTCCATCGCTTTTTAAATCATTTTTGTACATAATGTATGCTTTTTGAGACAGCACCGCTAATATATCTGGTTTTTGCACTTTAGGGTAATCTATAATATCATCGCTGATTATTACTTCAGACTTACTTGCACCGCCTCTCGCTTCAGGGCCATACGATTGTGTCTCAACACTGTTCTTTCCATCTAATAATGCAGCTTCTGCCAATATTATGCCTGCTAAAATTATTCCTTGTCCTCCTGTACCCGCAAATCTCATCTCAAACTTAGTTATCATCATTATTCACCTTCAATAAATTAATCATTTTATAATATTTTTCAGTAAATTCCGGTTCATCTATGTTTAAAAATTCTCCTATTAAGAATTTATCTGAAAGCTCTTCTTCAGAAATTTTTTTTGCGTTATTGATTAAAACAGCGTGCTCTTTTTGCCACTTTAGCATCTCTTTAGCATCGCCTTTCTTGTTCTTTCTTCCATAATACGTAGGGCACATACTAATAGCTTCAATAAATGAAAACCCTCTATGCATAATTCCTTTTTCTATCAATTTGATTAATTGCTGTACATGGTAAGACGTGCTTCTGGCGACATATGTGGCTCCTGCGGCTATTGCAAGTTCACACATATCGAAATCTCTATCTATGTTCCCATATGGTGTCGTAGTAGATTTATCCATAGATGGTGTAGATGGAGAATACTGCCCACCTGTCATACCATAGATGTTATTATTGAACATTATTGTAGTTAAATCTATATTTCGTCTGCATGCGTGGATAAAATGATTGCCACCTATAGCAGCACAATCTCCATCGCCAGTAATGACTATAACTGTAAGAGATGGATTAGCCACCTTTATGCCAGTGGCAAATGCCAATGCCCTTCCATGTGTCGCGTGAAGCGTATTAAAATCAAGATATCCTGAAGCTCTCGATGAACATCCAATTCCAGATACAATACAGATTTTATCTCGATCTAAGTTTAAATTATCAATTGCTCTTACAATTGCTGATGTTATTATGCCATTGCCACATCCTGGACACCATATAGTAGGCAATGTATCGGTTCTATAATATTTTTCAATGAGTTCAGATGCCATCATAAAGACTCCTTTACCTTTTCATATATATATTGTGGTGTCAAATATTCTCCATTAAATTTATTTATTTTAATCACTTTCCCAAAACCTTTAATTAAACGGTCAATCTCCAAATAAAGTTGTCCATTGTTCATTTCAACTACAAAAATATATTTGAATTTTTCGCTTATTTTCTTAAAATGTATTTCTGGAAAAGGCCAGATTGTTATTGGCTTAAAAAAAGATACATTAATCCCCGATTCGCCAAGCATTTTTATTGACTCTTTACACGCTCTTGCAGAAGAACCGTAAGAAACAATAAGAACATCGCTGTTTTGCTTTATATTCTCATCGTAAATGCAGATATCATCTGTATTGTTTTCAATCTTACCTAAAAGCCTCACCATAAGTTTTTCGTTTACATCAGTGTTATTTGTAGGATATCCTTTTTCATCATGGGCAAGTCCGGTAACATGATATTTATACCCCAGACCGAATGGTATAAACGGTGCAACGCCATTTAATACATTTTTATAAGGAATATATTCATTTATATCAGGTAAATCAAATTTCTCATTTGTGACATGTTGTACATCCTCGATTTCGATTCTTTCTCTAAGATGGCCTATAACTTCGTCCAACAGTAAAATCACAGGTGTCCTGTATTTATATGTAAGATTAAATGCTTTAATCGTTATTTCGTACGCCTCTTTTACTGATGACGGCGACATGACTATTATGGGATGATCTCCATGGGTTCCCCATCTTGCCTGCATTACATCGCCTTGTGATGGCATTGTTGGCATACCTGTGCTGGGTCCACATCTCTGCACATCAACAATGACACATGGGATCTCTGCCATCGATGCAAACCCAATATTCTCCTGTTTAAGTGAAAATCCTGGACCAGACGTGGCTGTCATAGCTTTTGCTCCTGCTAATGATGCACCGATTACAGCAGCCATACTGCTTAATTCATCTTCCATTTGTATAAACTTGCCCCCGATTAATGGAAGCTTTTCTGAGCAAAGCTCTGCGATTTCTGTAGAAGGAGTGATTGGATAACCTGCAAAAAAGTTTAGGCCTGCCTTTATTGCAGCATTTACAACCGCTTCATTTCCTTGCATCAATTTTACCGTCATCATCTATCACCTCTAAATAAATTGCATAATCTGGGCATCTTAGTTCACATAGGCCACAGGATGTACACTTTTCTGGGATCTTTAAAAAAACTTTATTATCTTTCATGGTTAAAGCATTTGCAGGGCAAAATTCTACACAAATTCCACACCCTTTGCACCAGCTTTCGGTTATACATATTTTTTTATTTTTCACAATATCACCTTCGAAAATCGAATGAATTTATCCTTTCTAAACTTATCGAAATCCAATCTATTGTCAGTATGAATAAGATTTAATGAACTCCTAAGATGGTCAACATCATTCCACCTGCTATGGCAGTGCCGAAAACGCCTGCTAAGTTTGGCCCCATTGCAAACATGATTAAAAAATTATATGGATTTTCTTTAATAGCAACGTAGTGTGAAACGCGAGCCGCTATAGGGACAGAAGCAATACCTGCCGACCCTATTAGAGGATTTATCTTTCCTCCAGATAATTTGTTTAAAAGTTTTGCTCCTAAAATGCCACCAGCCGTTCCTGTCATAAACGCAACAAGCCCTAAAACTATTATTTCTAAAGTCTTAATAGTAAGAAAAGTATCCGCTTTCATTGTTGAACCAATAGATATGCCTAATAGCATTGTTATGACATTCATCAATTCTCCACTGGCAGTTTTAGCCAATCTATCGACGACACCCGACTCTTTTAATAAGTTTCCCAACATCATCATAGTAATAAGAGGTGCAATTGGTGGCAATAGCACATCTATCAATACGGTAATAACAATTGGAAAAACAATCTTTTCCGTCTTTGAAACTTCTCTCGGCTGTTTCATAATAATTTTTCTTTCCTCTTTTGTAGTTAACAGTTTCATAATAGGCGGTTGAATAAGCGGCATCAATGCCATATATGAATATGCTGCAACAGATATTTGTGCCATTAGATTAGGTGCAAGTTTTTGTGTTACATAAATTGCCATAGGTCCATCTGCCCCCCCTATTATTCCTATAGCCGCTGATTGATGTATGGAAAACCCTAAAATTTTCGCCCCTATCAATGCGATAAATATTCCTATATGAGCAAATGCACCAAGTATTACAAGGCTGGGATTTGCAATCATTGGTCCAAAGTCAGTCATAGCTCCAACACCTAAAAATATAAGTGGCGGATATATAATCTTTTTAACACCAAGGTAAAATATACCTATAAGCCCATTTGGTAAAAGCAAATTAGTAGAGGGTATGTTTGCTACAATGCATCCAAACCCTATCGGAAGCAAGAGATATGGTTCGTATTTTTTAATAATAGAAAGCGAAATAAAAGCTATTCCTAAAGCTATTAAAATTATATTTCCAAATGTCAAATGCACTAAACCTGTTGATTTAAACATATCTTCTATAATATCTACGATGATCATGTTTTATCTCCTACTTTTTAAATATTTAGATATTTTATTTAAAAAAGGAAATAGCCTTAATATGCCATCAATCAAAAAGAGAAATACTATTAATAAAATCATATCTAGCATAGATAAATAAATTGCACCTGTAACTGTATTTCCTACCAATTGCCTATCCCCCTTAACTTACAAATTTAAATCATGTCACTTCTGACACAGCTCTAATAACACGCCATTAGTGCTTTTAGGATGGACGAATGCTATCTTTGAACCTTCTGCACCAGTCTTAGGTACTTCATCGATTAATCTGACGCCTTTAGATTTTAATTCTTCTAAAGACTCTTTAATATCATCGACTTCTAAAGCTATATGCTGGATTCCTTCTCCCTTTTTTTCAATAAATTTTGCTACAGGACTATCAGATGATGTAGCCTCTAATAGTTCTATCTCAACATCTCCAATTTGGATAAAAGCGGTTTTTAAATTTTCAGAACTTAAAGTTTCAATTCCACTAATTTTCTGGCCTAAAACACCTTCATAAAACTTAGATGCTTCTTCTATGCTTTTTACTGCTATTCCTATATGATCAACTTTTTTTATCATTTGAAGCCCTCCTTGAGACTTTTATATATGCTTTCTGCAATCATATATGGATTTGTCAGTCCAGCATATGCCGTATTAATCAATTCATTGATATTTTTCTGACTTATTTTCTCACTTAAATCATTCATAATATTATCAATTATTATTTCTAAAATCTCCCACTCTAAATTTTTAAGTCTCCTTTCTTTAAGACCACCTGTTTTTTCAAGATAATGGCGATGCTCTTTTATTTTGTAAAGAAGCGTATCACAGCCTTTTCTATACAGTGCAGAAACCTCTAGTACTGGTGGCCTCCAATTTGATTTACTATTTAGATCAAGCATGAAATTAATTTCTGCTGCTGTTTTATCAGCTCCGTCTCTATCTGATTTATTGACTACAAATATATCGCCAATCTCCATTATCCCAGACTTAATCGCTTGTATGTCATCACCCATACCCGGTGATAAAACCATTACATTTGTATCAGAAGTCTTCACGATGTCAATTTCTGATTGGCCTACTCCAGATGTCTCCACAATGATATAATCCATACCAACAATATCCAATATGTGAATCGATGCCCTTGTTGCTTTCGCCAATCCACCAAGCTTGCCTCTCGTCCCCATGCTCCTCATATAGACATTTTCATCTAACGCTATATCGCTCATCCTAACCCTGTCTCCCAGTATGGCACCGCCTGAGAAAAAGCTAGTAGGGTCTACTGCAAGAATTCCTACTGAATTATTTTCTTTTAGAAGAAATTTTGCTATTTCATTTGTAAGAGTGCTTTTCCCTACACCCGGAGGTCCTGTAATACCAATTATATAAGCTTTCCCAGTATTGGTGTAAAGATTTTTGATTATCTCGTAAACTCTTGCATCACCATTTTCTGCCATGGTTATTGCTTTAGCTATGGCTCTTTTGTCCCTTTTTAATAATAAATTTTCTAAATCAACCTCTCGCATTTTTAGGCCTCTTTCCATTAGGCTTAGATTTTCACATTTTCTATTACATATTCAACAGCTTTTGATGTTGGTGTGCCTGGTGTAAATATTTCTTTTATGCCTACTGATTTTAAAAATGGTATGTCATCATCGGGAATTATGCCGCCAGCAATTACAATGATATCTTCCGCCCCTCTACACTTCAGCAGATTCATTATTTTAGGAAATAACGTATTATGAGCACCTGACAATATGCTCAATGCAATGACATCAACATCTTCTTGAATTGCTGCTTCTACAATCTGTTCGGGTGTCTGCCTCAATCCTGTATATATGACTTCCATGCCAGCATCCTTAAATGCCCTTGCAATTACCTTTGCACCTCTGTCATGTCCATCAAGACCTGGCTTAGCCACAAGAACTCTAATCGGCCTTTTCATTTTCTCACCCCTTACAAGATTATGTTCTCTCTGTATTCTCCAAACACAGACCGTAGCACATCGCATATCTCGCCAAGTGTTGCATACGCTCTAACTGCATCTATTATTTTTGGCATAAGGTTTTCTTGACCGCAAGCCGCTTCTTTAAGCTCTGATAATATTCTCTTTACTTCCTCATTATCTCTTTCAGTTTTAAGTTTTTTTAATTTTTCTTTTTGCATCTCCCCAACTTTAGGCTCAACCTTAAGCAAATTGCCATGATATTTTTCTTCAGTTTTAAACTTGTTCAAGCCTACTATAATCCTTTCACCTTTTTCAATTTCTTTTTGGTATCTATATGCACTGTCCTGTATTTCCTTTTGAATAAATCCACTCTTTACTGCACAGGCAGCACCGCCAAGTTCATCAATTTTTTTTATGTATTGTAAGGCTTTCTCCTCTATTTGATTTGTTAAATGCTCTACATAGTAACTGCCTGCCAGTGGATCAGGTGTATCACATACACCGCTTTCGTATGCTATTATCTGCTGAGTCCTTAATGCAATCTTAACTGAGTCTTCTGATGGCAACGCCAAAGCTTCATCGCGGCTATTCGTATGAAGTGATTGAGTTCCTCCTAACACTGCGGCTAATGCCTGCAGTGTAACTCTTACAATATTATTGTCAGGTTGCTGAGCAGTTAGCGTAGAACCCCCAGTCTGTGTATGAAACCTAAGCATCATTGATTTAGGATTTTTAGCATTGAATCTTTCTTTCATTATTCTAGCCCACATCCTTCTGGCAGCTCTGAATTTAGCCACTTCTTCTAATAAATCATTGTGAGCGCTAAAGAAAAATGAAAGCCTTGGAGCAAATTCGTCAACATCAAGTCCAGCTTTTAATGCTGCATTCACGTATTCTATTCCGTTTGCCAATGTAAAAGCTATTTCTTGTACTGCCGTAGCTCCCGCTTCCCTTATGTGATATCCACTTATGCTTATTGTATTCCATTTAGGAATGTATTTGGAACAATATTTAAATATGTCTGTTGTAAGCCTTAATGAAGGTTCAATGGGGAAAATATACGTCCCTCGAGCAATGTATTCTTTTAATATATCGTTCTGAATAGTTCCTTCTAATCTATCTAAAGAAACCCCTTGCTTTTCTGCGACAACAATGTACATTGCCAAAAGAACTGCTGCAGGAGCATTTATGGTCATGGAAGTGCTGACTTTATCAAGGGGTATTCCGTTAAACAAAACCTCCAAGTCCAAAAGGGAATCTACAGCAACACCTACTTTGCCTACTTCACCCTCAGCCATAGGATGATCTGAATCATATCCTATCTGTGTTGGCAGATCAAATGCTATGCTTAACCCTGTCTGTCCTTGCGAAAGTAGATATTTATACCTGGCATTTGATTCTTCTGCAGTACCGAATCCTGCATACTGCCTCATTGTCCAAAACCTTCCTCTGTACATGGTTGGCTGAACACCACGCGTAAATGGATATTGACCCGGAAAACCTAAATCATTTAAATAGTCCAAATCAACTATATTATAAGGCGTATATATGTTTTTTATTTCTATCCCTGATAGAGTCATAAACTTTTCTTTTCGTTCTGGATATCTTTCTTTTACTTCGTCAACGCAATGATATAGCCATTTACTGCTTTCTTCCTTTATCTTGCCTATACAATCTTCATCTTTCATTTGAAACTTACCCCCATCGACATTGCAATTATAAAATATGGCTCATCATACCCAGCCACGCATTTCCATGGCTTTATATATTCTATTTAGAGATGTAATATATGCACCTGTTCGCATGTCTACTTTATAGTCATTTGAAGTTTCGTAAACTTTTTTAAATGCCTCTATCATAATCATTCGCTGCCTATCTTCGACTTCCTCCAGTGTCCAATAATAATTGTCTAAATTTTGTACCCATTCAAAATACGAAACTGTCACACCACCTGCATTTGCTAATATATCCGGAACTACAAATATACCTCTTTCATATAAAATTTTATCTGCTTCAGGCGTTGTGGGTCCATTTGCTCCTTCACATATTATCTTAGTCTTTATTGATCTTGCAATATCTGTAGTTATCTGATTTTCCAAGGCTGCCGGTACAAATATATCTGCCTCGAGCTCAAATATTTTATCGTTAGTTATTTGTTCTGCATCATCAAACCCTGCCACACTTCCATTTTCTTTTACATATTCAATTAATGCATTGATATCTATTCCACCTTCTTTATAGATACCACCTTTTGAATCAGACACTGCTATAATCTTTGCACCAAGTTTATGTAAATTGAGAGCTGAATAACTGCCTACATTGCCAAACCCTTGAATGCTTACAGTACAATTCTTTATATCCAAATTTAAATACTTTGTTGCTTCATAAGCCATCAATGCTACACCATAACCAGTAGCCTGTGTTCTTCCAAGAGAACCTCCGCATATAATCGGCTTTCCTGTTATAATTCCAGGACTATTTTTCCCAGACAATTTACTGTATTCGTCCATCATCCATGCCATGATTTGCTCGTTTGTATTTACATCTGGTGCTGGTATATCTTTATCAGGCCCAACGATACTATATATTTCCCTTATATAACCTCTGCTTAATCTTTCTAACTCACTTTTAGATAATGTATTTGGATCTACTATTACTCCTCCTTTAGCCCCTCCAAACGGAATACCTACAACGCTACATTTAAAACTCATCCAAATTGAAAGTGCCTTTACCTCATCAATATTTACATCTTGATGAAATCTAATTCCTCCCTTTGTTGGACCAACAGCATCATTATGTTGTGCCCTATAGCCTTTGAAAATCCTTATCGTACCGTCATCCATCCTTACTGGTATTGATACTTCCAAAAATCTTATAGGCTCTTTTAATATTTGATAAGCAGAATCGCTAACTTTTAGCAATTTACAAGCATTTTCTATCTCCTTCTGAGCATTTGTCAATGGATTTAAACATTCGCTTTTCATATTATTAAATCTCCTCTCATAAGAAAAAGAATTATTATGTTGTAATTTATCCATCAAATTTTTAAATACTGTAATTTTTGCATCATATATTTGCATAAAACATATCATAAACCTGTTATTACAGGATTTATGATATGTTTTATATACTATTTGAATATTCTTAAGTTTCTTTTACAGGATTGTCTTTAACTACATTCTTACTTTTCTCATATCTTCTAAACATTAGTAAAGCTACAATTGTGAAAAACAATGGTCCAGCAATCATCCAAAGTGTTGAAGCTATATCTTTTGAAAATGCAGGTTCGATTATAGTGAAAATATTTGCAAATCCTACTGTGACTGACGTTAATACAGTTGCAATTATTACAGATGTTCTACTTTTAAAGATCTCAAATGGTCTATTGATCTTTTTGTTATTTTTAAATGACGGATATGCTAAGCACAAAAATACATATGGCAATGTCATTGCTACATTCGTCATTAGAACTATGCGAGCAAAGAAAACTTTTGCTATGTCTCCTCCAAATGATATAAGGAACAACATAACTGCAACTAGCAAACATTGTATCCACATAGCATATTTTGGAACACCTTTATCATCTATTTCTGCTGTTTTCCCAGGCCACAATTCTGCAGGTGTACCTTCAATCAATTGTCTTAATGGAGCATAGCTAAGTGTAAAAAATGCACCCATTAATGATAAGAATACAGATAGTGCTACTATTCTAGCAGACCAATTGCCAATGATTATTGCTGTGCTTTTGCTTGCACCTAAGCTTAATCCAATTTGATATCCAAAGTTATTCATGATCACATACTGGGCATTTGCCATATTGACATTGTTAGATGCTAAAACACTATTCCATTTTGTAAATATGCCAACTAAGAATATTCCCAAAGAATACCCGATTGCAATTATTATAGCTGAAAACAATACTCCTTTAGGAAATGTCTTCTCTGCATTTTCCGTTTGATCTACGACGCCACCAACTACCTCTGTTCCTCCATACGCAAATATCGCAAATACTATGAATGACAAAACTGCAATCGGTGACAAATAGGACGGATTTGGCGATATTGCAAACGATTTAAGCGATGTAATTGGTTCCGCTAGTTTTCCTCCATTCGCTATCAATACAACAATCGAGCCAAGTAAGAATATGACGTTTATGGCTAATACCGATGTTCCACCGATTGAAGCAATTTTCGAAACCCAATTTAAACCTTTACTCGCTACATACGTAATTAATATGATAAGCAATATACCTAATAATCCAATAACTTGAGTCGAATTTAGTCCAAACAATCTGAGAGATGAGGTTTTGTCTGTGCCAAAAATTATATTAGAGATATTTATAAAAATTGTTGAACAAATGCTGACCATCCATACAACATATGAAGCATACCACATAAAAGTACCTACAAAGGCGTATTTAGGACCAACCGATCTTTCCATCCACGTATATATTCCGCCACTTTCTTCTTTAAATGCAGCTCCAAATTCCGCCATCATAAACGCATAAGGCAAGAAAAATGTTATACCTGATATGATGTACCACGGTATTGCGCTGTATCCCATAAGATAAAAAGCTCTTGGCATATTGTTAAATCCAAAAACAGAAGTAAAGATCATTAAAATTAAAGGCACCAGTGTCAGCTTTTTCTTTGATTCATCATTCATAATAGCACTCCTTCCTATTTGATTAAACTTTTATTTTATTTATTAAATTTTTTTAATCTAACTAAATTATAATACCTTTAACAGGTAATTGCAATACTATTTCAAATTGAATTATTAATTTTAATTTATGCAATTTTCTGTATAAATACCTGAAATTATTGTTTTGTATTTGCAGCATAAAATTCTGTTATGGTATCGTTTGAATAATTTATAATAGAAAATTTCAATAATTTTTTAGACAAAAAGAAGATAAATAAAAATAATTGGATGTAATTTTAATTTAAATTTTGATGCAATTGTTAGGAAAGGATATAGAATATTTGTCATATATCCTTTCCAACCATATTATTACCTTTAATAGCCATTTATTCTGACAATATTTCTTTTGGATCCACATATTCGAATCCGTGAGCTTCTGCTACTGCTTTATACGTCACATGACCATTTATTACATTAAGCCCTCTCATAAGCGATTTGTTTTCTAACAGCGCTTTCTTATAACCTTTGTCAGCAATCTGCAATGCATATGGCAAAGTCACATTTGTCAATGCAAATGTAGATGTTCTTGGCACAACACCAGGTATATTTGGAACAGAATAATGCACTACATCGTATTTTATAAAATAAGGATTGTCATGAGATGTTATTCTGTCCATCGTTTCAACAGAACCACCTTGGTCTATAGCTACATCGACTATTACAGATCCCTTTCTCATATTCTTTACCATTTCTTCTGTTATTATTTTTGGTGTCTTTGCCCCCGGAATAAGCACTGCTCCTATTACTAAATCAGCTTCTTCAGTACATTTAGCTATATTATAACTGTTTGACATAAGAGTCGTTACTTTTCCTCCAAAAATGTCATCTAAGTATTCAAGCCTTGAAGCATTTACATCAAGTATTGTAACATTAGCTCCCATTCCAACGGCAATCTTTGCTGCATTTAGTCCTACCGTTCCACCGCCGACTATGACAACATTTGCCTTTTCAACACCTGGAACGCCACTTAAAAGGACTCCCCTGCCATTATTTTTGCTAAGCAGTAAATAAGCACCTATCGTCACTGACAATCTACCCGCCACTTCACTCATAGGACTTAATAGCGGTAACATTCCATCATCTGTCTGCACTGTTTCATAGGCTATACCTACTACTTTTTTCTTTAAAAGTGCTTCTGTTTGCTGTTTATCTGGAGCTAAATGCAAATAGGTAAATAAGATCTGCCCTTCTTTAAAATAGTTGTACTCGGAAGGTTGCGGTTCTTTGACTTTTAATATCATATCAGATTCATTAAAAACATCTTCAGCCGTGTTAAGAATTTCAGCTCCAGCCTTCTTATACTCTTCATTAGTTATTCCACTGATTAAACCAGCATTGTTTTCTATTAATACTCTATGGCCTTTACTGCAAAACGCATGAACACCAGCAGGTGTAATAGCAACTCTTCCTTCTTCTTCTTTTATTTCTTTTGGTACTCCGATTATCATTGTGATCGCTCCTTTGTAATAATAATTTATTAAAATCATTCTAATCCGACAGCTTATTAAAACCGCCGGATTAGAAATATTTTTAGCCAGTATTCAAATCACCCTTAAATTGTACATATTTCAATTGATCTTTTTGTTATCCCTGACCGTGTATCCGTATAAATAAATTCCTAATAATACAAACATCAAAAGTGAAATCCATGAAGCAAGTGCTCCACTATTTGTAATCCAATTTGCACCAAATCCTATATTTATTTTAAGTCCTGCAAATATAGCAATTACTAATCCCATTAAAGCATCTCCAGCGACTAACCCCGAAGAAATCAATATGCCTTTTTCAGTCTTTTCTTTGTACAGTTTTTCGTCATTCTTGTATTTTCTGTCAATTATCCATCTGATAATACCTCCAACCATTACTGCTGCACTTAACTCAAATGGCAAATAAAGTCCAAGTGCAAATGGCAGCACCGGAATATGCATCAATTCAATCATTATTCCCATAAATACTCCTGCTAAAATTAATATCCACGGAAGATGTCCTGTCATTATTCCTTTTACGACCATAGACATTATCGTAGCCTGTGGAGCAGCTACAGCTTGTGAACCAATTCCGTAAGAATTATTAAGCATAATAAGCACTAATCCTGCAAAAATTGATGATGCAACTATTCCTGTGTAAAGATATGTCTCTACCTTTTTAGGCGATCCACCTATAATGTAACATGTCTTTAGAGACTGCGCATTGCATCCTGCTGTTGCTGCTGCAATACAAACTATGCCTCCTATAGTAATTGCCAATATCATGCCACTATCTCCGACAATACCTGTAAGCTTTAAAATAGACGTAACAACAAGCAATGTAGCTATTGTCATGCCTGACACTGGGTTATTGGATTCACCCACAATTCCTGTCATTCTTGCTGAGACAACAGCGAAGAAGAAGGAAAATAATATAGTCAAAAGGCTTCCTATAAATGTCATCTTAAATATTGGAAGAAGCCATGTTAAGAGGAATAAGAAAATCGCCCCGATAATCACTATATTTATCGATATATCGCTGTCAGTCCTTTTTTGTTCTTTTGCACTAGCTCCAAATCCTGATAGTGAGTCTTTAAATGCCTTTATAAGTGTAGGGAATGTTTTGAATAAAGTAATGAACCCTCCTGCCAATACTCCACCAGCACCTATATACCTTATATAGCTGCCCCATATTTGAGAAGCTGACATATCTTTTATAAGTGTTGTGGCTGGATATATTGGACTTGTAAGACCATCTCCAAAAAATTTTATCAATGGTATAAGACCAAGCCATGCCAATATACCACCTGCCAGCATGTATGAAGAAATCTCTATTCCAACTATGAAGCCAACTCCTAACAATGATGCTAACACGTTTATTCCAACTTGCGTACCCTTAAACCAATTTAGATTCCATGCAGGCTCTTCTGACCATATAGAAAAACCACCTGATAATAATTTGTATATGCCACCTGTAAGCATACCAGACAAAACTGTCATAAATCCTGAACCACCTTGATTGCTTGTTACAAGGACTTCAGAAGCTGCCATTCCTTCAGGATATAGAAGTTTTCCGTGTTCTTCAACCGTCAAATACCTTCTTAAAGGTACGACAAATAATACGCCAAATAATCCACCGATTAATACCGCAAATATTATTCTTTCAAGTGTAAACTCATTTTTAAAGCCCCAAATAGCTATAGCTGGAAAAGAAAACAAAAGTCCAGCAGCAACGCTTTCACCTGTCGCAGCTATTGCTGTAGCCATATTAGCTTCTAATATGCTATTTCTCCTAAAAATCGTCTTTAATATACCAGTAGACAAAACAGCAGCAGGAATCGCTGCACTTATAGTCATTCCAGTTTTAAGACCTAAATAAGTATTAGCTGCCGCAAAAACAATCGCAAATATCACACCTATAACTAAACTTAAAAACGTAGATTCAGGAAGAACCTCTTCTGCTGGAACAAATGGCACATACTTATCTCCACTTATACCACCATAAGCGCCATCTGATAACTTTCTTCCATATTCAGCTTTTCCACTGGCCATATCCTTTCTCCTTTCGTGTTATAGTTTAAATAATTTATTTAAGCTTTTATTGCCATAACCACCTCCTTCAACATTTTAACTTATATTAAAATATTTTAATAGTATGAAGCAATAAAATGGCCTACTGTGATTTTTAAACTCTTCACAAAGCGATACATCGTTTTCCACTTTTATTATATTCGACAGACATTTCAAAAATCCTTCAAAAATGCAAAATATGCTTCATGAATATTTTCACTGCATTTCTTTCATTCATAATATAGTGTTTATTTCTTACTTAAAGCATCTATAAGTTCTGCTCCTTTTTCTAAGGCTTTTTCATTTATTGACACAAGATGCTCTTTACTTGGTCCTAAAACTTCTACAAGTGCCTTTAATGTAGATTCAATTTTTGTAATATTCGTTGCTTTTATTAGAGCTCCTAAAATCACCATATTGGCAATCTTTAAATTCCCTAATTCATTGGCAATGTCATTTGCTGCAATTTCGTAAACTTCTATATCCTTTCTTTTCGCTTTCTCTTTAATTAGCGATGTATTTATAAAAAGCTTTCCACCAGGCACAACATATTTTTCATACTTTTCTAAAGAAGGCCTATTCATTGCAACAACTACAGTTGCCTCGTTTATTATGGGGGAGCCTACTGGTTCATCAGATATGGTAACATGGCAGTTGGCTGTGCCTCCTCTCATCTCTGGTCCATACGACGGCAGCCACGATACGTTTTTCCCATCCATCATTCCTGCGTATGACATTATAAGCCCCATCGACATGATGCCCTGTCCACCAAATCCTGCAAATATTATCTTTTCATTCATTTTATTTTTCCTCCTCCAAGGTGTTTTTGTATACACCTAATGGATAGTATTGCTCCATCTTGTCTTTTATCCATTTTAATGCTTCATTCGGTGACATACCCCAGTTTGTTGGACAGCTTGACAGGACTTCTATCATTGAAAAGCCTTTTTTGTTTATTTGGGCTTTGAATGCGTTTTTGATTGCTTTTTTGGCGTTTAATACGTGTTTTACGTCGTACACTGATACTCTTTCGATGTATGCTGCTCCTTCTAATGTTGATAGCATTTCACACATTTTTATGGGATATCCGTTTGTTTCTGGTTTTCTTCCGTACGGGGTTGTGAGGGTTTCTTGCCCTATCAGCGATGTTGGTGCCATTTGGCCTCCTGTCATGCCGTATATGGCGTTGTTTATGAATATTACTGTTATGTTTTCTCCTCTTGCTGCTGCGTGTACTGTTTCTGCTGTTCCTATTGCTGCTAAGTCTCCATCTCCTTGGTATGTGAATACTATTTTGTCTGGGTGTACTCTTTTTATGCCTGTTGCTACTGCTGGTGCTCTTCCATGGGCTGCTTCTTGCATGTCGCAGTTGAAGTATTCGTAGGCGAATACGGCGCATCCTACTGGTGCTACACCTATTGCTTTGTCTAATACTCCTAATTCTTCCATTGCTTCTGCTACAAGTCTGTGGACTATGCCATGTGTACATCCTGGACAGTAGTGAAATGGTGTGTCTGTTAGTCCTTTTGTTTTTTGAAATACTACTGCCATTATTTTTTCCCCCTTATTTTCTTGATTTCTTCTAATATGGCCATGGGTTCTGGTACCATTCCTCCTACTCTTCCATAAAAGTGGACTTCTTTTTGTCCGTTGACTGCTAGTTTTACGTCTTCTACCATCTGTCCCATGCTCATTTCTATTGTTAAATAGGCTTTTACGTGGTCTTTTGTTTTTTTGAATGGTTCTTCTGGAAATGGCCACAGTGATATTGGCCTTATTAAGCCTACTTTGATGTTTTCTCTTTTTGCTAGTTCGATTACGTTTTTGGCGACTCTTGCTATCGTGCCGTATGCTACTAGTATTATTTCTGCTTCTTCGCAGTTTGTCATTTCATATCGCACTTCTTCTTTTGCTGCTTTTTCGTATTTTTTGAATATTTCTATGTTGTGTTTTTCTAATATTTGTGGGTCTAATTCTAATGAGTTTATGATGTTTCTTTTGTTTCTCATTCCCATGCCTGTTGTGGCCCATGGTTTTTCTTCTATTTTGTTTTCTTCTTTTTTTAGCATGTCAAAGTCTACTGGTTCCATCATTTGCCCTAACATGCCGTCTCCTAATATCATTACAGGGTTTCTGTATTTGTCAGCTATGTGGAATGCTTGTTGTACTAGTTCTGCCATTTCTTGTATTGTTGATGGTGCCAAGACTATGAGTTTGTAGTCTCCATGTCCTCCGCCTTTTGTGGCTTGAAAGTAGTCTGATTGGGATGGCTGTATTCCTCCTAAGCCTGGTCCGCCTCTCATTATGTTGGCTATTACGCATGGTACTTCTGCCCCTGCTATATATGATATTCCTTCTTGCATTAGGCTTATCCCTGGGCTTGATGATGTTATAAGGACTCTTGCTCCTGCTCCTCCTGCTCCGTATACCATGTTTATTGCTGATACTTCGCTTTCTGCTTGTAAGAATACTCCTCCTACTTCCGGCATTCTTTTTGCCATGTACGCTGTTACTTCGTTTTGTGGTGTTATTGGATATCCGAAATAATGCCTGCACCCGGCTTGTATTGCAGCTTCAGCCAGCGCTTCATTTCCTTTCATGAGTACTTTTGCCATATCTATCCCCCTCTTATTTTATAACTGTTATGACTGTGTCTGGGCACATTATTGCACAAAATCCGCAGCTTATGCATTTTTCTATATTTTCTTCTTTTATCATGGCTGGGTGGTATCCTTTTATGTTTAATTTGTCTTTGTCCATTTCTATTATGTGTCTTGGGCATGCTTCAACGCATAGTTCACAGCTTTTGCACAAGTTTTCATTAAATATGACTTGCTTCAATTTCATCATCTCCATCATATTTTATATTACCTTATTCATACACTTTTGCTTCTTCTTCTCCACTTAAGACACGGTACGCTCCTTCGGCAAGTGCTTGCATCTCATCTTCTCCTGGATAAACATACACAGGAGCTATAAAATTAACTCTACTTGAAATGCGCTTTACAAAATCTTCATTGTATGCTATACCACCTGTAATTCCTATAGCATCAACTTTGTCGTTTAAAGCTACAGCCATCGCTCCAATCTCTTTTGCTGTCTTATACGCCATTGCATCAAGTATCAATTCCGCACTCTTATTGCCATTTTCTATCATTCTGTATACTTCTTTTACGTCATTTGTATTAAAATGTGCTACTAAACCGCCACCACCCAATATCTTCTTTTTCATTTCTTCAAGAGTATATTTGCCACTGTAGCACAATCTCACAAGTTCCAATGACGGAAGTCCTCCTGCTCTTTCAGGTGAAAATGGCCCCTCCCCATTTAAAGCATCATTTACATCTATTACATAACCATGTCTATGAGCTCCAACCGAAATTCCTCCGCCTAAATGTGCAATTATAAGGTTGACATCCTCGTATTTCTTTTTTAAATCAGAAGATAAACGCCTTCCAATGGCTTTTTGATTTAATGCATGAAATATGCTGGATTTTTGGATTTCAGGCATTCCCGTTATTCTGGCGACATCGTCTAATTCATCTACGACAACTGGATCAACTATAAATGCAGGTATACCGTGATTTTTAGCTAATTCGTATGCAATAATTCCTCCAAGGTTTGAGGCATGTTCACCTCTTTTAGCTTCTTTTAAATCTGATATCATTCTTTCGTTTACAATGTAAGTACCACTTTTTATCGGCTTTAATAGACCGCCTCTTCCGACAATTGCATTCAATTTTTCCATGGAAAAATTCTTTCTATGAAGCATTTCTAAAATAGCATTTTCTCTAAATTCCAACTGTTCAAATATAGTTTTATATTGACTAAGCTCAGAAACGCTATGTCTCAATGTTTCTGTAAACAAAGCTTTTTTATCTTCAAAAACTGAAATCTTTGTTGATGTAGAACCAGGATTTATTGCAAGGATTAAAAGCAAAGGAATTCCCTCCATAAGCTTAAACTTTTTTTATGAAATTATCTCTAATTCCCGCTATAGTTTTAATTCTTTCTTCAGCTACCATATCGGCAGCAATACAAGTTGGAATATTTTCTTGCTTTGATTTTTGTATGACTTTTTTTACATTGTCATATACCATAGAAACTTTTCTCATTGCCCGTTCTTTGTTATAACCAGATGGATGTAATTCCTCAGCTACATTTATGACACCACCTGCATTGATAATAAAATCAGGTACATAGAGTATTCCTTTTTCTTGTAGGATTTCTCCATGTTTTTCTTCCTTCAATTGATTGTTTGAAGACCCTGCGACAATTTTACATTTTAGATGCGGTATTGTCTCATCATTTATTACAGCACCAAGTGCACATGGTGCAAATATGTCACAATCAACACCGTATATATCATCAGGTTTTACATACTCAGCATTAAATTCACTGACGGCTCTTTTTACATTATCTTCAAAAATATCTGTGATTATTAATCTTGTTCCCACATCATGCAAGTATTTTGCTAAATTATATCCAACATTCCCAACACCTTGAATAGCAACTGTTTTACCGCTTAATTCAGTAGTTCCAAATACTTCTTCACAAGCTGCTTGAATGCCTCTAAACACCCCGTATGCTGTAAAAGGAGACGGATCACCACTTTTCTCAGCAAGTCCCGCAACATAATTTGTCTCCATACTTATATAATCCATGTCTTTCATATTTGTCCCAACATCTTCGGCGGTTATATACCTTCCATTAAGCCCCTCTATAAACCTGCCTAAGCTTCTAAATAATGCTTCACTTTTATCCTTTCTTGGATTTCCAATTACAACAGTTTTTGCGCCACCAAGATTTAGACCAGCGGCCGCATTCTTGTAAGTCATGCCTCTTGCAAGCCTTAATGCATCATTTATCGCGTCTTCCTCTGTATCATAAGTCCACATCCTGCATCCACCTAATGCAGGACCCAATGTTGTATCATGTATTGCTATCACAGCTTTTAGATCAGATGTTTTATCATAACACAATACAACGTTTTCATAGTCAAACTCTCTCATTGTTTTAAATAATTCCATACAAATCACTCCTCTTAATTAATATTTTAAGCAATTATATGTTTTTATCTGATGCCACAATTGAAGCAAGCAATATTGAATTAAATTTAGATTCTTTGGAGTCAGATCTTGATGTTAAAATAACCGGTTTTTTTGCTCCAACGATTATTCCAGCTATCCTTTTATTTGCAATAAATGTGATAGCCTTGTAAAGCATATTGCCAGCTTCTATATCAGGTACGATGAGAATATCTGCATTACCTGCAACAGTGCTAATTATACCTTTGTGATAAGCCGACTCAATAGAAAGCGCGTTATCTAATGCCAACGGCCCATCTACTATCATGCCTTTAAATTGACCTCTATCGCTCATCTTTGCTAAAATTGCAGCATCAATCGTCGCCTGCATAGCTGGATTTACCATCTCTACAGCAGCAAGTACAGCTACCTTTGGATCGCGTATACATAACTTTTTCGCCACGTAAGCTGCATTGTATATTATATCAATCTTTGCTTTTAAATCAGGTGATATGTTCATCGCTGCATCGCTTAAAAGCATTAATCTATTAAACGAAGATTCAAAAACAGCTACATGACTTAGTAATCTATCTGACCTTAAATCAAATTCCTTGTCTAAAACGGCTTTTAATATTACTGATGTTGGCACCAATCCCTTCATAATCATGTCTGCTTGCCCATCACTTACAAGTTTTGCTGCCGCTCTACAAGCTTTCTCATCATCCTTTACATCTATAATCTCATGATCTTTTAAAGGCATCGAAATAGAAAGTGCAAGTCTTTCTATCTCTGACTTATCCCCTACTAAAACAGCTTTTATTATTCCTTTTTCGTAAGCATCTTTCACAGCTAAAAGCACATCGACATCAGCCGCTTGTGCAACAGCCACGATCTTGGGATTCAAATCTTTAACTGCCTCATACATTTCTTTAAAACTCTTCACCAAAAGCACCTTCCATATTTTCTCTATACTTATATTTTAAAATAGCGAGAAAAATTATTATTTTATAAATGTTTATTGCTTAAAATTTTTTAATTCTTACAATTTATATTTAATATATTCTCCATTTATTTTAAAATTCCTTCTTAGTTTTATAAAATTTTATAACCTTTATAATGCAAAATTGGGATTCCATCTCATGATACGTCCTCATGGTACGTCATAACCATTTGACTTATCAATAACCATCACTTAAAGCAATGTATCTCACACCGTGGAAAAACTTTTTCCAAATACCTTCTCATTTCAATATAATCTCTCTAAAGACAAGAAAGGTCTTTAGTGCCTATGCATAATTTACTTTAATAAATCATTTAAGTTTTTTCTTTCTAAGTTGAAATTTCTCTCAATAACAATCTTGTTGTTTGCCTTATCCAAAAATTTTTCCCTTTATCCAATTACATTACCATCTTTTTAAAACATACCTTTTACAACATATAAGTGAAAAATCTATATAAAATTTATCTTCAAAGTCTACAGGGACATTTAAAACAAAATGATAATACATTGAATGTTACATAGAATTATTTATTTTATTTGTACATATTATTTACTATAAATGATAGGCAGGAGGGGATATTTATTGCTATTTAAAAAGTATCATAAAGTAGCAATTCCTATTTTATTATTAATAGCCATAAGCATCTGGGGAATATTGTTTTTCAATAAAACATTATCTACTGTAGCAGACAACAAAGAAGAAATAAAGCCCTTTTTAGATGCTTTCTTTGAGTCAAGAGGAAGTGTACTTTTAAGCGGAAATATTAAAGACATAGAAAAATATTACGATGTTGCTAACACAAATGGCAAATGGGCTCTTGAACATGAAAAAAGAAGAATTGATTACGTAAAAGGATGGTCTGAAAAAAGAAATCTTAAATTCGTAGAATCACAATCAATTTATAGAATCAAAAGTTTAAAAGTTGGCGAACAGTCTATATGGCTCTATTTGGTAGAGACGATGAAGATGGGCTACGAGTACAATGTAAAGCCCGATTTAATAAATTACATGGGACTGGGAATTCGACATTCCATTCAGTTGGTTAAAATCAACGGCAACTGGGTGATACGCCGCGATTGGTACTACGATCCATTAGATGAAGATTCAGCATTTATAGATATTAGCCCTGCTGACGGAATAGCCACAGAAATATCGCCAACCAATACTACGCCTGCAGGTGATAGTCAAAATCAGAAAAAAGGAAATTACGATAGAGAAGGCGCTGTAAGGTATGCTGATACGTACGCTGGTGCTGCATGGGGTAGCGGAAATAACTATGAATACAACAAAAAATACAGAGATTATAATGGCGTTGGTGGCGACTGCACAAATTTCGCTTCACAAGTCTTGCATGAAGGCGGTGGACTAAAAATGGACTACGTCTGGAACTTTAATGGCCGTGACTCTAGTACAGCATGGGCACAAGCTCCTGCACTCTTTAACTACCTTATATACAATGGAAAAGGAAGGCTAATTGCACAAGGTACATACACAGACATGGTAAAACCATCGGATTCACACCCTGCAGGAGCAATACGGGAACTTAAAAAGGGTGATCTCATTTGCTATGAAGAAAAAGGTACAATTGTTCATTTTGGCGTTGTAACAGGTTTTGATTCTTACGGAATTCCTGTTGTAAACACACATACATCTGACAGATACCATGTTCCATTTGATTTAGGATGGGATAAAAAGGTTATTTATAGATTCATTCACATAAATGATTAAAGAGAGGCCAAATCCTCTCTTTAATCATTTATGTCTGATCAAGGCTTGTAAGAACATCATCAAAAACGTCTATCCTGCATTTTTGATTTTTTACATCCCAATGTGTACATATTTCACAGCTTCTTGATGATGAGTCTGCTATAGACATCATTGAAGCCTTGCCTAAAGAATCATCATAGCTAAAATCAGGACACATTTCACCTACCGCTTTTAACTGATCTCTGTTAGCCATTTGTATCACCGCCTGTACTTCTTTTTATTGCACTTTCTATGTCTTCTGGTGTCATTCCAGTTGCATCAATTATTGGCGATTTTGTGTACGTATTTTCAAATCCAAGCATGTCTTTGTGCTGTCCTGTTATTACAATTGCATCATAATCATTGACGTTAATACCGCTTAAATTGCTATCTTGCTCAAGATTTACTACATTATATCCTTTACCAGTAAGGTATCTTTTTACATTTGAAAGCTCTCTTTCAACGGCTATTTTTTTCCCCATTAAAAACACCTCCAATAGCGAATACATAATTATTATTAGTTTAATGTACCTTTTTATTCGCATAGGAGGACTATTAAAAGCGATAAAAACATTAAAAACGCGGCTGCCATCAATAGCACTTTTCCCCATTGTGTCATATAAATAAAATCATATCTTTTTTCAGGAAGTTCAAGGTTTCTAAATATTCTACTGATAGTCCTCATATCGTTAAACCAATATGATACGTACAAAAAACCTCCAATAAGCCCCACAATACATCCGACAATAAAAAAATAATTGCTGTAACTTACATACGTAGAATGTATTCCATTTAAGGCAATATTAACAATAACAGTAATAAAAGATAAAATTATACCAAGTAAAATACCTTTCAAGCTAACAACTCCTAAATATCTTAGTATCTACCTTTTTTCTCTTTTGAATAATTATATCATATTTTTCTCAAGGATTATTATCGAAATTAACCTTCAACAAATGTACAAGTTAAATTGAATCTACTTATGTATGACCTGTAAGCCAGGTCATATCAAATAATATCTTATAATTCTATCAGCGTATTCTGCTCTTTTATCCCATGAATTTTCTCGCGCTACTTCCATAAGCTTTTCTTTTTTCACGACGCTAACATTTTCGATGGCTTTCTTTATCAAATATGCAAATTCTTCTTTATCATTGGCAGCGTAAATGCCGTCGCATTTTATGATAGATGGCAATTTGGAAGAAACGATTTGTTTTCCGGTGCTTAAATATTCATACATTTTTATTGGATCGGCACCTTCAGTCATTGTTGTAACTTTAAAAGGAATTATAGTCACATCAAAATACTGTAAATAATTTGGTAGGACGTCATATTTTTTCTCTCCCAAATAAAAAATATTCTTTCTAATAGGCACTTTTTTTGTATTCAAATTAGGACCAACGTACACGAAATTATACTCAGGACATTTTAAAGCAATATAATCCACTAAGTCCCAATCTATCCACGTCGCCAATGCTCCTATATATCCAACTATAGGTTTATCACCAGGTAAATCAATAGGTCTTTCTGAAAAAATTTTGCTTGCTTTCTTAAAATGATCAAAATCCGCACCGTTTGGCAGCAAAAATGTCCTTTTATTGACTTTAATATTTATATTAAATAGTTTTTCAGATGAAGCAAATACTATGTTGGCAGCTTTCTGCACTTCTTCAAAATTAAGTTTCCACTCTGTAAATTCTTCTGAAGGATAATCTATAGAATCAAATATCACATATTTTTTCTTGAACATTTTTAGAAAATTGTAATTTGGAGGATATGATATCCATACTATAGGAATTTCTCTAAATTTTACACTACCAATATCTACACCATTTACAATGTATAAATTTTTCCTTACTTCTATTATTCCTCTATTGTAGCTGTCATCAAAAGATTTATTAACGTAGTAAACTGTATAATTCCTTTCAGACATACGACTCAATAGCTGCTGTGGCCTCTGATAAAGCCAGTTAAAATTAATAGTAGGTGGGTATATAATCGTCGCCATACAAATACCTCCTGTGAAATTTTTATTTTGTACTCATAATATTCAAAAAAACTATATTTCGCTAATTTTAAAAACCCTCAAATTGATTGTTAATTTATTATCATAGCAGGAATTTTGAACTTTATGTAGAATATAGTTAATTGGCTATTTTATGAAGGAGGTGTTACTGGATTAAATGCATATAAAAAATAAAGATGAGTACATAAATATCATGGTTGTACCAAATTCTAAAAAAGACATAAAAAGCTTTAAAATAAAAAGGTCTGCTTTAAAAGCTTATATATTTGCAGCGGTAGTGCTTTTGATAGGCTTGTTTTCAACCTTTTTTTATTTTGCAGGAAAATACGCATATCTTTACGCCGCAGTTCATGAAAAAGACAAGATAATCGCAGAAAAAAATCAAAAAATAGCAGAAATGCAGGACTTAAACCAATCTCAAGGCAAAAAGATCGCCATGCTTAATGATAATGCCAAGAAGTTAAGTGACAAGATGAAAAGTCTTGACGAGTTAGAGCAAAAAGTCAGGCGAATGGTAGGACTAAGTTCACCAGAAACGAGCCGTGGCGGCATAACACGTGATTCAAGGGATTTAACTTTAGATGAAAAAACCACAAATGAGCTTTCAAGCGAAATAGATAATAAAACATATGAATACAAAACTCTGATAGATGATATAAGCAAAAGATTGGATTATCTCGCATCGCTGCCATCATCATATCCTGTTGTAGGACCTATAACATCACCATTCGGAAGTCGCACATCCCCTTATGGAGAAAGCTCAGAGTTTCACCCTGGAATAGACATTGCCGTAGGATACGGTACACCTGTTAAAGCGGCGGGCAAAGGCATTGTAACCTATGCAGGATGGCTTTCCGGATATGGAAATGTAGTCATGATAAATCACGGTTATGGAATCACTTCTGTTTACGGTCATAATTCTCAACTGTTAGTAAGAGTAGGACAAACTGTAAACAGGGGTGATGTCATAGCAAAATCAGGTAGCACAGGTCGCAGCACGGGGCCACACGTGCATTTTGAAATAAGGCTAAATGGCAATCCAGTCGATCCTATGAAATATCTTACCAAGTGACGTATGATAGTTGCCAAAACCCAAAAGGAGGTGTACTATGTTTCAAAGAAAAGATGCTAATACATTTGATGTAAATACTGATAAGATCGATACAATAATTGGCAAAAACACAAAAATAGAAGGAAACATTTCTTCTCAGGGCACTATGAGAATCGACGGATTAGTTACTGGAAAAGTTGAAGTAGAAGGCAATTTAATTGTCGGTGAAAATTCAAAAATAGAAGCTGATGTAAAAGCTGACAATATTTCAGTTTCAGGAGAGATAGTCGGAAATCTTACAATAAAAAATCAAGTGCAGATAACATCCACTGGAAAAGTATACGGTGACATAGAGGTTCAAAATCTCATTATTGACGAAGGCGCAATATTTGATGGAAAATGCAAAATGAATAAAAAAGCAGAAAAGAATGCCGAAACTCAACAAAAGAAAAAAGATGTAAAATAAGGAGCTAAAGCTCCTTATTTTTTTAGAAGTCTATGAAGTATCGCTGTAGCTTCTGCCCGCGTCGCAAAATTTTTTGGCATAAAGTGATATGTATCGTATCCAGATATAATCCCCCTATTTGACAAAGCGATGATATCGTATTTAGCGAAGCTGTCGTTTATATCAATAAATGAACTACTAGAATACGGCTTGTAACCGTAAGCTTTAGCAATTATAGCAGCGATTTCTTCTCTTGTTATGTAGTTATTAGGCCTAAAGCTGCCATCGTCGTAACCACTTACTATTCCAAGTTTTTTCGCTGTCGCTATGGCATCTCTTGCAAAACTCTGCTGCGTATCCCAAAATCCTTCACCAGGCTCTTCACTAATTCCCATTACTCTTAAAAGCAATGTAACAAATTCTGCTCTTGTTATGTAATTATTAGGTCTATATGTACCATCACCATACCCGGAGACATATTTAAGCATCGCCATATCGTTGATATCATCCCTCGCCCAGCTTGCAAATATGTCTCCAAAATAATCAACTGTATTGCCTTCAATAGCTGCCCAAAAATCCTGGCTTTCGTAACCAAGCCTCCAGAAAGATATGCTGTTTATCCCCACTGATGAAAGATAATCTAATTTTAGCTTAAAACTGTAGGAATTTTCAAACCATACTGTATGCTTTACTCCATTTTTGTAATAAATATAGTACGGTTCTTTATATACATTATTCCATAAGGCATTGCCACCGTACATGCCAATCAAATTTTTTACATCATCTTCAGTAACAGAAGTCGTACCAGCCGAAGACCAATCATATCCATATGCCGGAAGCCCCATAACTATTTTATCCTTATCAATTGTAGACAAAGCATAGTTAGTAACATTTTGAAGCCAATCAAACGAGCAAATCGGACCGCTGCTTCCACCAGACCAATGTTGATCGTAAGCCATTATGATAATTTTATCAGCTACTTTGGATATTGCCGCATAATCAAATCCTCCCGCCCAAAAACTCGATGGGCTGTCTGCAGTCATAGCAGGTATAGCAACAGTAAGCATCAAATTGCTTGCTGCCAATTTTGATTTCAAATCCGATAAAAACTGGTCGTAGTTTTGTCTGTCGTTGTATCCAACATTTTCAAAATCAATATTAACTCCTTTGTACCCTCCACTTTTTACTGCACCTACAATGTTATCAATCAAATTATTTCTGGCAGATACATTAGTTAAAACCGAATGTATCAAGCTATTGTCGAATGTCCCTCCCCGCATGTTGTGAATAAGCAAAAGAGGTGTCACGTTGTCTTTTACTGCTTCATCTTTTATCACATCATTTTCAGTACCATTTAGATTACCATTTTCGTCAATCCCATAAGTAAACGTTATTACATAATTGATGTTTGATTCATTTTGTATAAAAGAATCGTAAGAACTATTATCTGCATCGTAATCATGTGTCGCATAAGCGTATACAATTCTTGCTGACGCGCTGGTCTTAGCGAAATTAAATAAAAACAAAGATAAAACTATAAAAGCTGCTATCAGCATAACAAAAAATTTCTTTATATGCATGCCAAAATCCCCCTTGTACATTTTCAATATATATGATAACATTGGCAAGCATATATCTTCAACTGTATAAATTTCCTACAAAAGTAAATGAGGCCCATAAAGGCCTCATTTATCCTTGAAACATATTTCTGGTATTAACGATATCCTGTTGATTTGCATTGCTTACAGGATACCACCCTTTTTGTTTCATCAAATTGAATATCTCATAGTGGACATCGTGTTCTTCATTTAGTATATTCTTAATGCTGGAATATACATTTTGATTTGCACTTTCTATACAAGCGCTGTTGTAAGATTGTAGCAGCAATATTTCTGACTTTAGACAATCTGCAGTTATGTCTTTATCAGTGAGCGGCGAAGTTTGAGATACACTCGCTGTATAAGCTTGATTCTTACCGCTTGCACTGTTTAGATTCTGCATCGTGGTATTGTCGATCGCCCTGCTTATGCTACCTACCGGCGAATAATCATTAGGCATACCTGTAGCATTTATGCTGCCAGTTGTAGTAGCATTTGTCGACACATTTTTTAAATTGGAATTTGTATATGAATCTATCTGTTTGCTAATACTGCCACCTGACATATCCGGCATAGCTGCTGAATTCATGGCAGTAGTATTTACCTTTGCACTTTTTCTACCCATCTATATCACTCCTATTTCAATAAATTTAATAAAGAGTTGTAATGATTTTGATGCACATTTATATTTTTTTGAAACACATTTTTAAGCTGTGGATCTGTCACTTGATTCACAGCCGTCTGATACTTCTTTATTATCAATTGCTCTGATGCAAGTTCATCCGAAATATATCCAAGTTCTTTTTGAGTTAATGCCATATTTTTACCTCCTCCTCAGTTATTTTTGCATATTTATTATTTGTAGTTGCTTTTTTTTAATTCAAAAAAAAAACGCGTTAAAGCGTTTTTAAACGATTGGAATATATTCACTATTTCCCGCCTCATCAATATCTTTAATGACTTCTTCAATAGTTAGTATGCCTTTTCTTATTTTATCTACTTCACACGACGCGTAGCTTAATCTTATATGCGAATCATCTATTTTATTAGAAAAGAATATACTTCCTGGAACAATAGAAACATTTCTTTCAATACATTTTAAATATATCATTTTTGAAGAAATATTTTCTTTCAATTTTATCCAAAAATAAAACCCTCCATCTGGAATATTAATCTCAAAATAGCTATTGTCAGCCAAAAGACGTTTCATCTCATCAAACCTATTCTTCATGGTATTTTTAAATACTTCTACATGTTTTTTCCACATTCCTTCTTTCAAATAGATCTCAAATGCTCTTTGCATCAAACCGGAAGTTGATAAATCTGTAACATATTTGGCTTCAGCAAAAGAATTTATAAGATTTTTAGGAGATAATATAAACCCTAATCTCAATCCCGGCATATATATCTTAGAAAAACTTTTTATATATATTACCCTATCGTATTTGTCATAGGCTTTTAATGGCAAATGCTTATTATTGCTGAAGTTTAACTCATTTGAAAAATCGTCTTCCACAATATAAGTATCATACTTGTATGCAATCTCGATGAGTTTTTTCATCTTTTCCACGCTGTACGAAATTCCTGTTGGATTTTGAAAAACCGGCATTGTGTAAATCAATTTTGGTTTGAAAATCTTCAGTTTCTCCTCCAACATATATACATTAATTCCATCATTTTCAAGTTCTATATCCACAATTTCAGCACCTCTTGATTTAAAAGATGCTATGGCCCATGAATACGTAGGTGACTCAACAAAAACACAATCACCAAAATTTATCAACGCTTTTGATACAACATCTATCCCCTGTTGTCCGCCTGAGATAATTTGTACATCTTCGTAATCAATGCTTACCTCATCTTTCTTTATGAACTCTGCAATGACTTTTCTAAGTGGCATGTATCCCTTTGTATCTTGATATTCAAATGCGTATCCACCATCTCTCTCCAAAACTTTGTTTATAATTACTTTAAAATCTTCAACCGGAAACAGCTCAGGGTTTGGAGACGATGAAGAAAAATTTATCATGTTTTTATTTACAAGTATCTGTCCATGTTCCAAAGCTTTTATGTCTTCGATAGGCATTTCTGATTGTCTAACAGTCTCAGATACATACGTTCCACTGCCGACTCTTTTTTCTATATACCCGTTTGCCTCAAGTAGCCTATACGCATTTATGACAGTAACATTGTTTACACCCAACTCTTTAGCTAATGAACGTATGGTTGGCAACTTGTAACCTGGTGGGATGCTGCCATTTTCAATATATTTTTTAAATTGATTAAAAATCTGTATATAAAGTGGAGTAGTCTTATTTTTATCTACTGAAAAATTCACCATCTTCAACACCTCTCAATTTGTTTCGATACAATTTAATGATAACATAAATAATAACGATTTTGTACAAACTAATTTGCAAGAAAAAAACTGTATAGAAGGTGAAAAAAATGTTCTTATTATTAAAAGGCGCAGAAGTTTATGCACCAAAATACATCGGCAAAATGGACTTACTTACATGTAACGAAAGGATTGTCAAAATAGCGAAAGACATCCATATAAGAGATCTTCCCGAACTTTCAACCATCGACTTAAGCGGGCATATAATTCTGCCTGGTTTTATTGATCAACATGTGCATATTGCAGGCGGCGGTGGCGAAGGAGGTCCTGCAACAAGAACCCCTGAGATAAAGCTAACAGAACTCACAAAAGCTGGAATCACAACAGTTGTGGGACTTTTAGGTGCAGATGGCATAACAAGAAGCATGACAGAATTGCTGGCAAAAGCAAGGGCATTGGATGAAGAAGGCCTTACCACGTATATATACACAGGTGCTTATGAGCTTCCTACAAGAACACTTACTAATAGCGTCAGATCTGACGTAGCAATAATTGATAAAGTGTTAGGCACTGGCGAAATTGCCATTTCTGATCACAGATCAGCTCAGCCAACAGAAGAAGATCTTACAAAACTTGCAGCAGAAGCCAGAGTTGGTGGGCTCTTAGGAAATAAACCAGGAATTGTACATTTGCACGTTGGCGATGGCATAAGAGGTCTTACGCCTGTTATAGACATCGTCAAAAATACTGAAATACCAGTCACACAGTTTATTCCAACTCATGTAAATAGAAATGGTCATCTTTTTTCACAAGCGATGGAATTTTTAAAGATGGGAGGCCGTATCGACTTAACATCAGATATAAAACCTGATGAAAACTCCAAAACTGCACTTAAACCAATAGATGCAGTAAGAAAAATTGTAGAAAACAATCTTCCGTTAGATAACGTGACCATGAGCTCTGACAGCAACGGAAGCATACCTGTATTTGATGAAAACAAAAAGCTTATTAAAGTCATGGTTGGCAGTACATTAACGCTTTATAGAGATTTAAAAGAAATAATTGCAAATGGTGTCTTACCACTTGAAGCTGCCATAAAAATAATAACTGAAAATGTGGCCAAAGTGCTTCTTCTATACCCTAAAAAGGGCTGCATAAAAGAAAATTCTGATGCCGATTTGGTAGTTCTGGACAAAAATTTAAACATTTCATCAGTCATAGCAAAAGGCCAATTTATGATTAAATTCCATGAAATCGTAAAAAAAGGCACATTCGAGTAAAAGGACATTTTTTTGAAAATGTCCTTTTATCATGCTTATCAAAAATCAATGATTCCTCTTCAATACATCATCAGCAATATCCATCATTAAGCTTTTCTGCTCACAATCTGGTATGACTTCCAAATACTTAACAGCTTTTTTTACATATTTGAGAGCAAGTTCTTTTGCATAGTCTATGCCGCCACTCAACTTTACTTCCTTTATTATGCAGTTTACATCTCTTCTACTTAAATCTCTCTTCCTCAAAATCCCCTTAATTACCTTCTTGCGATCCGTTTTAAGCGCATAGATAAGAGGCAATGTGTATATTCCGTTTAATAGATCACTGCCTAAAGGCTTTCCTACAACTCTTTCTACACCTTCGTAATCAAGAATATCATCGACAATCTGAAATGCCGTACCTATTTCTAAACCAAAATGCCGCATAGCTCTTATCATTTCTTTTGGAAGTCCTGCCTGCGATGCACCAGATTCACAGCTAATTGCAAATAATAAAGCAGTTTTTCTATAAATTCTTTTTAGATATTTTTTAATGCTCAAATCCAGATTATATCTATTATCAAATTGTTCAATCTCTCCCTCACAAATAGCCTTAACGCCCTTCGCAATTAATTTTAAATTTTCTTTTGAAATAATATCAGCTATCAAATTAAATGCTTGGCTAAATAAAAAATCGCCAGTAAAAACCGCTGTTTCTTTACCGTATTTGCTTTGAACCGATTTTTGTCCACGCCTCATCTTTGAATCATCAATGATATCGTCATGTATAAGCGTGGCCATGTGCATTATCTCTATAGAAGCTGCTATTGGAATGATTTTCTCCTCACTGTATTCGCCCATTCTGGCAATAGCGATGACAAGAAGGGGTCTTATCCTTTTGCCCCCAGACAAAACCAAATCGTCAATCGCTTTTTTTATGGTTGGAGAGTTAGTCTTGACATTTGCCAAAATAAATTCATCTATCTTTTTCATATCTTCTTTTACAAACTCATATTTGTCAAACAAAACAAACACCTACCACTTAGAATCGTATTTAACATTTTTGATGTATTTTTTAAAATAATTAGCCACAAGTCCTGTAAAGACACCCATTATGATTCCAGCAATCATAAGCACAGGTAAATAGGAGAATATAAGAAAATTGTTTATAATTAACGCCGCAACAAACAATTGACCTACATTGTGGGCAACAGAGCCAAAAACACTTACACCAACTAAGCTAAAGTATTTGCTGTATCTCTTGTAGACAAAAAACATAATACATGCACTCAAAATACCACCGGATACACTGTACAAAAATGACGTTAAATTTCCGACAAGCAATTGTGCCAACAATGTCCTCAGAATGACCACAATAAGGGATTCTTTAAATCCAAACATCAATATCGTTACTAAAGTAACTATATTAGCAAGCCCGATCTTTATCCCTGGAACAGGGATTGGAACGGGAATAAAGCTTTCAACTATATTCAAAACTAAAGCTTGTGAAACCAATATAGAAACATATACAATTTTCTTAGCAGACAGTTTTATGCCCTCCAATCCTATAAAACACATCATAATTTATTATATTTGTTTTTTTATATTTAATCAACTGATATCATTTACTGTAAAATTTTTGTTTGTTAAATAATTATGCTATAATCAAGATGATAGATAATTTTAACAGGAGGTTTTTATATGGGTGCTAAAGTAATAGTGTTAGGCGGAGGATTCGGAGGAGCTACCGCTGCACAAAAACTTGATAAATATTTGCTTAACGACGATGTGGAAATAACGCTTATCGAAAAAAATGATAGTCAGACATACCTTACAGAGCTACATGAAGTGGCTGGAAATAGGATAAAACCTGAAGGTGTAAAAGTTTCATTAAAAGAAGCATTGGAGTACACACGCGTTAAGATTGTACAAGATGAAATAACCAAAGTTGACATAGAAAACAAGAAATTGTATTCAGAAACATCTGAATACGATTATGATTACCTTATAATAGCTTGTGGAAGTGAACCAGCCTATTTTGGAATTCCTGGCATGAAAGAGCACGCTTTCACGTTGTGGTCTTTAAAAGACGCTGAAAAAATAAACAAGCACATTCGCGAAATGTTTAAAAAGGCACAATATGAAACTGACAAGCAAAAGAGAGCAAAAATGCTTACATTCATAGTCGGTGGCGGCGGTTTTACCGGAGTTGAAATGATAGGTGAACTCATGGAATGGGTAAATAGGCTGTGTAAAGAATACAAAATCCCAAGAAATGAAGTTAAACTATCTCTTGTGGAAGCATTGCCTAAAATCTTACCTACAGTCAGCAGAGAAAATTTAGTTCAAAAAGTAGTAAATTTCCTCAACAAAAACGGGGTAGAAGTCAAGACAAATTCCATGATCACCAGCGTTACACCAGATGGTATAACATTAAAAACAGGAGAAAAAATTCCTACAAAAACGCTAATTTGGACAGGCGGCATTCAAGGAAATAGCTTCGTTGCCAATATTGGGCTTAATACAGATAAAAAAGGAAGAATCGTAGTAAATAAATACATGGAATCATCTAATCCGTACGTATATGCTATCGGCGACAGTGCCTCATATGTAGGAGAAGACGGAAAACCTATGCCTGCTTTGGTTGAATCTGCTTTGCAGTCTGCAGATGCCGCCGCATACAATATTGCCGCTTCCATTAAAAATACGCCAAAGAAAGAACTTAAACTAAATCTTCACGGAAATATGGTATCCGTAGGAAGAAGGTTTGCGATTGCCGAACTATCTGGCATAGGTGGACTCTCCGGATACCCAGCTACATTTATGAAGCACATTGTAAATATGCATTATCTATTTGGCTTAAGTGGTCTCGGCATGTGTGCTCAATATATAAGAGATCAGTTTATAGATGTGCCTGATAAAGGCAAATTAAGCATAATTGAAAACCATGTAGCTGTTACTACAAATATGTTCTGGCTATCCCTTATGAGGGTTTTCTTAGGTTTAATGTGGATAATAAGTGGCATACAGCACATACAAGAAGGATGGCTGTCATCAGTTAAATTATCCGCTGGTGCGTCTTCAGCTCCAATGCAAAATGTACCTGCATGGTATGGATGGTTTATGGAAAAATTTATATTCCCTCACGCCGTATTCTTCCAATCAGTGATAACATTGTCTGAAATAGGCATTGGTCTTTTGCTTGTTGTAGGACTATTTACGTTTATTGCTGCACTTGGAACCATATTCCTTCATATTAATTTCTACCTATCAGGTATGGCGACATTCAACAACTGGTGGTACGTCATAACTGCCATAGCCATAATGGGCGGCGCTGGAAGAGCATTTGGTCTCGACTACTATGTAATGCCTTGGCTTTCAAAAGTATTAAAGCATTGGGTTAGAAGGAAAAAACTAAAACTTAATGTATTTTAATAAAGAGGCTGTAGGAATTCTCCTATAGCCTTTTTGCTATTAAAAACATATTTGTGCTTAAGCTTATTTTACGAGTATTTAGTCAATATTCTCTCTGCTATGACTTCCATAGGAAGAGTTGAGTCCATGCTCATCTTCCTCATCAGTGTGTAAGCCTCATCTTCATCTAATTTTTTTACTTTCATTAAAAGACCTTTAGCTTTCTCTATTTTCTTGCGGGCTTCTATTTGTTTCTTTAAACTTTCTATTTCATTTTTTAAAGACAAATATTTCTTGTGATTTTCTATCACAAATTCAGTCAAACTTAATAACACTGCTTTATCGATTGGTTTTAGCAAATAAGCGAATACCGAATAGTTTTTTACTTCCTCGATAAAGCCTCTTTGAATGGTCTGCGTCATCAATATGACAGGTGCTACATTGTCGCTATCTATTATATGCGCTACTTCATAAGCATTCATTCCCACAATACCCATATCTACCAAAACAAGATCAGGCATCAAGGAGCGAGACAGCCTAACTGCGCTTCCACCATCTCTCGCTTCATATACCAGATGTCCACTGGACAAAAGCATTCCTTTAAGTGTGCTTCTGCTGTAGTCATTGCTATCAGCAATTATGATGCGCCACTGACTCATGAAAACACCTACCTTAAAACTTAGTAAGGTATTGGTCTATCTCCCACCTTGTGACGTAAGTCCTGTAGGAATCCCACTCAGACCATTTTGCCTCAACATATTTGTTGTATATGTGTTCACCTAACGCATTTTTTATTACTTCGTCTTTTTCTAAAATGACTAAAGCCTCTTCTAAAGAGTCAGGCAATTTTTCTATGTTTAACTCTTTAAGTTCATTTTCGTCCATCTCATAAATATTTTTGTCAACAGATGGCGGTGGCATTATCTTATTTTTTATGCCATCAAGTCCTGCAGCTAACGAACAAGCTAATGCTAAGTACGGATTATTGGAAGGATCAGGTGATCTAAGCTCTATCCTTGTTGAATTTCCTCTTTTAGCAGGTATCCGTATGAGGGGACTTCTATTTCTTCCGGACCACGCAATGTATACAGGAGCTTCAAAGCCTGATACAAGCCTTTTGTATGAATTTACTGTAGGATTTGTTATAGATGTTAATGCTTTTGCATGTTTCAAAAGGCCTCCAATGTAGTAATAGCAATCTTTACTAAGACCCATCTGGTCGCTTGGATCGTAAAAAGCATTTTCACTGTTTTTCATGAGTGACTGATTCAAATGCATACCAGAACCTGCAATGCCGTACACAGGTTTAGGCATGAACGTCGCATGAAGTCCGTGCTTTTGCGCTATTATCCTTACTACCATTTTAAATGTCATGACATTATCTGCCGTTGCAAGCGCATCATCATATTTAAAATCTATTTCATGCTGCCCCGGTCCTACTTCATGGTGTGATGCCTCTATTGCAAATCCCATTTCTTTTAGTGTAGAAACCATTTCCTTTCGAGCGCTTTCTCCTAAATCAACTGGTGCCATATCAAAATATCCTGCTGCATCCTGAGTGATTGTAGTAGGATTTCCTTTTTCATCTGTCAAAAACAGATAAAATTCACATTCTGGTCCCACATTCATAGTGTAGCCTAATTTTTTTGCTTCTTCTAAATTTTTCTTAAGAATATACCTTGGATCACCTTCAAAAGGCGTACCATCAGGATTGTATATATCACAAATAAGCCTTGCCTCCACACCACTTGTTGTCCTCCATGGGAATATTACAAATGTATCGGTATCTGGCCTTAAATACATATCAGATTCTTCGATTCTGACGAATCCGTCTATTGATGATCCGTCAAACATTATTTCGTTATTTAAAGCCTTATCAAGCTCCTCAATAGGAATCGAGACATTTTTCATGACGCCAAAGATGTCACTAAACTGCAAATGAATGAACTCAACACCACGTTCTTTAGAAATCCTCAATACGTCTTCTGCACTGTATTTGTTTCCCATAGCAATCCTCCTTAAATTAAAAATAGGTGTACTCAATTAAGGACTCTATCTTCCTTCATTGAGGACACCATTGCCCATCTAAAAGTATGACTTTACAAAATTATAACACATGAAATTCAACATAACAATATCATTCGTCCTTTTTTTCAAGCTCAATATCTATTCCATCTATAACACCAGATATGAGATTGAAAATCCATGTCCCAAAAGCACTAATTAGCGCCAGCATCACCCCATAAATTATGCCAAATATGAGTCCTCCAAAGACACCTAAACCAAAGAATCTAGCATCTCCTATACTCCCGAATAGACCCCCAATTAAACCTAAAACAGCTCCAATTATAACACCGTATAACAATGTGAACTTAAAGACAGAAAAAACAGACACTTTTTTAATTTTATAATTCCACATACGCACTCTCCTTTCATGTAGCCTTTAGCTACTACGTTATAATTATATTATACCATAATTTTCTTATGCAAGTACAAAAATTTACAACCTTACAAATTTTAAAAAAATTATCTGTTCATTAAATTAAAACATCCTGGCAATACTATCTATTGAGGTGATTCTATGAAAAAATATCGTAAAATTGTCTGTCTATTATTGATATTTATTTCAGTATTTCAGCTTTCTGCTTGCAAGAATAAACAAAAAAAGCCCATTCCGCAGAAAAAACCCAGCACGACTCAAAAAATGTCTACACCGAAAGAGCTTGCCAAAATCGAAAGCGACATCGACACAATAATAAAAGAAGCTAAAAAACTTAAAGAATCCCAAAGTGGCAAAAGCGCTCAACAATCAACCACAACATTAGCGCCTCAGGATAAAAAGCAAAGTTCATCAAAAAGCCAAGGAGGCGGAAAATCTAATGAAAAAGGTGCTAATAAAAAACAGCAAAAACAGTCACCAGAAGAAAAATCGTGGAGCACAATAGATAAAACCGTAAAAGATATACATACAAATTGGAATGTTTTAAGCCCTATTGCTACAAAAGCTGGAGCCAGTACCGATTTGCTGAACAATGTAAGCACAGCGATAAATATTCTAACGACAAAGTCTTCCAGTAAATCATTAGATGATACAATGATCGCTGCAAATAATGTCTACAAATTTGTGCCTGAAATCGAAAATTACTTTAAGACGACATCCCCTCCTGACATTAAAAAGCTCAGATTTTACAGCAGGGACATTGAGTTTAATTCATCTTTAGGCAAGTGGGATATTGCATTAAAAGATATAGATGAGATAAAAGCGATTTGGAAAAACATAAGGATAAAACTACCTAAAGACGCTAAAAACGCCTCAGATAAATTTGATGCAGGTCTTAGCGAATTAGAAAAAGCTGTACAATCAAAAGACGGAACCATCACTAAAATCAAAACAAGCGTTTTAGAGACAGACATTAAATCGCTTGAAAAAGCATCAAAGTCACAAAAATAACCTCTTTTAGGGGTTATTTTTGTATAACCTTATTTTATTGACTTCATATAATAATAATGATATATTTTAAATAACAAAATTACTTTATTGCACTATATCATTGAATTTTTATTTTTAAGGAGGATAATAATGGGAGTCAATGTAGCAATCGTAGGTGCAACAGGCCTCGTAGGAAGAACGTTCATTAAAGTTTTAGAAGAGAGAAATTTCCCGGTGGACAATTTATATTTGTTTGCCTCAAAAAGAACTGCCGGCCAAAAGCTTACATTTAAAGGAAATGAATACACTGTAGAAGAATTGACAGAAAAAAGCTTTGATAGAGATATAAAGATAGCATTATTTTCAGCAGGCGCTACAGTAAGTAAAATGTACGCTCCTATAGCAGCAGAAAAAGGAGTAACAGTCGTTGACAACTCCAGCGCATGGCGAATGGATGATAATGTACCACTGGTAGTTCCTGAAGTAAATCCACAAGATATTAAATGGAATAAAGGCATAATAGCAAATCCTAATTGTTCAACGATTCAAATGGTAGTCCCGCTAAAGCCCCTTCATGACAGATACAAAATCAGGAGAATTGTCGTCTCAACATATCAAGCAGTATCTGGTGCAGGCAAAAAAGGCGTTGATGACCTTGAAAGAACATTAAATGGCGAAAAAAATCAATGTTTCCCTTACCCTATAGCAAATAACTGTATTCCTCATATAGATGTATTTTTACCTGATGGATATACAAAAGAGGAGCTTAAAATGATAAATGAGACAAAAAAGATAATGGGTGACAATTCTATAAAGGTATCACCTACGACGGTTAGAGTGCCCGTTAAGAATTCGCACAGTGAAAGCATCAATATTGAATTTGAAAAACCTTATCAAATGGAAGACTTAAAGAACATTTTAAAAAATGCCCCTGGAGTAGTTTTAATGGACGATCCAGAAAACAACATATACCCAGTTGCGACAATCGCAACAGGTCACGATGAAGTATTTGTGGGTAGATTAAGACGTGATGAAACAGTATACAGCGGATTAAATATGTGGATTGTTGCAGATAATATCAGAAAAGGCGCCGCATCTAATGCTGTGCAAATTGCTGAGCTTTTGATTAAATGATGTCTTTATGATCTGAGAAAGGATGGTTAATAATGCCAGTATTTAAAGGTTCAGGTGTTGCCCTCGTTACCCCATTCACTGAAGATGGAGTTAATTTTAATAAGTTAGAGGAACTTTTAGAATGGCATATAAAAGAAGGTACAGATGCCATAATAATATGTGGCACAACTGGTGAATCGTCAACGATGACAGATAAAGAAAGAATGGATACAATTAAATTTGCAGTTGATAAAGTAAATGGTCGCATCCCGGTCATAGCTGGGACTGGCAGCAATGATACGCGTCACAGCATTGAACTAAGTAAATATGCTTCATCTGTCGGTGCTGATGCTCTGCTTGTCATAACACCATACTACAATAAGACTACTCAAGCAGGACTTGTCAAACATTTTACGGAAATCGCCAAAAATGTCGATAAGCCAATAATAATATACAATGTTCCAAGTAGAACAGGAATGAACGTGAAACCAGAAACATACTTAGAAATATGCAAATACGTTGACAATGTTGTTGGTGTAAAAGAGGCCAGTAGCGATATAGTTCAGATAGCTGAGATAGCCAGGATAATGGGCGATAAATTTGAAATATATTCAGGAAACGATGATCAAGTCGTGCCGATACTTTCATTAGGAGGCATAGGTGTAATTTCTGTCACCGCAAATATCGTGCCTCAAAAAATACACGAAATGGTAATGCTATTTTTGAATGGAGATATAGAAGCCGCAAGAAAGTTGCAATTGGAATTAAATCCTTTAAATAGCGTCATGTTCATAGAAACTAATCCAATTCCAGTCAAGACGGCAATGAATTTAATGGGTTTCAATGTCGGACCATTGAGGCTTCCTTTAGTCGATATGTCCGAAAAGAATTTAAATGCACTGAAAACTACGTTAAAAGAATTTGGACTGATATGAGGAGGCTGTATTAATGATAAGAGTGATAATAAATGGTTGCTGTGGAAAAATGGGCAAAGTAATCGCAAGCATGGCTTCACAGAATCAAGACTTTGAAGTTGTTGCTGGAATCGATCAAAATCAGTGTCAATGCGGATTTCCCGTCTACAAAAGCCTTGATGAAGTAGATGTTGATGCCGATGTAGTGATAGATTTTTCATATCACACCGCTGTGCCGCAATTGTTAAAAGCCGCTGTAATCAAAAATTTACCTGTTGTCGTTGCAACAACAGGGCTTGATGAAGAAGAAATTAACTCTTTAAAAGAAGCATCTAACCATATTCCCGTGTTTAGGTCTGCTAACATGTCGTTAGGCATCAATGTACTTATAAGTTTAGTCAAAGAAGCTGCAAAAGTTTTAAGTGATAATTTTGACATAGAAATACTTGAAATGCACCACAATATGAAAAAAGATTCGCCAAGCGGAACAGCTTTGCTTATTGCAGATGCCATCAACAGCGTTTTAGGCGATAGAATGGAATATGTGTATGGAAGACATTCAAATGTAGATAAGCGAGATAAAAATGAAGTAGGAATCCATGCGTTAAGGGGTGGTACCGTAGTAGGCGAACATGAAGTGATTTTCGCTGGTCATGACGAAATCATTAAAATCAGCCATTCTGCAAGATCGAGAGAAATATTTGGGAATGGCGCACTTTTAGCAGCTAAGTTTTTAATAAATCAAAAACCTGGACTTTACGACATGGAATCACTTGTCAAGAAAGGATGATGACTTTTGAATTCAAAAGATGAATTGACAAATCCTTATGAAATAGCAAAATTCATAAAGGAATCTAAAAAATCAACACCAGTAAAAGCCTATATAAATGGAAACATAGATGTAGACGAAAAGATATTTAAAGTTTTTGGCACTGACAATTTTAAAATAATTTTGGGAGAATTAGAAGATGTTAAAAAACTTTTAGATGAAAACAAAGACAAGATTAAGGATTATCACCTTGAATACGATAGGCGAAATTCAGCAATACCATTACTTGATATAAAAGACTTAAATGCCCGTATCGAACCAGGCGCTATCATAAGAGATAGAGTAAAAATAGGAAAAAATGCAGTAATCATGATGGGTGCTATAATAAATATAGGTGCTGAAATTGGTGAAAATACAATGATAGACATGAATGCCGTTATCGGTGCAAGAGGAATAATCGGGAAAAATGTCCATGTTGGCGCTGGTGCAGTCATAGCAGGCGTGCTGGAGCCACCAAGCAGTATACCTGTTATAGTTGAAGATAATGTGCTTATAGGAGCTAATGCCGTCCTTCTAGAAGGTGTCAGAGTTGGTCACGATGCTGTTGTAGCAGCAGGGTCTGTCGTCACAGAAGACGTACCGCCAAACACCGTCGTAGCTGGCGTCCCTGCTAAAATTGTCAAAATCAAAGACGAAAAGACCAGAGAAAAAACTAAACTATTGGACGATTTAAGAGGTTAAAAAACCCGGCTTAGCCGGGTTTTAAAATTCTATTCCATATCTAGCAGAAATACCTTTTTCAAAAGGATGTTTAACTAACTTCATCTCTGTCACAAGATCTGCATTATCAATAAGCTCTTTAGGAGCATTTCTGCCTGTTAAAATCATCTCCATTGTATCTGGCTTTTCCTTCATGAGTTTAAGCACATCTTCCACAGAAAAAATATTGTTCTGTATTACCCCCATTATTTCATCTAATATAAGCATATCGCACTCTTCATTTTTAATGACATTTTCTATAAATTTATAAGCCTCATGCATCTCATCTCTAAGTACATTTTTTTCGTTCTCATCCATCTGAAAGAAGAATTTTTCACTTGACTGAAATCTAAAAACCTTGAAATTATCTATGTTTTTTAAAACATAAAGCTCTCCCGTATCTCTCCCTTTTAAAAATTGAACCATATATACCTTAAAGTCTCTGCCTAAAGCTCTTATGCCAAGGCCTATAGCAGCAGTCGTCTTGCCTTTCCCATCGCCTGTGTATATTTGAATCAAACCGTTTTTCAACGACAATCTCTCCTTTTGTATGTAAAATATCTATTGCTGTGTCAAAATCAAATCCTCTTTATTGACTTTTTCCATTTTTGTTATGGATACTTCATAGGCTGTTCTCGTTATAATCTCGTTATTATCTCCTTTTTTTTGATATTCTCTGCTTTGTACCCTTCCCCACAATTTTATGCGATCGCCTACTTTCAGCTTTTCGCAAAATCTGGCATTTCTTCCCCATGCGATTACTGGAATATAGTCTGACTTGCTGTATGGTCTATTGACAGCCACAAGCAAATCTGATATTTCTCTCCCAAATGGTGTTGTTCTATAAACAGGCTCTTTACATATAAATCCGTCCAAAAAAATCTCATTAGGATTTTTAGTGCTTTCATCATCACCTACGACTATAATATCCCTTGCAAAAATAGTCAATATCAGCCTATTTTTACCACCATTTGGCGATTGCCTATTGTATGATCTAAGTTGTCCTTCTATTTTCACTTTAGTGCCTGGAGTTAAATTTATGCCTTCAAATAGTCTGTTTGAAATAGTAATCGGAAGCATATCTTTTGCGTCACTTAGTCTTGGCACTTCAAGCGTAAAATTATAAAACTGCTCCCCATAAAGCTCGTGACTAAACTCCAATTCGCTTACAATTTTACCAGATACATTAACCATATTATTCCCCAATATATTACCTGCCATCTGTTTACTCTCCCTTCCATCATGTGTATCTTCTTAAAATATAGATATTAACAGAGAAGAGCATTTATGACAGGTTTATTAAAATATTTAATCGTTTTACATAAATAAACTTCATTGAACCACCCAACCTCAATACAAAGTATCGCAAAAAAATTGATATTATTTTTCTCAACATTATCAAAATAATATCATTAATTTTATTTTTTTGCAATTATTATTGCATAACTTAATAAAATTTTATTGTTTTTTATGTTGCCTGCCCTCATGATCAATATAGTAATTTTCCTTATATATTAACTGACTTATAGGAACTATTTGATATCCATTTTCTTTCAGTTTATCAATAATGTACGGTATCGCCTCAGGTGTAAATTGACCATTATTGTGAAAGAGGATGATGGAACCTTTTTTAACGTTTGGCAATACCCTATTTATTATCGCCTCGGTGTCAAGGCCTCTCCAATCAAGCGAATCTACATCCCATTGTATGGTATAATATCCTAAACTCTTTGCTGTCTCAATGACTTTATCGTTGTAGTCGCCGTATGGAGGTCTAAATAAGTAAGGCTTTTGTCCAGTGATCTTTACAAGTTTCTCCTCACAAGCTTTTATCTCATTTGTCATTTCTAAATCGCTTAACTGCGTCATGTGTGGATGTGTATTGCTGTGGTTTTCCACATCATGACCTTCTTCATAAATTTTTTTTACAAGATCAGGATATTTATCAATCCAAAGCCCAGTCAAAAAAAACGTGGCCTTTACATTTTTATCTTTTAATATCTGCAAAAGTCTTTCTGTCTTATCACTTCCCCATGATGCGTCAAACGATATAGCAACCCTTTTGTCAGGAATATCAACGCTATAAATCGGAAGCTGCATATTTATATTTAATAATGTACTTATAACAGGTGGAACACCATAATTTGTGTACAAAATAGATATAAATGCTAGTACAAAAACCGCTAACAAGTTTATGATGACGCTTTTTTTGATATAATATAGTTTCACAAAAAATAACCTCCCAACTACGAATCTATAATAAATTTATTCCTTTGGGAGGTTATTATTACTATTTTATAGCAAGTTTAATATTGGCAATGGATCGCTTAAGTCCTTTAAGACAATATCTGCCCCTTTCACTGTTTCATAATTGCCAACTCCAATAGATACCATTCCTGCCCTATTTATGGCTTCAATACCAGCTTTAGAATCCTCTATTCCTATACATAATTTAGGTTCAACGTCAATTCCAGCGGCAGCGTTTAAGAAAATTTCCGGATCTGGTTTGCCATTTTTTATTTTTTCTGCATCCACAATGTAATCAAATGTCTCAATGAGGCCAAGATTTGAAAGCACGGTTTTTGCATTTTTGCTTACAGAAGCCACAGCTATTTTTATTCCTCTATCTTTTAATTCTCTTATTAAGTCTACTACACCAGGAAGTAAATCCTTAGGTGTCATTCTATTTATCATCTCTTTGTAGTATTCATTTTTTTTATCTGCCAAATAATACTTTTCTTCTTCACTAAAAAAATTATTGCTTTTCTTTAAAATTATCTCCAACGACTCAATTCTGCTAATACCTTTCAAATTTTCATTTATTTCTCTGTCAAAATATACATTTAATTCATCAGCCAACTTTTTCCACGCCAAATAGTGGTATTCAGCAGTATCCGTAATCACACCATCTAAATCAAATATCACGCCTTTATGCTTAACACTTTTGTCTATCAACTTTTTTCACCTCTTTTTCAACTTTGTCGCCTTTCAAAAGCGTTATTTCTTCATCGTAAATGTGAATTTTCAGCATCTCACCTTTAATCAATGAAAATGACGCTTTTTCTTGGGTAATGCTTACATGCATTTTACAATTTTTATATCTAATGTTGTACGATAATGACTTCCAGCTTTTGGGTATATTAGGCATAAAATGAAGTCCATCAGGATATGTCATCATTCCACCAAATCCACTTATGATTGCGCTCCAAGCACCAGCCATGCAAGCAGTGTGTATCCCATCTTTCACATTCCCGTTGTAATCATCAAGATCCATTCTTGCCGTCATCATAAAATATTCGTAGGCTTTATCATAATATCCGATCTCATTTGCAAGAATGCTGAATATGGCTGGTGAAAGCGATGAATCATGAGTCGTTATTGGCTCATAGTAATCGTAATTTCTTTTAATTTCATCAATGCTAAATAATTCTCTTCTTAGGTACATAAGCAATAGTACATCAGGTTGTTTACATATCTGATATCTGTATATATTTAGATAATGTCTGTGAAGTAACAAGGGTTTTTCGCTTTCTAAATCCTTTGCATTTAATCTCTCTTTATAAAGAAAGCTATCATCTTGTGGAATAATTCCAAAATCACCCGAATAAGGTAAATACATGTTCTGTGCTGCGTCATTCCATTCATTTAGTTCTTCATCAGTAAGTCCAATCTTTTCTTTGATGTTATCATAATATTCCGGAGCTTTTTTAGCCATCTCCTTGGCAACAAAGTATGCATACTCTAAGTTCATTTGTGCCATATAGTTTGTATACGCATTGTTGTCAACCAATGCCGTATATTCATCAGGTCCTGTTACGCAATTCAAACAAAACTTATTATTTTTCAAAGGAATATATGCACCTATGCTTATCCAAAGTCTTGCAGTTTCAAAAATAATTTCTGCACCGTACTTGTACAAAAATTCGTAATCTAAAGTTGCATCAACGTATTTTTTTATAGCCAAAACTATATCAGAGTTTATGTGATATTGAGCAGTTCCAGCGGGAAAATAAGATGAACATTCCGGTCCATCTATCGTCCTCCAGGGATAAAGGGCACCTTTATATCCCAATTCCTTCGCCCTTTTTCTGGCCGCATCTAATAAATTGTATCGAAACATTACAAAGTTTTTAGCGATGTCTGGTTTTGTGTAGAGAAAAAATGGCATGATATAGACATCAGAGTCCCAAAAATAGTGTCCTTCATAACCTTCACCTGTAAGACCTTTTGCACATATATTCGCAATATCATTTTTTGATACAGACTGAAGCAATTGAAATTCGTTGTACCTTATGCCTTGTTGCATAGAAATATCGCCATCTATTTCCACATCTGCATCTGCCCAAAATTCTTTTAAATAATCAAACTGTTCCTTAAAGATGATATTTACTCCATCCGATTTAGCACTTATGACCTCATGGACCGAACTATCAACAAGCTTATCTTCTAAACATTCTCTTGATGTGTAGTACGAAACAAACTTATCAAGCTGAAAAATTTTATCTTTTTCAGCATCAATAGAGAATTCAAAACCTATTTTATCATCCGATTTGTAATTTTTAAGTTCATAATGGCAATCAGTTTTTACATCATGGTTTACAGAACAAATGTATTTTAGCTTACTTCTTTTTGTAGCTTGCATTAGCCATCCCATATATCCGTCAATATGACTGTCAATGGTATTTACGACTTTCCCTCTCATGTTGTTTCCTACTCGCATGTCATCTGTCTCATTCCCGTAATATATATTTCCATCAACTTCGGAAATCAATTTTATCTTCCCACTAAAGTTTAACGGTCTAAATCTAAAAACTATAACACCTAAATGTTGCCTTTTAAAAGAAATTAATCTTTTTACAGTTATCTCCAGCTTTTTCCCTTTTTCAGTCTCCCAAACAACCTTTCTTTCTGTGAAACCCTCCTTCATATCAAGTATTCTTTCGTATTCAATTAGGTTGCCTTTTAACAAGTCAAATGGCTCATCATCTACAAACAATTTTACAATTTTGCTATCAGCAACATTTACCATTGCTTCGCCGTAACTTGGAAAACCATATCCACCCTCTGCGTAATTTATATCGTAGATTTCATAAAATCCGTTAATATATGTTGCGTTAAACGATGTGCCATTAGGGCCTGAGTAACCTTCTTCTAATGTACCCCTCACACCAAAATAACCGTTTCCTAAAGAAAAAATAGTTTCATTTCGATAATTTGTTTCTATGTCGAATTTGCTTTCTCTTATTTTCCATGCATCATAAGGATATATTGATTTTTTCATCTGAACCTCCACGCTTTCTAAATAAAGTCGACAACTTATTTTATTGCTCCAGCCATTACACCTTTAATAATGTATTTCTGTGAGAACAGATAAAATATAATTACCGGTATTATCGTCAGCACTAAACCTGCTAATGCCAAATTCCACTCTATGGTAAACTCTCCAAAAAAGAAAAACGTCGACAGCGGAATAGTCCTAAGGTTAGGACTGCGTAAAACCAATGACGGAAGCAAATAATCGTTCCAAAGTGATATAACATTTAATATAGCTACAGTAACAATAATAGGCTTAAGATTGGGAAAAACTATTCTCCAAAACAATTGAAATTTATTGCATCCATCAATTGTTGCAGCTTCCTCCATTTCAAGCGGAACATTTTTAATGAATCCATGAAACAAAAATGTAGACATACCTATGCCAAAGCCTATATTCATAAAAATAAGCCCATATCTCGTATCAATCAGCGAAAAATTCGTCCCCGGAATCTGCCATTTACTTAAATACTGCACTAATGGTATCATGACAGATTGAAATGGTATCAACATTGTCGCAACCAATGTATAAAATATAATATTGGAAATAGTCGTTTTATTTCTTTCAAGAACCCATGCCGCCATTGACGACAATACAATTATAAACACAACACTCGTAACTGTAATAAACAGAGAATTACCTAAAGCAGTCAAAAAGTCCATCTTTTGTATTGCTTGAACATAATATGTGAAATTTAAAGCCTTAGGTAGACTTAATTCACTTGTAAATATTTCTTTTCTATCTTTAAAAGAATTAATAATCATAATATAAACAGGAAATATAACAAATAGTGTCAATACCCAACCGAATATTTCTAAAATAGTCATATTCTTCTTGGCTTTTTCCATCACATCTCAACCTCTCTTTTCTTTGTTAAATACACCTGTACAAGTGTAATAACCATGATTACGACAAAAAATACAACAGCTTTTGATTGAGCTATGGCATATTGATTGTGCTTATATGCCGTTTGCACAATATTCATCGTCAATAATTCTGTCGTACCATAAGGTCCGCCGTTTGTAAGCGATAAATTTGTGTCATATTGCTTAAATGAATTTGACAAAGTTATAAAAAGGCTTATGGTAAAAGAAGGAACAGTAAGTGGTAGTATGATGTTAAATAGCCTTCTCACAGGTCCTGCACCATCAATAAGAGATGCTTCGATTATGTCTGGATTAATGCTTTCCAACCCGGCAATGTATATGATCATCACGTATCCTGACATTTGCCATGCTGATACAATCACAATGCTCCAAAAGGCCATATTAGGATCATTTATCCAATTAAAGAATATATTTGAGGCGTGTAACACAGTTCCCAACTGAACAAACAGTTTTGTAAATATAAATTGCCATATAAATCCTAATATCAAGCCACCTATTAAATTAGGCATAAAGAAAATCGATCTTAAAATGTTTCTAGTCTTCATTTTTCTTGTAACAAGAAGCGCTAAAGAGAAACCAATTATATTTGAAACTATCACCATAATAATCGCATATTTAAAAGTCAATAAAAATGCGCTTAAAAAATTCTGATCTCTAAACACCTTTAAATAGTTGCTAAATGCTATAAATTTTGAACCAAAAAACGAAAAACCATCCCAATCTGTAAAAGAATAAATTATGCCTAATATAAAAGGAATTATTACTACATTTATAAAGATAAATAGTGATGGTATTAAAAATAGCCAAAACGTCACTGTATTGCTATTTTTTTTCATATTTTCACTCCTATCGTATACACATTGATTTAAATTAGGACATACTTCTCGCCCATGTGCAAAAGAAGTATGTCCTATAAGCTAATTACTTGCCAGCATCTTGAACCCAAACATTTGTCAATTCTGATAAGAATTGATCGTCATTTTTTATAAGTCCAGCATAATACTTTTGAATGACATTAGAACCATCAACATCTATTCCGTTAGGGAAATAATTGTTGTACACCCATGGAATAATTTGGCCTTTGTCAACATACTGAGCAACTTCCGCTGCCAGTGGAGCCTTTGGAGCCTTTACTCCTTTATATGCTGGAATAAACTTCAAAGTATCTGCAGAATATTCTTGTCCTTTATCGCTTGTAATCAACCAATCCAAAAATTCAATTGCAGCTTTTTGTTGTTCTGGTGTTGCATATTTATTTACACGCCATGCAGTAGCAGTACCAACAGCTAATTTTGTATTTCCACCTGTCGGGAATGGAATAATTCCATATTCAAAATTTGGTTTATCTTGATCCAAAACTGATTGTACCCAATCTCCTTGGTGTATCATAGCATATTTACCGCTTGCAAATCCTGCCACTTGATCATCGTATGAATCAAGCGCCTTATTCGTATATGGTTTTATTTTATCCATATCTTTTATCCATTGTACTACACTCGGTATGTCTTTCATAGTTATTTGTCCTTTGTCAAGTTTCTCTATATCTGTCTTGTAATTTGGATCAACTGCAAAAGCCCAGTTAAAAGGATGTATAAATGAGAAGTACGTCTCTTTTGCAAAAGCAATAGGTTTTACAACACCATTTAATTTTGACAATTTTTCACACGCATTTACTAATGCATCGATGCTTGTTATTGATGCAGGATCTATGTTTGCTTCTTTAAATAAATTTTTATTGTAAATCAAACCATATCCTTCAACCGCTGAAGGAAGACCATATAACTTACCATCAACAGTAACATCATCTTTTACTCCATCTGCCAGCATTTCAGCAGCTTTTGAATCTTTTATTTCAGCCATATATGGTTGAAATTTAGGAGTATCTGGTCCAGCAATAGTAAATATCGTAGGTGCTTTTTCTGGTGACGCAGAAAACTGCGATTGTAATACAGTAGCAAAATTATCTCCTGAAGTACCTAAAAGTTTTACTTCTACTTTATCTTGTGATTTATTATAATCATCAATTATAGTTTGAAGATCAGACTGTATTTCGGTTTTGCTTTGCATCACCGTTATGGTTATTTTGCTATTTTGACTAGAAGGTGTTCCATTTTGACTTGTTTTGCTATTATTTCCGTTATTGCTTGATGAACATCCTGTCACTAAAGCAATTATTAAGATCGTCGAAATTAATAAACTCAATATTTTTTTCATACAAACGCTCCTCCTATTTTTTTATTTTATGATGATTAAAAAATTGCAATTGAAGTTTTTTGTCTAGCACCCCCTTTTAGTTTTTCCTAGATAAGTACCTTTCACTTACCATACATAAACCAAAAATTCAACTTAAATTCAGCAAGTATTGATGCAACAAATATTTTATTAAAAAATACATTTTTAGTGTTTTTCTTGATTACTTACCAAATTTAAGCTTAATAAAGTATAACTGTAACCGCTTACAGTTTCTCGACAAATAAAAGCTACAGTTTTTATATCATCCAATCTAAAATAGACTGTCAATAAGCACAATCTGTAACCGCTTACAGATATATTGTAACATCTTTTTTAAAAATAATCAATAGCTTTTAAATTATTTTTTTAATTTTTTTGTGCATTTCTTTAAATGCAGGACTGACGAATAATCAATCTGTGCTTTAAAATAACTCTCTTTTCAGATATCTTTTTATTGTCTATTATCTTTATCAACATGCGAGCTGCAACAGCACCAATATCGTACATGGGCTGCGCAACAGTAGTTAAAGCTGGCCTTGTCACCTCTGCCAAATCGAGATTATCAAATCCTATTATAGAAACATCTTCCGGGCATTTTAAACCAGCGTCAAAAACAGCATTGATAGCACCCATAGCCATTACATCACTGAAGACAAAGATAGCATCTGGTTTAACACCACCTTTTAGCATTTCTTTTGCAGCTATATAGCCACCTTTTGCTTTAAAATTACTTTCTTTTATCAACTCATCATATACTTTAAGACCAGCTTCTTTCATAGCATCGAGAAATCCGTAAAGCCTATCAACACTATCAACAGTTTCTTTCATACCGTTCAAATCGCCATGGATGACACCTATTTTTTTGTGACCTTGCGATATCAAATATTTTGTAGCGTCATAAGCAGCTTTTTTATTGTCTATTACTACATACGGCACATCATAATTCGTCGCTCTTCCAGCTAATACTAACGGTATTTTTCTATCTTTGAAAATATCATATATTTCATCCGAAAAATAATCGCTATGGAATATTATTCCATCCACCCATCTGCTTTTCAACATATCAATGTACTGTATTTCTTTATCTCGGGAGTTATCGGCATTGCAAAGAATTATATTGTACTTATATATATTGCATACATCTTCTATTCCGCGAACAACTTCACTATAATACGGATTAGATATGTCAGGAACTATTAACCCTATAGTGTTTGTCTTCTTCATGGCCAAACTGCGAGCTAATATGCTTGGCTCATAGCCAAGCTCTTTTGCCGCTTTTAATACACTTTCCCTTGCCCTTTCGCTGACGTATGGACTATTATTAAAAACTCTTGAAACAGTCGCTGTTGAAACGTTCGCCAGTTTTGCTACATCATCTATATTTGCCATACAGACCACACATTCCCTTCGCAATTAACTTAGAGTCATAATGCATATAAAACAGTAACCGCTTACAATTATATCACATTAATTTTAAAACAGCAATACAAATCATTTAAGACCTGTTGTAGAAATCCCTTTGACAAATTGTTTTTGGAATACAAGAAATATAAGTATCATCGGCAACGTCAAAAGTATAGCGCCTGCCATAACTTGATTCCAAAATTGATAATACTGTCCGTAGAATGAATTTAATCCAACCGGCAGTGTGTACATATTATCACTGGACGTCAAAAGACTTGGCCACAAAAAACTATTCCAATTGCCTGTAAACATGAATATAAACTGTGTTGTAAGAGCAGGCTTCGACAATGGTAAAACTATTTGCAGAAAAATCCTAAATCTAGACAATCCATCTATCGTTGCAGCTTCTTCCATCTCTTTCGGAATAGATAAAAAGAACTGTCTCATTAAAAATATGCCAAAACTGCTGGTTAAAAACGGTATAGTAAGCCCCCAATAAGTATTCACCCATCCTAATTTGCTTAATAAAATATACGTCGGCACCATTACAACCTGTCCAGGCACCATCATAAGCGCCAACACAATAATGAATAGGAAATTACGTCCTGCAAAATTAATTCTGGCAAGAGCGTATCCAGCCATTGAATTAAACAATAAATTTCCAAATGTAACTGCGATAGCAACAATCAAACTATTAAAGAACCACCTCAGAAATGGAAACTGACTTACAATCATGTTATAATTGCCAAACGTTAAATTCTTTAAATTGACTCTTAAACTATCTATTTCACTTGTAGGTTTAAGCGAAGTTATTATAGACCAAATAAATGGTCCTAGCGTTATTGCAGCATAGACTATGGCTACCGAATAAAGAAAAAATCTGAATATTTTAGACATGATATATTACCTCCTAATACATTTCATCTCTAAATAATAATCTTTGCAATAATGTCAAAAGCAAAATAATTAGAAATAATACAAAAGCCATAGCTGATGCATATCCCATGTTAAAATCTTTAAATCCTGTTTTATATATGTCAAGAACCACCGTCATCGTCGCGTCAAGTGGCCCTCCGCTTCCTCCTGACACAACGTACGCCTGATCAAAGATTTGAAAAGTACCTATCAATGAGACTACAAGGTTAAAGAACACAACGTGTCTCAACAATGGAAAAGTAATTTTTATAAATCTTTGAAATTTATTTGCACCATCCACTTCTGCTGCCTCATACAATTCCATGGGGATGTCCTGAAGTCCTGCCAAGAATATTACCATATAATTTCCAACCGACGACCAAATAGCCATCATCATGATTGACGGCAAAGCAAAGTTGACATTGTTAAACCATGCTTGACCATGTATACCGACTTTTGACAAAATTGTGTTGACTAAACCATCTGCTTTAAATAAATACAAAAAAATGACTGACACAGCAACTGTCGATGTTACAGTAGGTATATAATACGCAACTCTAAAAAAGGTCTTTCCTTTAATGTCTGAATCAACGACTAATGCAAGGATTAATGCTATAAATAATTGCGTAGGTACCACAAACAATGAATATATCGTTGTGTTAAGCAATGCTCTTTTAAATGTTTGATCATTTAACAATCCTATATAATTTTTAAACCCTACCCAGTGGCTTGATGAAGGATTTAAGTATGAAAAATCTTTAAAGCTTATTATAAATGCATAAATTAATGGTCCAATAATAAATACAGAAATAGAAATGACAAAAGGCATCATAAAAGCGTATCCCGAAATAGTTTCATTTATATATTTTTTCTTTGAAATTGAATGAGCTTTCATAATGAGACTCTTCCTTTCAATCCATTAATAGCAACACCAAACAGCAAAATCTTTATGCAGCACCTTAAAGGTGCTGCATAGCATCATTGTCCAAGTTGCTTCTGTGCATTATCAAGTGCTTCTTGAGCATTATTTGCCTGCTTCATTATAAGCGAATCTGAAGCTTTATTTGCTGCATCAGATACTTTTGTTCCAAGAAGGCCAAACTGCCATGGGTAAGAATAAGCTGCACCATCGATAAATGCCACTCTATCTGGATATTTTGCCCTAAATCCTTCTTCCATAGACTTCCTTGATGGAAGGGCAAGACCTGAATCAACAACAAATTGTTGTCCTTCTTTTCCCGTTAAAAACTCTAATAATTTAAATGCTTCATCTTTATTCTTGCTGTTTTTATTCATTACATAAGCAACAGTAAAAGCTAATGTTGCTTTTTGTTTGCCTTCCGGAAGTTCTGCTATTCCATAATTGAGGTTTGGATCTTTGTCTTTTAAGAATGGTATCATCCATCCTCCTTCTATCGCCATTGCAGCTTTCTTAGCAGCAAATACATCGCCATTCCATCCTCCACCTAAATTTTGTGGCGTATCCGCTACTTTATCCTTAGTGATAAGCCCTGTATAGAAGTCAAGTGCCTGAGCATTTTCTGGAAGATTTAAAGACACCTTTCCATCTTTATATACTGAACCACCATTTTGAAGCATAAAAGCTTCGAACCTTGCAAGGTCTGACGATAAAACCAAGCCTTTCACGCCATTCTTAGTCAATTTCTGTGCATCTGCTTTTAATTCATCCCATGTCTTTGGAGGCTCACTTATACCTGCAGCATTAAACATATCTTTATTATAGAATAGCGCTAATGTGTTATAATCCTTTGGAAGACCGTATGTTTTTCCTTCCCACTGAAATGCCGAAAGCAACGATGGTTCGAAATCATTTACATCCACATTGTATTTCTTAATATAATCATCTAATGGTTCTAAAACACCTGATGACATAAGCTGTGGTGCAGGCATGCTATCAAGATAGAAAATGTCCGGTGCTACATTTGCAGCAATTTCTGTTTGTAATTTTTGCATGTAATCGCCTACTATTGTTTCAATTTGTACATTAATATTAGGATATTTTTGCTTGAAAGCAGCCAACTGATCATTTACAATTTTCGTTTCAGCAGGTGAAGAAGACCACATGCCAAGTTTTAAAGTTACAGATTTAGTAGTATCTTGTTTTTGCACAGAACTAGTTTTATTATTGTTATTGGAAGAATTGCTTTGCTTCGTTGAACATCCGGAAAGCAATGTGGCTATCAAAAGTATTGTTACGACAAAAATGCTTAAAAATTTTTTACCCATTTCATTTTCTCCTCTCTTAATAAATTATGATTTTAAGCAAACTAAATTTTCACCAATTTAAAGTAATCCTGAATCCCCCCTTATTCTATTATTTATCTTTATAGGCAAAACAGCAATTTCTGTTTATGCCTATGATAAATCTAATTAACTTCAACATCTTTCCCTCTTATTTTTACTTTTATCTTTCTTCCGTTGCCTTCAAGAATTTTTACGTCAACACTATCTTTAGCAATATTGATTTGGAGTAGATTGCCTTTCCAATAGATTTGATACGATAGCTTCTGCCATTTTTCTGGTAACCATGGATTTATATTCAAAACGCCTTCTTTGTCAATGTACAAACCGCCAAATCCAAATACAGCAACCTGCCATGTACCTCCAGCAGAAGCAGCATGGAGACCCTCTTTCGTGTTGCCTTGATTATCTACAAGGTCAACATTGGCACTTCTTAAAAATGAATAATATGCATTTTTATAATCGCCAACTTTTAACCCCATAATAGAATACATGCTGGGGCCTAACGAAGATTTATGCATCGTCCTCTTTTGATAGTATTCGTAGTTAATCTTTTTCGTCTCATCGTCAAATTCTTCACCTAATAACAGCATAAGCATTACTACATCAGCTTGTTTTACAAGTTGCGTATCATTTAATTTTGTAACATCTACACCATCAGGCCATAACGGCATATTATTTTCATCAAACTTATCTATTACGTAATCTTTTCTTTTGAAATAACCTTCAAATTGCTCTAAGATCTTTCTTTCTTTATCAAACGGTATATAAATCTTAGTAATAATATTTTTCCAACTTTTTAGTTCATCTTCTGTCAGACAAATCTTAGACGACAACACTTCGTATGTTGATGGATAGTCTTTTTTCAAAATCTCAATGAATTCAATTGCTTTTTGAATGTTCCACCGCGCCAGAAAATTAGTATATGAATTATTATTTACGTGTTCGTGAAATTCATCAGGGCCAATCACATCATTTATTTCATACCTATCTAACGAATCGTTGTATTCGCATCTTGATGCCCAAAATCTGGCAGTTTCTAATATCATTTCGATGCCGCATTTAAGCATAAAATCTATGTCATCTGTAGCTCTGTAGTACTCAAAAACAGCGAAAGCAATATCAGCAGTTATATGGTACTCTATATCTCCAGTCCATATCCTCACGGGATTACCTTTATAATCAACACCCCATTTTGGTGTCTCCTCATTCCCTGTGTCAGCAGATTCCCATGGGTATTGAGCGCCTTTATATCCATTTCGTATGGCATTTTGTCTTGCCGCATCTAAAAGATTGTATCTATACATAAGAAGTGTTTTAGCAGCATTTGGATACACATATATAAAAAATGGAAGCATAAATATTTCTGTATCCCAAAAAACATGTCCTTTGTATCCTTCGCCATGGAGAGCTTTTGCTGCAATGCTTACCCTAGAATCACTTTCGCTAACGGAGCTCATCAAATGAAATACATTAAACCTCAAAGCTTTATCTGCCTCATCATCACCATCTATCTTAATATCCGCAACCTTCCAAAGTTTTTCATATATTTCAATGTGCTTTAAAAGTTCTTTATCTATACCCTCTGAGGCAAAATTGTAAACATCTTTCTCAACTTCACTTTTAATCTTTTCTTTAGATATATCCCTCGATGTGTAAGTTGAAACAAATTTGTCTACTTCAACAGTTTTCTTTTCAATTGCTTCAAATTCATAGTATTCTGAACATATTTCACCTAACGGAGCAAATCTTTTATGCTTCACTATATTATCTCCATCATCGCTGCGATAAATTTTTACATAGAAGCCTGTTCCAATTCTTGCATCATCATCTCTTGTGGCTGTTTCAAGATAACAACCACCATTGACAAAGTCAGTATTTTCAACAACACGTAAATGTTTTGTTTTATGTGCTGGATTTTCTTTTGAATTTAACACAGATCCATCAATTATGCTTTCTACAGCAATGGTACCACTATAATTCACAGGTGTTATAAATAGCTTTATGGCAGCACGATGAACGTTATGTTTGCTTAAAAATCTGTACCCTTCTATACGGGTAATCATTCCGGAATCATCTTTTATTGTAATGCCTCTAAACAAGATTCCATGCTTCATATCTAAAATTCTGATAAAATCTAAAATTTCACATTTATCAAGATTCAAATTTTTGCCATTAATGTATATCTTTATGCCAACCCAATTTTGTAGATTGACCAATTCCCTTACTTGAGCTTCTGACTTATCAAAAATTCCAGCAATAAAGTTACCTGGGCACTCATCATCAGCGCCTTCTTCAAAACTTCCTCTTACTCCCATATATCCATTTGCAAGAGTAAAATTTGTTTCATACCTTTGATTTAATTTTTTGTCATATCTGTCCTGCAAAATAAGCCATTTATCATCGCTTAACAATTTATTTATATCGTCAATAAATGTATATTTAGCCACATGTATACCTCCTGCCAAATAAATGCATCCGAAACGTTTTGGAAATATTGCAAAAAAAATTATATTTTTTTTGCAGATTGTCTAATAGCAAGCCTATGGGGTACTACGATATGTCTCGGTTTTTCGCCTTTAATTATTGATATAAGATGTCTAGCTGCCATATAACCTATTTTATAATTTTCCTGTCGTACAGTTGTCAAACCTGGAGTTATTAATGATGCTAGTTCAATGTCATCAAAACCAACTATAGATATATCCTCCGGAACCTGCATGCCAAGATCCTGTGCAGCTTTTAATGAACCTATAGCCATCAAATCCGAAGCGTGAAAAACCGCTGTAATTTCAGGATTTTCAAAAATCATCTTTCTGAAACAATTATATCCTCCATCTTGAGTAAAATCATCAAAAACAACATATTCGTCTTTATAAGGAATATTGTTTTTATAAAGTGCTTTTTTATATCCTTCCAATCTTTCAAAACTCACTGCAGCATCATTATGTCCGTTTATAAAGCCGATATTCTTATGCCCCAATTTTATTAAATAGCTTGTTGCCTCAAAAGCAGCTTGCACATTATCTGAACTTACATAGCCTACTTTATCATTTAATATAGGAATATCTATCAGCACAGTTGGAATATCTGTGTTTTTTATCTCTTCTATATACGGATCGCTTAATTTTAAACCCTCCACAATTGCGCCATCAACTTTCCTGTCATTGCATAATTTTTCATAAGGCGTCACATCTTGTGAAGCTGGATCAACCGTATACAATATAAGGTCGTATTTATCTTTTCTTAAACCTGCCTTTATACCTGCCAATATCTCCAGAAAAAACGGATGGTAGGCACCCGGTTTAATAAGTTCTGAAACAACCAGACCTACCGTGTGAGTCTTATTGGTCACTAATCCTCTTGCAATAGAATTAGGAGAATAGTTTAATTCCTCAGCTATTTTCTTGATTTTTTCTCTTGTTTCTTCGCTTACATCCGGATATCCGTTTAAAGCTCTGGAAACCGTAGTTACAGAAACACCCGCGTATTTTGCAATATCTTTTATAGTAACTGCCATTACATATCCACCTTTTCCAAAACGTTTTGGTTTAATTTTATTGTATACCATTTCTTTTTACATGTCAAGTGAACATTTCTAAAATTTTTTAATAAAATTCCAATTGTCAAAAGCATTTATTTACCTTTCAACAATTGGAATACTTGTTTTTTCAATTCTCTCTCATCGATACTGCCATCTGTAATGCATCAACAGGTTTAAAATTGTAATTTATATAGTATACACTTGATTCCTTTGTCCAGTAAATATTAGTTGTAGTTTTATTTTTAGATACATTTACAACAATCAAGCCTTTGTTTAGCGGAACAGGCAAATTGTAATTTTGTAAGTATTTTACCATCTGTTTTGCCAAATCGATCTGAGGCTTGTCAGGTGAATTAACTTCAACAGTCCATCTGCCCTCTCTCCATTGCACACTGTACTTACCCTTCCCATAATAAACCTGTCCCCATATAAAATCTTTATAATTAAGTTTTTGACTCTGTTCATCGACTATAAAACCATTATTCTGCTGAATCGCATTTACATAATTTTCCGCATCGATATCTGAGGCAAAAAGAAAGCCTCCAAAATCCCCCAAAATATCGTTAGCATCAATATTGGTCGGATCTATTTTTATATTTTTTAAATCTAATAGTTTATCAGATATAATTAAATCAACATTGTAGCTGTCGTTAAACTTTCCCATTTCAGGCACAGCAGTTATATACATATTTTTTTTATCTTCTGGCAAAGGAACAACTGTAGGAGCATAAATCTTAATTATTGCATTACCTTCGATATCTTTCAAAGCATCTATAATAATTGGATTTACATATTCAATATTTTTTTGATTATTGTCCTTTCTTATAGGATACTGTTGCTGCCACGTTTGCCCCCCATCAAGTGTGCTTAATATTAGCCCGTTGCCATTTTTCGTTGACGCAATCCAGCCATTGTAAGTATCTACAAATGTCATCGGAATAGGACCTTCAATTATGCTTTCTAAATCAAATTGCGGAACAGGATAACTGCTCCACGTATTTCCCCCATCAGTAGTTCTCGATATCAAAATCTTATCACTATCATTTTTCGGATTTAGCCCAATGGTAAAAGCAGTTTCTTTATCAACAATATCTATAGAGCTTAAATATGAACCTAAAAAATTATTTGTTTTATGACTACCGTAAAAACTACTAAAATTTTTTTCTTCAGCCAAAGCAGTCCAATTCTTCCCACCATCTGCAGTTTTTAAAATAAGATATGGCTGTTCCTCTGCCGATGTGGATTTGCCCCTATAAATAGCCCATATATTGTTTACATCTAATGCAGAGATCTCTACGGCCCATTGTCCTTGCAAATATGGATTGTAAACAAAATTCCAAGAAATCCCACCATCTCTTGTATAATATATACTATTATTGTATGACGCAAATCCATGGTATTGATCAACAAAATCATAAGAATCAATTTTTATTTTTGTGTTCATGCTTTCCCACGTCTGTCCTCCGTCGTCAGTGATATAAAGTTTACCTTCGTGTGTACCATAGCCTCTATTCACCGTTACAAACTTTATGTTTTCAATATTCACATTCATTTTAGGCAATTCAATCCACGTCTTACCACCATCTGTCGTCTTCAAAATAGATCTATCAGATGATATGGCCCAACCATAAATAGAATTGACAAAATCAAATCCTATTATATTAAAAGAACCAGTATGTTCAACTGTCCAGTTTTTACCTCCATCATTTGTAGACAAAATAATCCCTTGTCCACCAGCCCATCCATCTTTCCCATTTATAAAGTGAATCGCCTGAAGACCAAATTTAGGCGCATTGTTTAGATTATAGCTAAATTCAACATTTCTATTGATTTTATACGTAGTATCGTTAATACTATTTTCTTGATTTTTGTTTATGCCACAACCAGTTAAGAAAAATATTAAGATTACAAATGACACTGCCAATCTATACGATAATCGCCACATAGTCGTGACTCCCCTTTTTATCTTTCTAAATTAATTTTAGCAGACATTTAAAAGGATTTTATAAAAAAATTATTAAATTTTGATACCATATGGGCATACCCTGATACATATTCCGCAAACAGACCCTCGTCCTATATGTTTAAAATTTTTGTTCATGTACTCACTGCATGCATGTGCATCAACAATTTCCTTTCTATCCATTCCAACTTTCCACAATCTGCCGTGCAGTGCCATTGCTGGACAACTTGTTACGCATAAATTGCAATCACCGCATCTGCTTTCAGTAACAGGAATACCTGGATTTAAATTAAAATCAGTCAATACTGTGCCTAACCTTACTCTTGGACCATATTTTTCAGTGACCAAGAGCCCATTTTTCCCGATCCATCCTAATCCAGCCATTGTTGCAGCAGTTTTATGCTGAAATAACCCTCTGTACTCTCCAAGTTCTTTTATGGACTGAGATGCAGGTACAGCTAATGCATTGTAGCCCCATTCTTCTAGCAAAAGCATAGTTTTCAATGTAATTTGGTCTATCAATGTATTCACAGAACGGTAGTGATGAAAATACGTATAAGTTGGTTTATCATCAATTTCATTAATTATCCTATCCGACAATTTTATTAAAACAGTTATACCATATTTTAAATCTTGCAAACTTTCAGGAAGCACATCACCAAGATAAGAGAATCCAACATCCGATGCACCCCATTCTTTAATTTTTTCTAAAATAATCATTTGTTTGTTCATTAACATCACCTTTTTAATTTTATTCCAAAATAATTTTAACATATTGTTGTTAAGTAAAAAAAGAATAAATCATATATTTTTACGCAAAATTAGATATGGGAATAATTTTGAGGAGGTAAAAACATGGCAAGAGGAAGTTGGAATGATAAAACAAAAGTAGTGCCTGAAGCACATCAAGCACTGGATAATTTAAAATATGAAGTAGCAAAAGAATTAGGTTTGCCCGTAAAACAAGGATCTGAAGATTATTGGGGCACACTTACGTCTCGCGATTGCGGTGCTGTCGGAGGACATATGCTAAAAAGAATGGTACACTACGCTGAATCCGCCATGTCAAATGGTATTAGCATAAGCGGCGAAAAGACAACAAAAATTGGAAATGGCGCAGCAGGCAGTGAAGCAGAATACATGAACAAATGATACTTTGGAGAGTATTTAAAATACTCTCTTTTTTTAATATATATTTTGTGGTAGAATATAAATATCATACAACATGTTGTGAGAGGTGTGAAAGTTGAGTTATGAGATTCAAGAATTAGCAGAAAACAAATTGATAATTTTGTACATTTTAAATAGAATAGATATGCCTATTACAGGTGAACAGATAAACAGAATAATTTCTGATAACAACCTTATGAATTATTTCTATCTTCAGCAATACCTAAACGAATTAGAAGAAAGCAATTTTGTAGATCTTAAGGAAAATAAATACGTATTAACTGAGTTTGGTTTAAATGCATTAAAGTTATTCTTTAAGCACATTCAGGAAAAAACGAGAAAAAAAATAGATGAATACATAGTTATAAATAAGGAAAAATTCAGACAAGAATCACAGTATGTAGCCACATATTATAAGAAGTCTGAGAGAGAATACATCGCAAATTTACAAGTTGTAGAAAACGACATTGTCCTTATAGAGATAAATCTAAATTTAGTAAATGCACAACAAGCAAAGATCGTATGTGATAACTGGAAACAAAAATCAAATGACGTATATAATTATATTGTAAAAGCCCTTACGCCTCAAAAATGAGACCATCGGGCTCTTTTCCAACTTCTATCTTTCTTTCAATTTTGAGATTTTCTATATCTACTAAAATCAACTTATTTTCACCAGAAACTGTTATTAATGCATGATTTTTAAACACCCTTACATAAACCGGCATATAACCACAAAAAAGTTCTGTACGTTTTTTTGTATGCAAATCAATTTTCATCAAAGTATTAGAGCATGAATTTACAACAAATATATATTTCTTTGAAAACGCAACGGATATTGGCAGCTTTCCACATTTAATGTCATCGACAAATGTATCATTAATTATGTCATATACGGATATTGAACCATCAAGCCCCGTCTCCAAATACGAGTTCGCCACGAATAAAAATTTTTCATCGTCTGATAAGCACATTCCAAATGGCTTTGACTTAACAGACAATGTTTTTTCTACATGTAGATCAATTGGATCTATCAATGAAATTGAATCAGAATTCGTATTTGATACAAAAATTTTATTATGCTTTTCACTGTATATTATAGACTGTGGCTGAAATCCCACATTAACCTGCTCTACTATCTTACCTGCCATTATGTCAAATACGCTTAGGCAATCTGCATCACCATTTAAAACATATATACGATTATTTAAAATCATACCATCGTTGGGAGAAGATCCAATATATACAGTATCATGCAATCGAAAGTCATTAATACCAATAATACTCATCGAATCATCAAACACATTTAGAGAATAAAGTTCTTTTCTTCTGCTATCAATAAGCAATCTATGGGGTCCTTTTTGCGGTATGTGGAATTTATCACTCTTATAAGTAAAGCCATCATTAATCAACTTAAGAAATGCCTTGGTATGATTGTCGCTTATATAGCTTATAGTGTCATCACCTTTGTTGGCAACAAATATTTTCAATGTTCATCCCCCCATGCATATGCTAATTTATAATATGCACAGAAGGCATTAATGTCACAAAAATGGTCGGGGCAACAGGATTTGAACCTGCGACCTCACGGTCCCGAACCGCGCGCGCTACCTCTGCGCCATGCCCCGACGCATCTACAATTTTATCATAAACAAATTATTATATCAAGTACAATTTAAGAATTGATCGTGTCAAGTATTTTTAGGTTTTTTTGAAAAAAAGACCTCACTATCACTCTAAGGATGAGTATTGATAGCTGGATTTTAAGAAAAGTTTTTTAGTGTTGAAGTCTCTTAACTTCTTGATAGCATAAAATCGCCACTCACTCTATAATCTTTGATTTTCTTTTAATATCTCACTCATTCTCAGATTCTCACGCTCTTCAAAGAAGCCATCATGTATATCAATGCTATTTATTCATGAATTTTACATGTGATAGGTAACCCAAATAAGCTCCCCATAATAATAACTAAAACTACAATCTTCAATATATATGCATACTTTTAAATGGCATTTCTCAATAGTAATGATTTTATAGCCTGACTTGTTAATGTTTTTTTATTTTGCAATATTGGCAAGCTTATTATGTTTTCATAAGTTGATCTTATTTTCTTTAGTTGTTGTTTCGCTTTATACACTGTTTGCTTTGGTATTTCTATTGGCTTTAAGCTTTCATATTGCTGTTTTAATACGACATCTTTCAGTGATATACCGCTTGCTTTTATTGCTCTTAATTTTGCCATTTTGTGAGCCCCAACCTTGCTCCATGAAATTGGTCTGCTTGATAGCCTCTCTGAAAGTACATGACTTACATGACTTTCTGCACTGCATCCTGTTATTTCTTTTTTGTAAAGGCTGTATGAATTTATTCCATCCCAATTGTTATTTATATAGGTTTGGCACTTCATTACGGGATTTTCTGTTCCGTTTAATTCTAGTTCTTTGTATTTTTGTGTTAAAAGCTCATTGACTTTTTGTTTGTCTGCTTTAAATATGGCTTTCCATAATTCTCTCTTTGTTTTTTTATCTTCTTTTATTGCAGCTGTTATGTATTTTTGTAGATGAAATAGGTCTAATACGTATACGGCATTAGGCAGATATTTTACTCCGAATTTTATCCATTCTGCTCCATCTCCAGATACGTATATGCGTTTTATTTTGTCTTCGTTATATGTGTTTACAATGTACTCCCATACTTCTTTCCATAACTCTTCTACTTTTTCTCCTTCGTATACACCTGAAAAGTATACGGCATTTTTTAGTTCATTTCTGCCTTTTGTTATTGTTTGTTTTCCTTCGTGTACGTATATTAATTTTACAATGTCTGGTTTGCCGTTTTGAAGATGTATATGGTCTTCATCAGCTTCTATGTATAAAGTTTCTATTTCTTTTTTAGTCTTTGGCTTTTCATATGTTTGAAGGTTGTCTATTTTTCTTAATGTGTTCATTACTGTTTGCCGGCTTACATTGCAGTTAGCTCCATTTCTTTTAAGTTCCTGAGTGGTTTTTTGATATGAGAGTATTGTAGAAAGATCCGTTATATCAGCTTTAATCTCAGCATCTATTCTTTCATATTTTTGGATGCCAGCAGCTTTATCTACGAGATATGCCTTCTCTCCTGTTTCTTTGTTTTTATAGTATCGTCTTTTGTATGTGATATCTCCAAATGCAGTTGTTATTGTCCTTTCACAATCTTTTTGTACTACCACCCAGTTTTTCCTTTTGTATTTATCTTTATATATGCTTTGATCAAGTTCATGAAGTACATCTGCACAAATCTCTTTTCCTAATTCATTTAGAATTTTTTTAAGTTCTTCTTCAAATTCCAAATAGGTATATTTTCCATCAAGTAATCCAATAATTTTTTCTACAACAAGCAGGAATTTTTGAAGTGTATGTTGAATTATTTTCATAAGACCTCACCTTCCTATTTATTTTCTAACTCATCCTTTTGGGAGGATGGTGAGGTCTTATTTCTACATTTCATCGCTATTTTCCTGCTTTTTCACCTAAAAAAATTTTACACTAAGTAAGAATTCGAATTCTCATCTTATCAAATATCTATGATCTTTTTATATAAGTCCTTTATATCGTACTTTATATGTTCGTCTCTGGCAATTCTCAAAAGTCTTAAGTATTCTTCCCTTGCAAAATCATATTTTAATTGTGCAAGCTTTGTTTTAAGGTAGTTGTCTTTCTCGACCCTTTCAAGGTATAATTCACTCTCTTTAAGCCTCTTTAGTGCATTGTCTATCTCCTGTAGAAGATCTGCACTGTTATATTCCATACAACCACCTTCTAGAGACTGTAGTTTTTTATATTATATTATAGTCTTTATTATTTTATTACCTTTTTTAAATATGTTCTGACATGACCTATCATATAAAGTGAACCGCAAAAAAGTATCAAATCTTTTTTATTTGCTTTTCTCAATGCTTCGTTAATAGCATCATCTATATCTTCAAAATGTAATGGATTCACACCTTTAATTTTTTCAGCTAATTCTTCTGCCGTATAAGCTCTGTCGCTTACAGGTTTTGTCGTTATTACAATATCTGCCAGAGGTACTATTAACTTAAGCATTTTGTCTGTGTCTTTGTCCTTCAACATGCCAATGACAAGCACCAATCTTTCATAGGAAAACAGATTTAAAGCTTCTTTTAATACCGACATGCCTTGAGGATTGTGGGCACCGTCTATCACGATAAATGGGCATCTGCTTAATACTTCGATTCTGCCAGGCCATTTTGCATCGGCAAGCCCTACTCTTATAGCCTCTTCGCTTATAGTTATACCTTGAGATCTAAGTTTTTCTACAGCCATTAAAGCCAATGAAGCATTGTAAATCTGGTGTTTGCCAATTATACATATCTTAAGATTTTTATAATCTCTGTAATTAAAAATCTGATATTCGCTGTTGGACTCTATTATTTCGACATCATTGATATCTAAAATATCCAAAGATGCTTTTTTAAGGTTTGCCACTCTTTCAATCACTTGCAACGCTTCATCTTTTTGGTAAAAACTTACTATAATTCCATTTTCTTTTATTATTCCAGCTTTCTCATAGGCTATCTTTTCTAAAGTATCTCCTAATTTGTCCATATGGTCATAATCTATTGTCGAAATCACAGAAACCAAAGAATTGTCAATGACATTAGTCGCATCAAAGCGTCCACCTAATCCTACTTCCAGCACCACAAAATCGACATTTTCATCGCGAAAATACTTAAATGCAATTGCAGTAATCAATTCAAATTCTGTCGGATGATGATACCCGTCAGCCAACAGCCTGTCAACAACATCTTTTACATATTCAACGTAATCTGCCAATTTATCCTTTGGAATATTTTTGTTGTTTATCCTCATTCTTTCTTCAAATTCTTCCAAATACGGAGAGGTGTAAAGTCCTACTTTATATCCAGCATTGATTAAGATGCTATTTATAAAGGCACATGTAGAACCCTTTCCATTTGTACCTGCTACATGAATAAATTTAAGTTTTTTTTGAGGATTTCCCATATATTCAAGAAGACGCCTTATGTTATCAAGCCCTAATTTTATGCCAAATTTATTAGTGTTGTGAATGTATTTTATTGCATCGCTGTAATTCACATTATCATCCTCCGAAATTCAAAACCCCAGACAAGACATCAATTGTCTGGGGATGTTTTATAAAAATAATCCCATCATTATTTCATCTACGTATTCATTTCCGATTTTAAATTGTTTCTTTCTTCGTCCCTCTTCTTCAAATCCGTATTTTTGATATAGATGAATGGCATTGGCATTAGAGCTAAATACACTTAAACACAGCTTTGAATAGCTTCTTTTTTTAGCCCAATCAATAGCGTATTCAAATAGCTTCGAACCAATGCCTATATTCCTGTATTTAGCATCTACGCTTATGCCAATCTCACCTACGTGTTGAACTTTAGAAGATCTGCCACCATAATATCTAAAAAGCGTAAGGCAACCAACTATCTGTCCACCGTAATCAGCAACCAAAATCAGGTCTTTTCCGCGATCAAGCCGCTTTATCATTTGTCTTTCCTCTTCTTCTGTCCATCCTGGCTCTTCTGAAACCATGTATATCTTCTCTTTTCCAACACTCTCGATTAGTTTCACTATTCCTTTGGCATCTTTGATATTTGCTTCTCGTATTGTTAAAGTCGGATTTTTTTCTATCCTTTTGAATAGTGTAAACACCATATTACCTCCTTCAGAGGCATCAAAATCATTTTAGCAAATACTCAATACGCTCATCAAGATTTTTAAGCATTTCACTGTATTTTTCGTACTTTTCTTTTTCAGCGTCTACAACATGCTTTGGTGCCTTACCTATAAACTTTTCATTTTTAAGCATACCTTCAGCTCTCTTTATCTCGCTTAAAACTCTCTCTCTTTCAGATCTAAGCCTTTCTATCTCGTCTTTTATATCGATTAAATCTTCAAGAGGCATTACGACTAATGCACCTTCAATTGAACCTGACATGGCTTTCTGAGGCAACATATCTTTATCTTTAATATACATCACTTCGCTGGCACCAGCAAGTTTAGTAATATAATTCTCTCCATCTTTAAATATTTTTATAACATCCTCTTTGTCTGTATTGATTATAACCCTCGCCTTTTTTGACGGTGCTACAGAAGCCTCTGCCCTTAGATTTCTTATTGTCTTTATTGCATCCATTATTAGTATAGTATCTTTTGCTTCTTTTTCAAAAATCAAGTCTTCTCTGTATTCAGGCCATTTGCTAAGCATAATCGTATCGCCTTCATGTGGTATATTTTTAAATATCTCCTCTGTTATAAACGGCATAAAAGGATGCAACAATCTCAATGTATTATCAAGCACATATCTTAAGACAGACTTCGTTATCTTCTTTGCTTCAAAATCATCGCCATAAAGGACAGGTTTGCTAAGCTCTATATACCAATCGCAGAACTCACTCCAAAGAAAATCATACAATTTTCCAGCAGCTATCCCTAATTCGTATTTCTCCAAGTTTTCTGTTACTTCTTTTACTACATCATTCAGCCTTGTTAAAATCCATTTGTCAGCAATGTTGAGATTTTCCAGGTAAAGCGTCGTATCGTCACTTGTAAGGTTAAGCATCACATACCTTGATGCATTCCAAAGCTTGTTGGCAAAATTTCTACTGGCTTCCACTTTATCATCGCTAAATCTCATATCATTTCCTGGGGCATTGCCAGTTATAAGCGTAAATCTCAGTGTATCGGCACCGTACTTTTCTATTATTTCCAGAGGATCAATACCATTTCCTAAAGATTTACTCATTTTCCTGCCTTGCGAATCCCTTACAAGTCCGTGTATCAAGACTCGTCTGAAAGGCACCTCTTTCATGAATTCCAAGCTCATGAAAATCATCCTGGCTACCCAGAAGAATATTATGTCATAGCCTGTTACCAGCACATCGGTTGGGAAAAAGTACTTAAGATCTTCAGTTTCTTCAGGCCATCCCATCGTGGAAAAAGGCCATAGCGCTGAACTAAACCACGTATCAAGCACATCTTCATCTTGATGTATGTTTTTGCTACCGCATTTTTCGCAACATACAGGATCGTTTTTAGAGACATTAACGTGACCACAATCATCACAATACCATGCTGGTATTCTGTGACCCCACCATAGCTGTCTAGATATGCACCAATCTTTGATGTTTTCGAGCCAATTAAAATATATCTTTTCAAATCTTTCAGGTATGAATTCTATTTTACCTGTCCTTACAGCTTCAAGTGCTGGCTTTGCAAGAGGCTCCATCTTGACAAACCACTGCTTTGATAAAAACGGTTCAACAGTTGTATGGCATCTATAACAATGGCCTACACTATGATTTAGATCTTCTACCTTTACCAAAAGTCCCATATCTTTTAGCTTTTCGACTATCTTCTTTCGCGCTTCATATCTATCTAATCCATAGTATTCTCCACCATTTTCATTTATCGATGCGTCTTCATTCATTATGTTTATGAAATCAAGCCCATGTCTTATTCCTATTTCAAAATCATTTGGATCATGTGCAGGAGTAACCTTTACAGCTCCTGTTCCAAACGTAGGATCTACGTAATCATCCCCTACGACCGGAATTTCCCTCCCGACAATTGGCAATATAAGAACTTTGCCTATAAGCTGTTTATATCTTTCATCATTTGGATTGACTGCTACTGCTACATCTCCTAACATTGTCTCAGGCCTTGTAGTAGCTATTGTTATGTATCCTTCTTCACCTTTTACAGGATACTTTATGTACCAAAGATGTCCTGATTCATCTTCGTGCTCTACTTCAGCATCTGACAATGCAGTTTTACAACTGGGGCACCAGTTTATTATTCTGTCACCACGATAAATAAGACCTTTCTCGTAAAGGGAAACAAAGACTTCTCTTACGGCTTTCGACAGCGCTTCATCCATTGTGAACCTCTTTCTCGTCCAATCGCATGAAGATCCTAATTTTTTAAGCTGATCTAAAATCCTGTTTTCATACTTTTCCTTCCATTGCCATGCTCTCTCTAAAAATTTTTCTCTCCCTATATCTCTTTTGGTAAGCCCTGTTTCTTCTCTGATTTGGTCGAGAACTTTAACTTCTGTAGCTATGCTGGCATGGTCTGAACCTGGTATCCATAAAGTCACAAAGCCCTGCATTCTTTTCCACCTGATTATTATGTCCTGCATCGTATTGTCTAAAGCATGACCCATGTGCAATTGCCCTGTTATGTTTGGAGGTGGTATTACAATAGTAAATGGCTTCTTGTTTAAATCAATCTTTGGCGTAAAATAACCTTTTTCCATCCATTCTTTGTATATTCTATCCTCAAATTCCTTAGGATTGTACGTCTTAGAAATTTCCATCTTTATCTCCTTTCAATTTTATGTTTTGAATAAAATAAAAAAACCTTTCCCAAAAGGGCGAAGGCTTTCCGCGGTACCACCTTATTTTATAACTTAAGCTGTATCGGGCATACCCGTTTAAGCCTACTTAAGTTTCAGCTTACTTGCTCCAGTGCTACCTTCAATGTACTCAACAACAAGGAAACCTTTCAGCCTTGGGATTCCATCTCTTTTATCTGGTACATTTACTCCTCACTATCATAACAAAATATTTTATTAATATTAATATATACATTAACTTACAAATTGTCAATATCACTTAATTTGTCAACTATATTAAGAATATTAGTTGACAAATATCTGTTGTATTTTATATAATACAAATAAATTACGTTGGAGGTGATTCTTTTGAACAACCATTTAAAAAAGCTGACATTAGCATCTATGTTTGCATCAATCACTATAGTGCTAAGCTTCATAAGCATACCACTTCCTTTTTCGCCCGTGCCAATAACAGGTCAAACACTGGCATTAATGTTGTCTGGAAGTCTTTTAGAACCAATAACAGCTTTTTTAAGCATGATTATTTATCTTGCACTTGGTGCAATAGGAATACCTGTCTTTGCAGGATTTCACGGCGGTATAGGAATACTGTTTGGACCTACAGGCGGATACTTATTGGCTATGCCAATTGCATCATTTGTCACGTCTATGCTATTAAAATCTAAAAAGATAAGCTTTTTAAGGCTGATTATTTCTAATATAATCGGTGGCATAGTGATAGTCTATGTTTTGGGAGTTCTGCAATTAACCATTGTAGCACAATTAAATTTAAAAAAAGCAGTTCTATTAGGTGCACTGCCTTACATGCCTGGTGATTTCATAAAAGTTTTACTGTCTTCATACTTAGCTTTAAAATTGATGCCAATATTAAAAAAAACACATAAAAGCTGAAAGGTAGCACTTTCAGTTTTTATGTGCCATCATATTCACGCAAAACATTTAAAACAGCTTGCACAGAAAGTCCTGTTTTTTCAGCAATTCTCTTCACGTCATCTGACTCTATGTGAGATTTTATAAATTTGCCATTCAGATAACCCATTTTGACTCTTACATCTCCAAACGGAGTCCTAATGACTTTAAAATCTCTATCAAGAGCATATCTATCAACTTTATACTGCCTTAAGCCGAATGTAGATGTCTCTTCAAAAATTACTTTTCTTACGTTCTCTAAATTTTCTTCCTTGCAAAGCACAGAAAGCATATTAGCAGGTCTCTGTTTTTTCATAAATATGGGAGTAATGTAGACATCCAACGCTCCGTTTTTTAGAAGCCTATCAAATATGTACTGATAATACTCCGGACTCATGTCATCAATATTTGTCTCAAGGATATAAATGTTTTCTACTTTTTTTTTAGTTCTACAGTACCTACAATTGTCCTTAATACGTTTGGCACCTCAAGGTCTTTATGCCCTGCACCGTATCCTATAGACTCAAATTCACATTCCGGCATCGTTCCAAACTCATGAGCCAATGTTTTAGCTATTGCAGCACCTGTAGGCGTCACAAGCTCACCACACACTCCATTATCATAGACAGGTATGCCTTTTAATAATTCTGCTGTAGCTGGAGCTGGAATAGGTATTAAGCCATGCTGGCTTTTCACAAACCCAGAACCTAAAGGCAGCTTTGAAAAGATGATTTTATCAGGTCTTATCATGTCTACAAGCACAGATGTTCCAACTATATCAATGATAGAATCAACTGCTCCTACTTCATGAAAGTGAACTTCATGAGACGGCAGTCCATGCACTTTACCTTCAGCATCTGCCAGATTGCGAAATATCTTAAGGCTCATTTCTTTTACATTATCATTTAGCAAACTTCCATTTATTATGTCCTCAATGTCCTTCATAGTCCTGTGATGGTGATGTCCTTCATCAAAGTCGACTTCAAAAGTATTTGCAGTTATCCCATTCTTCTGCGTTGTTCCAAATTTTAAACTGTATCCGCTTAAGGGAATCTTATTAAGCTCCTCTTTAAATTTATCTACATCTACTATGCCATGTCCTAAAAGAGAGGAAATTGTCATATCGCCTGAAATTCCCGCAAAACAATCAAAGTACAAAAGCTTCATAATAGCTACTCTCCTATCTTATTTATTAGACTTGCAGAATACGCTGCGCCAAACCCATTGTCAATGTTGACTACACTGACACCACTGGAACATGAGTTAAGCATAGCAAGAAGCGCCGAAAGCCCATGAAAATTAGCACCATATCCAACACTTGTTGGCACTGCAATGATTGGACATGCAACAAGTCCACCTACAACTGTAGGCAAAGCACCTTCCATACCTGCAATACATATTATGACTCTAAAGCTCCTTAGTTCATCAATTTTGCTTATCAATCTGTGTATTCCAGCCACACCTACATCATATATACGTTTTACGGAATTACCCATAAGTTCAGCAGTTACAGCCGCTTCTTCAGCTACAGGAAGATCAGATGTACCTGCTGCAACAACTCCTATTACACCTTTCGTTTTTTTTATTTCATCTGTTCTAATTGATATTATCCTTGCTTCATCGTAATAAACAACTTTATCGCATACTTCTTTTACTGCTTCAAAATGATCTAAAGATGCTCTTGTACCTAATACATTGCTGCCTTTTTCATACATTCTTAATGCTATTTCTCTCACTTGTTCAGGAGTCTTTCCTTCGCAGTATATAACTTCAGGGTATCCACGCCTTACTTCTCTATTGTAATCTATTTTTGCAAATCCTAAATCTTCGTAAGGAAGTTTTTTTAATACCTCAACAGCTTCTTCCAATTTAATTAAACCATTATTATATTTCTCAAGTACATCTTTTATAATACTATCGTACATCATTTATCAACTCCACCACGGCTTCATTCATGCTACCTGTCCTATATCCTTCAAGATCCAATGACACGTATTTAAACCCTATCTCTTTCAATTTTAAAACTACATTTTTTCTCACAGACTCATCCAACATCATGTTGATCTGTTTTTGGTCAAGCTCTATTCTGGCAATATCACCATGATGTCTTACTCTAAAACCAACAAAGCCTAATTTCAAAAGATATTCTTCTGCTTTATCCACCATAGACAATTTCTGATCTGTTATTTCCTGCCCATATGGAAAACGAGAAGAAAGGCATGCATACGCAGGTTTATTCCATGTTGGAAGCCCTAAAATTTTAGACATCTCTCTTATGTCATTCTTGGTAAATCCACACTCTAAAAGAGGACTCTTTACGCCTAATTCCCTTGCTGCACGTCTGCCAGGCCTGAAGTCCCCGGTATCATCGTAATTTGTACCATCCAAAACATACTCAATGCCTTCTTCTTCTGCAACATTCTTTAACTTTGAAAATAACTCGCTTTTACAGTAATAGCATCTATCTATAGGATTTTTTGAAAAACCTTCAATCTCTAACTCTTCAGACCTTATGATTCTGTGCCTTATACCAATTTGTTTGGCCAACTCTTGCGCTTCTTTAAATTCCCTTTGCGGATATGTAGAAGATGTAGCAGTAACAGCTACACATCTATCCTTAAGCACATCATAACAGACTTTTGCAAGAAAAGTGCTATCAACCCCTCCGGAAAAAGCTATGACAGCACTTCCAAGTTTCTCTATGTACTTCTTTAAATTTTCGTATTTTTCTTCCAGTTTCATAGCCATACCCCCTCAAAAAAATATAACACAAAAAACTTGAAAAACAAAACTCTTAACATTAATATAAACTACTGCTTTTTATTGTAAAGCCTAAATTCTATCGAATAAATAAAAAAAGCTACAAGTGCTAAAATCAGCGCTATTATCATAAGTGTAAGACCATAAGGCCAATCAAATATCGAAAAAATTATAGCTACATAAAAAAGAAGTGTTGCAGTTTTTCCAAATCTATTAGCAGGTATTGTGATATCTTTTCTTTTGTACAAAATAAATGCACCTATTATCATTGTAACTTCTTTTATAATGACGATCAAAATTATAAAGAATGGTATTATACCTTTAATCCATAGGCTTAATAAGACAGTTATAATCATCAACTTATCTGCCAGTGGATCCATCAATATACCTACTTTCGTTATCTGGTTGTAATGGCGAGCAATATACCCATCAAGCACATCAGTAAGTCCAGATATCAAGAATACTGCTGCGGCATAAATATTTCCATTGTATATGTAAAAAAAACTGTAAACAAAAACAGGTATAAGTACAAATCTAATCAATGTCAATGTATTCGGTATGTTCATAAAAGCACCTCTTAAATAAATATCGCTTGTATTGTATTATATTATTTATTTAACAAAAAGTAAATAAAGGCCTTCAAGGCCTTCACACAATTTTACCGTTTAATCCTATCTCAAAAACAAACTCATTATCGCACTTTTTACCATCGTTCATTTTTTCTATATATTTTTTCAAGATGTCAGCTTTAGCGTGAACTTCTAATATCCTGAATTTCTTCAAAAGATCTATGCTTTTTACAATAGAATTCATAGCATCGCTAATAACATCATCGCTTACATTTTCACAATCGTCGATGTAAACATACATGCTACATCTTTTAAGCTGCCAGTTGATATTGTAAAGTCCACAAAAACCTATATTTTCTCCTTCATTTGTTTGCAGTATAAATATTTTTCTGTTTTTCCCGAAGGGAATATTCAATACATTTTCACTTTTTCTTGACACCTTAAACATGTCTATCAAAAATTTCACTACATCAACATCTTTAAGCCATATAGAAAATGACTTTTTGTCCCTCTTTTCCACATCTCTCAAAAATATCTTTTCAGCTTTCACATTAACACCACCTATATATTATTATTCTTTATAAATTTTAAAAATCCTTCTTTCTAAAAGAAAATAATTTTCGACAAAGATGATTATAAATAATTTTATGAATTACTCAATTAATATTGAAGGAAGATTTGCAAACTTGTAGAATATATATATCGAGGTGATAAAATGCAAGCAGCCATAATAAAGGATATTCAGCTTCTATCAAATCCAATTTTAGATTATTTTTTTATATGTATAACAATGATGGGAAGCTCATTATTTTATTTTTTAGCACTGCCTTTATTTTATTGGTGCATTGATAAAAGATTTGGACTTAAATTGGGGTTAGTGCTTTTGTCATCTATATACGTCAATACAGTAATAAAAAACGTAACAATGGTTCAAAGGCCAATTGGATACCCTGGTATCAGATCGATTTTTACACAATCCGCTGGCGGATATTCATTTCCCAGTGGCCATGCACAAGGTACAACTACGTTTTGGGGCACAATGATGTTTAAATACAATAAGAAAATCACAAAAATTTTAGGTGTTGCTGCAATAATACTCGTCTCCCTTTCGCGGTTGTACCTTGGCGTTCACTGGCCTGTCGATATAGTTGGTGGAATTTTAATCGCTTTGTTAGTGATAATAGTCGCGGAACTTGTAGACAGCATAATAATCGAAGGTAAGTATGATATAAAGCTTATATATAAGATAATTCTTTCGCTAATTGTGCCTCTAGGATTGATAATTTTGTTTCCATACAATGAAAACTTCGAATACATGGCATTGGCATCTGGTACAATGATAGGATATTTTATTGACCAACATTACTTTAAATTTACCGTAAATAACACGGTTAAAGGTCAAATAGCAAAGTTGATAATTGGTATATCAATTTTTGCTGTAATATTAAGCACTTTGAAATATTTGCTGCCTTATACAGAAATTTTCAATGCATTTAGATATTTCATTGGCGGATTATGGATTTCAATTGGAGCACCACTTCTATTCAATAAACTCAAGCTTAACAAAAAAACCTTATAATACTTGGATTGCCAAGTATTATATTTTTTCTAATATTTCCTTGGCATCATTAGATGAATCTAAAAGCTCTTTTAAATCAAGCCCAGAATCTATGACTTTCTTTATTTTTGTAGAATAGCTTATATCACCTATGAGAATTGTTCCTATCAATTTATTTTCTTTAACAAACAATTTATAATAAGTATTTCCATCTTTATATCTGTAGGATATAGCAGCTTCATCGAAAATATTTCCCGATGAAAAAACATCCACACCAGTTATCTTCAATGTGCTTGACGGAAGGACTTCTTTGTATACCGTATTAACACCAACAGCATTTAAACCTGCCGTCCTCCCTTGAGCCAAAGCGACGGTCCAAAGCCCATATATTTTGCCGTTGTGCTCAGCAACATCACCTGCTGCATATACATCGTCAATATTTGTCTTCATAAAATCATCAACTACAATTCCTTTATTGACTTTTATGCCTGAATCTTTAATCGCATCCAAATTTGGTCTTACGCCTGCTGAAAATATCACAAAATCAGCATCTATTTTAATTCCATTTTTAAGCATAACACCGTCTGCTGTATCACCAATTATCCCCTCTACTTCTGCACCTAATACAAGATTTATACCGCTATCTTTAATGATCTTTTCAATAATCCTTGATCCTTCCTCGTCAGACTGTTTAGGCAGCAACCTTGGAAAAAATTCTACAACTGTCATGTCGTAACCACTTTGTCTTAATGACCAGGCCGCTTCGAGTCCTAACAATCCACCGCCCACTACTACACCTCGTTTTTTGCCATTTATATGCTCGTTTAATTTTTCCACATCGTCAAGGCTTCTCACAGTGTAAACACCTTTTTTATCGTTTCCTTTAACTTGTGGAACAAAACTATGACTTCCAGATGCGATTATGAGAACATCATATGTTAAAATGCTGCCGTCATCCAACTTCACAATTTTTTTATCTGTATCTACTGAAAGCACATTTCTCTTAAGCAAAACGTCTATATTGTTATCTTTATACCATTGATCAGGCTTTACATATAATTTTTCCAAATCAAATTGCTGCCCAAGTAAATGTGACAATTTCACCCTGTAATATGTGTTGTATTTCTCCCTCGAAATCATCGTAATTTTTGATTCACCATCGTTCTTTCTGATATTTTCAGCAGCTTGAAGTGCAGCAATCCCGTTTCCTATTATTATGAAATTCATCATTATCAGTCCTTTCCAAATTTTATATGTGAAAATTTTAATTTGTGTTATATGCAGCACGCATATAAAACTCTTATGTTATACAAGCGATGAAGCAAATATTCTTCCAAAATCTCTGCATCTTTCAATATCGTCATCACTTGGAATAAAATTAACTTTAAGACCCGGCTCAACTAAATTAAGTTTAAGACCTTTTAGCCTTTCTTCCATCAATGGTATTGCCTCGCCACTCCATCCATAAGATCCGAAAACTGCAGCAGGCTTATTCTTATTCTTTATTGGATTTATTCTATCTATAACATTCCATATAGGTTCAACAGCATCACCGGTAATTGTAGGGGAACCAAACAAAAGTCCATCTGCTTTTTCAATCTTATCTCTAACATCATCTAAATCAACAGCTTTTGCGTTGTATATTTCAACATCTATAACTCCAGAATCTTTTATGCCATTGCCAATCTCCTCAGCCATTTTTCTCGTGTTTCCGTATGCAGAAACATAGTATATGAGCACTTTCTTTTTTTGAGCTACATCTTCTTTGCTCCACTTCTCATAATCCTGCAAATACTTATCGATATTTTCCCTCAGCACAGGTCCATGTCCTACTGCTATTACATCAAGAGGAATATCCTTAATTTTTTCCAATGCCTCCAAAACCTTTGGCTTAAATGGGCTTATGATGGAATCAAAGTAAAGCTTGTAAGCTTCTTTAAAATCATCTTCAAGATCGTTAAAAAGATGTTTAGGTGTATAATGGCAGCCAAAAGCATCGCATGTAAATAAAATTCTTTCTTCCTCTAAATAAGTGAACATCGTATCTGGCCAATGAAGAAACGGTGCCATGATGAATTTTAATGTCTTACCGCCTAAATCAATAGAGTCACCATCATTTACTATTCTAAACTTAAAATCGCGGTTTATCTGTCCTTTCAAAAAAGTTATAGCCGTCCTGCTGCCAATGACTTCTGCGTTTACCGCCTCTTTGAGAAGTTTCGGCAATGCACCAGAATGATCAGGTTCTGTATGGTCTACAATAATATAATCAATGTCTTTTAAATTTACAAAGCTTTTTATCTTATCGACGTACTCATCGTAAAATGGCTCTTTTACCGTTTCAATCAATGCAATTTTTTCTTTTCCTTTTACAAGATATGAATTGTAAGATGTTCCCCATGGTGTTCTCCATACTATATCAAAATACTCAAGATCAGGATCCAAAACTCCCACCCAGTAAACATCATTTTTTATTTTAACGACTTTATCCATAATATCACCCCATAAATAATAATTATTATTAATTAATATTTCATTTCCTTAATTTAATTATACCACTTGCTGCCAATATTGCAATAGTTAAAAAAATAATTTTTCAAAATTTAATTTGCAATGTACTGCCAAAAAATAAAAACCTCAAAAGAGGTTTTCATTGAACATGATTTACATCGACTTTGTATGTTTATCAGCTACTTTGCTTGCTCCGTATGAATCAGGTTTTACCTGTGCATCAAAGCCACAGCCAGTAACCATTCCCACTACTTCTTTTATAATATCTTTCGTCATGCCATTCTCGCCAACATCAAGATGTATCTCTATATTAAAATCCTTCTTGCCCATTTTTTCAAATTTTGATGACAATATATTTGCAAGCTCTATGCTGTAATTAGCTTCCATAAAAATCCTTTGCCTTAGAGATGGAATTTTTTTATGTTGAAACTTCCTGTAATAATACCTTGCACCTTTACCTTCGCGATATATAATCACTGCCGAAACAAAGCATATGACTTTACCAGGCTGTGAATCAGTACCTATCATAAGCTTGTACTTGGAATTCTTATCATCTTTTATAAACTCCACAATATCATTAAACATCTTATCAATATCCAAAACGCCTTTTGTCGGATTTACAAAATTCAAGGCTATCCATCTCCTTTGATCCTCATAAGAATCCTTTTTATATATTATACACTATTTTTGTTTCTTCTGTGTTAAATTTTCATTAAACAATTAATTTTGTGACAAAGAGAATCAAATGAGATGCCGGTACAAAGACTATTTGCGCCAATAGCGTACCTATTATTTTTCCGAATACTAATAATATCACCATTGTGTTTACATCTTGCTGTGTTCTTTTCCCAGCCAGTGCTTGATCCGTAATAAGTGCTGCAACAGGATCGACAATGACTGTCAAAAGAATTGTGGCAAAGCCATTGACTATTCCCGAAAGCAAACTTGCTGTAGTTCTAAATTCAGGTAACAATGCACCTGCATACAAAGACGATATAATGCCTGTTGTGTATATAGAAGTGATTATCACATTGTAAACCAGAAAGCTCTTAGGTATTTTCGTCTCTTTGATGCCTTTTAACATGCTAAACTTAGGTAAAACTATCTTAGTCCTTATTTTCTTTATGCTGCTCCACTTTAAAGACATGAGTACAAGTTTCGGCACAGATCCAGCTTTCTCCATGCCATTTATGGCAGACGAAAACACTGAAACAAACGTAGGCATTAACGGCGCACCTATGACAGCGCCTAATGTAGCCGACAACAATACAAATCTCATATCGATGCTTAGCGCTGAAACCATTTTGTACTTTATGGATATATCAACAAGACTTCCTAAAAAGGGCCCTTGAATCATGTTTGATAATCTGGAAATTACAGCCATTATATTAAACAATGATAATGAAACTGCCAGCTTCCTGGTCCTTACGCCGGATGGCCTTATAGAATACGATAATGTATCGATCAAATTTATTATCATTGTGAAAAAGCAAACGATTAATAGCCTCTTTACATCTACCATCTGCACACATCCTAAGCTAAAATATACAAGTTAAATTATAGACATATTTAACAAAAAAAGCAATACATGACGATGAACCGCAAAATCATATTTCATTTCGTTTTTATGCAAAAACTGTGTTATAATTTTTTATGTCAAAACCACTATAGAAACTACAGGAAAGGAAAAGGCGCAAATGGAAAATCTTCGCACTAATAAATGGATAATCTTATCTGCTGTACTAATAGGAACAGTCATGGGGCCTATAGACGGCAGTGTAACAAATATTGCAATGCCACAACTAGCAAAAATTTTCCACACAGATATTACTACTACTAGCTGGATTTCGATGACATACTTATTAATGCTTTCAAGTTTAATGTTGACATTTGGCAGGCTTGGAGATATGGTAGGCTATAAAAAACTATATCAGTATGGTCTTATAACTTTTTCCGTCACTTCCGCCATATTAAGTATGTCAAACAATATCTACATGCTTATTATTGTAAGGGCCTTTCAAGCTATAGGTGCTGGTATGCTTATGTCAATGGCTCCGGCTATAATAACTGCTACATTCCCTCCAAGCGAAAGAGGGAAAGCATTAGGCTTTAATGCAATGGCCGTATCTATAGGGCTTTCGATAGGACCTACATTAGGTGGTTTCTTGCTTACATACTTAGGCTGGAGATCGATATTCTATATAAACATACCAATAGGCATAATTGGTTTTATATGGGCTCAAATAGTAGTTCCAGATAATAAAGGAATTCCAGAGAAATTTGACCCATTTGGGGCATTATCAGCATTTATCTTTCTCACTGCACTTCTCCTATTTATATCTGAAGGAGGTACTTGGGGCTGGACGTCTATCTTAAGCATCGTATCTCTATTGACATCTATAACATTTTTTATAGCATTTGTAATAATAGAATACAAAGTAGAGTTTCCAATGCTCGACTTAAGCTTATTTAAAATAAGATTATTTACCTTTGGAAATCTCAGCACCTTAATAAATTTTATGGCGCAAAACACCATGACGTTTTTGACTCCTTTTCTTTTACAAAAAATTGGGTATTCTACAGATATATCTGGCATAATCATGACATCTTTCCCGTTGATAATGCTTGTTGTTGCACCATTAAGTGGCATTTTATCTGACAGATATGGAGCACAAATTTTATCTACTATTGGCGCTTTGATTACAGCCGTTGCACTTTTCTCTATGTCTACACTGACATTACATTCATCGATGGCATCAATAATGTTAAGATTAGGTCTTTTCGGCATTGGCAACGGAATTTTCCAAACGCCTAACAACAGCTCTATAATGGGCAGTGTATCAAGAAATAGACTCGGCATCGCATCTGCCTTCTTAGCCACAATGAGAAATGCAGGAATGGTTCTCGGTATAGCCATGGGAAGTGCAATATTTACCAACAGGCAGATGTTTTATGAATCGCTTAAAATAAACAGTAGCAGTGCGTTTTTACTTGGATTGAGGGATGCATATATAGTAGCAGGGATATTTTCCATAATCTGTGCATTAACATCACTCGTTAGGGATAAAATTAATAAAAAGAATAATTTAGAAAAGGATGGAATGTAAATGGAATGGACATTTGCTATGGTAAAGCCAGACGGTGTAAAGCGTGGACTTATAGGTGAGATATTAAAGAGGTACGAAAGCAAAGGACTTAATCTTGTAGCTGCAAAAGTTATATGGCCTTCTTTGGAACTCCTTCAAAAGCACTATGAGGAGCACAAAGACAAACCATTTTACAATGATTTAATTCGATATATGATGTCTGGCCCTGTCTTCGCCATGGTTTTAGAAGGCGATAATGCTGTTAGAATAGTAAGACTCTTAAACGGTCCTACAAAAATTGAAGATGCTCAACCAGGTACAATACGTGGAGATTTTTGCACAAATACGACATTCAATATAGTGCATGGCTCTGACAGCTTAGAAAGTGCAAAAAGAGAAATACTTTTATGGTTTCCAGAATACGCGAATAAAATTTAGGACAAGTAAATAAACTCTAATAGAAGAAAAATTCTATTGGAGGAGAATATTCAATGATCAAAGTATACAGCAAAACCAACAAGTATGGAATTATATATGGAAAGATAGACGACTACAATTGGTATGCTTTAGTGCAAGCTGATGTCGTCGATTACGGAATAAATCCGAAGACATTGTCAAAAGGTGCTGGAAGAGTTTCAAGGCTTTTTATATACAAAGACATTGAAAGAGATGTGTTAAATCAAAGTACAATATCAGAATCCATCATTGCAGACTACAGACATAAATGGAATTTTATAAATGATGATAAGAAAGACATGGTAAAAAAACTTGTAAATTATTTAGAACTTAGATATTCTTTGAAAGTTTTAAAAGAAGCGAAGTAAATTTTACTTCGCCTCTTTTTTTGGCAACACAAAGGCAGTATACAGATTGTTAAAAACAAATTCTATAGATGAAAAAAATACTACTACCAACCAGTCAAACCAAGTCAATGGTATAGTCCTAAAAACAGCACTTAAAAATGGTATGTATATAGTTGAGAGAAAAAGCAAAAATGATGCAATAACTGCAACTACAAGATATTTATTTGTAAATAAGCCTAATTCGAATATCAAATGTCTTTCAGACCTGCATTCAAATGAATGTATAAGCTCCACCATGACTAAAGTCGAAAACGCAATCGTTCTTGCCCTGTCCAATGTGCCATAAGTCAAAGCAAATATGTACGATGACAGCGTGCAAACAGCCATTAAAGTTCCAACGATGCCTATTCTTATTCCAAGACCGTTTGCAAAAATGCTTTCATCTGCCTTTCTCGGCTTTAAATTCATTATGTCTTTATCAGCAGGATCAAGCCCCAATGCTAATGCAGGTAACCCATCCGTCACAAGATTTACCATCAAGATTTGTATAGGAACAAGCGGAAGCTCTAAAGATGACAAAGCAGCTAAAAACATCGTTATTACTTCTCCAATGTTGCATGACAATAAATACCTTATAAATTTTCTTATGTTGTCGTATATAATCCTTCCTTCTTCAATTGCCGCTACAATGGTAGCAAAATTGTCATCAGTCAAAATCATAGAAGATGCCTCTTTCGCTACATCTGTCCCGCTTTTCCCCATAGAAATACCAATATCAGCCTCTTTAATGGCAGGTGCATCATTTACACCATCTCCAGTCATTGCAACAACATATCCCCTGCTTTTTAAAGCTCTTACAATCCTCAGTTTATGTTTTGGAGAAACTCTCGCGTAAACCGTCGTATTCTCTACTGCTTCATTAAGTTTTTTATCATCTAATCTATCTATCTCGTCTCCCGTCATTATATTATCAGTTTTTGAGCGTATATTCAATTCATCTGCAATAGCTGTAGCAGTTAACTTATGGTCTCCTGTTATCATTATAGGTTTAATACCTGCCAATTTACATTTTAATACAGCATCGTATACTTCTCTTCTGGGTGGATCTATCATTCCTTCTAATCCAACAAAGACTAAATCCCTTTCAACTATTGAAGGATCGCTGTATCTAACTCCTTTAGGAAGCCTCCTATATGCAAATGCTAATACCCTAAGAGCATCCTTACTGAACTTCTCGTTTGCATCAAGTATCTTTCTCTTTTCAATTTGGCTTAAAGAAACTTCCCTACCATCTTTCAAAATCTTATTGCAAAGCTCTACTATAACATCAGGTGCTCCTTTCGTAAATGCGTAAATCATACCATTTTCTTCAATTATTACGCTCATCCTTTTTCTGTCTGAATCAAATGGAATTTCTTCGATTCGTTTCATCTTTTTTTCTACGTATTCTTTAGATACACCTCCTAAAATTGATGCATACATAATGGCAGCTTCTGTAGGATCTCCAACGTATTTTACATCTTCTACAACTTCATTTCTTACTTTGGCCTTTTCTATTTTTACGTCCGCATTATTGCACATACATCCTATTTCTAATAGCCTTTTTAATGCAGGATCATAAATTGGCTCTACCTTCCTACTATTTATTGTAAATTTAACGTTGTTTGACTTTCCCTCAATTTCTACAACATTATCATTCACAAAAAACTTTTTAACTGTCATTTTGTTTTCCGTCAAAGTGCCTGTTTTATCAGTACAGATGACATTTGTACATCCAAGCGTCTCTACAGCCGGAAGTTTCCTGACAATCGCATTTCGCTTTAACATCCTTTGTACTCCTATAGCAAGCGATACGGTGACAACTGCAGGAAGACCTTCAGGTATAGCAGCTACAGCAAGGCTAACTCCAGACAAAAACATGTAATAAATAGACTCGCCTCTAATGATTCCCATAACTACCACAAGAGCGCAAATTAATAAAGAACCTGTTACAAGGACCTTACCTAATTTATCGAGCCTTCTTTGAAGTGGTGTCATGCTATCGTCAATATTTTTAATCATCCCTGCAATTTTGCCCATTTCAGTCCTCATACCTACATCAACAACTAAAGCTTTGCAGCGTCCGCTCGTGACTACAGTACCCATGTATATAAAGCTATTTTTTTGCGCCACCCTCCTATTTCCTATTTCGACAGGTTCTTTTGTTACAGGTATAGACTCACCTGTTAAAATAGATTCATCAATCCTTAAGTTAGAAGATTCAAATACAATAGCATCTGCTGGTACTTTGTCGCCTGCTTCAAGCAATATTACATCATCAACTGTTATTTCTTCTGAAGGTATTTCTTTTACAACACCATCCCTTAAAACCTTTGAAGATGGCGCAGAAAGTTTTTTCAGAGCATCCAGTGACTGTTCGGTCCTGTATTCTTGCACAAAACCAAGAATTGCGTTAAGGATTATAATAACCGTGATCGTCACAGCATCGGCTATTTCTCCCATTAGAGCAGAAATCAACGTTGCAACCAACAAAACCATCACAATGAAATCTTTAAATTGATCTAAAAAAATATCGAAAGCAGTCAATTTTCTACCTTCATCAAGAACATTATGACCGTATTTCAATAATCTCTTGCGTGCTTCTTGTTCGCTTAACCCATTTTTGACAGATTCATCGTTAAAGAAGTAAATTGTACTATTTTCTGGTTTTTTTGTTTGAAACATTTGTATCCCCCTTTGTACATTTCTCCTCATATAAAAATATGAGGTCACATGTAAAAACATGACCTCATATTTTTAGGCTTTGCCATTCATCCCTTGCAAAATCAACTATCATAGAATAATTGCTTCTCAATGGATGATTTATTACCTTATTAAACCATTTTAGAGCTTCATCTCTATTGCCTAATATCTTGTTTAGCTCACCTATCAAATATATAAGCTGTATTTCACCTTCAAATGAATCATTTCCTTCATATGCTTTCTCATACTTATCTAATGAAATCTTTAAGAACTTTATTTTATTGGCAGTATCTCCTAATATGTCGTATATCCAACTTATCCTTAAGCATGTCTTAGCAAATATTATATCTTTATCGTTCTTTATTTCTGAACAATATAAAGACAAAAGATATGATTCTAAAGCTTTTTTAGGAGTCCTTTCACCAGAAAACTTTCTTTTTGTCCAATTTGTAGTGATTTTTGAAAGAACTTCTTTTTTACTTTCTTCAGTAATGTTGTTAAAAGATTCGTTTAATGCAGCATAACCACAATTTGGGCATACAATGGGATCATAAAAAAAAGGCTCTATTCCCTCATACTTTGTATACAGATCCTTTCTGATTTCTCTAATTCTCAAATGCGACATTCTTACTTTAGTATAAGTAAATTCTCTGCCACATACTGGACATTTTGTCTTTGTATCATACAAAAAAGAATCCATGGTTTCACTCCTGTCTATGAAGTCTGCAGCAATACTATTATCCAATATATATTTCGAATTACAAGCAAAAAATATTAGCAAATTAGCTTATTTACATCATTTTTTCTTCATTAAACCATATGTTATCCCAATCAGCATCACAATTCCAGCATAACCTGCAACTGGGTACATGTAGTGTACTAATTTTGAAAAACCAAACCCGCTTAATATCAGTCCTACACCACCTGTAATGATTGTACAAACTTTATACAATGTACTTTTAGCATCAGTCAATCTTGCCACGAATCCATAAAGATTCCCAACTGCTGTCGTATAAATCTCTGCAATTAAAATAAAACTGTAAATAAGCTTAAGCAATTTTGAGAATTTTCCAGCTATGTAAAGCATAGGTATTTGATAATTGGAAACGTGAGGCATATTCAAAAGAATCGCCACCAAGATCATCGTAGCACCTGCCCATAAACCTAAACCTCCAAATAATGCACCTAATTTTAAATCCGATTTATTCGTTGTTTGATTTCCAAGTGGCGCCAAAATTGCCACAGACATTAGCAAATTATATGAAGCGTAAATAACCCCAGATACAAAAAAATTCTTGACGGCTGCATCAAATGGCATTGATATGCGGTTTAATACAGAAATATCTGGTGTATAAAAAAGTGCTAATGCACTTATTAAAAATACTCCCAGCAATAAAATCGGCACTACAAAAGAAATAGCAGAAATAACACCTGCTATTCCTGTCAAAACTGTCATGACTGATATTACAGCCATCAAAACAGCTCCAAACTGAGATGGTAGCTCAAACTGCTCTTTAAAAATCGCTGCTGTACCTGCCAGCATTGCCGTAAAAGCTCCGAATAAAAAAAATATTATCACATAATCCATTATTTTGCCAAAAAAAGGGCCTCCAACATCCATAATAACCTCATAATGTGAAGAAGCATTAAGTTTATTGCCCAATAGCAAAATAAAATACCCATATACAATAAACATGATGGCTGCGACAAAAAGACCCACAAATCCTTTTACACCGTGATATCCAAAGAATTGCAGTACTTCCTGTCCAGATGCAAACCCAGCACCGACTACAGTACCTATATATGTAGCAGTAATTGAAAATACCGACAATCTTTTATTCTTCAAGATTGCGCCTCCTAAACGATTTTTCACTAATATATATATTCTCCTAAATGATTTTTATTTATAATCACTTTTAATATTATATTTGATTGTTGTATAATCTTATAAAGTGGGATTTTTAAATCAAAAATTTGACGAGGAGAAATAAAATGAGAAAAAAAACAATTATTTTAACATTGATTATTATTTTTGCAATTATTTTATCTATATTTGGTTATAATAGCTATAATACATTTAAAAATCCAACATCCGCATTTTCAAGCACTAAAATGCCAAATAGCTCAAAAATTACTGATAAAGCTAAAAAAAACAATTCTGAATTTAGCAGTGAAAAAATATATTTGGCATTTCTCGGTTTAGATATGACAGATGAAAGAATAAAAACAATAGGAAACTTTAGGACAGATACAATAGGGATATTTTCAATCGACTTAAAAACAAAAAAAGTAAATCTTTTATCGATTCCAAGAGATACATACGTTCAAATACCAGGTAGAAAAGGATACGATAAAATAAATGCTGCATATCCATATGGTGGCATGGGCAAAAGTGGATATGAACTAAGCTTAAAGACAATCAGCAATTTTCTGGGAATCGATGTTAATTACTACATATCAATAGATATGCAAAACATCTCTCAGATAGTCGATGCGGTTGGTGGCGTTCCAATAAACGTTGAAGAAGACATGCATACACACGGTGCCAATTTAAACAAAGGGTATCAGGTTTTAGACGGCAAAAAAGCTGAAGAATATGTTAGATGGCGTTACGACCCGATGGGAGACATAAATAGAGTAAAAAGGCAGCAACAATTTTTACTGGCATTTTTAAAACAATTAAAGGCAAACAAAAATGATGTATCTTCATACATAAAATTGTACGATGCTTTTAAAGGTGATATATACACAAACCTTAACTTCAATCAGATACTTGCCTTGATTTCGGTGATGAAAGATGTAAACGCTGATGACATTAAAACTTATACAGTGCCAGGAAGTTTCTATAATTTAAACAATATAAGCTACTGGAAGCCCGATATGGAAAAACTGAATGAAATACTTAAAGAATTTAAGTAAATTGTCGACTTATATCAAAAAAATCACAATTTTAGCTGAAGTTTTGAAAAAGTTGCCGAAATTATATTGACTATATTTTTCCATAGTCATATAATAAAGATGAAATTTTTTCATAAATAGGAGGTGAATTGTTAATTAATTTTTCTTAAATCCTATGAAATTTTACGATAAAGGAGTGAAGGAGTTGAAAAGATTTTCTCTGTCAAAAATCATCTTAGCTTTTGTCTTGTCACTAACGCTTATTTTTCCTTACTTAAATGTTACAGCATTAGCAGATTCAGTTACTATCACACAAGATCAACTGAATATTGTAAACCCATTTATTACACAAGCAGCTACAACTTTTGCAAGTTTACCGTATAATCAAAGAGAAGAAGTAGTACAAAAAGTAAGAAACTTTGTAAATGGAAATATAAGTCAAACTACTAGCAATTTACTAAATAGCATAGCAAACACGCTATCTAGCATAAATACAACAAATTACAATGTAACAGCAGACAATATCGTACTTTTAGCACAAGCAATGAAGACATTCATAACATCAGATAAGCGCAAATCTATACTAGATCAAATTGAAAGCGGTACTATAACAGATGTCACATTAAAACCAAAGGACATAGACACAGATGCATTAAGTAGTTTTAATGATGCTCACAGCAATGTCATCAATTTCTTAATAGACAATGTTCAAACAGGCAGTTTGTTAAATTTAATTCAAGAACATCACAATAACTTAAGGATAGACGATAATTTTAAAGTGTACTACGCTTTAGGAGATACTGTATATTCATTAGATGATATAAGCAAAAACCAAGATCTTAAGGATTTAGCAAATGAACTCTTAAAAGATATGGGTAACAATTTAACTCTAGACGATATTGTCACTGCTGCAGATAGCTTTTCTAGTGCCGCAAGAGGATTGTCATCAGATAATCAAAATCTCCTTCGAGCAGTATTGAATGCGTATGGCATTCAAAATTACACACCTTCTAATGGTAGCGGAAACAACAGTGGTGGAAGCAGTGGTAGCGGAACTATAGGCGGCGGTTCATCAAGTAGTGGAACAGAAGTAACCGAAGTCGGAACACTTGTTGCATCATCTAATGTAGACTTGACAAAAGAAACAACCGTTGCTAGCTCAGACAACGCAATAAGTCTCTATATACCTGCAGGTGTTATAACTAATAACGATGGTTCAACACTTAAAGTTTCTATAAATGTACTTGATGATACACAAGCTAAGACAATCGCTGATAAAGTAAATATAGCATCACTTACACTTCTCGGCAAAGTATATGAGTTCTATTTTAAAGCTACAAAAGATGGGAAAGATACATACATTTCTTCATTCGACAAACCAATAACAGTGAAGCTGTCGTTAAATGGTATAGATACGACAAAGTACGATCCAAAGAAAATAAGCTTATTTAAGATTGACAACGATACTGCTATATATAAAGGCGGTAAATACGACAAAACAACAAACACTATAACAACTAAACTATATGGTTTTAGCACATATGCGCTTATGTACTACAATAAAACATTCAAAGATATATCAAATCACTGGGCAAAAAGCGATATAGAATACATGGCATCTAAACATATAACAGATGGTATAACATCTGATACTTTTAATCCTGAAGGAAATGTAACAAGAGCACAATTTGCTGCATTTCTAATCAAACTATTAAATGTACCATATCAAACGAAAGCAACACCATTTACAGATGTAAAAAGTAGTGATTGGTATTACAACGACGTGACAACAGCGTACAATATTGGATTGGTAAAAGGCATCTCATCTGACAAATTTGCTCCAAATGACAATATAACTAGAGAGCAGATGGCTGCAATGGCTCTTGATGCGTTGAAATATATGGGTAAAGATACTGCCATCAGCCAAGATGAAGTGACAAAATTTTTAGCACAATATAAAGATACTAAAGATGTATCAGGTTGGGCAAAAGAGGCTGTTGCAGCATCTGTCAAATATAATATCATGAATGGGATGACACAAGTTACCTACAGTCCACTTTCAACATCAACAAGAGCACAAGCAATTGCCGTAATAAGCAGATTATTTGACATGCAGTAAAAATATATAGAGGGGAACATAGATCTCTTCCCCTCTACATTTATTATTGCGAGGTAGAGTATGAAAAAGGCAATAATTATTATATCAATATCAATATCAATATTGCTCATATCAGGCTTAACATATGTGGGAATTAACTATGCATTTAACAAAATTTCATCAAATTTACTATCAAATATGGTATTGAAAAATAGCACTGAAAACTCTTTAAATGGCAATCAACATGAAACTAAAAACATCAACAGTTATGAAATCAACAGTGACAATCCAAAAAACAATGAGAATACAAAAAATGAAGACAACAATCCTTTGGGTAATAAAAACAATAGTTCTTCAAGTAAAAACTCAAACAATAATAGCAATAAAACAAATGCATCAACTAATTCTACTGTGACAAAAGACACTATCAAACAAATTGAAAGTTCAGTTTCCGTTTCTGACAAAGCTGAAATTGTAAAAATGGTAACATCAAAACTTAGTACTAGTGACATTCAATATTTAATGTCGCTATTAAAAGGTGGTTTAACACCTGAAGAAAAAGAAAAAGCCAAAAACATTGCCTATTCAAAATTTTCTCCTGCTGAAATCGAAAGAATCAAAGAATTATATCACAAATACTATTTAGCAGGTAATAAGTAGCTATTTTATTATCTGTAATACCATATTATTCTGCATAATTTTATACATATGTGAATGATTAAGAGTAAAAATACATTTTTTACTCTTATTTTTATTAAAAATCTTTGTTATTTAAACCAGTAAAAGTAACACGCTATACTTATAAAATTTAAAAACTTTTAATCATTTTTAATATTTATTTAATGAATGAGTAAACATTAAAATGTATAATATTGTTAAATATATATAAGCAAGGGAGGAAAAGCAATTGAAAAAATTGTTAATGATATTTTTAGCATTAGCACTGCTTTTAAGCAGTTGTCAACTTGATAATAAGAATAGTCTAAACATAACAAGTAAAATTACTGCTAAACATGCCGCAAGTAGTGAAAAGTCGGATTTAAACATTGAAAAAAATAAAGATACAGTTTCTGTAGAAAAATGGAAATGGGATTTTAAAGATAATCATATTTCACTAGATAATTTACAGTTATACAAAAGCGTTGATAGCGGCAAATCATGGAATAAAATTTCTATTCCGATGGATAAAATTCCTAAAGAATCATACACCGATGCTGAAAGCATAGTACCTTATTTTTTAGGAGACATCGGATGGGTATCTTGGATTGTGCCGCCAACGCTATACACACTCAAAACCACAGACGGTGGGTTGCATTGGAAAAAATTAAGTTTTGAAATTGAACAATTGGGAGAGGATATAGCTGCCCTCCAGTTTATTACAGCTGATGAAGGCTGGGTCTTAACGGTACTACATGGGGCAGGAATGCAGATAAATTATTTATTAAAAACAGACAACGGTGGTACATCGTGGAAAGAAATAAAAATAACTTCAGACAAAAATTACACAGGTCTCTACAGTTCTGGAAATTATTCAAACATGATATTTTATGGTCGCTACAATGGCTGGATAACTGTCTCAAATAGCACATCTTCAGAAACCGTAACATATAAAACATCTGATGGAGGAAAAACGTGGTCAAAAGTTTTATTGCCAGTGCCAAAAAGTTACAAAAAATACTACGTCATGTCTGCAAATGTCCCTGTCCTCGTAGGTGTCAAAAATTACACATTTACTGTAGAGTATAGGGGACTTAGCAACAATAAAACCGTAAAACATGCAATAACGTATAAGTCAAATGATGGCGGAAATAAATGGGAAATAGCCCATATAGACTAAATCTTATTTTACATTCAAACCAGAAATCGCAACTTCATCCAAAACATCATGGTCACTTAATTTTAAAGTTTTTAGATATTTTATAAAGTCGTCTTTTAAGTCGTCTCTTTTCAAAGCATATTCAACAGTAGCCTTAAGATACCCTAATTTATCTCCTACATCATACCTCTTGCCTTCAAAATTATATGCGTATATTGCTTCATAGTCTAATAGCACTTTAAGTGCATCAGTAAGCTGTATTTCACCACCTGCTCCGGGCCTTAAGTCTTTTAGTATATCAAATATCCTTGGCGATATTATATATCTTCCAAGTATGGCCATGTTTGACGGTGCTTCTTCTTTTTTTGGCTTCTCTACTAGGTTGTTTACTCTATACAGCCTGTCATCAATCATGTTGGCATCTACTATGCCGTATTTGTCTACTTCACTTTTTGGCACTTCTTGTACGCCTATTATGGAACAGTTGTATCTTTCGTACTGTTCTATCATCTGCTTCAATACGGGTACTTCTGCATCAACTATATCGTCCCCTAAAAGAACTGCAAATGGCTCATCTCCTACAAATGTATGTGCACAATAAATGGCATGTCCAAGTCCTTTCGGCTCTTTTTGCCTTATATAATGTATATCCACCATATTTGTTATATCTTCAACGAGGTTTAAAAGATTTTCTTTGCCTTTTTTCTTTAATTCTAACTCTAATTCTACAGATTTGTCGAAATGGTCCTCTATGGCTCTTTTGTTTCTTCCTGTTATTATGAGTATATCCTCTATGCCAGAGTTTACGGCTTCTTCCACTATATATTGTATAGTCGGCTTATCAACTATTGGAAGCATCTCCTTTGGCTGTGCTTTTGTTGCAGGTAAAAACCTTGTTCCAAGTCCTGCCGCTGGAATTATCGCTTTTCTTATTTTCATGCGTATTCCTCCATTATTTCATAGCGTTTGTAATCATGATTTATTTAGCATATTTTAAGTTCTAAACAGTTTATGAAATATGCCTTTTTTCTTTAAAACAGGTTCGCGAACATCTATTTCAAGTCCATTTATCACTTTGTATCCATTTTCAACAATATAATCAATAACTTCATGATCAATTCCGCTATCTTTCAATATCAATAGCGAATCAACAATATGTGGAGATCGCCCTTTCGCAGTATGAGCATCTGATGCTATTAAATGCACCATATTTAATCTGGTTAGGTGAGCAACCTTCTTCGCAATCTTGTTTCCAAAGAGTCCGGTTACGCTGGTGGAATTAACCTGCATTAATGCTCCCTTTTTAATAAGATTATACACTAAATCAAAATTATCGTCGACGTATTTATATCTTTCTATATGGGCAATTATAGGCGTAACGCCCATTAATTTAAATTCAAATATCACGTCTTCTACATAGCTAGGAAATTCCACCATCGGAAGTTCTACCAATATATATTTGCCATTATCGCTAATAGACATAATGCTGCCCTCTTTATATTTTGATGGCAACGTATGAGAAATATATGCCTCACAACCAGGCAATATTTTTACATCAATACCATTTTTCAAAAAATAATTGTTTAATAAGTCACATTTATTTTTTATAAAGTCTTTACTTATTTCACTTTCGTATTCGATATAGTGTGGAGTTGCTACTATCGTCTTGATACCATCTTTTTGGGCTATTTGTGCCATTTCTAAAGATGTATCAATGTCGGCTGCTCCGTCGTCAATTTCTGGTAGTATATGGCAATGAATGTCAACCATTATTTTTTCCTTCTTTTCCTTTTATGTTTGCTTCCATCATTATTATAATAATAGTAATAATAATAGTCACTTCTTTGTTCTTTTACTTTATTTAAAACAGCTCCAAGAATATTAGCTTTCAAATTTGTAAGAATTTCCTTTGCTCTTTTGGTAGCTTCAATTTCTGTCTTATTTGCTTGGATAACTAAAATAACCCCATCCACTACTGGCGCAAGAACCGTAGGATCTGTTACCAATAAAACGGGCGGTGCATCAAGCAAAACATAATCATAATCTTCTTTAAGTCTGTCTAAAAAAACTTTCATCCTGTTTGAACCTATTAATTCAGATGGATTTGGCGGTATTGGACCAGACGTTATTATACCCAAATTGTCAAATTCTTTATCTGATATAACATACTTTTCATACCTATCATCTTCCACAATTATATTTGTCAATCCACTCATATTTGGTATTTTAAACATCTGGTGCACAGTAGGGTTTCTTAAATCACAATCAACAACAATCACTTTAACGCCAGTCATAGCTAATGCATATGCCAGATTTTTTATAATTGTGCTTTTCCCTTCATTTGGCAACGAACTTGTTATCAAAATGCTTTTTACTTTTTTATCCACGCTAGTAAATTGTAAATTTGTCCTCAATGAGCGAAAAGCTTCTGAAACTGTTGTCTTTGAGTTAACAACATTATTTTTGAATACATTATTATTTACATCAATCAATTATATGGCCTCCTCAGTCTTTAAGTTCAGGAATTACACCCAGTACAGGCAAATCAAGATATTTTTTTACATCGTCAATACTTTTGTATGTCTTATCAAAGTACTCAAATAGAAATATTATAAATATGCTTACCATTATGCCTAATATCGCAGCAATGCTCATATTAAGTGTCGGCTTTGGACTTATCTTAGTTGTAGGAGGTATAGCCTCATCAATCACACTTACATTGTCAACTTTCATTATTTTTACTATATTATCGACGAATGAACCTGCAACTGCATTAGCTATATCTGCTGCAATCTTTGGGTCATTATCTTTTACACTTATATTTATTACTTCTGTATCCCCTTCTTCTGCTACATCTATATTTTTCTTTAACTGATCTGTCGTCATATTTAAATTCAATTTATTTATAGCTTCTTGCAGTACTGATCTGCTTGTTGCGATTTCCGCATATGTTGCTGCAAGAAGCCTGTTCGTCTGAACATCCTGAAACTGAATTTGTCCATTATTGTACTGTGCTGTTTGAGATTTGCTTACAATTAGCGATGTACTAGCCTGATACGTTGGCTTTATTACATAAAAGGACAAAATTCCGCTCATCACTACTGCTGCTACAGTAATAATTAATATGAGCCACCATCTTTTTCTTAAAATTTCCAAAATCTCCTTCAAATCTATTTCTTCTTCACTCATAGTCTAATTTCTCTCCTTTGCTATTAATTTGTCTTTTCAATTTTTAAAACACAACCCTTATTAAAAACTTATAAACTAATTACGATTCTACGACACTTCAGACAACTTATTAAATTCACCATTGTCTAGTTCCTCTACAATATGTATTCCTAAGTCAACAAGATTAGCATTTCCAGATACATTTAGCCTAACTTTTACCCTTCCTTTTCGTTTATCAATTTTTTCGATAAGACCTTCAAACCCTTTAAGCGGTCCATCGATTATCTTAACTTTACCACCTATCTTGATTCCTGTTGAGAATCCAACAATGTCAGAGTCGCCTACGAGCGAAAGTATAATCTTTATTTCTTCTTCTCTAACCTCAGCAGGCTCTGCCTCATCTTTTAAAAATTTTAAAAAGCGAGGTAATCTTTTAATATCATTGTAAAGTTCATAGCTCATGCACGTCTTTATAAATACGTAACCCGGAAATAAAGACTTTATCTTTTCCACACGATTCTTGCCTTTTCTTTCAATTATTGCCCTTTTAGGTATCAACACTCTAATAGATTTTCTTTTCAATTTACAAAATAGCAATTCAATCAACCTTTTTACTTTCAGTTCATCTCCAGTCCTAGTATATATGACATACCATTTTTCATCATCTTCCACATATGCTGCCTCCTTTTGATTTGTTTTTATGATGTATTCGACATGACACATTAAAAATCCTTCTTTAGTGACCGTTTACAACAAAAAAATCATAAAATTTTTCCAAAACAAAAGGGACGTGATATTTCCCACAGTCCCTTCGTACATTCTTATTTAAGCTCAACACCGTATTTTTTTAATACCTCTGCAAGCTCATCTTTTATCTCTTCAAGCCTTTTTTCAGTATCAGCTTCACACCTTACAATCAATTCAGGTCCTGTATTAGATGCTCTAACAAGCCCCCATCCGCCGTCAAACATGACTCTTGCACCATCGATATCGATCAATTCATATCCTTTTTCTCTAAAATGTTTTGTCACACCTTTTACAACATCAAATTTCTTTTCATCATCGCAGTGCAATCTCAATTCCGGAGTCGACGGATATTTCGGCACATCTGACAAAAGCTCTGACAATGTCTTATTCGTATTAGAAAGTATTCTAAGGAGTCTTGCTGCAGCATACGCCGCATCATCATAGCCATAATACTCATCTGCAAAGAACATGTGGCCTGACATCTCGCCTGTAAAGACAGCATTGATTTCTTTCATCTTTGCCTTTATAAGGCTGTGACCAGTCTTATAGAAGATCGGATTTCCACCAAGTTTCTTTATCTCTTCAGGCAGTGCCTTTGAACATTTTACTTCGACTATGGCATCTGCACCTGGATGCTTTTTCATTATTTCCCTCCAGTAAAGCACCATCAGCATATCGCCCCAGATTATGTTGCCCTTCTCATCAACGACGCCAATCCTATCTCCATCACCGTCAAAAGCTATGCCAACGTCTGCGCTAAGTCTTTTAACCTCACTTATCAAGTCTTTCAGATTGTCTGCATTCACTGGATCAGGAAAATGGTTTGGAAATGTTGGATCTGATTCACAGTACAGTGGGTATACTTCGCACCCAAGCCCGTATATAATATCAGGATATATGTTTGAGCATGTACCGTTTCCACAGTCTACAACAACTTTAAGCTTTTTATCGCCAAGTCTCACCTTATCCTGAATCATCTTTATGTAGCTTTGTATAGGGTATGCGTATTTCAAAGAACCTGTCCCTGTCTTGAAATCACCTTTCTCTGCAATATGATATAGCTTTTTAAGCTCATCACCATATATAGTAGATGGTCCAAATGCAACTTTAAATCCGTTAAACTGCGGTGGATTATGGCTTGCTGTTATCATAAGTCCTGCGTCGTAATTATATAGTATGCGTGAATAGTAAAAAGCAGGCGTAGACAGAACACCGATATCCAGCACATTACATCCAGTAGAAGTAAGTCCCTTTACCACAGCATTTCTTATGGGTTTTGAAGATATCCTGTTGTCTCTGCCTACAATTACATCTTTTACGTTTTTTTCATTTTGAATATATGTACCGAAGGCTTTGCCAATAAGCTCTGCTGTTTCTTCGGTAAGATCATCATTCCATACACCGCGTATATCGTACATCCTAAACATATTTTGATTTAGAGCCATAAAAACTCCCTCCTTTAAAATTAGCGTTCATAATATATTATATACTAAAGTATTACATTCACAAGCTGCATCAATAAAATTCTGTCAAATTCAACTTGAATTATTTATCAATTTTGTTCATTATAATCAAAAAGTCTATGATTAACGCTGTTTCAATAATATTATAAACAATACTATATTAGCCATATCCTTTTGTAAAACCGTGTGGTATAATAATTATAAGTATTAAGAGAAATGGAAGGAAGAAATATGAGCCAAAAATACGATATAACGATGAAAAATATTTTTTCGGATATGACTGATGACATAATGAGTTATTTTCTTGGATTGCAATATACAAAGATTGATGAACTTAATATAGAATTTGCAAGAATAGAACGAAGGGACAGCGACATGATATTCAAATGTACTACTGATAAAGGAAATGTCGCTGTGCATATAGAATTTCAATCAGAAAATGACGGAAAAATGCCTTACAGGATGTTACGATATTCCATGGAGATAATGGAAAAGCATAATCTCTTACCATATCAGATAGTCCTATATATAGGAAAAGACAATGTAAAAATGGCAAATAGCTTAAGCTACGACTTTGGAGAACAAAACACATTAGATTATAAATACAGGATAATAAATGTTGGTAACATAAAATATACTGATGTTGTAGGAACAGACTATTATGACTTGTATTCGCTTCTTCCATTGATGGACCAAAATAGAAGGGAAAAAGAAGGAGAAAAATATTTAGAAAGATGTGTTGAGGCTATAAAAGATATTCCTTTGGACATAAATAAAAAGAAAGACATAACATTTAAGGCTGAGATATTGTCAGGTATAGTTTTTAAAAGAGAAGTTATTGAGAAAGTTTTTTCGGAGGTGGTAAGAATGTTTAGAATTGAAGAATCCGAAACATATAAGATGATAATCGAAAAGGGTATTGAAAAAGGTATTGAAAAGGGTATTGAAAAGGGTATTGAAAAAGGCGAAAAAGAAAAAAGCATAAAAATTGCTAAAAAATTATTAGAAGAAGGTATGGATATTGATAAAATAGCAAAAATTACAGAATTAGCAAAGGAAGAGATAAAAAAATTAATAAATTAAAACAAGTAATGAGCATAACAATTCAAAAACTAATTTGTTATGCTCATTTTTTTAATTAACTCATTGACAATAAATCTTTAATGATATCATCAAGAATAAGCTCTTGATATCCAGCTTTTTTCAATAATCTCATTTTGTCTGCTAAAGGCTTTAATTGAGCCATATCGATTTTATCTATCATTTTAAGCCTTGATTCAGTCAATGTCTTATCTGATAAAGCTTTTATGTAATCTTCAACATCATATCTCCAAAAATGAAATCTGTCAGGATATCTCTTGAAAAGTCTATGTGCTATCTGTAATCCTTCGGGGTCAAAATCACCTGAATAATATATATCTGTACCATTTTTATATAGCATATCTAAAAGGACAAGCAGAGATAATCTGGGCTGGCCATATGCGCATACAAGTGGAACAGGCTTCCTAATAAAATCACATACGGATAAAAAAACACCTGGATTTTCCAATACAAATACTTTTTTGGATGGGCTCTCGACCTTATCCAACACGCTCAAATTGTAAAGCGGTATTTGCAAAACTTCATTGCATTCATAAGCAGCTTCAAACACCTTATTACACTCGTCTTTGCTATATGCCAAAAGCCCTTTAAGCGTCACAAAATTCGATATCTCATCAATCACTATGCCAGCTTTATATAAAAGCTCGGCAACCTCCTCAGAATTTTTCACCTCATCGAACCCAAAAATCGTAGCCAATGCATTTATAAGCATTTTACCACAGTCAGTGTTTACATCGAATCCATGCGGGTCTCTAGTTATATGGGATGAAAAGACTGGCAGCCTTACCTTCTTTCCTTCGTAAACCGGAAGTCTATTTAATGCATCACAAACGTATTTTATATCTTTTTTGAGCAAAGTGCGATCACTATCATATCTCTGATTTATCGTTTTTACACCAATAGCTTTATTTTCATAAATAGATTTCAACCACTGCCAGCACTTTGTCCCTTCATACTCAGATAAAAACTTGTTAAAGAACTTTTCTTTTTCATTTTCATACTGATACATGTCTTCTTTTTTGCTGGTCAGCTTTTCATCAAAATACGATTCTAATATATCCATCAAACTGTACTCTTCAAATCTCGTATTCAAAAATGTCTCTGCAAATTTATTGACATCGATATTTACTGATTTTCGCTTGCTAAAGTCTTTTTTAAAATGGTTAGATAATACTACTTTCTCAGAATCCGTTAAATCATCAAGTTTGATTACACCGCCTATCCTTCCTATGCTCTTATATTTATCCCTAATAGCTTTAAATATCCTTTCATACCCTTTATTTCTTCTAAAAAATGCTATATCATCGGCTTTCATCTACTCACCTACTCCTTGTAAATGCAACCTCATCGTACGAAAAATCATCGATCTCTTCAACACTTTTTTCAATTCCAGTAACTAAACGCCTAATCTTTCCATCCCATTTATATCTTACCAACGACACATAACTTGCATTTTTAGGCCTTATAAGCTCGTATATAGATAGCTCTGGCACTGTATCATAATCGCCCCACAGTACTTGTGAGTTCATGATGAAATTCAATCCCAAGTCTTCTATAAGTTTAAACATATCTCTTATGTTGTTGTCATCCACTCCTGCAAAAGCTTCATCAAGCGATATAATCTTTGGAGCTTGTGATGACGCCGATTGATACATAGAGTACACTGCTGAGAAAAGAGGTATATACATAGCCATAGCTTTCTCTCCACCGCTAAACTTGTAAAAGGCATTGTTTGTAAGTTCTTTGCGATTTTCTCCTTCTTTTTTGAAATACAACTTAAACTCAAACCAATCTCTATAGTCGAGAATGCTCTTCATTATCTGGTGGAATGTATCAGTATTGCTGTTTTCCTCATATATTTTCTTTGCACTTTCAACCTTTGATCTAAAGTGATTTACTACTAAATTAAAATCTTCTTCTTTCATCATGTCTGCATCAAGCTTTAAAAGCTCTACAAGCTCTCTTGTATTTAGCTCTTGCTCATTTGTAGCAGCCTTTGGCTTCCATTCCAATTGAAACTTAAGACCGCTTGACGTATCACGCTGAGACATTAACTCATTCATCTTTTTAACCCATTCTTCTGCTTTAAAGATTCTGCTTCTTATTTTACGCCCTACATTGTGCATGATTATATCCTCAAAAAGCTGCCTATCCTTTTCTTTCATAAGGTTTTCGTTTATTTTTATATCTTCATCGATCATATTATAAAGCCCATAAAGGGATATCTTTTTGTCATTTACTTTCGCTGTTATCTGATATCTTCTTAAATCTTTATATATTTCTTGATAAGTATCAATATCTGTATCAGTTTGTTCAATTTCTACCACATCTAATGAAAGCCCATATTCTACAAGCTCATTTATACAGACATAAAATGCATTTCTTATTTTTTCTGTGGCACTGTCTTTATCAAACTTTGCAAACATCTCTTTGTACTGTGATTGAATAGTCTTCGCTGCTTTATACATATCATCTATATCTGTAAGCTCATCAACGAATCCAAATATTATCTCATCTTTTAACCCTTTATGGTATATGTTTAAAATATCCTGATTTTTTCTTATTTCTTCTTTTAACCTTTCATATTCTTTTTCTTGCAGGACTACTCTCTCTTTAAGTGCAGCAGTTTTAGCAGTTAAATCATTTATTTCTTTTGGTATGTCGTCAATCCTTTTTATACACTGTAAAAGCTCTTTTTGAAGATCTTCTATGCCAAGTTTTTCAATGGTTTCTTTTAATACATTGATCTTTTCTATGCTGTTTTTTATCTTCGCATCTAATACATCAATCTCAAACTTGTAATTATCAATGTCATACTCAATATCTTGTTTCTGCATTTTTCTAGTCTCTGCACTTCTTAAGACAGTAATATAGCTATTGTAATTTATCTGTAATTTCTGTAGGAGATTCTTGTACTCATCTAACTGTTCTAAAGCACTTTCGTAAGATTTGGCATCTGCATGAATGCCAATTCCAGACGTCAACTTCCTAACAATTGCTTTTTTTTCTTGAAGCACATCAAAAAGCTTCTTAGCAGCAATTGTCGCATCATTCAATTTAATCTCCGTGAATTTTTGATTCGATTGCGCTTCTTTCAATTCCTTTAGCGCTTCTTCCAAATCATCTTTCCCTGGAAAATTTTTATATTCTACGTCTAAATCACTTAGCTGAGATTTTATTGACAGTTGTCTATCATTTAGTTCTCTTATTTCACCTTTTATGGCGTCTATTTCTTTAGATATTGATGATATCATTTCATCTCTAAAGCGCCGTCTCGACTCAAAACCTATATACCTTGACTTTACATTTCCTACAGCTTTCCCTTTTAAAACCCCTATTCCATACGTGCCATCATCATTCACATATGTTGCATTCTCTTCCTCATAAATAAATACATTGCTTAAAGCATCTGAAATTTCATCTAAGCCGACACCGCTATTTGAATCGACAACATCAAAATACTGCAGTACATTAAGTTTCATGTTAAAAGTCCCTGGAATGATATACTTATCTGCCATGTCCTTATCCATTTTCATTGCTCTATCAATATCGCTTCTTGACACAATAAGTGCATCCAAGATTCCCATGTCCATAAGAGCTGATTCAATATTTCCCTTTGTATCATCATCTATATCATTTTTAAAGTCAATTGCTTTATAAAGTGGCACATATGCAATTCCTGCTTTATCCAATCTATTTCTGTTTTCTATAACTTCCACATTGCGAGGTGGTTCTGGATCATATGTCTCTCTCCACTTTCTTAATTCCTCTTCTTTTTCATCCAGCTTAGAATTTCTTAAGTCCAATTCATTTTTAACTTTAATCAAGTCCATCTGAAACTTTTCTCTGATATCCTCGTAGGGCTTCCTTACAAATGATATAAGATCTTCATAAGTACTTGTTTTCCCGTATGATAGAACTATTCTGGAAAGTTCTTCGATTTTTTCTCTATTAAGCTTCAAAAATCTATTCGTATCTGACCAATCGTAAATTTTATCAATAAACCTGTTTTTTTCTTCATCAAGCAAAATCTCAATTTCGTTGACTTTTCGTTTCCAGTCCTCGTTTGCCTTTCTCAACCTATCTTCTTCTAACAATGCGTCATTGTATTTTTTGTTTGCGTCTACCTCGTCATTAATGGCATCTAATGCCTTTTTCACTTTTCCTGTATACTCTTTTAGTGAATTGCTCCAAAAATCAAAGTCAAAATCCTTACCATAAGACTTTTTTAATTCTTCTTCTGAGAAGCTATGCTCATCAAAATTGACTTCTTCAGATATAGAAGCCATATCCAAAAGATTTTCTTTTATTTTTTCATCAATGCTATATTCTCTACTGTAAAGCTCCTTTAGCTCTTCCTCTATTTGGAAACATTTCTCTTTTTTCTTTTTAAGCTGAATTTCTTTTAAATCCCTATCTTTTCTAAATTGTTTTAAAATATTTTCTTCTTCAACAAGTTCTCTTTGTGTATTAAAGGCATCATTTTTTCTCAGTTGAATTTCTTTATTTTTCAAAGCCTGAAGTTCACTTTCAAGTTCTGATATTCTATCTTCACCCTGGAAAACATCTTGATTATTTTTTTCAATGCTTTGCAGCAATTCATCACTTTGTTTTTGTACCTTAGACAGCTCACTTTTCTGCACCAAAAGTTTGTCTGCCTTATAATAAAGCATAAACTTATTGTACCTATCATATTCATTTTTAAGCTTCTTTAAAGATTTCATATTTTTATTTAATGAATCTAAATGCAGCTTTATCTGATCCATATTTTCTATCGTCTCAGACATCGACCTTAAATCGTCATCTGTCAAAGGTGATAGAGAGGCATTCAATATGTCGTAAATACGACTTGGTCTTAAATCATTGGAAAGTTTTGGACTCCTAAGCTGTATTAAAAGCTTTATAAGTTCATCATAGTCATCAATGTTTGAAAAACCAAATATATTCTTGTTTACTAATTCCATATATTCTCTTTGCGTATCAACTACTTCTCCGCCACTTCCAATGTAATTTTTAAGCTCTTTTTTGGATAAAGGTATTTTGACTCTTTTCCCATCAATACCTGTCTCTAATTTATAAAGCAATATGTCAATGCCTATTCGCCGTCCATCTTTAATGACAAATCCCCAAAAATCCATGCTTTGATGTCTTTTCGCCTTAAGACCTATGCCTATAGAGATATAATTATCTTTATTTTCCCTTTTAAATTCCATATAAAGATAGCCAGTTCGCTCGTCAATTCCATTTACATCTTCTTCACCTAAAAGATAATCCTCAAGCCTCCTGGCCCTTGAGCCAAATGAATCCAGTCTTTCAGGGCTTTTATTGCCATCTAAAAGAAGAGGTATGAAGCTCTGCATAGTTACAGATTTTCCTGAACCATTGGAACCTCTTAGAAGAAGCCTCCCTCCAGAAAATTCGAATACTTCATCATCATAATACCAAAAGTTAAGAAGACCAGCTCTATTAATTACCCATCTATCATTCATTTTGAATTGCTCCTTTAAAATCATTTCGATATTCACCAATAAACTTTCCTAAGATCGGCATCAAAGTATATGAGTGGGTATCCTCATTGTATATTGCCATTTTCCAGCTTTTCATAAACTCTGTAATCTCATCAAATAATTTTTCATCACTCATATCAGTGTAAATCTTGCTCCATCCGCTTTTAAACCTACTCTTTACATAAGATACGATGTTCATAAATTGCCCTTCTGTAATTTCAATACGGTCATCTATACCTACATTTAAACTGCCGGAATCCATCATATCTCTTAAAACATAAGCTATTTGAAGAACTATGTCAGATATATTTTTATTGTCCGGGAAATAAGATGATGCATATTTATTCTCATCAAAAATTATGTATGCAGATGTTTTATGGATGTGCAGTTGTGCATCGAGATAATCATCAAAATCTTTTTCTAATGTATTTCTGTAGTTTTTTATGTAAATAAAATCTTGATCGTCAGTTCCCTCATAGTAGACGGCTGGAGATAGAAGCAATTTTCTGTAAACTCTATGCCTTCTCTCAAGGACTTTGTTGTCCTCATACCTGTCGTCTTTTATAAAATCTTCCAACGTCATCTCTTCATTTATTTCACTGCTCATAATTCTCATAAAGTATCTTGAAAGCCCCGTATTTTCATATAAAACCTCTACATCGCGACTATCGGCAAATCTTTCATGCTCTCCATCATCAACTTTTATCATTTTCATTTTTTCTGCAAAATTAAGTACCCTGACAAGGGATTTTCTATGCTTAAACAAGGTCCAATCAACACTTTCCATGCCTTCGTACTGCATCTCAATATACTCCGTTATATTTGAAAGTATAAATTGATCACCTATGCCCATATCCTCTAAAAACGCAAGGAGAAGACATAAAAACGCATAATCCATCGAGCTCTGAAACTCTTCAATCCCCATCCACTTCTCAGCATCACCAGGTATTTTTTCTAGCTTTATAAGAAATGGATTTACGATAAGACGATATCCTAACTTATCCTCTACAAATGATCTTAATTTCTTTTCATTGTCACGTATTCTATTAAACATTTCCGTGTCATCTTTTGTAACCCAAAAGTTTTCTAAAAGGATTTTAAGTTCTTCCAACTAAAAACACCACCGTATCAATTTAAAAACTCTATCGTTACATCAGGCATTTCAAGAATCCCATCTGTACATTTTAGAACTATCGTCTTGTTCCTTGAAATGCTGACTTTGTATGTCCTTCCATCTTCTGATTTTGCTATGTTTTTAGGCTGATTTAAGGATTTGCTTATCCAATTTAAAAGGGTTGTCCTTATAAAAGGCTTAATTACTGGCAACTCTCTCAGTACAATCTTGCCGTCAATTATATACTTTGATATTTCTTCAATCTCACTGTGTCTTTCTTCAAGGTACTGTTTTAAGCACATCTCTTTTTCTTCTACCCTATCTATTATAGCATTTGTCTTTGTGGATTGTGTATAATTTCTCGTCTTTGGTCTTATTAAGAATTTACATGGCATATCATCCCACACGCTTTCATTTATGCTTTCAGTCTTTTTGTCAAAATCGCCATATAAATGTCTCGTGTGAAAAACTCCAAATACAACTGATGAAAGCTTATGTGCATAGTTTATATCATCAGTATTTGCAAATATCTTTGAAAGCTTTATATACTCACTTTTCCTGCTGGCCGTCTTTAACCTGTTTTCAGAAATTCTGGCCGCATACATCGTGATCTTTCTTATTATCTCATTTGATATTTCAAGAAGCCTGTACGCTTCACTATCTTCATCGCTGTTTCCTCTAAACCAAAATACTATGTTTTGCCATTTGCTTAATATATTTTCTTTGACATCATTAATATCAAAATCTTTATCCAACCTCGGTATGTTCTCCTCATAAAGCAGCAATTTTTCTACAATATCTTCTAATGACTTTTTATCAAGCTTATTTAAAAGCGATACGATAACTTGAGAAAATCTCTGCAAATCCTTTATATATCCTCTTAAATACTCAGTAAGCTTGTCTTTGTATATTAAGAAAGCATCTGTCTTCATAAGTTCATCTGCATTTGAACTTTGCAAGCTGGCAATGTAGTCTATAGCGTTATGATAAATATTTTCAAAATCTGAAGTAAAATCTTTCCACCATCTATATACAGCTTCTAAGTCGTCACTTTTAGATATATCGTCAATTTTCTTTAAGCTTTCATACAATCTTTGGAATAAAGATGGCTCTAAAGAACCACCATAACCCTTTATTTTCTCGAGATTAATTGTCATCCTTTCTATTTCTATCGAATACTCGCTAAGCATGTATCTAAATTTTTTATTTTTAAATTCTTCTGCAGATTGAGCTCTTCCAGTGTCCTGCTCAGCAATCAAGTTTTTCCACTCAGTCAGCGACTTTAAATCCTGCTCACACTTATCCAATGTATAGTCGTAAAACAAATCAAAACTTTTTACATAATTATACACATCCTCTTTAGTCAGCCAATATCTAAGCCTCTCATAATTTTGATAAAAATACCGCATGATGAGGCGATACCTTGATGCATTATCAGCAGTAAGGTATCTTGCCTCATCTATAGGCTTTATGACATTAAAATTTATTTTATCAGTCATAATTTTTCACCTTTAAAATGTACTGCCATTGTATCCCCAATTTTCACCGGCAAATTCTTGAATGACTATGTACACATTGTCCTTAGGATATTTTAAATTACTTTCAAAAATATTGCAGATTCTGGCGGAAATCTTTTCCTTTTGTTCTCTTGTAAGCTTTCCTATTAACTGTATCTCTACGATTGCACCTTTATCTAAAGGCTCTCCATGAAAATACAAATCATCGCCTTCTGTAAATCTCACCATAAGCCAATTTTCGCTTTTACCGGCTACATCCATCATCATAGATGCAAAATCTGTCTTTAAAGTATTTTTCAAATCGTCACTTAGTTTTTCCTTTGTAATTGAATTGATTATAGGCATATAGATACACTCCTTTATATATAGAAATTTAATAACTTATTAACAATTATAAATTAATGTGTAAAATTCATCAACAGAAATAGAAAATATTGTGCTATCATTGAAATCTTCATTAAATGATAGCACAATACTATTCATCAATCAATCTCTGGACTTTTTAATGATTGCACCATATCGACTTTTTTAAGTTGGAGGTGCACTACGACGCTTACGAGAATAGAAAATCCCATTGTTATAAGTGCAGAATACAAGAAGCTCATCGGTTCAATATTTCTTCCAAACATCAATATATCAACTTCTACTGTGGACATGAGATACCTGTGAAGAAAGACACCCATCACAAACCCTAATAAAATTCCTATGATTGTCAAGATAAAATTCTCTCTCATGACGTACAGAGAAACTTCTTCATCGTAAAATCCCAAAACTTTCATCGTGGCAAGCTCTCTTATCCTTTCTGTTATATTGATATTTGTCAGATTGTAAAGAACCACAAAAGCAAGCGTACCTGCAGATACAATCAAGACTAATACCACCGACAGCAAGTTATTTACAACGTCCTGAAATGTCTTTTTAATAGATGATATAAAATTAACCGTCATTACAGCTTTTGATTTCAATATCTCTTGAGATATTTCATCTTCTTTTGTGCTTGAAGTGTCAGTAATCTTCGACAGTATCTCGTTTGATGTCATCTTCTTATTAAACACTTTCTCATACAAAGATGAGCTCATATAAACGTAATGCTGCAAATAATTTTCTGCTATGCCAATTACTCTCGCTTTTACTTTCCTGCCATCACCAATGTTTAAATAGATATAACCTCCACTCCTCACTCCAAGAATATTTGCAAGTTTTTCAGTTACTACAACTCCTTCGTCCGTCAATGGTATTTTATCACCAGTAGTTCTGCTTCTTAAGACTATAAAATCTTTAAATTTTTCCTTGTCGTCAGTGACGACTAAAATTGCGCTTTTTTTAACTTTACCTCTTGTAACGTCCACATTGGATTGACTAACCATGATGCTTTCTTTTATATTTTTGTCATTATTTATAGCATTTGTAAGCTCATTTAAATCTTCTTTAGAAGCGTCACTTTTAAAAGTCGTTATCATCTGATATTTGAAGATTTGATTGAACTGCTTAGAAACAATGATATTTATTGAGTCCCTTATTCCAAATCCAGTAAGCAGCAGTGCAGTACAACCACCTATACCTATTACGGTCATTAAAAATCTTCTTTTGTATCTAAATATATTTCTGGCAGTCACTTTCTGCATAAAATCAAGTCGAGACCAAATAAATCTCATATTTTCCAACAAAACCCTCTTACCTGCTATCGGCGCTTTAAGCCTCATTAATGATGCGGGAACTTCTTTTAAATCGTTAAATGACACCAATGCTGCAACGACCGTAGTAGACACAAGTGCAGCCAAAATTCCCACAAAAGCATAATATGAATTAAATTCTGTAATCACAGGTGGCAGTGTATACATCATCCCATAGGCATTGAAAATTATTCTCGGCAATATGTTAAAACCCAAAAGCAAACCTACAAATCCACCTAATATTGTTGCAACAGATGAATAAACGACAAATTTAAACATTATTGATAATCTACCATAACCTAAAGCTTTTAAAATCCCCATTTGCGTTCTCTGCTCTTCCACCATCCTGGTCATAGAAGTGAGGCTAACTAACGCTGCAACAAGAAAGAAGATAGTCGGAAATACATTTCCTAATGCTTTTATCCTGTCTGCTTCATCCCCATACTCTACATAACCTATATTAGATTTTCTATCTAATACATACCATACAGGCTTTTTTAAATCTTTAAGTTTCTCTTCCGAAGAAGCAATTTTGGCTTTGGCATCATTTATCTCATTATCAAATTCTGATTTATTAGCCTCATATTTCTTATAATTATCATTAAGCGTAAGGAAAGCATTATTCAACTGTTTTGCTGCGCTATCTATCTGCATTTGACCTTGAATCTTGGCTTTGCTTAAAGCTGATTCTTGTTCTTTTATGTTTTCCTGTGAAGCCGCCAATTGAGCTTTGGCACTTTCAAGCTGCGACTTCTTTTCATTTAACTGCACCATATTCTCATCTAATGCTTTTTTGTTTGCATTAAGTACATCTATTTGTTTTAATACACTTGCGATTTGCGCATTTAATTCATCTACCTTTGGTTTTAGTTGTTCTTTTAAAGATGGATTATTGTTTATCTCAGAATTCAATTGATTTAGGGAACCATTAAGCTCATCGTACATCGAATTTAATTTTTTTATGTTTTCATCATAATTTAATTCTTTTTCTTTTGCCTGAATCTCAGCTTCTGCATTGTTTAATTTCATTTCATTTTGTGATATATTTGCTTGAGCATTAGCAATCTGATTTTTTCCATCATCAAGTTTTTTCTGATTTAAAGCCATTTGCTCATTAAAACTGGCTTGTTTTTTGTTTAACTGGATTTGAGAATTTTGAAGTGTAATTTTTGTCTCATCAAGCTTTGCTTTAGCATCAGCCAATTCTTTGTTGTACTTAGCTTCTTTGTCTTCAAGAGCTTTTTTAGCATCGTCTATTTCCTTTTGAGCTTTACTTTTAATTTCTTCATATCTGATTTCGCTTCGAGTTTTACCTAATTTTATTAAATCATCTTTTACAGGACGAATAAAATTGTAGTATTCATCTGAAAATGTGGAAAATTTCTTTGCACCATCTACCAATACATCTATTTCAGTATACGCATCCATTGAAAAATCAGATTTAGGTACCATCATAAAAGCCTGTATCTGTCCATTTCCCACATTGCTGGAGCCTCTGTCTCTTGAGATGTAATAAGGCGTTTCAACTACACCTACTATCTTGTATTTTTTGTTTTTTATATTGTCTTGATTTTGAGAATCCAAATTTATAGTTACGGTATCGCCTATTGAAAATCCTAAGTCTTTAAGAAATTTTGTCTCCACCACACACTCAGAATTGTTTTCAGGAAATCTGCCTTCTAAAAGTTTAGGTTTATTTACATAACTCAAACTTCGCACTTATAAAAGTAGCTCTGTACCTTGATAATTCAATATTATTTGGCTATAAAATAGCATGAGACCTCCATTTTTGGTATAATTGAATTATCAAAAAATAAACCAATTGGAGGCTCATGCTATGAATAGTATAACACAAAATTACCAAATTGATAATAAGGTTTCTACTTCGATTAAAAGTTTCTTCAAAAAATATAGAATTTCGGCTGCTTTAAGGTTATCGAATGCTTACAAAAGCAAGGGTATTCCCGTTATTTCTATTTTCGAGTACTTATTCTGTATGATCTTTACCAATAGATCTATGTATATGAATATGCTAATGGGTACAAATCAGGTTGGTTTTAAGAAAGACACGGTTTACAGATTCTTAAACTCTATTCATATTAATTGGATTCGGTTTACCACTTGGCTTAGTGCACAGATTATAAATGAGACAATTACTGGGTTAACAAGTGACAAACGCGTAAATGTTCTTATTGTTGATGACTCTTTATTCGAACGCTCTAGCTCTAAAAAAGTAGAACTACTAGCAAAAGTATATGACCATGCTAAGAAAACATACAAATATGGCTTTCGCCTACTTACACTCGGATGGTCAGATGGAAATACTTTTATCCCAGTCAATGGATGTCTTTTATCTACTGAGAATCAAAAGAATCGTATCAATGAAGCTATACCTGTGGACAAGCGTTCCGCCGGGTATTTAAGAAGGAATCTATCCCAAACTAAAGCAACAGCCGTAGCTCTGGAATTAATAAAGACCGCTAAAAAAGCAATGATTCCAGCATCTTATGTATTGTTTGACACTTGGTTCTGTTCTCCCTCTTCTTTGATTGCTATTAAAGAAATAGGCTATGATGTTATTGCAATGGCAAAGAAAACATCAAAGATGCATTACCTATATAATGGAATAATGCAGCCGTTAACAGAAATATACAAGCAGAACAGAAAAAGAAGAGGCAGGTCTAGATACCTGTTATCCGTGGAAGTTTCCATTGAAAAAGACGGAAAATCTATTCCTGCTCGAATTGTATTTGTCAGAAACAGGAATAATCGAAAAGACTATCTGGCACTTATTACCACGGATATGAACCTTAACGAGGACGAAATCATTCGTATATACGGGAAGCGCTGGGATATAGAAGTCTTTTTCAAAGTGTGTAAATCATACTTGAAGCTCAGCAAGGAATGCAATTCATTATCTTACGATGCGATGACAGCACATACAGCAATCGTATTTACCAGATACATGATGCTTGCACTAGAGAACCGTCGATCATCAGATTTACGAACAATGGGAGAGATATTTTACTACATACAGGATGAAATGTCCGATATTACGCTGATTCAGGCTTTTCATCTACTTATGCAAGTATTCATAGATACAATAACAGATAAACTATCGTTATCTTCAGAACAGCTGGACCAATTACTTGATGCTTTTATGGCTGCGATTCCCAAAGAACTTAAGGAAAGACTTCCGAAGTGTGCATAATTGTGTAAATTACTATTACTTTTTTCTGGCAAAGCATTAAGTTTTCAAGGAACAGAGTAATTATTTATGTGCGAAGTTTTAGTACATAATTTTTATCATTCTTAATTTTAATTGGATCTACACTTATGACTTTTACTACAAATCCCTTATTATTTTTATCCACCACAGCATCAACTGTATAAAATGGATATGCTGATAGTACACCTTTTACAGATTTGATGCTATTCAAATCATCACTTGTAAGACCCATTGTAGATAAAATTTGTACATCAAACAAATTATAATCATCAGCGTATTTTGAGGCAGTAAGCTTCATGTCTTGGCTGGCTGCTTTTATTCCACCAAAAACACCTACTCCCATCAACACGATGAAAAACAATGATAAAAATCTTTTTCTCGTATTAGATATTTCTCTAAATATGTCTTTCAGCAAAGATTTTCCCATTTACCATTCTATCCTTTCTATAGGTACTGGAGAATCATTAATAGATATCTTATCGATGCTGCCATTTCTAAGGCTTATAACTTTATCTGCCATTGGCGCAATAGCTTTATTGTGAGTTATTATTATGATGGTCATTCCTAATCTCCTGCAGGTATCGTGCAGTAGCTTTAAAATTGCCCTACCAGTCTTATAATCTAATGCCCCTGTTGGCTCATCACATAATAACAACTTAGGGTTTTTAGCCAATGCTCTGGCTATGGCGACTCTTTGCTGCTCACCACCTGATAATTGCGAAGGAAAATTATTTAGCCTTTCAGAAAGTCCTACATCTCTAAGCACTTCTACAGGATCCATTGGATTATCGCAGATGTCTGTTGCCAATTCTACATTCTCTAAAGCAGTAAGATTTGGAACCAGATTGTAAAATTGAAACACGAACCCAATGTCCTTCCTGCGGTAAGTCGTCAACTGTCGCTGATTGTATTTGCTTATGTCATTTCCATCTACAATTATTTGTCCTTCATCACATATATCCATTCCACCAAGCACATTAAGAACTGTCGTCTTACCTGCACCACTCTCACCTACTATGACTGTAAATTCTCCTTTATCTATATTGAAACTTACTCCAGATACAGCAGTAATGGTTATTTCCCCCATCCTATACCTTTTTACAAGGTTTTTAACTTCTACAAAGCTTCCCATTAGCATCTACTCCCGTTTATATGATTAAACAACTGTTTAAAATATTTGTTTTAAGTTTAGCACAATAAGACTATTTAATCAATATTTTATGTCTAAAAAACAAAAAAATGACAATAGAACATTACCTTAAGATACTTTCTATTAAAAGCACTAAGTACTGTCTTAATTCTTCAGAATCGCTTATATTTAAAATGCTTTTTTCATCACCGTAAATACTTACTACAATGTGATTTATGACAGTACCCAAAATTCCTGAAAAAAGCTGAAGATATTTGAAATTTAAAATTCTACTGTCTTCTATTTTTGTTATATCTTTAATAATATTTTCAACTATCTTTTGTACTTCATCATTAAAATATATCTTTTTAATTATTACTGGATTATAACTTTTATCATCATGTGTCAGTTTAACAATTATAGAAATCAATGCCGGATATTTGTACATGTACTCTATTAAATTTAGTGCCCATTTAAAAAGTTTATCATGTGGCATCAAACTTGTGTCCAACAAAATATCATAACCTGATTTTAAAAGTTTCTCTGCATAATAATTCTCTACTTCTTTAAACAAGTTATTTTTATTGCCAAAATAGTAATTAATCGATGCAACATTGACACCGGCTTTTTCAGTAATCTCTCTGATTGTCGCCTCTCCTTTCATGCCAACTATGTCAATCGTCGCATTTAAAATCTTTTCTCTTGTTTCCAATTGTTCACCATTCATCAATATTCACTCTTTCCCTAAAATCTAAAAATATAGTATCATAATGTACAATTGTCATCAATATCTTATATAGCTTCAAATATTATTTTAAAATAAAGTAAAAGTTGTAAATCCATTTTTTATAATATGGACTTACAACTTTTTCTCATTGTCATTATATATTTATCCATTGTGTGTACTTAATCTTGTTCATTGTCTTGTTCACCGTACACATTGTTTGTCACTGTGTCATCAGAATTATAGACACCTTGCGATACAGTTTCATCTGTCTGTCCATAAACACTTTGCGATACTGTACTACCTTGTTGGCTTCCGTCTTCTATATCGACATCGCCTGTTTTATCGTCATAATTGATATTTACTCCAAGTGTTTCTGCTATAAATCTTATCGGCACAAAAGTCCTATTGCTTATTTCCATTGCTGGCATGCTTAAAGTCACTTCGCTGCCATTGACATACACTTTTGATCCATTTAAGTCAAATACAATTGTCGTACCACCTTTTGTTATAGTAACAGTATTTGTTGCAGCATCCCAATTTACATTTGCTCCTAAGCTTTCAACAACAGCTCTGACTGGAATAAGCATGGTACCGCTTTTGATTACAGGAGGAACATCAAACTTGATTTCTCTACCTTTTGCTCTGACTTTTCCATGATAAAACGTGTAATTTACTTCTTTACTTTTGCCAAAAGATACTTCTTCTCTACTTTCACTTTTTACAGTTATTGCACTTTCCTTCCTTAAAGCATTTCTGTGATTTTCCCTCGGTTTTGCCGCAACAAGCGATACAGAACTTATAACAATCGCCGCTGAAAGTGCAAATGCCACTATCTTTTTCACGCTATCACCTCCTCTAAAAGATATATCGATCGAAAAAATTATTTTTTAAACTACAAAACAATCATCCACTATATCATTTTAGTAATGACAATAGTGGATGATTGTCAATAAATGCTATTTTAATAGCTTCGTCTCACCAGAATCTATCTTCACTGCTTCACCGTCTACTCCAATCCATACAGGTATTGCTGATGGATTATATACAATGCTACCATCAGCGCTAAATTTTAAGCTTTTTAGTGCATTTATATAATTCACAATTTCAATATTTGTAGCATACCAAACATCTTCGTCAAATGATGCCATCTTGCAAAATTCTTCTATCAATTCCCAATTGCCATTTCTCTCAAACTCGAAGCTGTGTCCCCAAACATAGAATAAAGGCATCTGCTCCCACGCTGGCACATTTTTAAAGTCATTAAGCTTTTCTATTACATCCTGGTCATGGTGACACGTTGGATGCCATTCTAAAAAGTCATTTGGTATTCTAAAGCTTCTTGTAGAATTAACAGTCCTTGAATACTCAATTCCAAACGATTTAAGCTCTTTTGCCAACGCATGACTGTAATCGCCAAATGGATATGCCATACCTCGTACCTGATAGCCTACCAATGCCTCAAGATTCTTTCTATCTTCCATTATTTGATACACCAATTCTTCCTTTGATATTAAGGTAAGGTACGGGTGGTCTACTGTATGGACAGCAACTTCATGTCCTTCATATAGTTTCTTTATTTCTTCTTTTGATACATAAGGTTCAGAGTCAAACACACCTGAATTAAGATTGAACGTCCCTTTTATGCCGTATTTATTGAAGATCTCAACCAATTTTCTGTCGTAAACCTGTCCATCGTCATAGCTCATAGTCAATGCTTTTCTTTTGCCGTTAGGGTAATAATCAAAGCGTATTCTCACTTTCATTATCTCCTTTTAAAAATTTCTATACTAAGCAACCTCTGTATATAATTTTACCCTTTTACAGCTCCTACTACAAGGCTTTTTTGCACTTGCTCGCTAAGCAAAACATATATTAAAATTGTGGGAATCGTTGCGATTACAAGGCCAGCACCGATAGGTCCCCATTCTGTTTGATATTGTCCAGATAATGACATTATACCAACTGTCAATGTCTTTATGGCATCGCTGTTTATAAAAGTATTTGCAAACATAAGCTCGTTCCACGTCGACAAATAGGTAAAAATAGCTATTGTCGCTAATGCTGGCCTTATAAGCGGCAGTATGATGTAATAAAACGACTTATATATGCTGCATCCATCTAAAAAAGCAGATTCTTCAAGTTCTTTAGGTATCGTATAGAGAAATCCAGTCAAAATAAATATGCCCATCGGTATAGCAAATGCGACATAAGGTATCACTAACGATGCGTACGTGTTAAGCAAGTTCAAATCTTTTAATATTATAAAGAGTGGAAGCAGTGTAGCGTGTATAGGCACCATCATACCCATCAAAAATATGGTTAAAACCAACTTACTGTACTTCCATTTCATCCTTACAATGGCATAGGCACTTGTTGCAACTAAAATACTTGATATTACTATGGTCAAAATAGTGACAATAGAGCTATTTATAAAGTATCTGCCTACATTACCACTGGACAATGCTTCAGAATAGTTTGACCACTGCCATATGCGTGGAAAACCTAAAATATTGCCACCAAAAATTTCAGTATTGTTTTTAACAGAAAACAAAAATAGCCAAAACAATGGGTATACTTGTATTATAGCCCAGATAGCAAGCATAGCCTCCAATAGGTAAAAACCAATTTTTTTCACACCGCTTTTATTTTTCTTGTTTGCTACATTATCCATTTTCACACCACCTTTAATATGCTTCGTCTTTTCCAAATAGTTTTTGTATGATAACTGTTCCAATCAGTGATTCCAATATGATAAATATAGCCATAGCACTGCCATAACCATACTGATATCTGAAGAATATCATGTTGTACATAAGAGTCGACGGAACTTCACTGGCATGAAGCGGTCCACCATTTGTAAGAACATATATTAAATCAAAAGCTTTAAAGGATCCAATTACTGCAAATATAACGCAGACTTTTAATATAGGCTTCATGAGTGGTATTGTTATCCTGAAGGCTATCTGCGATTCTGTCGCACCATCGATTTTAGCAGCCTCGTATATATCTGTAGGTATTGACTTTGCAGATGCATACATCAGCAACATGTGATAGCCGATGTATTGCCATAGTATAGGTACAAAGACTGCACCAAGAGCCGTCTTAGTATTTCCCAGCCACTGATTCGTAAGTGATTCCAATCCTATTTTAGTCAAGATAAAATTCAAAAGTCCGTAGTTGGGATTGTATATCTTCATCCAAAGTTGTCCTATGACCACAGTAGACAAAATAACTGGTATGAAATAGACAGTCCTGTAAAATTTCTCACCTTTAATTCCCCTTGAAAGAATAAGAGCCAGCAATAGAGAAATAGGTAGCTGGATAAAAACAGATAACAAAGCTAATATAAATGAATTTTTCACTGAGATAATAAACCCATCTGTATTGTTTATAAATAGATTCTTGTAATTTTGAAGGCCAATAAATACTCCTTTGCTGAAACCGTCCCATTTTAGTAAACTGTAGTAAAATGAAAAAAATATGGGAAGCAGTACGATGACTAAAAAGACTAAAAATGCTGGAAATACAAAGAGGAATATAGCCTTTTTATCGCTTAAAATTTTTTCCATAGGAAACCTCCTAACAAAATTAATAAAGCAACATGTAAAATAGTATTATAGCTAAACAATTTCCTGCTAATTATCGCGTAATTAGCAGGAAATTGAAAATATCATTATTTTCCGTTTATCTTTTGTTGCATCTGTTTTGCATAGTCTTGAGGGGTAATCTGTTTTGCAAATAATTGTGCCACTAAATCTTTATGTGTCTGTGCTGCATCACCCATCAGGTACAGATCCCACGCTGGTACATTTCCTTTCGCATTAGCAACAATATTATTCATGATCTGTATTTCTAATGGATCGACTTTTGATTGATCTACATTATCGTATTTATACATTGGCAATCCTGCACCTATCAAATATTCCATGTCGGATAACTGTTTTGCAAGGTATTTCGCAGCTTTAACAGCTTCATCTTTATGCTTTGAATTTGCACTAACCATTAAAGCATCTGCACCACCACCGATGTACTCTGTAGGATCACCTTTGCCACCTTCAATTGTCGGAAATCTTACTGCTTCAATCTTGCCTTTTACAAGCGATGACGGATCTGAATCAAATGCTGCCGCATCGAAATTTCCTCCAAAGTACATAGCAGCCTTGCCTTGATTGAATTCTGCTGTCGCTTCATCCCTTGTAAGACCCATAAATCCAGGATCAAAAGCACCTGCATTAACCATGTCTTGAAGCTTTTGCGCTGCATCTACAAACGCTTGGTTGTCAAATGATGCCTTGCCATTTAAAGCATCTCTCGTAAGCTGCACACCGCCTTCACGAAGTGCTATCATATCGTAGTACCACATTCCAGGCCATTCATCTTTTTCACCAAGTGCAAATGGCGTTACGCCTTTCGACTTAAATGTCTTTATGGCGTCGATAAGTTCGCTAAAAGTTGTAGGAACCTTTACATTATATTTATCGAAAAGCTCTTTGTTTATATAGAGAACACTTGCCTGTTGATCGTAAACTAAACCATATATTTTTCCATCATACGTAACATTATCTAGTGCTCCTGGCAACATTTGATCCTTTGTGCCATCATTTAAATAACTATCTAATTGAAGAACTTTGCCTGATTCTACAAAAGGTTGTGAAAATCCCCCAGCCCATGTCTGGAAAATGTCTGGCGCTTCGTTTGCTGCTATTGCTGTCTTTATCTTCGTCTTGTAGGCATCATTTTCTGTCACGCTTTCTACGATCTGTACGTTTGGATTCTCTTTATTCCACTGATCAATGATCTCCTTAACTTTTGTCTTTGCAGGTTCACCAGTGAAGATGTTCCAATAAGTAAGCGTTATCTTTTCAGATGAACCAGATGACTTCGATGAATTAGAAGCATTGGAATTATTTGAGTTGTTTGAGCTAGTGCCACACGCTGATGCCGAAATAATCAGTACCACAGATAGCAAAACTAGCATGAGTTTTTTAAATCTTTTCATTGCTACGCATCCTTTCTAATTTGTTATTGTAATGTTTACATCTTTCATGTATATAATAAAACATCATCAAGCTTTATTGAATACAAATTTTTTACCACAATCTTTAATTTATTTACCTATTCATTTTTTTTACTTTTCATGCATATTTAAAATGCCGCAAAGCAGCTAAAATGCTTTGCGGTAGACTTCTTTACTTTCCATTGATTTTTTCTTGCATCTGTTTAGCATAATCCTGTGGTGTAATCTGTTTTGCAAATAATTGTGCTACTAAATCTTTATGTGTCTGTGCTTGATCTCCCTCAAGGTACAGATCCCATGCAAGAACGCTGTCTTTTGAATTTGCCACAATGTTATTCATTATCTGTATTTCTAAAGGATCGACTTTTGACTGATCTACACTATCGTACTTCCACGTTGGCAAAGCAGCTCCAACTTTATAAAACTCAAGAGACATATTTTCAGCTAAATATTTTGCAGCCTTTACAGCCTCATCTTTATATTTAGTATTAGCATTTACAAGTAAAACATCGCTGCCACCGCCAATGTATTCAGTCGGATCTCCCTTGCCTCCCTCAATGGTAGGAAATCTTACGGCTTCTACTTTACCTTTAACTAATGAAGAATCTACTTCAAATGAAGCTGCATCAAAATTCCCTCCAAAGTACATAGCAGCCTTGCCTTGATTGAATTCTGCTGTTGCTTCATCTCTCGTAAGACCCATGACACCTTGGTCAAACGCACCAGCATTTACCATCTCCTGTAGTTTTTCTGCCGCATCAACAAATGCCTGATCTTCAAAAGAAGCTTTTCCATTTAATGCATCCCTGGAAAGCTGTGCACCAGCTTCACGGAGTGCTATCATGTCATAGTACCACATTCCAGGCCATTCATCTTTTTCACCCAAAGCAAATGGTGTAATTCCTTTTGACTTAAATGTCTTTATAGCATCTATCAACTCGCTAAATGTTGTAGGTATCTTTACATTGTACTTGTCAAAAAGCTCTTTGTTTACATAAAGCACACTGGCTTGCTGAGCAAAAGTCAGTCCGTAAACCTTTCCATTGTACGTAATATTATTAAGTGCGCCAGGTAACATCTTATCTTTTGTTCCATCGTTTAAATAATCATCCAAAGGCAAAATCTTTCCTGCATCCACAAATGGCTTTGAAAATCCTCCACCCCAAGCATATATAATATCAGGAGCTTCATTTGCTGCTATTGCAGTCTTTATCTTCGTCTTATACGCATCATTCTCAGTTATGCTCTGCTCTATCTGCACATTTGGATTTTCTTGATTCCATTTGTCTACTATATTTTTAACTATGGTCTTTTGCGGGTCGTTGGTGAATATATTCCAAAATGTAAGCGTTATCTTTTGAGTTGCACCAGATGAATTTGAAGACTTAGAAGCATTAGAATTACTTGGACCTTTTGAACTCGTGCCACATGCTGATGTACTGACTATCAACATAATTGACAGTAAAACCAGCATGATTTTTTTTAACACCTTCATGCCTCCACATCCTTTCTATTACTTTTATTAAATTGTTTACAATAATATAATAAAACACCATATATTTAGAATGAATATAAATTTTTTACCACAATCTTAAATATTTTTACTTTTTAATGCAAGGATAGCACATCGTCAAATACGACAAAAAAGCACCTTAATATTAAGTTAGTCTTATATGCATAATTTATTGACTTATCTAACGTATGAGAGTAAATTTTATTTATAAACAATTACATTTCATTGGAGGGATTATAATGAGCATAAATACTTCAGATGAATTAAAACACCGCAAAGGAATCGCCAAAATAAGATTAACTAAAAAAGATGGTTCACCTATAAAAAACGCAGAAGTTACTGTATCTCAGGTGAAGCATAAATTCTTATTTGGATGTGGAGCATTCGATTCTCTTCCTCTTGCTAATGACGAATTGAAAGAAAACGATAAAGAGAAAATTGAAGATCGGTTTGAAAAATTTTTTGATATATTTAACTATGCCACAATTCCCTTTTATTGGGGCAGATTTGAACCTGAAAAAGGAAAGCCAGATACAAATAGACTTAAAAAAGCCTCAGAGTGGCTTGTATCAAAAGGTTGTCTTGTAAAAGGTCATCCGCTTTGCTGGCATACCGTAACTGCACCTTGGCTTTTGGATATGACCAATGAAGATATATTAAAAGCTCAACTTGAACGCATAAACCGTGAAGTAAGTGATTTTAAAGGATTAGTTGATATATGGGATGTAATAAATGAAGTCGTAATCATGCCTATTTTTGATAAGTACGACAATGGAATAACCAGGATATGCAAAGAATTAGGCCGCATTCGCCTCGTGAAGGAAGTTTTTAGTGAAGCAAAAAAAGCTAATCCAGAAGCAGTTCTCCTTATAAATGACTTTAATACATCAATTTCATACGAAATACTCATAGAAGGATGCCTTGAAGCTGGAATCCCTATTGATGCCATAGGAATTCAGTCACACATGCATCAAGGATATTGGGGAGTTGAGAAGACTTTAGAAGTACTTGAGAGATTTTCCCATTTCAACATCCCATTGCATTTTACAGAAAATACATTGTTATCAGGGCATTTGATGCCACCCGACATAGAGGACTTAAATGACTACCAGATAAGTGATTGGCCGTCAACACCTGATGGTGAAGAACGACAAGCAATGGAGGTCATAAAGCATTATAAGACTCTCTTTTCGCATCCAATGGTAGAATCAATTACATGGTGGAATTTCTGTGATGAAAATGCATGGCTTGGTGCACCTGCAGGTCTTCTTAGACGTGACAATTCATGCAAACCATCATATTACGAATTAAAAAAACTTATAAAAGACGAATGGTGGACACATACTACACGTATTATCACAAGCAATACAGGCGAATTTGAATTTACAGGTTTTTTAGGCGAATACGAATTAGATATTGATGATAGAAAATTCAATTTTAACCTTGACAAAAACAGCACATTGATAGAAATCACTTTATAAACAAATAAGGTAAAAGGCAGAAGGAACTCACTCCCTCTGCCTTTATTTTTTACTTACAGACTATTTGTTTTCTCTAATAAGCCATATATGATAGCCGCTGCTTCTGCTCTCGTAGCTACACCTTTAGGTACAAACACATTGTTAGGTTCTCCATTTACTATTCCTAATTTCGCTGCATTTGCTACTACATTCCTTGCCCAGTCGCTTATGGATTTGTCATCGCTAAATGATGTCGCACCTATGTTTTCTTCTTTGTACTGTGTCAGCATCTCGTATGCTCTCATTGCTATTGCTGTCATCTCTTCTCTTGTTATATTGTCATTTGGCCTTGCGTTCTTTCCGTCACCTTCTATTATTCCTGCTTTGTATGCTGCTTCTATTGCGTTTGCATACCAGTCTCCGCTCTTAACATCACTAAATTCTCCATTGTATGTTTCTTCTTTTATGTTTAAAAGCCTCAGTATCATTGCTGTGAATTCTGCTCTCGTTACTGTCTTATTGGGTTCATACTGAGTGTCTGTCATTCCTTCTACTATATGCCTTGATGCTAATACTTCTATTACGTCTTTCGCCCAATTGTCTTTTATATCATTAAACGTCACATCTTTTTTAAGGGCGCCAGATGACTTACCTGTTAACATCAAATTACCAAAACCTGAAGTATCTTGCCATGAATTTCCGCTTGGATCACACCATGTGACAACGCCTGTCCTCTTGCCATTTTCATCTGCATCATTAACTTGCAAATCAAATCCTATTATAGTGCCATTTGATGGCGTGATACTGGTCCAAGGAATAGCTTCTTCTACAATATATCCACTTTGTGTAAGACTAGTTGCCGATTTAAAACCATTTGAATTAGTGCTTCCCCCAAAGCTTTGTTCATTGTCATAATTAACTCTATATTGACCGTCATCATTCTCATAATAAGTCGTCTTATCATTGTTCTGATCTACAAAAACTTCTACAGAATCTTGTTCGTATGGATTGACACTAGATTTGTTCAGATTTGGATCTGTAACAACCGCCAAAACATAAAGATATTTATCGTCCCACATCATCTTTGCTGTCGCAGTAGCACCATTTGAGCCCAAAACCCATGTATTTGTTGAAATAGGTTCAACATTATTCCAAATATCGTCTACTTTGCCATCAATAACAGGAGTGCCATATATAGCTGTTGCGATTTGTGCAGATTTTGACAATACAATATCACCAAAATATGATGTATTAGTATTTTGACTATTTGTATAATCATTCCAAACTGTTATTGCATCTATATTGCCTTTATCATCATTTATTCTAATGTCAAACCCAATTTTATCATTAACTGCAGGATTAATATCTTCAATTGGAATGGCTATCTGTGCTACATATCCGTCAGCATTAGATGTCACATATTTGGTAATATCTGAACTCTCTGTACCATCCCTTTTAATTGTATAATGTTCATCATCAGTTTCATAAGAAGTAGATTTATTATCATTCTTATCTACAAAAATTTCTATACCATCATTACTAGATGGAGTATTGTCTGAAACTTGTACTAACAAATATAAGTTTTTAGTATCCCACATAGACTTAACAGTAGCAGTTGCTCCGACAGTTCCTTCTACATAAGTATTTACATACAATGGTTTAACAAGTTTCCAAGAACTATCAACATTTGCACCAATCGTAGGTGAACCTTCTAAAGCTTTCGCAGATTGAATATCGGGTATAGCTTTGCTTGGATCTACTACTGCCCAGAATGCCGGTTTTGCTTGTAACTTTGAATCAAAAAGCAGTGGAGCATTTGGCTTACTAAGCCAAGTTACATCATCTGAAACTCCCCAAAAAACCACAGCAGTTATATATTGTTTTTCTGCTTTAAATAAATCAAACAATTGTTTATACAATCTCGCTTGCTTGAGCAGTGCTTCATTAGATACATTACCATTCATATCCATATCTAATTCAGTTACCTGTATTTCCACACCTAATGATGCAAGTTTTTCTATAGAAGCTTTTATATTATCTATATTTGAATTTATATTTATGTGCATTTGCATGCCTATTCCACTTATCGGCACACCTTCACTTTTTAACTTTCTCACTAAGTCATACATTGCCTGTGTTTTAACACCATTATTTTCGATATTGTAATCATTAATAAACAATTTCATAGATGGATCTGCTTCATGTGCATATTCAAAAGCTTTTTCTATATAATCAGGTCCTATAATTTGTAACCACTTAGAATTTCTTAAATTGCCATTATCATCAAGAACTTCATTTACAACATCCCATCCAATTATTGGATTCTGAGAACCATATTTTGTTTTAAAATGGTCTAACACAGTTGTTATGTGGGTCTTTAATCTTTGAAGCAGTAAATCCCTTGAAGCTGGTTTAGACGGATCAGATGGGTCCTGGAAAAACCAATCCGGAACCTGATTATGCCAAAGCAATGTATGACCTCTCATCTTCATATTATGTGCTATTGCATAATCAACAATCTTATCTGCATTATCAAAAGTAAAGTTTCCTTCTGTAGGCTGTAAACTTTCTGGTTTCATGGCATTTTCTGCAACAAGCATATTAAAATGTTTAGCCGTCAATTGAGCATGCGGATCCGTATCATTTAATCTACTTGGATCAACCGCAACGCCTATAGGAAAATAGTCTTTAAATACAGAGTACAAATCTGGAATGTCATTTTGAATAGTAATCTGATTATTTGCAATTTCACCTATTACAGAAAAATCATCAATGTAAAACTCTAAAGTAGGATTTTGAGATTCTACATAGATGCTAATGCTGTTGTAATCTGCAACAGGTAAAGTAAAACTGCCTTTTATTTCTGTCCATTCGCCTTTACTTACATCTGCAAAATCATCAACTTGTATATAATTATCTTTGTCAGAAGTCGCTTTAACAGTAGCCTTAATTTGCTCTGTATCATTACCATCAATAAATTTCACCCAAAAATCAACATTGTATTGCTGTCCTGGAACTACTTTGCCAGTCAAATCATAACTAGGACCATTCCAATTAGCTGTCCTCCCTGTCGTCAATAAGCTATATTCTCCGCTATGAGCTACTCCATATACTGCTTTAACAACAGATGAACCTGTTCCAACCCATCCAGAAGTATTTCCATTTTCAAAAGTTCCATTGGCAATTACATTCCCTACTTGTATTGGATTTTGTGGTGTCACTACAACATCATCAATATAGTATTCCAGCGTTGGATCTGGTGATTCCACGTACATATATAATGTTTTTAATGTTCCAGTATAATCCAGCGTATAAGTCCCATTTATAGTAGTCCATGAATCTTCAGAAACTTGTTTTTGCCAAGCTATTGTATCATAATGCTTGCCATTGTCATCTTCTCTAAACATAGTTACAGTAATCAAAGGATTAGACGAATTTTGTCCGGAAACAAGTCTAACTTTAAGCGATATATTGTATGATTCACCTTTCTGCATTTTTCCTAAAAAGCTATATGCAGGTCCTTCATATGTCTGCGTCCTACCAGTAACTTTCATACTATATTGCCCAATTGCTTGCTCAGTCGTTACTTCTAATGTTGGATTTCCCTGTTTTGTCCATCCATCTAAAGTCCCATTTTCAAAATCACCGTTGGAAACTAAATTAGTGCTGGTGTTGTCCGCAAACACTTTTACATGTGGCATGTATATTGACGTCCCTAAAATCATTATAAAAACTGTAATAAATGATACAACTTTATTTATTTTTAAGCTCATTTTTTTACCTCCCGGTAATTAAATTAATATTAAAATTTAAACTGCTATTCAAAAATTTATCACCTCACAATCAAATATCTATTTCTCTAAAAAAGATTAGTATTTTCAAATAATCACCCCTTTCACGCATATAATTCTCAAATATTCAAATAACAAATTCTAACCCTTAACACTGCCAATAGTTAAACCCTTTACAAAATACTTCTGTAAGAATGGATATACAATCATAATTGGAACTATTGCTACTATTGTCATAGCAGCTCTTATGCTTTCAGGAGTAACTGTATTAGAGTTATTTCTCAGTCCCATATCAAAAGATGCTTGTTGTGTAAACTGCTGAGTCGACTGCAAAACTTTCTGCAATTCATATTGCAATGTGCTTAAATTGGGATTCATGGAACAAAAAAGCATTGTATCAAACCACGAGTTCCATTGTCCAACTGCAACAAAAAGTGTTATCGTCGCTAATACTGGTACACTAAGCGGAAATATGATAGAGAATATTATCCTTAATTCGCTGGCTCCATCTAATTTCGCCGATTCGATGAGACTGGCTGGCAGACCATCTATATAGCTTCTTACAACCATTATATTCCACGCACTTACTATCCCTGGCAAGATGTATACCAAAAAATTGTTCATAAGATGTAAGTCTCTGATTAACAAGTAATATGGTATTAAGCCACTCGAAAAATACATGGAGTACGTAAAAATCTTCGAGACAATTCCTCTTAAGACAAAATCTCTTCTGCTTATGGCATATGCGACTATTATGCTGGCAAGTACATTTAAAGCGGAACCTATAATAGCTCTCAATGCTGAGATGATTGTCGCATTATAAATCTCAGAATCGCTTAAAATTGATACATAATTAAAGGTCGTAAATTTTCTTGGAAATAAATAAATTCCACCTCTCACTGTATCTATAGCATCATTAAATGAAACTGCTAATACATGTATGAATGGATACAGTGTGACTATTATTACGATCGTAAGCAAAATATAATTTATTGTGTCAAATACAATATCTTCTGTGCTCAACCTTATTTTATTATTTCTAGCCACTTTATAACCTCCTGAAATTTCGTGAATTAGATTTAAAATGCACTTTCTCCGCTAAGTGTTTTCGATATTCTATTTGCTAATGTAACCATTGCTAAAGAAACTACTGAGTTAAATATACCTGCTGCTGTCGCAAATGAAAATCTCCCCATCGGTATACCATAATTGTATACATACAATTCCAATGTCTGTGAATAGTCTATGACCATAGGATTTGACAACAGAAATACTTGTTCAAATCCGGCATTTAATATCCACCCTGCATTTAATATTAAAAGTATTTTTATGGTTGGCACTATGGACGGTAATGTTATAGAGAAAATTCTTCTTATCCTACCGGCTCCGTCAATACTCGCTGCCTCGTATAACTCACTGTCTATAGCAGTCATTGCCGCCAGATATATTATTGAATTCCATCCTACTTCTTTCCACATATCGGATAGTGCCATTAACGGCCAGAAAAGATGTGGAACTCCTATGAAATTAATCGATTGCTTTATAATGTGAAGTTTTAAAAACAGCTGATTTACCACTCCATTTGGTGATAGGACATCAAGGACAATACTTGCAGCAACAACCCATGAGACGAAATGTGGTAAATATGAAATGGTTTGTACCGTCCTTTTAAACTTCACATTTCTAACTTCATTTATTAAAACAGCCAATGTTATTGAGGAAAAAAATCCAAGAAAATATTTTAAAATGCTTATTCCTAACGTGTTTCGTATTGACTGATAAAAAGTAGGATCTTCAAACAGCATTTTAAAGTTTTCAAGTCCAACCCAAGGAGATTTGTTTATTCCAAAGGCAGGATTAAAATTTTTAAATGCTATTATCCATCCCCACAACGGAACATAGCTAAATATAATAAGCAATACAAGAAACGGCAATACAATAAATACTAGTTCTTTTTGTTGAGCTAGTTTTTTGTAAAATTTTTTTCTCTTATCTCTTTTACTATTTACCATTTTTTCTTCTGATAAAACTTCCACTCTAGCATCTGTAAAGGCCATGTTCAATCCTCCAAATAATATTTTAAGTGTAATGAAGTACGATTTTCGTACTTCATTACAGAATTTTTTAACTATGTTGTTCTTTATTTAGTACCCCAATGTTGTATTCTCCAATCAATTTGCTGCTGGATATATGGCACTTCAAGGTCGTAATGAGCTTTCTGCATTTCAGAAACGTACTCTTTCCAAATGCTTTCAAATTGATCTGGTTTTGCTGGTATCATTTGTGCTACATATTTTCTTGTAAGGTCAGATGCTTTTTGATTTGCAATCTTTATCTGTTGTTCGCTGTCTGGTATGCTTATATCGTATACAAAGCCATAAGGTGTCTCTATTGGTGGTGCCATCATTTGCGATAAATTGGTTATATTATATGCTTTTAATACTTCTTGTTCGTATGGTTTGTATGAACTTGCTATATATTCTGGAGTATCTTGAGGTGATGCAAAGTTGCCATCAGCAAGTTTTACACCGTCATTTGGATGTGGGAAATACCAATACTGTCCAATTCCTTCTTGTTTAGTATAATTGTTATCTTTGTATTGAGTCAATTGTTCTGGTGTCATATACATCTTTCCATCTTTTACTGAATAATCTTTGCCTTCTATTCCCCAGTTTTCAAGCTTCAAAGCTCCATCACTGCACATAGCATCTAAGAATTTGAATGCAGCAACAGGATCTTTGCAGCTCTTTGTTATAACAATACCTGCACTATTGCCTGTCATATTCATACTATTATAGTCTTCTTTTGTAACACCATCAAAGGTTACAGGCAAAGCAAAAGGAACTCTGTCATAAAGTTTTTGCTGCTCAAGCGAATTGATAGCATTTTGGATATCCCATCTTTGATCGTAGAATCCTAAAACTCTTCCTGATGAAATCAAAGATAGATATGAATCATAATTTCTAGTAAACATCTGTTTGTCGAGTATGCCTTTATTCCATTCTTCGTTCAACTTCTTATAGTAATCATGTGCCCATTGGCTTATTGCAAATGGATGTGCTTTATTGTTGTCATCCACCCATACATCACCTGTATTTGCATTTCCAGCTAAATAACTTGGAACACCAGTTAATGTGAATATCTTCCAGCTATCAGTTAGAGCAGTAAATCCTACTACTGGCTGCCCATTATACGTTGGATGCTTTTTTACGTAATCTTCAATGATATTAAAATACTGATCTAACGTTAATTTTTTAGGCCATCCAGCTTCCCTTAAAACCTCTAATGGAAGATAGAAACCAGAGTATGGATATAGATATAATGTTTTTCTCGCTGGTGTTAAGTAATAGATATGTCCATCTTTTGGGTCTTTCATCTTATTTAAGTCTTCTTGGGAATACCATCTTTTTATGTTTGTGCCGTATTTGTCAATCAAATCGTCAAGAGGTACCAGATCATTAGCTTCTCTAAAAAGTTCAAATGTGTTATTACTTGCCACAATTAAATCAGGCAAATCGCCACCACTTATCATAAGTGTCGCTTTTGATGTTTCATCTGTACCAACAAGATAACTTACTTGTAAATTTACACCTGTTAATTCAGAAAGCTTTTTCCAGACAGGTGTTTTTGTATAGTCATATGGTGTAGCTGTTGATGTGTCATAAAAAAGTGTGAATGTCTTCATCTGTTTAGTGTTATTGCTATTATCGGATGTGTTTTTACTTGTATTATTGCTGGTTGTTTTTGTGTTGCTGCAGCCTGTCAAAAGCGCCGAGATAACCATTACAATAGCCAGAATTAAAATAAATAATTTTTTCCCTTTCATCATTTCTCCTCCCATAAAATGTTAAATAACTCTAAAAATATCAAAGACATGCCTTATAATACCACCACCTCCGTATAGAACAAATATATTTTTATACATGAGTAGAAAATATTTTTAAATCAAACAAGTGTTTAAATAAAGTTAACATATCTACTCATATATACTATCATTTTGTACTTAACGTTTACTAATCCGCCAAATATTAGTTGTGCTGAATACAAACGAATCTAAAAGAAATTAAATAAAACAAATGAATATAAAGGAATAAAAATTAATTATTGTTAATACTTGTTTTTATTTCTAACTCTTACTTATAAGAAAATTATATATCAAAATTTTTTTAATAAAATAGAATTTTTTTACCTGATTCTTTAATTTTTTTACTTTGTCTAATCAACAAATAAACCAGTTACTTTTTTCCTCAAGATATGATAAAATATAGATAAAGTATTTTGTCTAAATATCACAAAACTATGTTACAATAGTTTTGTTTATAGATGCATTTAAAAATATTAGCTCCAAAGGAGTAAATAAGATGTTTGACAAGGTAATTAAAAAATTTGGAGATCTAAGTATATCCTCTAAAATAGTGTTGTATTACTTGTTTGTGCTTATTATTTCGATTTCTTTTCTTTCGATTGCATACCAAGAGATAAATAATAATATAACCAGCAACAAGGTTATGCAGGTTTCAAATGAAATTGTCTCAAATATCAATTCCAGCATAGAATCGTTAATAAATACTGTAGACAACCAGTCTAAAATATTAATATCGAGTCAGATTCTGCAATCAGCTTTAGCAAATGGAAATGCAGGAAACTATGCAAGCTATATACAGCCAATGAGCAAATACTTGTCGGATTTTTTAAACTTTAACGACTTTATTTCATCCATATATATTTTTGACAACATGGGAAACGAATACTTTGTTGATAATGTTTCTTTTAAAAGCATAAGCTTGTCCACAATAAAGACAGCTAAATGGTATGACAGACTGGTAAGTTTAAATGGAAAATATATATTAGAAGCAAATGATGGAGATCTTATTGACCAAAGCAGTGGTAATAAAGGATATGTATCTTTCATAAGAGTCATAAACGATATAAACAGTCAGAAATCAGCCGGAATCATGATAATAAATATTTCTGAGTCTTATTTGTACAAGTATATAAATAGCTCAATAAATACCTATACGTCTGGTATAATAATAAGAGATGAAAAAGGAAATACAATAATTAAGCCGACAAACATCAGCAAAAATTTAAACAGTGAAATATATACATTCATCAATCCAAATGGCTCAACAGTTAGGAAGATAGATGGTAAAGTCTATATAATATCAGACTTGAAAAATGACTTTGGCTGGAATATCATAAGCATAACACCGTTTAATGAACTTAATAGCCAATTTTGGATCTACAATATAATACTTCTTTTTGTCATAGTCATAAACATCGTATTGCTTTTGCTGGGGCTTCTATTTATATCGCTTTTTATATCGCAACCTATAGTAAAGTTAGTAAACTCCATGAAAGGTATAAAAGACGGTAAATTTGAAAAAGTAGACATCGTGACAGGAAATGACGAGATAGGTATGTTAAAAGACGTGTACAACAAGATGATAGACGAAATAAAGAAGCTTATCGGCGATATAATAAATGAGCAAAAGATGAAAAGAAAACTAGAGCTGGAAGTAATGCAATCGCAGATAAAGCCTCATTTTCTGTTTAATTCTTTTGATGCAATAAGTGCATTGATTTTGATAAATGACACAAAAAGCGCCAGCAAAATTGTAAAAGCCTTAGGAAAGTTTTATAGATCTTTTTTGATGAACGGCAACGAAGAAATAACAATAAAAGAAGAACTTGAAATAATAGATAATTACCTTACAATCCAAAAGATACGCTTCGGAGACAAATTTGACGTCATAAAAGAGATTGACGATAGGACATTGCCTTATAAAATACCGAAGCTGATACTTCAGCCTTTAGTAGAAAACGCATTAAACCACGGCGTAAGAGGAAAAGACGGACAAGGCATAATAACAATAAAATCCCTTTACGATTTAAATCAAATAATTCTTATTGTCTCTGACAATGGAAAAGGCATGAGTGAAGAAAAATTAAAAGAGATAGAATCTGGTCAATCAAAAGGAGTTGGGCTCAGATCTACGATTGAAAGGCTAAAAATTTACTACAATTATAACGATGTTGTGAAGATTCAAAGTAAGCCAGACAAGGGAACAACTATCATAATAACTATTCCTATAAATAAGGAGGACTAAGATGTCAGAAAATAACATTAAGGTATTTATAATAGATGATGAATATTTAGAAAGAAGTCTTTTAAAACAATGCATAAATTGGGAATCGTTAGGAATGGAAATTGTAGGTGAAGCCTCAAATGCAAATGAAGGCATAAAATTAATCGATGAGCTAAAGCCAGATATCGTATTTACCGACATAAAAATGCCTGGTATAGACGGCATTGAGTTTAGTGAATTTATTTTAAAAAAACATCCATCGCTTATCATTATAGTCCTTACAGGTTACAATGATTTTAATTACGCCCAAAAATCTGTAAAATTAGGAATTTTTGATTTTTTGCTTAAACCTATTGACGAAAATGAAGTCTTAAACACAGCAAAAAAAGTGAAATCGTACATCGAAGTGAAGAAAAAAGAAAAGAAAGAGCTTGAAGATCTAAAAAAGCAATTATATGAGAACCTGCCTTATTTGAAGGAGCGTTTTTTAAACGAGCTTATAACCAGCAACTTACCTGAAAGTTCAATAAATGAAAGGCTTGAATTTTTTAAGCTACATTTGAAAAATGAAAATTTTCAAATTGCTGCGATAGAAATCGCAAATTCAGCCGATTTAAATGAAGAATCTCGATTGATTCAAAACTTTAAAGTCAGTAACTACGTTAAAAGCTATTTTAAAAAATTAAAAAATATCATTGTATTCTCTGACCAGATGAATAGAATCATCATATTAAGCAACGATGAGAAGATAGACCTATATAAAATTTGCATGCGTCTTAAAAACAAAATAAATAAAGAGCTTGATTGTACTTTAAATATCGGCATCGGCAACATAAAAGAAAACATCGGCGAAGTTAGAACGTCCTACATGGAGGCCATCGATGCATTAAATTATCACATTGCTGTTGGAAACAACAACATAATACATTATAGAGATGTTCAATTTAAAGAAAGTAAATCAGAAAGTGACACAATGCATCTTTTAAATGAATTAAAATTTTATCTGAAATCTGGATTAGAAGACGATGCTATAAATACTGTAAAAGAAGTTTTCTCTTTGATCGATGTTAAAAGTGAAAATGCGCTTAAGTTAATACATGTTAGTGCATTAAACATTATTTCTGTTTGCTTCTCGGTTTCTCTCGAATTAAAAGAGAATTTTGACGACATCTATTTATCTGAAATAAACACATACAACAAAATAGTAAATATAGAGACGTTGCCTGAGATGATAGAATTCTTATCATCCATCGTAATAAACACAATAAAAGCTGTCAATAAAGAACAGATTAGCAACATAAATAATTTGATTGATGATGTTAAAAAGTTCATAGAGGAAAATTTAAGCGACAGCAATTTGTCACTATCATTTGTAGCAAAGCATTTTTACTTAAACCCCAGCTATCTAAGCAGGACATTCAAAAAGGAAACAGGCATAAACTTCATAGAATACCTGACAAATAAGCGAATGGAAAAAGCAATAAGCCTTATTAAAGAGAAAAACATGAAGTCATTTGAAATCGCCAATGCCGTAGGCATACAAGACCCAAACTACTTCTCATCGTGTTTTAAAAAATACACAGGCTTAAACGTAAGCGAATATAAAAAATTAATAAAAAATACAGTTTAAGGAGATGCTTATGCATCTCCTTATGCATTTAGTTCCAATATAAACTGCATCGCCAAATCTTCAAACCCTCTCATAGGCTCATGTCCATAATCGGGATACACTTTTATATCCTTTTTTGATTTTATGTTGTTGTAAGCTGCAAAAACAGTTGACGGCGGACACACTTGATCCATAAGCCCAACGCACATTAAGACGTCGCCTTTTATCCTTTTTGAAAGATTTTTAACGTCTATATATCCAAGCTTAGTAAATATCTCATTCTCCCTTTCATGCCTTGGATCAAAAAGCCTAAAATAGTCTGTAATCTCTTGGTAGGCATTTTTAGCAAGGTCTAAATCCCATACTCTCTTATAATCAGACAAAAATGGATATTCAGATACTACTTTGCGTATCCTTGGCTCCAATGCTGCACACACTAATGATAGCCCTCCCCCTTGTGATGGCCCCATGACTGCAACTCTATCTTCATCGACTTCTGGCATATTCATTACTATTCCAGCCAATTGGGCAGTATCTAAGAAAATATGCCTAAAAAGCATGTTGTCAGCATCATCGTCTAACCCTCTTATAATATGCCCATTTAGAGTATTTCCCTTTACACCGCCAACATCTTGAGACTGCCCTCCTTGACCTCTTGCGTCCATAGCCACAACAGTAAAACCTGCCGCCACATAATTTAATTTGTCATTCCAGTCACCTGAATTTGATGAATATCCATGAAATCTTATCAGCGCTGGATGTTTTCTCTCTGTCTTAGGCTTTATATACTTTGCATGGATTCTTGCACCACGCACACCTGTAAAGTACAAGTCGTAGCACTCTGCAAAAGGCACTTGAAAGCTACTTTTTTTGAGTTCAATCTTAGGATCAATTGACCTCATCTCATCTAAAGCCCTCTCCCAATACTCATCGAAATCTTCAGGGCATGGATTTGTACCAGTATATTCTTTTAGTTTTTGCAATGGCATATCAAAAAGTCCCATTTTAAATCCTCCTAAATCACATCAATATCCATTTATCTTGCTATCGTCAAGTCCTATATATGTGCTTGATTCATCAATCCTTTCTGTCAACTCATACAGCACAACTGCATTTTTACCTAATTTAAAGTTTAGATTTAAGTATCCATCATTCGGCACAGCACGGCTTGTCATAATCTCTGGCTTTGCAACTTCTCTAAGTGTATTTACCTGCTCTTTGCTAGGATATCTTGGCCTACCCATGTGTATCCATGTGCCCCATGGATTGCCATGCTCTTCATCTATTAACTGCCTCTTAATAAACACTTCTTTGAATCCGACTGGTATCTCAACTTCATATTCTCTATCTGGATTTTCGGTCTTTTTCATCACTTCATTCCATGCGATAAGAGCGATAGAACCGTCATTTCTTCTTGTCACAAGCATGTGCTCATCTCTATAAAGCATTTCTTCTCCCATGGCATTAAAGAATTTAAACGTGTAAAATGTAGGCTTCGGTATCATATTCAACGCCACAAGTCCAAATCCTCCATGGAACTGAGATCTAGGCACATCTCTTTCTTCAAACACATCGCTAAACGTCCAATAAGAAAATGAATCTACATAATCTCCACCTTCGCTTAAAATCCTGGCAATATACGCAGCATTAAATGGCGTATCGTGTACAGGATTTTGAGGGCTGTAAGATGTATTGTATTCTGTTATATGGAATGGAAGGTTCGGAAAATGTGAGTTTCTTATGATCTCTCTCACTGTTTTAAATTCGTTTAGCATGTATTCAGATGGCATAATCTCCTGGTATATGAGATGTGGCGTATATTCACCTTGCTTAGATGTGTACGCGTGTCGCGATACAAAATCGACAGGAACATTTTCTTCATAGCAGAAATTCAAAAAATCTTCTATCCAGTAGTCAGCACCACCACATATAGCAGGTCCTCCTACCTTCAAATTTTCATTTACTTCCTTTATCGCCTTTGCAGTAACCTTGTACAGCTTAAAATACTCCTTCTCATCAGCATCCTTCCAAAATCCTTTTAAGTTTGGCTCATTCCATATTTCAAATGGCCATTTTACAACTTCGCCTATGCCATACCTTGATATGAAATGCGAAACAACAGCTTTTATGAGGTTTTCCCACTTTTCATAATCCTTGGGAGGGGTAACATTTCCCTCCCAATAAAAAACTGTCTGTGTACCAGATGCTAATCTTTTAGGCATAAATCCAATTTCCACAAATGGCCTTATACCCATTTCTAAAAATGAATCGAAAATCCTATCTATATAGGTAAAATTATAAAAAGGTTTTACTTCATCTCCTACCACATCTTCTCTATATATGCCTACATCGTCACACAAAAGGCCATGCCCTCTTATATACTTAAAATCTATGTTCTCTTTGACAAATTTTAATGTATCAACGTACTCCTTTTGAAGTGCAAGGCCAAGCCTGCCTGTTCCGACGCAAAATCTCCACCTGTCAGAAAACTTCTTGTTAGAAAAATTCGGTACTTTCACTTTAATCATGTTAAGACCCCCAAAATCTATTTCATCCACAATACACTTGTCACAAGTCTCGGATACAAGCGACTTCCTCTTGGCGTACCTGTATCGCTGTTTACTTGATCTGTTGCGCAATCTTCGCTGCATGACACCTGTTGCCATGTAGCATGTACTCTATCCCACTCAATTTCTTTATCGCCAAAGTCTATATTAAGCACATCTTTTATCACATATTGACACAAGAAAATTTTGCTGTTCCATGTATTCTTGCTGGTTGACGAAAGCTTCCAACCGCCAGACACTTCATCTATGCATATACCAGGCTTTATAATCGTCATTACGTGCTTCTTTAAAACTTTTATAAGCTCACCAAATACACCATCTTCACTTACAAAGTTAGTATATCCTACAATATATGGATATACTAATGCTTCTACAGCAGGTATTATCCTGGATGTATTGCCTTTTTCAAATACTGCAGGTATATACTGATTGTCTTCATCAAATTTTCCGACGATAGTATTGGCAGCCTGTTTAGCCTTTTCTATAGCTTTTTCTGCCTTTTCACCAAGATCATTTTCTTTAAACAAGCCATGTAACATAACGTAAGCCGCCCATGTCTTTACACCAAGGTATAAATTGTTCCTCGCCTGTCCTAAACTTTCATCAAGGCTGTCATATGTCGTTATTTCCGATCCTGTCTCGCACCTTGAACTATCAACATCCATTATCCCATCATTATTTTTATCTCTTGCCACAAGAGAATCAAAACAATCTTCAAAAACACCCATGTTTTTCTTAAGCCATTCTTTGTCGTTCATTTTTATTGCATAAACAGAACCTGTCAAAACCCAATTCAAAAGCTCTTCATGGGTCATGTAGCTGAAACATCCAGTAAGATTGGGAAGCTCATACGATGAATAACCTTCTTTAGAAAAACCATCTGCAACACCCATATCATGCGTAAAGGCAAGACCCGCTTGATCTCTGTAGCTATACTTTTCATAGTACAGATCCAACGTATTTGTAATCGTCCAAGGGTGGAATCTCATTTCCCAGAAGACATGGTCAACCGTCAAATCAAATGTATTTATCATAATGTATTCGCCTTCGTTTACTACCCAAAGAGGCGTGCCATCTTCCCGCTTCAAAAGCTCTGTGCTGGCATAATAGCTGTGAGCCGCATGTGCCAACAAAAACTGCCTGTACTCATTTAGCCCGCTTTTTTTAAGCTCTTCATCTCTTTCTCTTGCCAAATTTAAGTAATAATCTTGATTGTCAAGTCCAAATGATAATACTTCTTCCAGAGACTTAAAAACAGATGTATAGTAAAATTCAGCATCGATTCCTGTCGTGATGACGCCACTTTGATACGTTGCCAATGCCACAGTATATGTTCTTTTCTCGCCTGCTGGCACTTTAAATATCAAAGATGGTGCTCTGCCAAGACCGTGATTTTGATAGTTATCATTTGCCCATGACGTCAAAATATCAAGTCTTGACAGCTCTCTTACATCATCGCTTTTTTTGACTGCAAAACCATATTTTCTGCCGTATACTCCGCCTAAGTATTTCCCATCTGTAAGCTCAGATAATATCCTTTTCGGACCTTCAAAGCCAAAAATCATCTCAGCGTCCTTATTGCTGTCAGTGTTATCCATTGTCAACTGTATAAATATGACAGGTGCCAATGCAAGTTTCTTTTCGTTTTCATTCATCACAGATGGGTCTTTAACATATCCGAAAGGAGTAAGAATGGAAAACCTGAATTTTCCCGCTGTCCAAGTATCTGATGCCCAACTTAACTCTCTCTCTATCTCATCTTCGCCAAAGACTTTTATATTCTTTTCTTTCTTGCTTGTAGAAACTTCTCCTGTAAACTCTTCTTCTGCATTTTTTGTATCATCTTTAATAAATGGCAACAAGCTTATAACACCATCTCTTTTGTATCCGATGTAGACATTGTTTTCAGGCGGCCGAACATCATTTAATACTACGCCACCACCTTTACCGCATTTACCGATTACAAAGCTTGAGAAAGCGCCAAATGCGCTGTGGTGCGCATAAAAAGATTTACTTATCATTTAAAACACCTCTTCTTAAGATTATGAATTTATTCTACCTTTATAGCTTTTGTTTGAGCTTCTAACGCCAATTCTATAGCTTTAAAAATGTGCTCCTGCGTCATGGCATTTTCTGTCCTGTTTAATGAGTCCAGTATCAAGTCCCCAAAGAAAGGAAATCCTACCTTTCCACTCACATCTATAAAAAATTCACCGTCTTTGTTTACTAAGTACACATGGTCTGGAGCATTTTCTCTTGCAACATCGATGTACTTTCTAAGCTCTATGTAGCCATCTGTACCTAAAATAAACAGCCTTCCATCGCCCCACGTGCCAAGCCCATCAGGTGTAAACCAATCAAGCCTGAAATAGCCTGTTGCGCCATTATCGCCAATTAGCGTTACATCGCCAAAGTCCTCAAAAGTAGGGTACTGTTTATGATTGTAATTTGCTACTTTCGCTGATTGAACCTTTGCGTCTTTTGCACCTGTAAAGAACAAAAATTGTTCTATCTGATGGCTTCCTATGTCACACAGTATGCCTCCAAATTTGTCTTTTTCGTAAAACCAGTCTGGCCTTCCTTTTCCTTCTCTGTGTGGTCCCATTCCTAATACTTGTATTACTCTGCCTATTGCTCCTTTTTCTACCAATTGTCCAGCATAAACTGATGCTTCATTGTGAAGCCTCTCTCCATAATACACGGCATATTTTCTATTTGTCTTTCTAACTTTTTCTTTTGCTTTTTCTAATTGCTGCCATGTCGTCATTGGAGGTTTATCTGCAAAGTAGTCTTTTCCTGCATCCATTGCTTTTAAGCCTATGTCACATCTTTCTGATGGTATTGCTGCACTTGCTACCAATTTAACTGAGTTATCCATCAGTATTTCATCTTCGCTGCGAGCTTTTTTGGCAGTAGGAAATGCTTTTATGAATCTTTCAACTTTCTCTGGGTCTTTGTCGTACACCCATTTTACTTCAGCACCTGCTTCTATTAATCCTTTTGTCATACCGTATATGTGTCCGTGGTCTAATCCAATTGCTGCAAATTGAAATTCTCCATCGCTGCAGACTTTTTTAGCTTTGCTTTCAGGCATATAGTACATACCGTTTTCTCTGCTCATTTGGTGTTCCTCCTCTATTTACTTAATATCTCTTCCAAATGTTATGCGTTCGTCATTGAAATTTTCTACAAACGTTTTTTTCTCATAAAAATGAGGCACTCTTGCCATTATGCCATTTACTGTGTAGAATGGATCATCTTTCTCAAGTGGCAATTTGACAGCTTCTTTTGTTGTAGCTGCTTTGTATATGGCAGTTATAAGCTCTATGGCATTTCTTCCGTCGATACCACTTACCAAGATTTCATTACTTGATTCTAACGCTTTTAATACATCGTCAATCTGTGGAGTGTGCCCTGTGTACTTTGTTTCTTCCAAGCTGTCATAGTATTCCTGTATTTTCTTTTCCAATTCTTCGTCTTCTCCAGATGGGAAACCATTGCTGGACGCTGTTGACGCATATACTTTCCATGGCACTGATATCCTGGCCTTTTTCCCTTGAAGCACAATTTGTTGTTCTTCTCCATGGTGCACGACTGAACTGGTTATCTGAGCCAACGCACCATTTTTATACTTTAGTATGGCTATTGATATGTCTTCAACTTCTGCGTTGTCATGTGCAACATTGCTCATTACAGCCTGTACTTCTTCGGGCATACCCAAAAGCCATATAAGCATGTCTATATGATGTATTGCATGATTTAATGTGCAACCACCACCTTCTTTTTCCCATGTACCTCTCCACCATAGGTCGTAGTACGAATGACCTCTCCACCAAAATGAGTCAACTTGTGCATGTACTATATCACCTGCTAAACCTGACTCTACGATCTTTTTTAGTTTCATGAACTGAGTCCTGAAGCGATTCTGCGCTATTACTGAAAGAATCTTTTTGTTTTTCTTTGAGGCTTCAATCATCCTGTCACACTCTTCTAACGATGATGCCATCGGTTTTTCTACGATTACATGTTTCCCTGAATTTAAACTTTCTACGGCTATGTCAGCATGTGTATATGGTGGCGTGCATATGTCCACCAGATCAATATCTTCTCTTTTCAATATTTCTCTGTAATCACTGTACAAAGTGGCATCTTCTAAGCCAAACCGCTTCTTTTTTTCATAAGCCTTGTCCTCGTAGATATCAGCTATAGCGACGACCTTGCACCTGTCTTTAAACTCCAAAAAGCCTTGTATGTGGGCAGATGAAATATTACCTGCCCCAATTATGGCTATATTAATCATACTAAACTTCCTCCAATCAATCAACTAAGTTATTAATCTAAATTTTTCGATTTTTACTGTATTTCTACATCAATCTCTCCCTGAGACAGCTATTCATAAATTTTCCTTCCATGTTCATCTTTTATGCCAGTCTTCCTGTAAAAATAAGTGTTTACAACATCTCTCCACTCTTTAGCGTCAACTACCTGTATGTCAAACCTCTCTAACACTGCTTTATACGTCTCATCATCTATCTTGCCTTTCAACTTTATCCAAGCTTCTCTCATTTTTTCTGCACGCTCTACACCTTCAAAATGTGTATCGTATATGTGTTGGATAACTGTCTTACCTGATTTTAGCTTGTGACTGTACGGTACATGGTGGAAAAATAGCAAAAACTCATCAGGACATGTATCTATATTTTCGTACATCTTTGCAACAGGCTCTTTGTACTGCGCCGTATAACCTGTACCTGTTTCTACAGTCCTATCGACGCCTATCCCCTTAAAATCTGCGTAGTGATACGTACCCCAATGGGAATATTCATAGCCATCAATATTAGGGCCGTAATGATGACCTGGGTTTACCATCCATCCTATTCCAAGAGGACTTGTGTACTCTTCGTATATCTCTCTCGATTCTAAAAGCATCGGTACGACTGTATTCAAAACATCCTCATCACATCCAAATGTAAGCCTCACCCATTCCTCAGCAATCTCTCTTGATGAAAAATCCGGATTCCAAGCAAGCCTCCCAAAGCCATAAAGATTCGATTGTGCAAGTGGATGTCCTGTCCATGACGCACTATCACCTATGTTCGCTACACCAACAATTCCACCGTGCTCTGAGCCAAACAGACTGCCGTTTACAACTTTCTTTACAAACGAACCTTCTCCTTTTGCAAATGTATCAAAGTCTAAAGCTTCCTTCCAAAGTGGCACAAGGTAACATAAATGTTTCTGTTGTCCTGTATACTCTTGAGTAATCTGAAACTCCATAAAAACATTTGTCTTTTCCATTGCACCAAACAATGGTGTAATCGGTTCTCTAATCTGAAAATCCATCGGTCCATTTTTAACTTGCAAAACCACATTATCCATAAATTTCCCATCTAATGGCTTGAAATTGTCATAGGCAGCTTTCGCTCTATCTGTAGAACGGTCTCTCCAGTCTACCATGCAGTTATATACAAAAGTCCTCCAAATAACAATGCCGCCATATGGCTTTAATGCCTCAGCCAACATATTTGCACCATCTGCATGATTGCGGCCGTATGTGAATGGTCCAGGTCTAAACTCTGAATCTGCTTTTACTAAAAACCCACCGAAGTCAGGAATGTAACTGTATATTTTTGATGCTACATCTTTCCACCACTTCTTAACTTCATCGTTAAGCGGGTCTGCAGTAGAAAGACCACCTATTTCAACAGGGGATGCAAAATTTATGCTTAGATATGTCTTTATGCCGTAACCTCTAAAGACATCTGCGATCCTGGCAACATCAGGCAAAAATTCATCTGTAATAAGCTTAGTTTCTTGCTCATGCACGTTGACATTATTTATTACAACGCCATTTACTGCAATGGATGCAAGCAGCCTTGCATAATCTTTTATCCTCGAAAGATCATCAACTATGCGATTATCTTTAAAGAAGATAGATTTTCCTGCATACCCTCTTTCAATATTGCCATCCATGTTGTCCCAATGATTTAATATCCTAAAATCATTTTGAGGATTGTCAATGCACAATGCATCTTCCAGACTTTTACCGCTAAATATAGATCTTATGATGTGAAAAACGCCGTATAAAACGCCTTTTTCGCTTCCACCGATTATAGACAGTACATTGTGATTATCCTTTTTTACAACATTTAATGCAAAGCCTTCACTTTTAAGTTTTCTTTCTAAATCCACTTTTAATCCTTCTGCCTTAAAATCATCCAGTGTGCCTATAAAAATGCAATTTGACTTTGGCATGTAATCTAAAACTTCTGCTTCTTCTACAATACTTGATAAAGCTTTTTTAAGCTCTTCAACAGCATTATTTATAATTCTATCACTGCTTTTAACTACAATATATTTAAAATAGTCCTTATACCCATCAAATACTTTATCATCACAAAGTACATACTTAAGCCAACAATCGTACATACTGGCAGCAAATTTCCTCTCGCTAATCATTATTATCACTCTCCGTAATTCAATTATATACTAAATAATCCCATCATTTTGAACATTTAAGTAAATTTGCCTCACTAACATTTTTCCCTTTGAAGGCATAAGCCATCAAAGGGAAAATAGAATAAACATCAACCATTATTTGTTTTTGCTGCTTTTGTATACATCGTTTGTAAGTTTAACTAATTGATCTACACCTTTAGCATTACATTGTTGAACATAACTATCCCAATCTTTATCAAGTGATGCCACACCTGTTATAAATTTGTATGTCATCTGCTGTACATAATCAGCCAATGGTTGATTTAACATATTATACTGTTCTCTTTGACTTTCGGTAAATGGTACAGGTGGAGGTACAGGAAGCCATTTTCTTTGTGTATTTGCATCATTTTCAAACTTTAATACTTCAGGTGTCATCATTGATTCAGCAAGATCTTTTGGACCCCCATAAATAAGTGCAAATACACCGCCAGAGAAGCCGTAATCCTTCTGCAGGTTCTTTGTACCGCTTGGATTCAGATTCATGAAGTTTACATCAGGCATAAGCTGGAACTTGCCGTTGACTTTCTGATAAGTTACACCTTCAACACCCCACTTTGTAAGCGTCTCACCTGCTTCACTGTACCACAACCAGTCTACAAACTTAAGAAGTTGTGGGAAGTTTGGATCGTCTTTTGCTTTAGATGATATCATTATACCGTTTTCAAGACGGCTACCTGCTAAAACAGCACCTTTTGGACCTGCTAATGGCAAAATCTGTGTAACTTTAAAATTACCTTTTCCTAAAGTATCATTCATCCTATTTATTAAACTATTTTGAATCTCCTGTGTATTTGTCATGATGACAAATGACTTACCTGTTACAAATTTCTGTATTGCTTGGTCATCTGTCTGTGTGAAGCTGGCTGGATCAAGAAGCCCTTCTTTTACAAGCCTGTTAAAATATGTTAACATATCTTTGTATTCTTGTGATGTTGGATAGAACTCCCAATCATCTTTTGAACTGTTGTACAACACATTTCCAGTCGTCCAATCATAAAGTCCGTCACTACTTGATACTGGAATACCAAAAGTTGGAGCCGCATTAAGGAGTAAAGCTTTACCCTGCCATCTATCCGACATAGGATATGTGTTTGGATATATCTCTTTTAATTTTTTCAATGCTGATTCCAATTCATCCCATGTGTTTGGAATCGGTATATTATTTTTCTCAAATATATCTTGTCTAATAGCAAGTGAATATTGTATCGAATAAGTTTGATGTAACATTGGCAAAACGTAGAATTTTCCATCGGCTTGCTTTAATGAATTGATGTCATTTTGTAGTCCCCACTCTTTTACTTCTCTTGAGAAGTTAGGCATTTGATTTATATAGTCGCTTATTGGCAGTATAGCACCTGATGAAACAAATGGTATTTCTTGCCCCGGATAAGTCTTTGGAATTATCTCTGGTGCCTGTCCTGAGCTAATAAGAAGGCTTCTCTTTTGAGAATAATCACTCATTGGCACTATAGTGAGTTTAAGCGTAACATTAGTAGCATCTTTTATGGCTTTCCACAATAGCCAGTCTGGCTTATATGGGTAATTTGGATGGTCGCTATACAGCATCGTAAATTCCAATGGCTTATCTGATTTAAAATGTAAATTTTGTGGATCGTTATTGTTTGTGGCAGTCTGAGTTTGTTTGCTTGTATTGTTGCTGCTGGACGAAGAATTTTTATTTCCGCAGCCTGATAGCAAAACACCTACAACCAAAACCACAACTATCAAAAACGACAACAATCTTTTTGCGCTTTTACTCATATAAAATATCCTCCTCTTAATTATTGAATATTCTCGGCAACTTCTGTTGCCTGATATATCTGAATTTCAGGAGACATATTTTAAATTTATCCCCCAAAATTTCATTCTGAAATCCTTTTTCGATTTCCAATTCATTTACATCTTTATTTACATTGTAAGATTTTTTCTTTATATTTCCCTTTATTTAACATATATGGTTACATTCTATCTTGACTTTTTTAAATCGCCCCAATAATCGAAATGGATGGTGTTTTTACCATACTACTTGTTATTGAGGTGATTTTATGTTGGGCGCATGGCGTTCGCATTCTGATTATCAGTCTTTCCTTGTCGAAAATATTCAACCCATTTATGCTTCAGATAAAAATCGTGTCCTTCAATTTTCTGAAGCTTTATCTAAACTCTATAATTTAGATCTTGATGTTCTTAAACTTGTACTGGAACCTTATTACTCTAATACTGGTTCTCCAGCCAAAAATCAGCCTGAAGTTTTTCGGTCTTTTGTACTTATGTCTCTTCTTAAATGTCACAGTATTACTAAATGGGTTTACATGCTTCATCATGATGACCTTTTGTGTTACATGATTGGCGTGTCTCCTGATAATATTCCTGGTGTTGGTACTCATTATGACTTGATTAACAGGTTATGGCTTGAGGATCCTGATATTGAAAAAGACCGACAGGATTCTCTCCATCCTTTTAAACGCAAACCACGTAAAAAACTTGCTAAAAATCAGAAGCTTCCACCACGCCACCCTGGTATTATACAGAAATTTGTTGATTTGGCTTTACAGGGTAAAATTTTTGAGTCAAGACCTGAGAAGCTTCTTCAACAAATTTTTGCCGATGTTGCTGTTAGGCCTTCCGCCAATGCTGGCATCCTCGGTGATATTGAAAAACTTACTATTTCCGGTGACGGTACTTGCATTAAAACCGGCGGAAGTCCTTTCGGTATTAGAACTTGTGATTGTGCTAATAAGGGTATATTTAATTGTGACTGCCATCGCAAGTTCTCTGACCCCGATGCTCGCTATGGTTGGGATAGTTATCATGAGACATGGTTTTATGGTTATTCTGGTTATTTTTTAGTGACATACAACGAAGAGCTTAAATCTGATATTCCGATTTATCTTCGCTTGGTTGAGGCTCCTCGTTATGATGGTGTTACTGCTATTATTGCTTTGTCTGAAGCAAGGGCTTTGTATCCTGATTTCGTTTTTGATAAATTTATTGGTGATTGTGCTCATGATAATTACCCTACTTATCATCTTCTTAATAAGTGGAATATTAAACCTGTAATTCCGCTTAATAAGAAGAATAAAAACAACAGCAAGTACCAAGGTACTATTAAAATCAATGAAAATGGTATTCCTGTCTGTATGGCAGGATTACCTATGGTTTACAATGGTTTTATGAAAGACCGTAACAGAATTAAATGGCGCTGTCCTTTTGCGACTGGTAAAGTTGATTCATGTAATTGTAAAGATAAGTGCTCCTCTTCTGATTATGGTAGAACCGTTTATACGAAGCCTTCATCTGATCCTCGCTTGTTTACCGTCATTCCACGTGGTTCTGATGAATGGAAAGGCGAGATGAAAAAGCGAACTTCTTCTGAGCGTGTTAACAAAAGGCTTCTTAATGACTATGAGTTGGAGCTATCTAAAACCAGAGGCAAAAAGCGTTGGTCTTTCTGGATTATGATACACTCTATTAATATCCATCTTGATGCTAGATTGAAAAAATCTAAGTTTGATTTTATTTCTATGCTTGATGGATTATTAGGTAGAGTAGCATAAATATTGAGATTCCATATACTGTTAATTTTTAAACCTATTTTATTAGGCTTTATTTCTTATACTCTTTTTTTAAATTGATTTTCATTATTTTACATTTTCTTTCCTCTTTTCAGTATTTTATCGCAAAGGCTTTGTTATTTTCTGTATCTAATTTTTAATTTATGCCATAGTATGACGTTGGAAATTAGTTTCCGAAATCACTCTTATTATTAATTAAAATCAGAATCTTATCATTATGAAAATTTGTTTTTTTGTTACCACCACCTCCTTAAAAATCATCTCAGATAGTCCCTCCTTTTATTTAAATTTAATAATAATTAATGATGCCTTTAGCCTTTTAATGAGCCAATCATGACACCTTGAACAAAGTACTTTTGTATAAATGGATATACCATCATTATTGGTATTGAAGTCAATATTACACTGGCTGATTTTAAAGTTGCTGATATTTGAGCTAAGCTATTAACATCTGAGGTGCTGCTGACAGATGTTTGCTGTGATCCTACAATTATATTCCTTAAGTATAGTGCAACAGGAAATTTTGAGCTATCATCAAGGTATATAAACGGTCCAAACCAGTTGTTCCAAACACCTACCGCATAGAAAAGTGCCATAACATACATTATTGGTTTAGAAAGAGGAAGAATTATCTTAAGCAATATTCCATATGTGCTCATTCCGTCTACTTCTGCAGCTTCTTCCAATTCCGCTGGTATACCTTCAAAGAAAGTCTTCATGACCATTACGTTAAATGTGCTGACTGCGCCTGGAAGCACAACGCCCCATATAGTGTTTCTCATGCCTAAAGCGTTTACTAAAAGATAAGTCGGTATCAATCCACCGCTGAAAAACATAGTAAATACTACAAAGCCTAAAATGATTCCTCTTCCTTTTAACCGCTTCTTTGACAGTGGATACGCCAAAAGCGTAGACAGAAACAGTGAAACAAGGGTGCCTACAATCGTATAAATAATCGTATTCTTATAGCTGGTCCAGAATTCTTTCTCTGCTAAAAGAACTTGATATGTCTTAAATGTAAGGCCTTTTGGGTACAATGATACCAATCCTGCATATACATACTTCTCACCACTTAAAGACACGCTTAATAGATACCAGAAAGGATACAGTGTCACCAATATTACTATGATCATTATTATGGTATTAAAAACTTTAAATACTTTGTATTGTTTCGATTCTTTCATTTATCATCACTTCCCTTACCATAGACTGGATTCTGTGAATTTTCTTGACAAGTAGTTTGCTGTGTAAACCAATGTAAGACCTATCACTGCTTCAAACATTCCTATTGCAGCGGCATAGCTAAAGTTATTTGATACAAGTCCCATTCTGTATAGATACGTCGATATGACATCTGCTGTAGAATACGTCAGAGGATTATACAGAAGCAGTATCTTTTCAAATCCTACTGACAAAAGTCCACCAATGTTTAGTATCAAAAGTATCATTATCGTAGGCAATATACCTGGAATAGTGACGTATATCGTTTGTTGCCATCTGCTGGCACCATCAATTATAGCAGCCTCGTACAATTCCGGGTTGATATTTGTCAGCGCTGCTAGGTACAGTATCGCGCCCCAGCCCATGCCTTGCCATATACCTGAAACGATGTATATAGTCCTAAACCATTGCGGTTCTGCTAAAAAGTTGATAGTATGCCCAATGTAATGCTTCAAAATCATATTGATGACTCCTGATGATGGATCAAGTATCTGCATTATCATATCTGCCACAACAACCGTTGATATAAAGTATGGCAAATATGACACTGTCTGCGTAAACCTCTTAAACCACGTGCTTTTGATCTCATTCAAAAGCAAAGCAAAGATTATTGGAAATGGAAAGCTTATTACCAAATACTCGGCACTTAAAATTATTGTATTTCTAAATACTTGCCAAAACGATGGATCATGTATAAACATATCAAAGTATCTAAGTCCAACCCATTCTGTTCCATACACTGGTCCACCAGGGACAAACCTTCTAAAAGCAATAATATTTCCATACATAGGTACATATCTAAATATGATGTAATACGCTATAGGAAGTATAAGTAGGCTGTACAATTGCCAATCTTTTTTAATAGCTTTTAATGTCTTCTTAAAATCCCTATTCTTGCCTTGTTTAGCCTCCTTTTTGCCCCCACCTTTATTAATCAATACAGAATCCATATGCTTTTTCTCCTTTCTCAGTAAAACAGATAATTACTTTGACTTTGATTTTTAATACTGTCAACTGTTTTCTTATAATAGTTTCTTTCAATTGAAGTAAAGCAATCTTTATTGATGAGACATCTTATCTATTGCTTCCCAAAGCCCATTCAAATATGTCACACCTAAGGCCCTGTCATAAAGTCCATATCCTGGTCTTGCTTTCTCATCCCATATCATCCTTCCATGGTCCGGCCTTATATATCCTTCAAAACCTATATCATAATAGGCTTTCATGATTTCAAACATATCAAACGACCCTTCGCTTGATAAATGCGCTGATTCGTAAAACTTTTTCTCGCCTATAAACTTTATATTTCTTACGTGACCAAAATGGATTCTTCCCATTTTGCCAAAATGCCTTATAAGCTCTGGTATATTGTTTTCGGGGTTTGAACCTAAAGAGCCACTGCAAAGCGTCAATCCATTGTAAGGACTGTCTACAAGGTTTACAATCCTTTCAAGATTCTCCTTGCATGTAACTATCCTCGGCAAACCAAATAGCGACCATGGTGGATCATCTGGGTGTATAGCCATCTTTACATCGTATTCTTCACATGTAGGTATAATATTTTCTAAGAAGTATTTTAGATTATCAAATAATTTCTCCTCGTCTACATCTTTGTACATATCAAACAACATCTTTAATTCTTTTAAGCGATCAAGTTCCCAACCGGGAAGTATAAAACCATTTGAACCATTATCCATGTCTTCAATAAGCTTAAGCGGTTCTTTTCCTCTTAGCATGTCTTCATCATAAGACATCACATATGATCCATCAGGCAATTTTTCATTTAAATTAGTCCGTATCCAGTCAAATACAGGCATGAAGTTGTAGCATACGACTTTTATCCCTAGCTTTCCAAGATTTTTTATTGTCTCCTTGTAGTTTTCAATGTATCTATCTCTCGTCGGCAATCCTAGCTTAATGTCTTCGTGTACATTTACACTCTCTATCACCTCCAGTTTAAGCCCGTAGGACTCCACTTTTGTCTTTAATTCAAGAATTTTTTCAATAGGCCAAGCTTCTCCCACCGGCACATCGTATAAAGCACCCACAATTCCATAGACACCTGGTATTTGGCGAATTTGCTGAAGTGTTACACTGTCATCTTTCTCGCCAAACCATCTAAAAGTCATTTTCATATATCTTACTCCCTTATTGTAGATTTTTAATGCAATGTAATTTATTGTTTAAAATACTCTGGATATTTTTCTTTTAAAAGCACTACATCCCTATCTATCATTGTCAAGTGTTCACTTATTATTTTTAAGCCTTTCTCTTCGTCTTTTTCCTTTATGGCACTTACAATATTTTTGTGATCACCAATGATTGCATCCCAGTCAGTATCAGACGACAATCTCAGTGTCCTTATTCTGTCATAATCACCACTTACAAACCTTATGGCTGACCATACCCTACCCATTTTACAGCCCCTATATATAAGCTCATGCATCTCATTGTCCAGGTCGAATATGGTTATATAATTTTCTTTCATGACGCAGAACTCTTGCTGGTTTATATTCGCTTCTAACTGAAACAAAATATCATCAGGAAATTCTCTACAAGCCTGCCTTATGATTTCTCTCTCAAGATTTACCCTCATGAATTTTGCCTCTTGCGCACGCCTTATATCTATCAAAGAAACAAACGTGCCTTTTTGAGGGTAAATCTCAATCAATTCTTCATTTGCCAGCCTTGTAAATGCCTCTCTAATAGGAGTCCTGCTGGTTTCAAACGTATTAGCTATATCATTCTCTGACATAACCTCGCCAGGCTTTAAATTGATGTCGATTATGTTCTTTCTGATCATCCTGTAGATGTAGTCTTTTTTAGACTCGTACGTATTGTTTTCCAAAAGTTCCAATCCCATCACTTCACATCCCCTATTTTAATACTTGTATTCTTGTATACTAGCATATTAATATTCATATTCTTATATATTCGACATAATTTTTAAAATTCCTTCTTTTTTTATTTGATTTTTCTTATGTTTAAAAATATTTTATAGGGGACATAAAGCGTAATGAGTCAAGTAAAAATCACTTTAGTTTTAGAACTTGTATACTAGTATATTAATATGTCGCTCTTTATATTATATAATATTCTACGCGAATTTCAAAAATCCTTCTTGTTTTAAAAAAATTTTTTTGGAAAAATAAAACAGAATTAAAGTTAAAAATAAGGCACAAGAGGGTTTTTACTTGTGCCTTGATGGTTAAGCTAAAATGTAAAAACAGATTTTAGATCAATGATGAGATCTTCAAAAATTGAAACTTTAATTTAGGTGAAATTTTACTATACCTATTCTATTTATTTTTTTCAATCATTTCTTCTACTTCTTTTGCTCCTTCTTCATACAGTTTTTCTTCGTCTGGAGATAATTCCTTCAAAAGCCTTAAAAATTCTCCGGCATGCACTCTTTCTTCGTTTGCTATATCTACTAAAACGTCCTTTGCTAATTTGTTGTCTGTTGACTCTGCTAGCTGCATGTACAACTGTATAGCCTCATACTCTGCCGCCACCATAAAACGTATAGCTCTTATAAGTTCCTCATGTGTGATCTTATTTTTATTTGCAAGCCCAGCAAATGGAATACCAAAATCAGGCATACTATAGCCCCCTTTTTTATTATGAATATTTGATTGTAAATTGATTATATCACAAAATTAGGAATTTACCGAATTACCATATTTTATTTATAGACCTTTTTCGACTTATCCAAAACCTTAAGCAAAATAAGGGCCATGATGCTTCCTGTCACTGTATTTATTAAAAATGGAGTGACAAAGAAAAATGCTCCTACATCTTTACCAATGATATATTTGGCTATTGGAAATGCCACAAGACCTCCTATTATCCCTGTACCAAAAACCTCCCCTAATGCAGCTAAAATCTTTTTTCCTGTCAATTTATATAAAATTCCTGTCAATAAAGCGCCAATCATGCTACCGGGAAAAGCCAATAGTGTTCCAGTGCCCATTATGTTTCTGATTATGGATATTGAAAATGCAATTAGTACTGCATATCCTGGACCAAGTGTCACTGCAGATATGACATTAATTATATGCTGTATAGGGGTCGTTTTCGAAACACCTACAGGGAAAAATACAAAATTTGCAAAAACTACACCGATTGCAATCAGCATAGCTGAATAAGTAATCTTTTTTATATTCATTTACAATCCTCCCAATTTTTAAAAATCCTATCTTAACAGGCTTATATCTTCTCCTGAAATAACTCTATTCATGTTTCTTACAGCACACATATTTCCACACATTGTACATGTTTCACTATCATGTGGCAGAGATTCCCTTCTGTACCTCTGTGCTTTTTCAGGATCTATTGCTAATCTAAATATTTCTTCCCAATCAAGCTTTTTCCTGGCATAAGACATATCATTATCCCATTTTTCTGCATTGCGTATACCTTTTGCCAGATCTGCTGCATGGGCAGCTATTTTAGACGCAATGATGCCTTCCTTCATATCTTCAATCGTTGGAAGCCTCAAATGTTCCGCTGGTGTTACATAACACAGGAAATCCGCCCCACTTGCTGCAGCAATTGCACCGCCAATTGCACTTGTAATATGATCATATCCAGGTGCAATATCTGTAACGATTGGCCCCAATACATAAAAAGGTGCACCATGACATAGCTTTTTCTCTAACAAAACATTTGCTTCAATTTCATTTAGCCTCATATGACCTGGCCCTTCAATAATCACTTGAACATTCTTTTCATAAGCTCTTTTCGCTAATTCTCCAAGGGTTATAAGCTCTTTTATTTGGCATGCATCTGTGGAATCACTTATGCAGCCTGGCCTCAATGCATCGCCAAGGCTTATCGTTACATCGTACTCAGCACATATGTCAAGAATATCATCAAAATACTCATAAAAAGGATTTTCCTTATCATTTAATTCCATCCACGTATATAACAAAGAGCCTCCGCGAGAAACGATATTTAAAACTCTTTCATTTCTTTTGAAAATTTCCGCTGTCTCTCTATTGATACCTGCATGGATAGTCATAAAATCAACACCGTCTTGTGCATGCCTTTCGACGATCTTTATAAATTCTGAAGGAGTTATGTCTTTTAAATCTTTGTCATAATATCCCACAGCATCATATACTGGAACAGTACCTATCATGGCTGAAGAAAAACCTATCAATCTGTTTCTAAATTCAAAAGTTTTACCATACGAACTTAAATCCATGATAGACTCTGCCTTCATTTCTATCGCCTTTTTTGCCTTTTCTAATTCTGCATCCACATTGTTGCAATCCCTTGATACACCTAAGTTTACATTTATCTTTGTTCTAAGCCCTGCACCTACACCTTCTGGACTTAATGCTTCATGATTTTTATTTGCCGGTATAACTACTTCACCAGAAGCTACCTTATTCAGCAATAAATCCACTTCAATATCTTCTTTAGCTGCCACAACATTCATCTCTTCTGTAACAATTCCTTTTTTTGCTGCGTCTAATTGTGTAGTGTAGTTCATTTTAGTCATCCTTTCATAAATTATTTTTTTAATACTTGTAAAATAAAGGGGAAAAAGAAGGTAGTATTTGATGTCATTGAATAATAAAAAAAGCCTTACCGCATGGTAAAGCTTTATAATCAAAAGCTTGCTTCCCTACGGTAGTATTAACTACATCAGGTTCTAAGGGTCAGGTTTTACCTTCTCAACCAGAATGGTTCCCCCGCAAACTAATTTCACAAATATTAAATTTAATCTAATTATACGTTAAAACTCTAAAATTGTAAAGGCAAAAAATTATATCCACAGTATTTAAGTAAAAGCAATTGAATATCGTAAGCCTCAAATCACTCCTCTATCATGATAGATTGCATGTCTTCTATAAACTGTGCTACATCCTTTCTTAAATTATCAACAGTATGGGGGAAAATATCTAGTAATCTTTCTATGCGTTCTGATACTAGGTTAAATCCATAAACATTACGAAATACATGACGAAATCCTCTAAATTCATTAAGCAAAAACTTTGAATTAGAACTAATAAAAGCCGGCCTTTCTCCTTCTATAGGAGTCGACATTTGTTCAAGTAATTCTAGATGCCATTCAGAACTTGAAGGGATCAAATTATCTATATTTCTACCCACAATTTTAAACATATTCTCAACGGAAGTATAAAAATCGTGAAAAATAGAGCCAACAGCCCTTAGCATGAAATCATCAGCCAATTTCTCTCTTCTGTTTTTACTATCTAATAAGCCTCTCTCATTTAAAGTATCATATAATTTTTGTATATTCTCAAGTTCTAACTGTAGTCTTGCTAATGTAACTTTAATTTTATTAATATCCGTCACTCTATAATCCTCCCTTCTCTTAATATTTCATTTAGCAGAGATTTATAAGCTTCTTTTTGCGTAACTATGCTTATTTTATAAGGCTTTGCAACATTTTCAACATCAATCAACATTGTCCAATAGTTAAATTTACTATCATCCCATCCATCAATAAAAATATCAATATCAGATAGATTATCAAAACGGTCATCTCTTGCAAGTGAACCATACAATATAACCTTATCAACAAAATACTTTTCTTTTAATATCTTTGCAATTTTATATACTCTATCAAAAGCTTCTTTTTTTCTATACGTTTCTATTTCTCTATCTTTCTTGACTTTTATACGCCATGTTTCACGTATATTTTTTCTCTCTTGATCCGAAAGCGGCACAATATCACCACCTAAAATTTATACGGCTTAATTTTATCATTTTACATCAAAATAATCAATTCACTTAAAATATATAATAAACCATAAATTTAACGCGTATGATAATAAAAATTTATAGAAACCATAACAGGAACTTATATGTACAATATCTTTTAGTTGTTTCAAAGCTTACATAAGCTGAATTTTCACCATACTTGCATTCACAATAGAATAGTAGTATCATTATGTTGTACCCCATCATAGAGGGGTGGGTATGTTTTATTTCATTTTTAGGAGTGATAGTATGGCTATAGGTGTTAAATTAGTTAACAAGGAAGAGGCAAGCCCAGAAGTAAAGCAAATATTTGAACAAATAGAAAAGCAGATGGGATTTGTTCCTCCAACAATGCGGGCAATGGCAAATAAGCCAGAATATTTAAAACTATTTCTTCAGAAATCTCAAGTGGCAATGGGCCCAGGGAAAATCGACTCTAAAACAAAACTTTTTGTCGCTTTAACTGTGTCAATTTTAAACAATTGTGAAATGTGCATAACCGCATACACCAAAAAATTAAAAGAAGCAGGCGTAACCGATGAAGAAATAGTTGAGCTTCTATCAGTTATCGATCTGATGAGCGGTTTAAACCACTTCAACAATGGGCTTATGATAAAACCAACCGAATAAATAAAGTGCGCTTTCACCAAAAAGGCTTTCCTTCTCCTATGACAAAAGGAAAGCCTTTTAATCTATTAGCATTCTAAAATACATATACAATAATGCAGGTGCTTCCCGTAAAAAGCCGTATACTTCTTCATAAAAATACCTTTTTACAAATACTCCTGAATAGCTTGCATTTATTCCTGCTTCTTTCGCAATTATGCTTGCCCTTTTCAGGTGAAATTTGTTTGATACAATTATTGCTGTCTTTAGCGATTTTTCATCCATAATTTTCTTAGAATTTTCAAGGTTTTGCAATGTTGAATACGACTTATCGTCTTTTAATATAGTATTATAAGGTATACCATTTTTCAAAAGATATTCCTTCCCTGCTTCTGCCTCAGATACATCCTCACCAGGTCCTTTACCGCCAGATACAATAATGTACTTACCAAGTCCCTTTTTATAAAGCCTTATAGCTTCATTTAACCTTTCCTTAAAAAAAGGACTCGGATTTTTTCCGTAAACTGCACAGCCGAGGATAATAATGGCATCAGATTTCACCGGTTTTGCATTATATGCAAATATGATCACCTGTAACTCTGCTATGATATTTAAAAGCACGACAAAAGTTATTAGCGATGCAGTAATTTTTATAAGAAGTTTCATCATAACCCCCAAAATTTCTTTTAATTTAATAGAATTCTATATTGAATTTAAAAATCCCTAAAAAGTGGCTCTTGGAGCAATTATTAATTGCCTTAAACTAATTATCATAAAATGTACGTACTTATTCCTTTTTCTATTCCCTTCTTTCATGTTTTTAACTTCTTCTATTCACATCAAACATCATTTATCTTTTTATGTATTTTTTTATTGTGCTAATAAAAGAATTTCTTGGTTTAATTCCTATATAATTATAGAATATATCACCATTTAATAACAATATCTGACTATCTTCTTTAACACACCCGATACCTAAATAATTTACAATGTTTTCTCTTTCACGCGGATTATTAAAAATAATCGATGTATTTACATATATTGTACCATCATCTTTTTCTATAAAAGCATCCCTATTATTTTCATAGATGTTCTTCCATATCTCTTTGCCTCTTTCCTCATAATCATAAAATGGTTGATGTGGAAACCATTCAGGTACATTCATTCCACATTCTTTATAATATTCTTTAAAGATTTCTCTCGCCAAAAATAAACAGTCATTTTCTTTATAAAGAATCTCCTCATTTTTGATTTTTTCTGCAATTCTATAAGAGAAATCTTTAAATAATGAATTGTCAATTTCAGACTCTATTTCATTTAGATATTTTTTAGATTCTGCATTAAATTCTTTAGTATTAAATTCGCTGTCAACCTGTATATAATATATTCTTCTCAAAACTTGACTTGTGGTATTAAATTCTCTTACATTTGTTGTCCCTATCATTACAGGGTGTTTCCCAGTTGTATTATTGCTAATTTCCTTAATAATATTTTCACCAGTTTTCCCAGTAAAAAATGAAGAGGGAATTTCATCTACAAGAATAGGTGCAAGATATTCAGAGTCAAAGTAGCTTTCTAATTTATTTTTATCGACTGTTCTTCCGCTTTGTATTAAACTATAAGGTATATAATATGGGCTGTTATTGCCAAGCAATAGACCTATAAATTCTAATGCTGTTGTTTTGCCAGAAGCAGCCCTTCCTGCAATAACTAAAAATACCGGAAAAGTAGATCTATTGCTTTCTGAACTTGTTTTTAGGACAATTTCTTCTCTCAACTTCCAGATATAAGGCGACATAAATGAGAATAAAATTATCTCCATTATTTTGGACTGATATGTCTTGTTTGTTTTAAAAGTAAATAATTCATAGGCATTTACAAAGCGATTGATTAATTCAAGGTTTTTTCTTATATTCTCTATATCAATTTTTTCTGAAAATGGTTTATAAAATTCATGATTGTTTTTATCAACAACAGAAAGAGTATTTGTTTTATCCATGAATCTATAAAATTGCCTAACATCATCTGTGATATTTTTAGAAGCTTTTAATATAATAGTTTCAATTTGCAAAGTTTGCTTTTTTAGCTCATCGGGAGGTTTTAAGATATAATTATTTCCCTTCTTTTTCGTAATATGATTTATTATATTGGTTGACCTTTGAATCTCTTCTTTTTTTACTTCATAATGTTCTTCTAATTGTTGGGATCGGGATTTTAGTTCAGCCATTTGTTCATCTGTCAATACACAAAATTTATTGCGATTTATCTCTAAATCATTATTTAATATTTCTGTTGCTACCTCTTTGCTAAACAATATTACAGAAGGATTCTTTAGATATTTTTTTCTTATTATGTCAGGAATATAATTAACTCCCGCTTCAAACAATGGTTTAAACCTCTGATTATAATATAAATCGTACTTTTCTACGTCATTATCAAATATAATGATATCTTCATACTGCTTTTTATTAATAAAAGCTTTTTCTGTAAGATTTGCAGAACCAATCACCACTCTCTTAAAGCCTGTTTCGCTGTTATTTAGAAGATAAATTTTCGAGTGAATGGGAGCATCTAAGGTAAATCTGATAGAAATACTTTCATCACAAATTTTTTCTTTAACTTCTTTCTGTAAGTCGTTCCAAAAGTCTATTCTTCCTTTGATATCAACGAATTTTTCTATACCACTTGTAAATGACGATAAATATTCTGAATCATCAATGCCAATTATAAATTTGACTTTTTTAAAGTCTTTAACGACTTTTGAAAAGAAAGCGGGTGAAGAAACATAAGTTACAGCATAGAATTCGTTGAAAGTATTTGTATCAAATATATCTTCAAATGTCATATCAACAATTTTGTCATCTTTAACAACACATAAATATTTTTTTGTTGGATTATCATCGATTTGTTCAAGCAAACTTATCTGCTCCATGGCGGCGCCTTCCTTTTCAAATCTTCAATTCCATTCTTCTATTTCTTGTCGTCATACCTAAACTTTCATAAAACTTTATCGCATCGCTGTTAAATTCCCACACAGTTAATTCTAGCGCATCATAACCTGATTTTTTTGCATAATCAACAATATGTTTAAATAGCATTTTCCCCATGCCTTTTCTTCTATGAGTGGAACTAACACATAAATCATCTATATAGACAAATTTTCTCTCTTTAAGAATTGGAACATTTCTCGTAGTTATTATTTCTACAATGCTGTAAGCTATTATTTCATTATTGCAATCTTCAGCCACAAAAACTTTCGTTTTATCGTCATTTAATATCTCCTTAAATCTTTCTTCCGTAAATGGATTCTCCACGTCTACATACACATCCGGCCTATTTTTAACATGTAAACTATGTACTTCTTTAACAAGAGTACTTATAGATTTATAATCATTAAATAATGCTTCTCTTATTTTTATGTTCACTATACAATCACCTGGATTTATATTATAATTATAGGGCATTCCATTTTTATACCAACTAATATTAGTTTCTTTACAAGATTTGCCTAATATAATAAACACTCCATATTTGTAACCTGATCTGTTAGCTCGGTATATTCTTAATACCGTATTATACTTTAACTTACATTTTTATCTTTTCTAGCATCATCACATGTAGTATTAGTGAATAGCTTTAATATTAAAATAACATTTTGTAACAAAAAGTCAAGAAAATAGTTATTTATACCTGTACTGTGCTAACTAAAAGTAATTCATTATTTTTGCAATCTTTTCTGCTTCGTTATGGTTCCAGATAGTAAATGTTCAACTCCAAACAACTTCATCGATATAATTCATCAATTCATACCTTCTACTTTCATCAGTAATTAACTCTGCAATTTTAATAAGATTTACTGGTTGTAAGATTATACTTGCTATTTTTGAACCTGAAACAGGATCATTAATGTCAATCTTTTGTATAGTAGGAATATCACTTGTGGCTGGATAAAGTATTGTTGAAGCCTTATTTCCAATACCACTTACCGCATAAACCGATAACTGATATAACATCTCCCGTGGCAAGTCGTCATGCCATAAATCTCTATACTTGGCATCTATTAACTTTATTACCTTACCATGCTTGACAATTGCAAAGTCTGGCCTCGGTGTTGGAGACTTTTTTAGGCGTGGGTTAAACTCTGCAACATATGTAAACATATCATGCAAGCTATACTGACATTTCACAGAAAAACCTCCGCCAAAATCTTCTAATAATCGTCCTATCAATGTTTCAAAAAATGCATTCATATCGAAAAAATATCCATTAAGGTCAATTGAACTTAAACCATCCTCTAACTGTATCCCTTGTGATTCATACAAGATCTTTATTATTCTAAGTATAGAGGAATATCTTTCTGTCAGTCTATTAATACTATTCCAAGCACGGTTCAAGCTAGTTCGCGTAAGAATAATATCGCATACATTTTCTTTAAGATAAGAAATCAATCTTTGAAGGCTAAATTTTAATCCATCATCCATTACCAGCTTCAACCCGAGTCTTAAACCAGAAAGTAAAATCTGATTAAGTATATTGTCTTCATCTCTAGCAAAGTATCTACACGGCAATGTATCCCTTATTAGTTCACCTTGAGCACAAAGCTTATTCATATCAATTCTGCCTCTTGGCGATGACAAACATTCTTCTTCCTTTATATAGCTTTTTTGAAGTCCTCTTTGAATCAAATCTTCTGCCTCAACATAAAGTTCATAAATAAGCAAATCAAAAAAAGAAAAATTACCTATGTTATGCTCTCCGGTATTAAATAACTTTAGATCTCTAAGTCCATATGCATATCTTAGAAGCTGATACAATGGTAGCCCCTTTATCTTAGGATAAACATTAATCTGTAAATCCCCAAGTTTAACTCTTCCAACATATGAATTACTCTTGATTGATAGGCCACCTCTAATCTCTATAATTTCTAATATTCCCTTGCCCGTAAGAACTTTTGCTAAATTGCGAGCATTGCTATCCGATAATTCTATACCATCCAAAACTATGCTGTCCCACTCTTTTAAACTGATTGTCTTGGCCATCATGATTCCTCGCTATTATTTTGATTATCTTCACTGTCATTATCTTCATCTGCTATATCATCATTGGTTGTCTCCACGCCTATGCGAATATCAGGACATGGTGATAGTAATGCTGTTACTAAATCAGAAATATCCGGTGTATCAAATAATTCATATCTAATCGTCTGATTTTTTACATCTACAATACTTTCACCTAAAATTTTAGAAATCAATTCATAATCACCATAACAATATTCTTCAATAAGCGGAATAATATCTTCTTTTATAATTCTTTTAAACTTCTCATTATCTATAATGGGTTTTTCCTTCTCTAAAAAATATGAATGGCCGATTTGCAGATTGCAAGCATCTTTGCCAAGGTTCTCACATATTCTACTATTTAATTCCTTTAGCCATTCTGCAAGTGGTAAACCTTCAAATGCCACACCATCAAACAGACTATAATCTGGCATTAATTCTATGAAGCCAAATCGTCTGCGAAGTGCAACATCTAAAAGAGCAATCGAACGATCCGCTGTATTCATCGTACCTACAATATACACATTGTCTGGCACTTTGAAAGATTCATTTGAAAGTGGAAGTATAACCTCTTTGCCGCGCTTTCCCACTTCAATAAGTGTAATGAGTTCTCCGAAAATACGTGATATATCTCCGCGATTTATCTCATCAATAATCAAATAAAAGTTTTTATCTGAATTTTCCATTGCATCTTTGCATATTCTCTTAAATATCCCATCTTTTAATTCAAATACCGTTTGATTATTTACAATCCTTGGTTTAATTCCTTCTATAAAATCTTCATATCCATATGATGGATGAAAACAGCACATGCGAACATAACCATTTGTCGTACTGTCACCCAATATCAAAGCTTTTTCATTCTGTGAAAGTGAATCATAAGGCTTGTGAAATAGACTTCTTGCAGCAAATTCACTGCAAGCTTTTTCAGCATAGTATGTTTTCCCTGTTCCAGGAGGTCCATATAAAATGACTTGTTTCTTGCGCGCTAGTACACCTTCTATTTCTGCAACTGTACCCGTAAGAGGTTTTAATATAGGCTTAATCATAATTTCATCGCTTTCTTCATTCATCAATCTTCTAATTTCGAAAATGTTATTAATATCTCTATATTGGAAACAGGCAGTTAGTTTCCCAGTGCTAGTTTTTGGTAAATGAACAGGTTCTTTAAATATTTTTACCCATTCGACATTTCTACAATGTGAATAAGGTCTATCTTTTACATATTCATAATTCCCAACAACTTTACCTATTCCTAGTACTTTCTCACCAAGTACTGCTACTACAACATCTCCAATTTCAATATCTCTGTAAAATCTTATGATTTCTCCAACTTTTCTACTTGCTACATTATTATCATATCCATAAAGTTTTTTAAGTTCCTGAGCAATATCCTCTTTAATGCTCTTACTTTCATCATATGAAGTCAAATTACCCAGTTTTGCCCAGCCTATGCCTACATATGAATTTGACTTCATATCCTCCCAATAGCTATTGCCATTATCACCTGTGCCAATCCTAAAATAGTTTACAGGCGGTCCAAACAATACACACATTGAATTCATTACATAACTTGTAGGTAATCCTGTCTTTTTTGTGATTTGCATTAATTGCCCAGACAACGTATAAAGTTTATCATCTTGCACTGGCTTTATATTGCAGCAAATAAGGGCATGTACTTGCCATCTTGTAGAATGAAAGGCATCTATTTTATTTGGATACAGCATATGATAGTACTTATGCACCCATCCAAGTTTTTGCTTATTATAAACTAATGTGTTACTTAATTGTTCCTGTAGTTTTATATAGTCTTCTATACTTGCATCATCTGAAAGTTTATCAATCAAATTTGCTCCAGCAACTAAAGCATCTCTTATTTTTCTGCCAAGTTCAACCGCTTTATCAATGGATAAAATAGTAGGATTCTGAGGGTTACCTGTGACCCATTTGCCGTCAGAGCTTCTTTTAAACATGATAAACTTATATGAACTACCACCGGAAATGCTGCCATAACTATTAGAATTAGTTTTAAATTCATCATCGTTTTTGAATTCCAGCCAATAACTTAATCCATCTTTATTACCAATATTAAAGATAGTATCTATCAAAAGTTCACCATCTAAACTTTTTAATCTCTCAGGGCTGAATTTTTCTTTAAATATATTATACCCCTGATTTAATTGTTCAAGAGGCAATAGTTTTTTATCTGTCAGGAGTTTGTCACAAGTCTTCTTTATTTCCTCTAGTACATGATCATCCACTAAAATACCTCCATCTCAATCATATATAATTTTTTGTTACTCTTGACTTTGTCAGTTATTCATCAAAACTCATCTCAAATCTTAATACTTTTTTGAAGAAGTTGGTCCATCGTTTTTGAATTGCATCATCATTAGCTAATTGTGATATTATAGCAGAAGAGCATCTTTCCTTTTATATTTTCTTCATTAACATCTTGTGCCACTGATTTCAGCAATATTAAATTTTTTTGAAGCTCTTTTATTTTATTATTAATTGTTTCCAATATGCTTTTTGTCATAATCTCCCTCCAAAACATTCTCTATCCATTCTTTGACAAACTCCATCTGAGTCCTCCTGAAAGGTTCCATATCCATATATTCTCTTAAAGTTTTCACTTCAAATTCAACTTTTATATCTTCATTTTCTTCAAAAATAAGTTTGCCAAATTTAATTATCTGATGCCTCAATACCGGGTTTGCAGTATTTAATACTACCAGATCTATATCATCTCTTTTAAATATAGAAATTAAATCTCCAATCAAATTAAGCTTATCCATATAATCATAGCCATCGCCAAAAAGCACGGCAATATCTAGATCACTGTTCTTTGTGTTATTGCCCTTTGCATATGATCCAAATACATATATCAGTTTTATATCATAATTTTTTTTAAGTTCATCCAACATACTTTTAAATATTTTTTCGACTTCATCAATATCCTTCTGTAACACTTCAATTCACCTTTTTTGCTCCATTATTCTTTTTCTGCTGTATTAATTTAAAAATATTTACCATAGGCAATTTTACTGGTGGATTTATTCCAGAAAGAGATGTAACAGTTAAAATATATGCCCGCGATAACTGAGAAAGTGTCGTTAAGCCATTTAGCTCCAGCATGTCAAGAAAATCCTCTTGTTTTAACTTTTGAGTATTTCCAACAAATACGCCTTCCATAGTTAAATTAATTTTAAACAATATTGAATTCTTAACTTTTGCCTTTATCACAGTTATAAATTCAATATATCCTATATATTTATCTTCCAATTCTTTAACTTCTTTTATATTATAATCAAAATCGTAAGTAACATGTACTTTAAACTCATTTGTTCTTATATCTCTCGTCTCAATTTTAAAATCAGATACCCTATTCCCAACAAACTGAAAGTCTGCTAACACCTTATTTACATTAATCATGACCCCACCGCCAATTTAGTCTCTAATTTCTTATCTGTTTCATCATTTAGGTTTTCTTCAAAGTCAACTGTATCCCAGATTTTAGCTTTGCTATTCTCTTCCCCAAATATTATCTTAAAATTCCATCCTAGCTTTTTTGAAATTTTCCACAGTTGTTCAATGGTTGGATTATATTGACCACTTTCAAGTTTTGATACCATTGATTGCTTAATTTCCAATTTCTCAGCAAGCTGTTTTTGCGTCAAATCATTTTTAATCCTAAATTCATATATCTTCATAGAAATCTCATATAATATATCATCTAATTCAAACTTTTCTTTTGTCGATTCATCAGCTAACTCATCAATTAACTTCCATGCATCTCCTAATTTTAATTTATTGTCTATAAATTCCATAATTAATTCCCTCCTAATTTTAATAACATAACAGCAAGCTAATCCAGCAGCTCTCTTATTTCATCTAATCTTTCTTCTGCAATATTAATAGCCTCTTTATAACTACTTTTGCTATTATTTTTTGAATTTTTTTCTTCAAATGTACATAACAATAATGCAATATTTTGTTTGTTGTATCCAGTAAACTTAAAAATTATCCTTATATTTTTCGATCCCTTAAACTTCATTGAATACAATCCATCGGTTTTCTTTAAAATTTCAAACCAATCTCTTTTCTTATAACATTGATTTTGATACTCTTCTAAAAATTTAAGTCTTTGCCTATACATTCTTATAAATTTTTCCTTATATCCGCTATATTCCAAAATATTCTTTAATTCTTCTTCAAATTTAGGATGTGTATAAATTTTAGTACTATAAAATTGCTCCGGATATATTATATTATACAACACCTTCATTATGTGTCTCCTTACTTATATTATATTACTTATAAGTAATAAACACAACTATATTTAATAAAAATATTACTTATAAGTTATTTTACCCGCTTTTCTAAATCTTAAACTATTCACAATATCTTTTTAATAAGACTGCTATTAAATTGCTTATTTGGTCTTAGAATTATATTGCCTACAGATAAGGTATTTAAGAATAGAATCTTCACGGTTCTACTATAAAATCGTAAATTGGATCCCTTATCTTCAATCTCTTTTCCCCAAATTCACCATTTCCTTTATTATTTTATATGTTCTCTCTTTCATGGCTTGAGATGTAACCTTTAGATTGTTTATACAAGCAAATTCCACTTTGTTCTATAGCCTGATTTCTCGAATACAATAGCAATTTAGAAAGTCGAGTACACCTTTAATATCAACATAATGTGCTTCATGCATTTTAATCTGTAATTCTTTAGGAAGAAGCGGGCTATATTTTGACGCAAAAAACTCGTTGTCCATTATATAAGGTATCAAATCACTCATAAACCAATCTTTGTGTCGAATCTCCTTTAATATTTCTATTAAATCAATATTGTCCAAAATAGAGATACGCCCAATACCATCAGTCTTGTCTACATTAACACCATAATAACGAAGCATCCAAATTAGCGTTTGAAAAATGTTGGTCCCGGTAAATGTTTCAAATAATAGTTCACCATCCATCCTCCATATTATTCTCTCATCTGGTCTTACTTTATAATGACAATAAGGCGCACGCAACTCTTCTAAAGTATAGCGACCATCATTATTGATAAAATCAAATATATAATCTGAACATAATATCTTATGCATATGTTCAGGAATTCTTCGGTGCAATCGCACACCCCCACCTGAATAATTAGGTGGATGCCCGTCCACTGCTTTCTGCACATATACCTTGCTGCGTTTAGCATCTACTTCTTTGATCGTCCACAATCGCCCAGCAAGGATAATGTTATCTCCTTCATTTACGAATGGCGTTTTTTGAATTTCCCCAATTTTTTTAATTCCATCTAATACTTCATACGAATCTTCAGTCATAAAAACAGAATAAAAATCTTTTCCTCTAAGCAGTCGTTCCCCTTCTAATCCGACAATCAACTGGCCTGTATCACTAAGTTGTTCCAAATAATCTTGCTTAACCATATGTTCAATTAACAAACAAATATCTGTTTCCGGTAAATCATAAAATGCACCATTGCGTTTCAACAATGTAATTAAATCTTCTGGTGCAACGCCGTTCATTTGGTGGCATATTGAAATAATTTGATGAAACAGAATATCATAAGGGCGCGAATAACCTTTACTCGGCTCTATCCACTTTTGTAATAATAAATCCATCACTGCAATAGATTGTAATAACCCGTACTTATCTGCTGTATATAATTGCAAATACTGATCTTTACCATGTTTTCTGCCTGACCTTCCTAACCTTTGTTTTAAGGATGAAACAGTAAAGGTACTATCCACTTGAATAACAAAATCTATTTCTCCAATATCAATTCCTAGCTCCAATGAGCTGGTTGCTACGATACTTTTAGGTAGAGTAGATTTAGCCATCATCTTCTCAACAAATTCACGTTCCGCTTTAGCAATCGAAGAATGGTGTGCGTAGTACACCTGCCCTATTCCATCTCGTTCAGCCAAACGATTTAAAATAACTGTTGCCTCTTCAACAGCACCTCGGCTATTAAAAAAAATTAAGGCAGAATGATTACGGGTCAATTCCCGGATATCTTCATAAAGTTCGATAGGATAACTCTTCATTTTCTCACTGTCAAAATGCATCAAATTATAATAAAGATCTTTGTCATTTTCTCTTACTTCGATAATTTCAACGTTATCTGGGTCTCGGTAATTAACCCAGTTCTTAACTAACTCAAAATTATCAATTGTTGCCGATAACCCAATAATACGTGGTCGATCTTTGGTAAAACATTCAATGCGAGACAATAATGAACGTAACTGAACTCCACGTTCTGTATCAATAAAAACATGAATTTCATCAATCACAATAAATTGAAGATACTGAAATAACAAAGGCAGTGCATAAGTACGATTTATAAACAAGCTTTCAATAGACTCAGGTGTGATTTGCAATATACCAGCAGGATTATCAATAAACTTCTTTTTACTATATTGACTAACATCACCGTGCCAACGATGAACTGGAATATACATTTGATCACATAATTTTTGAATGCGTTCAAATTGATCATTAATCAACGCCTTCAATGGTGATATATAAAGAACTTTAAGTGTATAAGGCGCTGTTTCTTCAATTTGGCTAAGAATAGGCAGAAATGCTGCTTCTGTTTTCCCAGAAGCTGTAGCTGACGAAAGAATCACGTCCTTTTGCGTATTCATAATAACCGGAATTGCTTTCTCTTGAATAGATGTAAATCTTGTCCAACCCATATCCCATATTTTCTTTTGCACAGTATTAGATAACATATAAAATATCTGGCTCATTTTATCCCCCTCGGTATCACATCATAAACGGCGTATTCACCGTATCATTCACATGTAAAAACACTTTACATCACTAAAAATTACCACGTTGAAAGCGATCATGTATATTAACCACTTTTCGATCCAGCTTATCATCTTGTGGTGTTTCATTAGAAACACCAAATAATTCCTTCCGATCTGTCATCGGATTTTCAATAAGAATATTTAAACTACTGATAAACTGTCGAATAACGTCCCCCAAGATGATGTGCTTTTCAGCACCCGATCGTTCATAAAAATTAATCAAAAAATCACGAATCTCTTCGTCCGTTACCGTTGGTTCATAGCCGTAATGAGCTGCGTGTATATCGCGGATATTCATTAATAAAACCAGAGTTTCATTAGGAGTAATTGGCATTAATCTAATTACCGGTTGCTTTAAATCACGGTATTCATCGCTTTGAACACCTGGTTTTAACCTACGTTCCAATGCTTTATAGCTGTAAAGTCCCCTGCGTTCATCTTCCAAAAACTCAGGTGTACCGCTGAAGGTAATATATAAACCTTCAACCGCTCCTTGTAAAATATCATTATATATCATTAAAATATACTCATAATTTTTCTCTCTTGCTTCTCGGTGCGTAATTTTATATAAATTAACTGCCTCATCTAAATTAATGATTAATCCTGAATATCCTATTTGGCGTACAAATTTCGATAGCACCTTCAAATATCCATAATAATTGTTGTCATTGATAATTTCGCGAATTCCTAAATCACGAATAGCATCGGTTTTTGCCAGGTACTCCCCTCGTATCCATCTCAAAGCACGGCGTTGCTTTTCCCTGTCTTGCTCTACAAAACCCCGATAATAAATGCCTAATACATTTGCAAAATCATATCCCCCCGTTAACTCATCCAAGTGTGAAACAACATCAATAATTTCTTTTTCAACTGCTTGAATAAAGGTAGGATCATTCAAAATAGGCCGGTCATAGCCCAATTTTTGTACCACCTGATTTTGAATATTTGTTATCCACTGGTCCAAAATCGCCGGTAAAGCATTACCCTGTGGAACTGATTTAGTAGATAAGTTCCTCATTAGCTCGCTGTACAAAGCAACAGCTTGGTTATCATTTCCGTATAATCTCCTATGTGGAGTAAAATCAGCTTTTGCAACGACAAACCCTTCATCAAGACCTATCTGACGAACAAAATTTTGCATAAAGCTTTTGCCAGTTCCGTATGCTCCAATAAAAAATTTAATTAACGAACTTCCATTTTCCTTAATATCATTTAGATCCTCTTTTATTTGTCTCATTTCAGCTTCACGACCAACTATTATATATTGAAGGCCTCGACTGGGAACTACCCCACCAGCTAATGCATTTAAAATATCTGCTGAATCACGCCTTTTAATTTTCATATTGTTTTACTCCTCTCTATTTCCTCCAATACACATACTAATTCTTCGTTTATCACATAATCATCGCCTATCTGTTCAATAAACACATCATCTAAGTATTCCTCTGCTTTTGTATTGATTTCGTTAATAAAAACCGCAGCGGGAATTCCTTTATCTCTTATCTCATCATTCACCACGTCGATTCTTCTCCTTTTGCTAGAAAATGTGCTAATAAATTTAATTTCTTCTTCCGTTAATGAGGAAAGAAATCCTTCGACATCCACATCATCGTCACTCAGTGTAATTGTCGGCCGCTCGGGAATGTCAAGTTTTGTTTTCTCCACATTAGACATTGGTTTAATTTCTCTCTCTGTACTTTTATCCTCATCCTGTTCATCGCTGGAAAACTCTGAAAGAAAAGCCTGATGCCTTCGTTTCAATACTTCAACTTGTTTACCGTCCAATTCTGTTATCCAGGATTTGTTAGAATCATTATTAGCTGTTTTTGTTTCTAATGTTTCATTGGGCTTTGGAGGAATTCGGCTCCCCTTCTCCTCAATTTTATCTGTTACAACATGCGAAAAACGACTTTTGATTCCTACATCTTCATCAATTTCATATACTTTTTTGTTTTTCATCTCTTCTAATAAACGTTTTTTGAAACCAGGAGGAAGTAACTCTTCATTTGCTTGGATTTGTCTCTTAACACCGTTACACAACCGAGTAACATTTTCAGAAATACGAAATAAAGCAGTGATCTCGTTATAAAAATATTCTGTCGGTACGTATTCCGTATATTCAATAACTCGGCTTCCAACATTTCGACCAATCACTGCACTTTTAAACAAATAGTACGTTGCCGTTTTTTTCTTTTGTTCTAACCAAGCCTTTTCTAAATCGAACCCTTCTTCAATGTTTATTTTTTGGAATAATTTTAATGCCTCCTTAAATGTAGCATAAACCTTTTGTTTGTTCATTTCGAAAAAGTTGGTTTCTGAATATCCTCTAATAACTTTTTGCCACTCTTTAATAGGTATTGGGCCAATATCTTTTTCGTGGTCTTTAAATATTTGATAAAAATTCGTCTGATAATAAGGTTCAGCTCCTAATCCCCATTTACGAGCCAGCTCAACTTCATTTAACTCAATTAACATATCTCTAATCCACTCTGAAAGATATCTGTCCAAGTTGGGAATTCTTTCTTTATATGCCTGTTGTAAACGAACCATCATACTGACATTAAATGCTGCATTTTGATTAAAAGTATAATTGATCAATTCATAAACAAATAAAATCACATAGCTTAAATCTGTATCCAAATAATTCCCTTTTAACGTCTGGTGTCTCCAATAAAAATACCATTTCTTTTGTTTTTCATCGAGATCTCGAAATGTCGTCCAATGAACTTGCAAAGGAACAAATTCAGTTTTAACACCCATTTGATTAGCATATTTAATCGAATCTTCCATGAAATAAGTCTCATGAGTATGAAAAGATATTTCGATGACCGGTCTGTTCAGATCTTTATGCTTAAATGATTTTTTAATTTGCTGAATTTCTTCTTTGATGTAAGAAGGTGTCTTGAGATGTGCATATTCTGGCAAAATAATTTCTTCTTCCCTATAAAACATCATTTCGTTTTCTCTATCTGATAAAACTGATTTTTCAGATTCGACTTCCTCGGGTCTGGTTTTCTCCACTCGTGAAGTAATTGATTGAAGTGGCTTTTCCTGCAAAGATTCCGGAGAGTTCTTATGGCTTTCGAGATATTGCTGATGCCATTTATGAATAAAAAACATGTCTATCCATCCCAATAATATAGGAATACCTGTCCAACTAAATGCCAAATAAAGAATACCCCTTAAATACTTACCATAATAAAAAAGGTGAGCACCTAAACCACCAAAAAAGAGCGCTAAAATATAACCAACTGTTTTTGATTTGCCCCGCTTCACAAAATTGTTCCTCCTTTTCCTAAAAAACAATACATATAGCAAAAATATTTCGATATATTTCGCTAAAAATATATCATAAATACTCTGCTTTCCTCTTTTTTAACTTCTGCAGCACTTCTTTCATATTCTGCGCTTTATCTTTTGAGCATATTAATCTGTATCTACGATTATGATATCTTCTATACCGAGCATCGCGATAGCTATCATTTCCTGTTATGATGCATTTCTTTGTATCTACGCTCACAACATTGCCGCATTTATCTTTTTCGCATAGGATTATGAGTCATGCTAAAGATGACTAACGCGCAAAAGAACCGTCTCCTTGTGTTTATGGGTTAAATTAATCCCTTTTCTTTACAAATACTAATTATTAATCCTTTCATATCTTTAATAAATTGCTTTAATTCACCTGTTGAATTATTATTTTCTACTAATTCTGCACTTGAATGGGAAAGTGGATTTGAATTTCTTAAAACATGCGCGTTATGAATGATTTCTGCTCCTCCATTAATGGAATTATAAAATTTTTTATGCTCACTCTCTTTATAAAATAATTTATAATTTGGTTTTCTACTATCATCATAATGGGACGCAAATGCTATATGAGCAGTTACTCTATCAAAATAATTTTTAAAAAAAGCAAAAGCTGATATCATATTACCTTTTTGTTCTTCGAATAAATACATAATATACAGATAATAAGTCTTATGATCAGGTTTTATGGCATTACAAAATTTATTTGTGTCAACATCATTCAGTGATGAAATAAAAGAATTTTTACAAAAATAAACATAGTAATTATATAAATCCGTACAATATAATTTTATAACATCTAATAGATCTCTATGTTTAAATCCTCTTTGAATTAAATAATTTATGGCAATTGTAGTATCATATGAATTCCATTTTTTCGCTCTATGACGATTAAAAAGTTGATTTAAAAAAGCTTTAATTGCCATATCGCTTTTTGTATTTAAAATCATAATAGTTAATCTTTTAGGATCTAAACTTATAAAAGAAATGTTTTTACATATTATTCTATTTATTGTTTCTATTACTTCTTTATTCTGAAACACATTAGATTTTTCAAAAATAAAATAATTAAAAATCTCTTGTGGTGTAAATTCAACATCCTCAATCAAAAATGATTTCTTAATTATTTCGTTATAATCGTCAACAGTAATATCGCCATATAATAGCGCAGATTCAATATTATTTAAAAAGGTAATTACATTATCATTTGCTAGTTCTTCAATTTCAAACTTTATTCCATTAAAATATTCATCATATAGAGATTTTTTCAACTCTCCCTCTATAATCTTTGATTTTCTTTTAATATCTCACTCATTCTCAGATTCTCACAATCTTCAAAGAAGCCCTCATGTATATCAATGCTATTTATTCATGAATTTTACATGTGGTAGGTAACCTAAATAAGCTTCTATTGTTTTTCCATATTTTGGCCTATGGTTTCCACTTAAGCTCATGTGGCATACCCTCCCATGTCTCACAGGATCTTTGTCCTTAATTCCTTCGTTCTGCCTTACATGAGGTGAATGTCAGTTATGCTCCATTGCTGGGTCTTATGCCCTTATGGTGAAATTACCAACCTGACAATTCCGGCTCTCTTTGTCGATCGTGTCAAGTATTTTTAGGTTTTTTTTAAAAAAAGACCTCACTATCACTCTAAGGATGAGTATTGATAGCTGGATTTTAAGAAAAGTTTTTTAGTGTTGAAGTCTCTTAACTTCTTGATAGCATAAAATCGCCACTCACTCTATAATCTTTGATTTTCTTTTAATATCTCACTCATTCTCAGATTCTCACGCTCTTCAAAGAAGCCATCATGTATATCAATGCTATTTATTCATGAATTTTACATGTGATAGGTAACTCAAATAAGCTCCCCATAATAATAACTAAAACTACAATCTTCAATATATATGCATACTTTTAAATGGCATTTCTCAATAGTAATGATTTTATAGCCTGACTTGTTAATGTTTTTTTATTTTGCAATATTGGCAAGCTTATCATGTTTTCATAAGTTGATTTTATTTTCTTTAGTTGTTGTTTTGCTTTATATATTGTTTGCTTTGGTATTTCTATTGGCTTTAAGCTTTCATATTGCTGTTTTAATACGACATCTTTCAGTGATATACCGCTTGCTTTTATTGCTCTTAATTTTGCCATTTTGTGAGCCCCAACCTTGCTCCATGAAATTGGTCTGCTTGATAGCCTCTCTGAAAGTACATGACTTACATGACTTTCTGCACTGCATCCTGTTATTTCTTTTTTGTAAAGGCTGTATGAATTTATTCCATCCCAATTGTTATTTATATATGTTTGGCACTTCGTTACGGGATTTTCTGTTCCGTTTAATTCTAGTTCTTTGTATTTTTGTGTTAAAAGCTCATTGACTTTTTGTTTGTCTGCTTTAAATATGGCTTTCCATAATTCTCTCTTTGTTTTTTTATCTTCTTTTATTGCAGCTGTTATGTATTTTTGTAGATGAAATAGGTCTAATACGTATACGGCGTTAGGCAGATATTTTACTCCGAATTTTATCCATTCTGCTCCATCTCCAGATACGTATATGCGTTTTATTTTGTCTTCGTTATATGTGTTTACAATGTACTCCCATACTTCTTTCCATAACTCTTCTACTTTTTCTCCTTCGTATACACCTGAAAAGTATACGGCATTTTTTAGTTCATTTCTACCTTTTGTTATTGTTTGTTTTCCTTCGTGTACATATATTAATTTTACAATGTCTGGTTTGCCGTTTTGAAGATGTATATGATCTTCATCAGCTTCTATGTATAAAGTTTCTATTTCTTTTTTAGTCTTTAGCTTTTCATATGTTTGAAGGTTGTCTATTTTTCTTAATGTGTTCATAACTGTTTGCCGGCTTACATTGCAGTTAGCTCCATTCCTTTTAAGTTCCTGAGTGGTTTTTTGATATGAGAGTATTGTAGAAAGATCCGTTATATCAGCTTTAAGCTCAGCATCTATTCTTTCATATTTTTGGATGCCAGCAGCTTTATCTACAAGATATGCCTTCTCTCCTGTTTCTTTGTTTTTATAGTACCGTCTTTTGTATGTGATATCTCCAAATACAGTTGTTATTGTCCTTTCACAATCTTTTTGGACTACCACCCAGTTTTTTCTTTTAGTTTTTTCTTTATATATGCTTTGATCAAGTTCATGAAGTACATCTGCACAAATCTCTTTTCCTAATTCATTTAGAATTTTTTTAAGTTCTTCTTCAAATTCCAAATAGGTATATTTTCCATCAAGTAATCCAATAATTTTTTCTACAACAAGCAGGAATTTTTGAAGTGTATGTTGAATTATTTTCATAAGACCTCACCTTCCTATTTATTTTCTAACTCATCCTTTTGGGAGGATGGTGAGGTCTTATTTCTACATTTCATCGCTATTTTCCTGCTTTTTCACCTAAAAAAATTTTACACTAAGTTTTTAAATTGAGTTTTTAACTTTATTTGTCTTATTTTTGGCACCGCTTAATTATTCAAACCATCGCAGGAGCGAGGCTGTCAAGGGTTAGCTTTGTGAAGTGAAACGCAGCAAAGCTGAGACGTGGTCCTTGCCCTTGACTGACGAGTGGCTGCGGTGTATCATCACCACGGCGGTGCAATTTATGCAGCATTCCTAATCTCTGGTCTTTTTATGTCTCTTAACATCTTATTTCCATCGTATTTTACTCCTTTTTTCAGTATGGCAAAAAATACTCTGATTAACTTGCAGCATAAAACTATTATGGACTGTTTCTTTTTTAGCGGGTTTTCTTTTCTTGTGGTGTAGTATTTGTGTAATTCCTGAAATTCTTTGTTGTTTGCAAGTATGGGCATCATCATTTTGTATAAAGCACTTCTTAGTCTCCTTCTTCCTCTTTTGCTTATGGTGGTTTGCCCTTTATGCTGCCCTGAACTATTCTCAACCAGATTGTAACCCGCAAACTTCTGGATTTGCTTTGGATGCTCATATCTTGTTATATCGCCAACTTCAGCAATAAATGTTGCTGCTGTTATTACTCCTACACCTCTTATACCTAGCATTTCACTAGCATCAGGTACTTGCATAAAAAGCTCTTCTATTTTGCTTTCTATTTCTTTAATCTGCTTTACTATCATTTCGTACTGTTCAAGTATAATTTTTATCTCTATCTCTGCCATTTCAATGCCATCTCTTTTACCAACACTTTGACTCGCAGCTTCTATAAGCTTTAAAGCCCTCTTTATACCTACAGCACGATTAACTTCTTTCTTCCAAGCTGCAAGTATTTCCTCAGCTCTAATACCTATTATCTTTGTAGGCGTTGGAAATTCTTTTAATGTTATCAGTGCCGCTTTCCCTTCCCAATCTGCAAAAACTTTATTAAACTCAGGGAAATATATATCAAGCCATCTTGCAACCCGGTTTTTTATCTTGTTTAAGTCCTTTGTAAGCATTTCTCTTATGTCTACTGCAATTCTAAGCTCGCTGTATATACCATCAGGTATATTAGGTTCAACATATCTTCCATCTTTAACTAGCATTGCAATTGTCTTAGGGTCTTTCCTGTCATTTTTAGTTGGCGAGTTGTCATCAAATTCTTTACTTCTTTTTACGTGGAATGGATTTACCAATACCACCTTATGGTTCTTATCTCTAAGAAACTGTGCAAAGCAAAGCCAATAATGTCCCGTTGGTTCCATACCAACCATCAAATGCTCTTTGTTGCTTTTATTCATAATTTCTACAGCCCATTTAAAGAATTTTTCCATTCCATCAATGTCATTGCTAAATTCAATACGCTTACCGTATTCTATTCCTCTAAAATCAAAAGCTCTAGCGTGGTGTATCTCTTTAGCAATGTCTACACCTACAATTAATGTCTTTTCTGTTATTTGCAATATCTTTAAATTTTGGTTATACTTCATATTAGGTACCTCCTTGTTATTTTGAGAGTCGTGTTCATGAACAATCGACATCTTGTATTTTATCAGGAGGTACTTTTTATTTCAAATCTTATATTTTTTTATTACAGGAATGCTCCATTTAATTCAGAAACTTTTTTCAATGTAACCTTTGATGAATTAACAGCTAAATCATATTCATATAAAATTGACGAATATTCATTAATTATATCATTGAAAACATTATTTAAATTGCCACAATTTTGATCTGTTTGAATCAATATATATAAATCATCAACATACCTAACCATTTTAAAACTTTTTATTTCAGGTATTTTGTTGATAATAAATTCATTCAATCTTACATCTATATCATCTAAATATATTATTGTTGCTAAATATGAAGTAGCTACACTGTTTTCTATCAATGGAAAATTACCATTTCCACAATAATAAATGAATTCTTTATATAAATGTAATTGATACTGTGTAATACTTACACAATTTTCATTAGATACCTGATCTATTCTCGAAAATAGTTTATTTAAATTGATATTTTTAAAAAAGTCTCTAATATCAGTCTTTATAAAATAATCATAATTCTCCAATTCTGCATTAATCTCTTTACAAAATGCATCATAATCATATTTATAAAAACATCTCATTTCGTCAAAGTTACCAGCATAAAAAACAGAAATATCGCTGGGACGTTTAGGATGATATACACTAGATATTGTTTTACCTATCGATTCAAATAAAAGATAACTTAGAGGAGAGAGTAAACTCGAATTTCTAAAACTTCCATCACTTTTTTGCATATAATTGTTTGTTCTAAATAGAAATTTAGGAAATAAAACTGCTGCTCCACTTTGAATATATTGTTGAAAAAATTCTTTGCTTTTTATTTTTTCTTTATCATGTATATTTAATTTAGAAAATGGAAACCATTGGATATATGATTTTAGCCTTCCTATTTTCTGCTTAAAATACATATCACAAACCGCTTTCCATGTATCATATGTAATAAAAAACATATCTAAACCTCACATAAAAAATTTCTTTTTTATCTTACATGGCATAGGTATTTTTCCAATTCTAAAATTCGGGATTTTTGATGGAAGCTAAACCGTCACTTAACGTTATTTTCTATAAAAAATTAAATAGTATCAAATCCATATTCATCATGTATTACTTTCAAAAAATTGAACGCTGAATCTATCTCCTCATCAGTATAATTTTTGTCAGATTTTACGATTTTTATCTTATTAACAATTTTATCTCTTGGATATCCTTCATGCTCAAAATAAATAATTGTTGAAACCAATTCCAAAAATCTGGATTTTTGATTGTTTAGCTCTTCAATTAAATCCTTATATTTGTCAAGATTATGTTGTATATCTATTTCTTTTTTTAATTTATATTTATACTTTGGAAATAACCCGTTATCATTTTTCTCTTCCTCAATTATATTCATCATCTTAAGCTCTTCCAACTCAATTGTCAAAGTATCTGAATATGGACCATAATAATGGAAATAAAAATTCTCCACAAAATTTACTCCTAAGTTTTTTAGTATATAAACTATTTTTTGAATTTTTTTACGACCATCAATTTCTCCGGCGATATTTAATAACTCAATAATATTAGCATATTCCTTCAATGTATCACTCATTTTTTAACTCCTCCAAATATTTAATTATATCATCACTTATATTTACGCCATCATAATTATATCTCGGAAAATATAGATAATATTTAATCTTTTGGCTGCCTGATATAGCTTTTATTGATTCAGAAAATCTAGTAATAGATTTATTTTTGCCCATACTATTAATTAATATAGGTGGCTTTTCTCCCTCCTCCCCTTCAACATAATAATCATATATCACATTACTAGGTCTATCAAGTGCAAGATAATATTCAGCATCCATATTTTGATTTTTTAGTATTTCTTTTATTGCATCTAGACTGAAAGGAAAAGATTGTTCAATTTCATAAGCCTTATATAAATCTCTATACAAATATTTACAGCATAAATCTCTTAATATCTTGTCTCGTGAATTTTTCCATGATAATATCGCATATAAAATAACACTATCGTTCAATTGTATATATTCTTCTACATTTATTTTCTCATTTTTAAAAACGGGAATCAATAAATCTATTTTAATATCCAGTAAATTTTGCTCATATAAGTATTTTGCTCTTTTTAAAATATTTTGCAGCAACAATTCATATCCTCTTGTAGTTTTATGGTAGTATACCTGCCAATACATATAATGTCTAGCAAGTACATATTGCTCTACTGCATACAATCCCTTATAATCTATAACTATATTGTCATCACACACTAACATAGATTTTATAATCATATCTACATCAAATAGCCCATACTTTACACCTACATAATAACTATCCCGCAATAAATAATCCATTCTATCTACATCCAATTGGCTTGATAACAAATAACTAACAAATTTATGCTCATACTCTTTTTTAATTACTTCAGCGACCTTTTGAGGAAAATCACTATTAACAGTTTTTAATATCCTATTTACCTCAGTATCACCAAGTACAATGTCAATCGTCCATTGTTCATGATTCGTACTCATTACTTTCTCAAATACATGAGAAAATGGTCCATGACCAATATCATGTAATAAAGCCGCAGCTAATCCTATTTTCCTCGTCTCTTCATCTATATTGATTACATTTTTTAATTGTCCTAGCGCTTTATCCATTAGATACATAGTACCTATAGAATGTGAAAATCTAGTATGATTGGCACCGTAATATGTAACCTCTGATGTTCCAAGTTGCTTTACCTGTTTTAATCTTTGAAACTCTTTACTATTTATCAAATCTAAGATCCAAGTTTCATTAATTATAATAAAATTATATAATGGATCTCTAAAATATTTTTTCATAATGGTACTCCCCACTATTATATCGTTTTATTTCACTAAATCATTATGATATATCAAGCCTTTCATAATTAACATCCGAACTTTCGCCCAGTATACAAAATCGCCATTTGTGTTCTTGTTCTCCTCTTAGTTATTGAATATTCTCGGCAACTTCTGTTGCCTGATATATCTGAATTTCAGGAGACATCTTTTTAAATTTATCCCCCAAAATTTCATTCTGAAATCCTTTTTCGATTTCCAATTCATTTACATCTTTATTTACATTGTAAGATTTTTTCTTTATATTTTCCTTTTTTTAACATATATGGTTGCATTCTATCTTGACTTTTTTAAATCGCCCCAATAATCGAAATGGATGGTGTTTTTACCATACTACTTGTTATTGAGGTGATTTTATGTTGGGCGCATGGCGTTCGCATTCTGATTATCAGTCTTTCCTTGTCGAAAATATTCAACCCATTTATGCTTCAGATAAAAATCGTGTCATTCAATTTTCTGAAGCTTTATCTAAACTCTATAATGAAGCTTTATCTAAACTCTATAATTTAGATCTTGATGTTCTTAAATCTGTACTGGAACCTTATTACTCTAATACTGGTTCTCCAGCCAAAAATCAGCCTGAAGTTTTTCGGTCTTTTGTACTTATGTCTCTTCTTAAATGTCACAGTATTACTAAATGGGTTTACATGCTTCATCATGATGACCTTTTGTGTTACATGATTGGCGTGTCTCCTGATAATATTCCTGGTGTTGGTACTCATTATGACTTGATTAACAGGTTATGGCTTGAGGATCCTGATATTGAAAAAGACCGACAGGATTCTCTCCATCCTTTTAAACGCAAACCACGTAAAAAACTTGCTAAAAATCAGAAGCTTCCACCACGCCACCCTGGTATTATACAGAAATTTGTTGATTTGGCTTTACAGGGTAAAATTTTTGAGTCAAGACCTGAGAAGCTTCTTCAACAAATTTTTGCCGATGTTGCTGTTAGGCCTTCCGCCAATGCTGGCATCCTCGGTGATATTGAAAAACTTACTATTTCCGGTGACGGTACTTGCATTAAAACCGGCGGAAGTCCTTTCGGTATTAGAACTTGTGATTGTGCTAATAAGGGTATATTTAATTGTGACTGCCATCGCAAGTTCTCTGACCCCGATGCTCGCTATGGTTGGGATAGTTATCATGAGACATGGTTTTATGGTTATTCTGGTTATTTTTTAGTGACATACAACGAAGAGCTTAAATCTGATATTCCGATTTATCTTCGCTTGGTTGAGGCTCCTCGTTATGATGGTGTTACTGCTATTATTGCTTTGTCTGAAGCAAGGGCTTTGTATCCTGATTTCGTTTTTGATAAATTTATTGGTGATTGTGCTCATGATAATTACCCTACTTATCATCTTCTTAATAAGTGGAATATTAAACCTGTAATTCCGCTTAATAAGAAGAATAAAAACAACAGCAAGTACCAAGGTACTATTAAAATCAATGAAAATGGTATTCCTGTCTGTATGGCAGGATTACCTATGGTTTACAATGGTTTTATGAAAGACCGTAACAGAATTAAATGGCGCTGTCCTTTTGCGACTGGTAAAGTTGATTCATGTAATTGTAAAGATAAGTGCTCCTCTTCTGATTATGGTAGAACCGTTTATACGAAGCCTTCATCTGATCCTCGCTTGTTTACCGTCATTCCACGTGGTTCTGATGAATGGAAATGCGAGATGAAAAAGCGAACTTCTTCTGAGCGTGTTAACAAAAGGCTTCTTAATGACTATGAGTTGGAGCTATCTAAAACCAGAGGCAAAAAGCGTTGGTCTTTCTGGATTATGATACATTCTATTAATATCCATCTTGATGCTAGATTGAAAAAATCTAAGTTTGATTTTATTTCTATGCTTGATGGATTATTAGGTAGAGCAGCATAAATATTGAGATTCCATATACTGTTAATTTTTAAACCTATTTTATTAGGCTTTATTTCTTATACTCTTTTTTTAAATTGATTTTCATTATTTTACATTTTCTTTCCTCTTTTCAGTATTTTATCGCAAAGGCTTTGTTATTTTCTGTATCTAATTTTTAATTTATGCCATAGTATGACGTTGGAAATTAGTTTCCGAAATCACACTTATTTAATTTTTCAACAATTTCTATATTTCTTAAAACTTTTTTACCAGAATCAGTTAACTCAAAATTTCCTATTCCAATGAAATCACCTGTATCAAAATCATAATTATTATCATTAGTTACATAACGGACTAAATCAAGTTCAGTCAATACTTTAAATTGAGAATCTGTAAAACCATTTTCATATAATTCTTCATAAAATGAATTAATGTCACTATCTAATACCCAAGTATTTTCGAGAAATTTTAGTAAATTGTATAAAACTAATCTATTTTCAAAGTTACCAAATTTAAGTATTCCATCTATACCGCCAATATCTTCATAACTAAGTGATGAAGCATCAATCAAATCTAATAATTCACTTGCAATTATCATAATTCTTAAGCATATTTCTCTTGTTATTTTTCTTCCATCGTGTGCACAATAATTTCTGTAATATGCAAATACACCACTAAACATACGTTTAGCATTTTCTTGCTGTTCATCTCCCAGCGGAACTCTTAATTTTATATGTATAGTATTTTTCTGCTTTTCATTATCATTATTAGAAAATAATTCTTTTATCAATGATATTCCATATAATTTTCTACTGTCATCTCCAGCAATTCTTGCTTTTTCCTTTAATGCTAATTCAACCAAAACCATCGCCTTATGTGATGCACAGTCATAATGGCCTTCTAAATACAAAGATAAACAGTGTTTTTTAATCTTGGGACTTAATATTTCATCAATATCTATATTCACTATATCACTCCCTTACTCTTTAAATCTATCTCATCTGCTTTTGCTTTAATTATTTTTATATTTTTACATTGGAATCATATATTTGACCTTAAATATGTATTTGTAAAATCTTCACCTCGAAGTTTTTTGTCAAAACAAGTTACATAGACCAAGCGGAAAAATCTTGCAACAGATAATCGTAATTTTCTTCTTCTATATTCACGTATCTCGATGGTATAATCACTTCATTAAGAAGTTGAATCTTTTTTTGCAACACCTCATTTAAACGTTCTTCTACTGTTTTTCCTCTGCTGCTTGTACATATAGGGTAATATATGTTTACCTCACGAGTCTGGCCTATTCGATAAACTCTATCTGTGGCCTGTTTTTCAACAGCTGGATTCCAATCCCTCGTATAATGAATAACATTATTGGCTTCTGTTATAGTAATGCCTACGCCAGCAGCTCTTGTAGAAAGTATAATAATATTAAATCCCGGAGATTTTCTGAACTTATCAATAACGCTCATCCTATCGCCTTTGATGTTACCATTTATTACAAGGCAATTTATTCCGAAAACATCCATGATAACTTTTCTCAATATCGTCTGCATTTTTATATAATGGGTAAATATTACCGCTTTTTCGCCTTTTAGTTTTATTTCATTCATAATCTCTATTAGGCGTTGAAGTTTTCCAGACTCATTTATAAACTTATAGGTATCCCCATCTCCGTCATCTTGTATAAGGCGTGGATGCGCACACAACTCCATTAACTTTTGCAAGACACCAAGGGGCGATTCCTTTTTCTCGTTATTTTTGTAATTTTCTATCAACTGACAATATAGTTTCTCCTGAAAAGTCGTAAGTTCTACTTCAGGAAAAATCTCATTCTTAGCAGGAAGTGATAAAATGCCATCTTTTGTTCTTCTAAGGTACACAGGTCTTATCGTATTTAATAGCTTGTTTTTTATTGCTAAATATTCTTCATTTTTATTGCCTATAGCATCCTCTATAGGTTTCTGATATGTTCTTCTGAAATCATGGTAACTTGATAAAAGGCCCGGTTGAACATAATCCATTATACACCATAGTTCACCAAGGTTATTTTCTACTGGAGTGCCAGTCATGGCTATTTTGATTTTGGCCTTTAAGGCTTTGACAGCTGAAGTAGTCAAAGTTGTGCTGTTTTTTATTCTTTGGGCTTCATCGCAAACAATAGCCTTCCAATCTATTTGCCCCAGCAACAGCTGATCTCTGACAAGCGTCTCATAAGTCGTCAATATAATTTCATAATTCTTAAGTATCTCAGGTGTTTTATATCTTTGATAGCCAGAATGCCTATATATAGAAGTAATTTCAGAAAACTTTCGTATCTCGTTTTCCCAAACATTTAACAAAGTATATGGAGCTATGATTAATGTAGGTTTTAGTTCATTACATTCTTTTAGATAACATAAAAAACTAATTACTTGTAAAGTTTTGCCTAAGCCCATATCATCAGCAAGCAACCCACCGAGGTGATTTTCGTATAAGCCCTTAAACCATAAAAATCCTTCTTTTTGATGTTCATACAGATGACAATTCTTCAAATACATAGGATATGTAAAATCTCTTGTGCTAAAATCACCTATAAATTGTTTTTTCAAGTTTAATGCAGTCTCATTGTATTCCAGATCATCTAAATTTTCGTATATTTTTAAGACATAAGGCAATCTGGTAATATCTATTTTTTGCACCTTTGAAAATGATTCATTATTAGCTATATTTAAAAACCTATTTGCCTGCTCTATATCAATCTTTATCCACTTGCCCTTATAATTTACATAATCTTCTCCACTTTCAATTGCCTTTTGGACCAACTGACTGTATTCAAGAACATCTATTTTATCATCACCTGTTAATCCATACTCCTGTACATTATCAACATCTTCATCAAAAGAGCCTACATCTTCATGTATGATTCCTCCCACTTCAAAATCAAACCATCCGGAATCTTTATCCTTTTTTATATTTATGTACGGATTAGCCCTGTATACCTTAAGACCTAATTCCTTCACTCGCTTACTGAAATTAGACAAATCTATATCTTCAGGCAAAATTGAATATGGATCAATCAGAAACTTAGGAATCTCAGATCCTCTAAGATGTCCTCGATTAACGATTTTATTATAATTCTTAAGAACCTCATCTTCGAAAAAAATTCTTTTCCTTTTTATACCCTCACCGTATAGAGTATTGTACTGTTTTAACACCTTATCTTTACTGTCCTTTAATAGGCTATCAATTTCATCCCCTAAAACAGGTACAATCTGAAGGTGATCATCATCATACTTAATTATATCTACATCTAATTTTTCAGAATAATAAACTTCTTCGCTTTCTAAAAATCTATCAAAAGTCACATTAGCTGTCTTAGCTTTATATTTAACCTTTGCAACTATCTTTGCTTGTGAAATAGGATCATCAGTCGGCTTATACGCGTCTATTTCTTGTAAAAGGCTATAGAGATTTAATGGTATTAAATACATACAGCCTTTGTGTAATATTATATTATTAATTCTTCTATCCAAAGGCCCCATCTTCTCATCTTTTACGTATACCTCTGGTATCAACTTAAAATCATTACTCCCAAAAATACCTCTCGCCTTTATATGAACTTTAATAGCATTATCTTCAATAGGAAGACTAAGTATACGCCTCTTTTCTTCATCAATATTGTATAAAAATTCATAAGGTATAATGTATGAGTTATCTTTATCCTGTAAAATACCTTGCTGCCATAAGTCTTCAAGTACATTTAATTTTTCCAATTCTTTAGTTGAAATGTTTTTAAAGTATTCTACTGGATTTAAAAAAAGCGGTATTTTTATTTCAAATATATTTTTTCTCTGTTGAACATTACTTACTATTTTGATGCCTTCATCAGTTAACGAATTAGATATATTTATCAATCTAAACCACCCTTTAACAGCAACAATACAGTGTTATAAGCTCTTAATTCCCATTTTCCTTTGTGTATTATCCTAGCTATTGCAATGCTTTCATCTTTAAAAAAATTATCACTTTTTGAACTACTTTCATTGGCAAATGGTCCAAACCTTTGCTTAAAAATATCTAATTTATATATATATGCAGCACCAATAGGATCAAATTCAACTACTACAAATTTATTAAAATATATAAAATAGATTGCTTGATTACGTTTATTCCTTCTAACCACATTAAAATCCTTAATATAATCAATATATTCTGACCAAAAATTATATCTGGGGCCATCAAGGTGTTCTTTCATCAAATTATCTAAATACCATTTTCTACATCTATTCCATACTGGTTCAGAAACATCTCTCCAGAAAAAATCTATTTCTCTATTTTCAGGCATTTTATTATATTCCAAAATATATTTCATTATTTTTGAGTCAAGTTCAGAAAAGAAGACATTTATCACGTAGTTTTCAACAAACATCAATAATTCTTTTTGATTATAAGATTTTATTATATCCAGAATAACCTCTGGATTACTCCTTATATAAGATTCTTTATCGCAATATAAATAAAAATATTTTTTTATATCCAATCCAAGTCTTAACTTTTCACTAATTTTAAATGTATTAAAAAATTTATCTAAATCAAGTCTTGTTTTACTTATATTAACACAAACAAATTTAATTACATCGTCTCTAACTACTATTTCATTAATAAATTGTAATATCTTTTCATCTCGAAAAAGTTCTATAAAAGCTTCTTTAAATTCATTGCAAAACTTTGTAAAATAATGTACATATGTTTTTTTAAAATAATTATTCTGATACAGTTCCCAGAGCATATTTGCAAATTTCTTTTTAAACCTCAACCTTATAATTTCATAAACTTTATCAGGATCGATGGTAAAATCATCGCCAGCAAGATAATTAATCAAAATATACAATTCACGATTATTAAGAGAAAAAGCCATATCTCGTATATCATTATATGGTGTCTTATCTATTTTTTGTAACAACAAAAGCCTTTCTTCTGCATCATTATATTTCTTAAAAGATACTACTTTGTTAACATTACTGGATACTATAGAATTTTTGATTTCTATCAATTTATAAGGTATATAAAGAAAATCATATTTACTCACTTTGTAGAACCCTTCCCTAGGACTTTTTGCATCTCCAGTATCATTTCTTCTTCTTTTAAGCGAAACTTAAATTCTACCCTTCTGGATTTTTCTCTATTTACTTTCCCATTTTCAATAATCAATTGGCTGTATGAACGACCATTAGCTGTTATATACGGCATCAAATCCGATTTTACCTTAGAATCGATACCTTTTATATCAGATTGCAATATATACCTAACAACTTCAAAAGCCCTCTTCTGAGAAAGCTCCAGGTTGTACACATAGTCACCGGTATCATCAGTATGCCCTTCGACAATTATCTGGGAAATGTATTTTTTAAATTTCGGATCCATAAGTATCGATATGTACCTGGGGAAAAATTCATTTAAATATCTTTTACCTTCATCTTTTAGCTCAAACTTATCCTTATCAAAAAATATACCTTCGCTAAAACTTATTGCACCTGTTTGAGGATCTATGCTAAGAGAAAGATCTGAATTTTTAAATTCATTTAAAAGCTGATTTATGATGCGAGCCCTAACACCAATTATTTCATCAACTTTTGCCTTTTGTGCATTTAGCTCGACAGCAATACTAGCATATTTATAAATCATAATAACAATTAAAAGTGCAAACATTAAAAGTAGCGCTGCCATCAAGTCCGAATAAGACTGCCAATAATCATGTACATTATCTTCATCCTTCAATTGTATTCATCTCCTTGTCTTCACTTCTCAAAGTCCTCTTAAATTCCATAATAACCTTCGGCAATTCATCCACAGATTCTTTAATTTCACTCAATGTTGAATTTAGATAACTTATTATATTGGCAAGCTCTTCATCGAATAGAGATAGACTTCGTTTAAGCCCTTCATGCGTCTTATTAGCAAACTCGTCCATTGATTGTTTAAGGCTGTTGTTTAAAATATCGATATTCTTACTTATATTGGCATAACTCGTCTGCAGTAACTCAAACTTTTCATTAATTTCCGATATATAATTAGATACAATTTGAACATGTTCTGTTTTGTCTTTTAATAATAAATCCTTTTGCTGGTTAATTTCATTCATCATTTTTAACATATCTTCAACAAGCATATTTACATTCAAAGAGACCGATTCCAACTTCGATATGTTTTCAACAAGATGTTCATTAGCTGCATTTACTTTATCGAAATAATCAGAGAAATTTGTAATTGCGTTTTCAATAGCCTTATTAACATCTTGTAAATTCAGTATGTTATTTGACAATTTTTCCATGAGTTCATTCATGCCTTCTTTAACCATTTGCTGCCACTTTATCATCTCGTCAATTGACTCACCAAGATCCGTAAATTTTCCTTTTAGTGACGTATCCATACCTTCAATAAACTTATCGATAATCTTATTAACCCCTTCCAGCTGGTTTTCGTACGCTAGATTAGCAAATTTTTCAATCATTTGTTTAGATATTTCGCTGGATTGTTTAATCTCACCAATTGAATTATCAAAGGATTCCACAATTTTAGATGTGACATATTGATTTACGATATTAGCAAACTCAGGAAATATTCTCTGCTCCAGTATATTTGAAAATACATTGCTGATCTCAAGAGATAAATCTGATACAAATTTTTGCATGTATGTTTTTTGTTCCTCTTGAATGTCCCTTATTTCCTTAAGATAATAATCTATCCCCTTCTCATCAAAAATATTTTTATACAAAGAATGAAGTGTGTCTATTTTTTTTCTATAATAATTGAGTAGCTTCCTATCAACCCAAGACCAAACCAATGAAGAAATAAGACCAGCAATTGATGTAAGAAAAGCAAGATACATTCCCGAGATTAAATTATTTATTCCTTGCTCCAGTACTTGAGTATTACCTGAAAAATTTAGATCACTTAAACCTAAAACAAGTCCAACAAAAGTACCTAAAATACCAAGGCCTGTAAATACACCCGGCATCATGTTAAATATCTTTCGCTTGCCTGGAATCTCAACCAGGGCAGTATAATCAAACACATCTATAGCATTTTTTATATTGCCACTATAGCACATACTTTTAAACTTTTTAAGCAACTCAGTTATATCTTTGTCATTTTTTTCTTTTTCTATTATCTCATCTGTCAATTCAATAAGTTCTTCTAGCAACATATTTTTATCTGATGTATTTTGAATTTTTTCTATGTATGAATCAATAAGTTTAACATATCGTTTAGGTTTCCTATGAGTCCAAAAGTAAGTAATAAAAGCAATAACTACAATACCAAAACAAAAAACATCAGTAAAATCTGGGATTGATTTTATTATAAAAAGTACAAATTTTGTAAAAATCAAAAATTCCACCTCACTCCAATTATTCTCTTTATCTTTTCTTATCAGTTATATAAACATCCGTATAGTTTTCAAATTGCTTTCTGTAGAAATTTTTGATTCAGACCTTTGTTAAAGCGAAATTTTATCATATAATTCCCTACCGCCAATTATATTTATAAATCCATAATTATTTCCTTCCAAAATATTTTTAAAAATAGTAATCTCTCTTCTAAATGTGATAATATAAAAAAAGCTATAAGAATTTTGTTTAAAACAATTATATACTGCTTTTATAAAATCTAACTTTTTCCGACTTCTTTCTGAAATTTCTTCACTTATAAATGTTTTAATATCTGTCTTGCATTCAATAAACTCTCCATCACTTTTATCAATACAGATATATTCTTTGGTTATATGTTCAACAAAATCTTTATTAAAAAATACTAAATCAAAATCAGCATCACCTATTTTTTCCTCATTATAGATAATTATAGTTCTACACGTATAATCACAATTTTTTCCCTCTAATTTAAAAGGCCCTAATTTTTGAACTATATATTCTAATAAATTACCTCTTATATCATAGCATAGAAAGTCATTACACAATTTCAAAAAAATTTCACTTTCATATTCACTAATAATCATTGCATCCACATATCTTTGAATTAATTTTTTTATGTGTTTTTCGGTTAAATTACGTTTTTCATCAATTATAATTTTTGTAAATATATTTAGGAATTTTTTATCTGATAATAAAAAATCACCAAGCTTTTTAATTATATGATCTGCCTGGTAATCTATCTTTCTATTTATAATTTTATACCCCATAATTTCACCTAAACTATTTTATATGTACTTAAAATTAATGGTGGTAACCCCATTCTAACAGTCATAGAGGAAATCAATTCACGACCATATGGCCAAACATTTAAAGGTAAATTTATTTTCACAAATTTATCTATCAATTCTTTATCAATATTTGAAGCATTCTCTAAATGATAAGTAGCTATGAACTCGGCATTTATCTCTAATATTTCTATATCCTCTTTAACTCCCTTTACATTAAAACTTGCTTTACAATCGAAATTATCTCCTCGTAATTCACCTAATTCAAAATTATGATTAAAATTAACATTTATTCCCTGTAGTAATTTCTTATGATCACTCGTTCTTATACAATTTAATTTAGATAAGTAAATATTAACCAATTCTATATTTTTTATCATTTCTTTATAATTATCTTCCATTTTGTTCACCCTTATGCAGCATAGCTGCCTTCACTATCATCACAATTTAACATCTTCATTTGTTTGCTCTCAGTTATATATGTATCAATATAATTTTCAAATTGTTTTTTATACAAATTCTCAATAAACATAATTACATCATCAGGTATGTCTTTGTACCATCCCAATAAATCATTATAGAATACAATATCTTTTTTATAATTTTTAAATATTTCATATTCCTCTTTATAATTCAAAAATATCTTTTTCAATCTTTGTATTGAATCATAATCTAAAAAATTTAGATAGAAATAGTTACTAACTTTATCTTTCTTATCTTTCAGCGACTTCTTGGTTTTGCAATATTCTTCATACAACCATACATAATTATTTTCTTTTATCGCTTTTATATCGTTATTTAAATTATCCAATAGCCAATTAAAAAAGTCTTTAATATCATCATTAATACTGCGTTGTTCATAATTAAGTAAATAACTACGCAACATTCCTTTCAAAGTTGATCCAGGAATAAACTTATTTCCATTATAATCAGTATATCCATAATCTGTAATATAAAATTCCAAATTAATCATATTTTCACCTTCTTCTATAACAAAACATAATTGTTCCTTAATCACCATATTATCATACTTCCCTTTCTAAGTCTATAGTGCCTTATAATAATTATTTCCCATATAATGTATTCATATACCTATGAACTTATGAAAGGGAAAAATTAATCGAATAATTTTTGCCTTTATAAATACTCGCTATTTTTTTCCTTCAACTCCTTAAATACTTCTTTCGCATTCTGCGATTTATCCTTCGAGCATATTAAAAGTGCCTCTTCTGTGTCTACGATTATCACATCTTCTATGCCTAAAGTCGCAATGAGTTTATCGCTTCCTGTTATGATGCATTTCTTTGTGTCTACGCTTACGACATTACCTTTTATGACGTTGCCGTTCTCGTCTTTTTCGTACAATCTCTCTATTGATGTCCAGCTTCCTACATCATCCCAACCGAAGTCTCCCGGCACTACATATACATTCTTGGCTTTCTCCATTATGCCGTAATCTATCGATATGCTTTCAAGTTTTGAATATTCCTCATATAAGATTTTTTCTATCTCATCTGAATCAAAGTTTTCCTTTATAACATTTAATGCACTGTATAATTGTGGCATATATTCCTTTATCGCATTTAGTATTGCTGATGTCTTCCATATGAACATGCCGCTATTCCATAGGTAGTCCCCGCTTTCAACGTATTTCACTGCTGTATCATAATCCGGCTTTTCTACGAATCTTTCTACTTTATGTACAGAATTGTTGTTTATTATTTCATTTGTAATCTTTTTAAAGTTTATATATCCATATCCAGTCTCTGGATGCTGCGGCTTTATACCTATTGTGACAAGATTGTTGCCTGCTTTTGCTTTTTCTATTGCTGTTTTCAATACTCCTAAATAGGTTTCTTCATCTTCCCAATGCAATATACATTACCATTATAAATTTAATTTTAGAATATTGTAATATCCTTGTAACCAAAATGCATAATTTGCAATGGCAACACCAGATACTTCAAATTTATCAAAATAATATTTCGCTTTAATTTTGTCTCCCAATCCTAAAAAGTAGTAAGCTAATCTAAGATTAAATTCATTTGCTTTAGGATGATTTTTTATTTTAGGCACATTATCCTCAGCTAATTTTAAATGTTCTATTATCTTATTAAGCGGTTCATTATGTTCTTCGACATATCTACAGGCATAAAAACATTCATCCACAATATTCAGATCCATTTCTATCATATCTATGAACATCCCATTGTTCCCGTATATATCCTTTATATCTATCATATTTTTGTATATCTTATTAAAATCATATGTTTTATTATAATATTTTATCAAGAACGTTTTTTCTGTTTCGAGTTTACATCTTTCATTAACTTCATAATCTTTTAAACTATCAATATAGTTCTCTATATCTGACAAAGCCAAATCCCTCATATAAATAAAAATCTTTTGGTATAATGGATAAAATTTTTGATAATAACTGTAATTTATTACTCCTTTTAAGACTTGTATAATTTCTTTAAAACAAAAATATTTATCCGGCATTTTTATTGAAAAATAACATTCAATATTCTTATTTATTTCTTCCAATACATTATCAAGATCTATGTTAGCATTAAACATAAACCTCAGGGCATTTACATCAAAACAAAGTCTTTTTATACCATCTATTTTATCCCTTAATTTAAAATAACCATCTACTACATTTTTTCTTAAACTATTAAAATCTAATTTCTGACTATCCAATTCTATAATAAAATTATATAACTCAATTAAGTCATTTAATATATTAATATCAATAAATTCTTGATATTCTTCAAAATACTCATTTACCTTATCATATTCACCTTGTAATAAATATGAATGAATTAGATTTTGATAAGATACATGTAAAAGTTGCTTATTCTTTTGTTTCTTTGCTAACTCTACACTTTTTCCATAATAATAAATTGTATCTATATCATTTCCTTCTATACGCCTTATACGTCCAAAGTTATTATAAACTAAAAATTTAATGTTAATTTCACTATCATCACCTGGAATATTGTTTAGTGCTTTTTGCAAATATTTAGATGCAGTATCAATATTACCTGCATTTTCAAATATTATAGATTTTAACATTAGGTATATGGGGTCTTTTTCTTCTTTTACTGTTTCTAATAGCTCATCTGCTTTGCTTATATTCCCTAAATAGATTAGAGTGAATGCTTTATTTTGATACAATTTTTTCATTTCATTTTTAAATAGTTTTCTTTCATCTATACTATTATATATTTCATAGGCTTTCTTAAAATCATTACGTTCAATAAAATATCTAGCTTGTAGTGTTTTATATTTATATATTTCAGTGAAATCAATAAAATAAATAGGCATCTTGGAAAATAAATCATCTCTATTCCAACTCAAACCTTGTTCAATAACACTTTCTATTTCATTTAATTTCATTCTTGATAGCCCTATTGGACCATTGACCGCTTTATAAGCAATAAAAGCATACAAAAATATAAGGCTAAAAAGTATTATCATTACAGTTCTGTCTTGACTTGTTATCCATCCAAATACATAAAAATAAATAAGCAAAAAAATAAATATAATGCCAACTATCAATCTATTAAATATTCTTGGATGTCTAAATCTCTCTTTCGAAAACAATTCGATAATTAAGCTGATTATATTTAAGTAATCACTCATCATATTGCCCCTTTAAATCCACTAAAATAAATCAACAAGTAATACCAATCAACCTATCTCAACAGATATCAGTGTATTAAGCCTAAAATTTCTTGTTTTATTGAATCTCATTAATGTGGCATGCTCAAATCACCAGGTTTAAAAGAATCTTCTATATATTCAACAATGTCATTATAGTAAGCAGCTTGTTCTTTCGGATATGTAAAAATAAAAGTGTTAATACTTCCATTGCCAATAAAGCTTTTTTTGTAGTGGATGAAACTACTATCTTCCCAAGATATTACATACCAGTCATCACCTAATGCTTTATATTTTATTTCTCCATCTATATTCTTTAAGTCATTGATGTAATATGTTTCTAAATCTTTTTGGTATATATTATTTTCTCCATATACTTCTAAAGTCGTATTATCGCCTGTTACAAACTCTAGTCCACTACCATCAACCGATAAATCTTTTTGACTAAAATAATCTGGATACTCTATATAAAATCCATATTTGGAATTAGTATACGGTTTAAAATATATTTCATCACTGCCATAAGGTTGTTGTTCTTCACTTGCCACATTATCTTCACTATTCTCTTCATTAGTAGTCGTATTATCAATATTGTTATTTGCAACATTAGTATTCGCTGCATTATCATTTGTGTTGTTTTGAGCAGCCGAAATATCACTATTTGCACTAAACATTTCTTTTATAAGATTCAAATATAATAATGCACTTTGCGGTTCACCATCGATTTCCATAGCATTAAAACTATAAGTATTATTATGGGTATTTACTTTATATTGCAACAAAATTTTTGCAGGCTTTCCATTATAGTTAATTATTCCTTCTACATTTACGTATTTACTATTATCACTGTCTACAAAAGATGTCCACTTTGCATCTTTTATATATCCGTCAATTGCTTCACCTAAAGTTTTCAATGGATATCCATCTATATGACTATTTTTAACAGAATTAATCAGAATCGAATCGCCATATCCCAAATTTAGTATGCTATTACTTAATATCGTAGATGGAGAAAAAGTTATTAATGCAAATGTAACACACCATACTATGGCATACGATTTTGATTGATTTAAAAGTTTCGCTCTTTTAAATAAATAAATCGGTACAAACCAAAAGGAACCTAATTTATTAGTGTTATACCCTGCTTCTTGTAATCTTTTTTTATCAGCCGAAACAAAAATACAATTTAATATATACGTAATATGCCATAATCTATCTATACTTTTATTTAAAATAAAAGATAATGCATTTTCAATTACAATTCCAACTATAGGTATAAAAGCTAGCCACCAAACGTAGGAATTATTGACTTCACTTCCTAAGACCGGTGGTACATTATTAGTGATTGTTGCAAATGCCGTAAGAGATAATTTTGTCCAATTTTTAAAACCTTTGCGCCATACTAACGAGTTTGAATCCAATCTGCCATTTTTAACAAGCTGGTAAATTTCTTTTGCAGAAACAGGGCCAATTCTTTTACTATTATGAACATAATACCAATTTGCATTTCTGTCTTCAATCGGTAAATTTTCTAATTCTGATTTTTGAAATTCATTACGATAATACATACTATTTTGAGAGTTCATTTAGTCATACCCCCAATGCAAGCTAAGTCATTCAATAATAAATTATTATTAAAGCCCCCTTCATGGTTAATGTTTTAACAATCTTTACCATGAAAGGGACTTTTAATAATTTTTATAAATGTTGTAGATTACTTAAAATTTTGAACTACTAAACTGCCTCACTTTTACTTAATCCTATTATCTGATTAAGTATTTCTTTTTCAACTTCTCTATTTTTGTCTCCTACTGAACTTTTTTTACAAATACTCGCTTTTTTTCTCTTTTAGCTCCTTCAATACTGGTTTCACATTCTGTGCTTTATCCTTAGAGCATATTAAAAGTGCATCTTCTGTGTCTACGATTATGACATCTTCTATACCTAGTGTTGCGATGAGTTTATCGCTTCCTGTTATAATGCATTTCCTTGTATCAACACTTACGACATTGCCTTTTATGACGTTGCCGTTCTCGTCTTTTTCGTACAATCTCTCTATTGATGTCCAGCTTCCTACATCATCCCATCCGAAATCTCCCAGTACTACATACACATTCTTGGCTTTTTCCATTATGCCGTAATCTATCGATATGCTTTCAAGTTTTGAATATTCCTCGTATAAGATTTTTTCTATCTCATCTGAATCAAAGTTTTCCTTTATACATTTAATGCACTGTATAATTGTGGCATATATTCTTTTATCGCATTTAGTATTGTTGATGTCTTCCATATGAACATGCCGCTGTTCCATAGATAGTCTCCGCTTTCAACATATTTTATCGCCGTTTCATAATTCGGCTTTTCTACAAATTTCTCAACTTTATGTACAGGACTGTTGTTTAATATCTTATGTGTTATCTTTTTGAAATTTATGTATTCATATCCAGTTTCTGATTGAGAAAATCTTACTCCTATTGTGACTAGACTATCATTTATAATTGCTTTTTCTATCACGTTTTTTAATATTTGGGTCTTTATCTGTTATCGTATCATCAGATAGAACAACAACCATGGGAGAATTTTCATCGAGTCTCTTTGCATTTAGCCCGATACATGCTGTAATATTTTGCCCACAGGCTTTATCAACATATTTTCTGGTTATAAAACTAAACCTCAATTAATATAATATAAATTCAATCATGTAATATTTTTTACTCATCTTTCACTTTACCAATTAAATTCTCATTTAAATATTCTTTGTAAAATTTACATGTTGTATTAAAATCTATTAAATTATTATTTGTTCCAATTAACATTTTGGGATTAGATGTATAAATATTAATACCTCTGACATTAGCATATTGCATATCATTAGTTAGAATTGAATTGATTTTATATGCCAAAGCATTTGCAATAATCGTAGCATCATTTGAATCAATAGAAGCGTTCAATAATAATTGATTCTCTAAATTTATGATTTCTATAGATGTTAATTGTTCCAAATATAAAAAATATGGTGATTGTTCTATAGTAGATATTATTATATTACTTAAATTATTGCTTTCTTCCTTTAAATAGTCATATTTAGAATATATATCTTTCCATTTAAAATTCGATAAATTCTCTTCTTTAGCCTTTCTTTTTGAAACCAGTTTTTGACTTAATGTACGGATCTCACAAATATTTGTATGTGTATATGTAATAATAGTATCATTACTGGCTGCCTTATCAAAAAAACTATAATATTGATTTTGTAATAAATTGTTAATATTACTATTTTCTATTATACCATCTTTTATACATGTGGGATAACCAAATGCATACATTATAGCATTTGTATCTGTTGCTATTACATTATCTAATATTATATCATTATTAATATTTAAAACATTAGCTTTATTTAAAGGGCTTATACCTACCATTAGTATACTCCCCCTCTTCTTCTTTTAAAATATTGTTCAACAATACTTTCTCATCTGTAGACAATGCATTCTTCATTTTATCCATAAAAATTTTATGTTTTTGTTGTCTTTCTTTATACGTCATATCATAAAATCCCTTTTTCTTCAATAAACAATAAATTGTATTAGGAAGCTGCTTTTGAGCCATATGACTCACCTCATTTAAAAAATTTGAATCCTTTTTTATATTGATCAATAATTTTTATAAAATCGTTATATACAAAATCAAAAGTTATATCAATAGGATTCTGATAATTAGTATTTGCATCAATAACAGAATATATAAAATCTTTGTCGTTAAAATACGGTTCTATATAATGATTTATTACAAAATTACCTAATTGATAAGATAATCTTAATCCAATGCCATTTAAATTAATATCATTATTTCTAATATTGCTTAAAAATTCGTCTTTTATACAATAACTATATATTTTATTATCTGATTCATTAACTTTACTAACTCCTATTAATTTTATACCATAATTCTTTATCATCACATTTATTCTATTCATTATCTCAAATAAACGTGATAACTGAATTTTAATAGTATTCTTATCTAAAACTATATTTGGCTTATTTAATTGTATTAACTCACTATTATAAACAAATGTATCATTTAAATTTTCTGAATTATAAAGAAGAATACCTGTACCATCTGGCACTAATGAATATCCTGTATATCCATCATTTGAGAAATAATCTCTTATATAATTAATTTCGTCCGTTTTTAATATTTTATTATCCTTAACTATTGAAAAACCTATGGTTTCTTGAAATAAATTTAATTTATCCATTTTCATTACCTCTCTCATTAATTTATACTTAATATATTCGATAGTAGATTTAAAAATCCTTTTATTATACATAAGAAATTTTTCAATAATACTATATTCCCATTTGTTATAGCAACCAGCAAATCCACGTAAATTTTATACAATGAAACATATATAAAGTATCTTCGGAAGTTAGATTTAAATCATTCTATAAAGCATGCAATATCCCTACGGCACCACTAATATCTATATTGAAAAAATAAGTTATCAGCAGCTCATTATTATAAAAATTGTTATTTGATATATCTTACATTACAAAATATTTCGATATGTTTGTTAAAAATATAAACCAGAAATTCATCCAGAATTTATGTTTATAAATACTCCACTTTTCCCCCTTTCTAATTCCTTCAATATATCTTTCACATTCTGCGCCTTGTCTTTAGAGCAAATTAAAAATGCACTTTCTCTGTATAGAATTATAACATTTTCTATGCAAAATGGTTGCAATGAGTCTTTCACTTCTCGCCTATCAATGCAAAACATCATCTTACATATATTTTACTTTATAATACTTAATCATCTCTGTTAAGTCTTCATCTAAACTAAACCTCAGCTTCCCGATAAGCACATTCTACATTCGAAAAAAATTTTTTTACTTGCTATTTATTGTTGTAGCGACAACTTCATCTAATGTCACATGTTCAGGTGTATTATACTCAGGTACAATCGACTTTATAAATTCTTTTATCTCATATGTATCCATATCATCTATTTTTGACTTGTATTTTTCTAATGTCAAAACTAAGCCATCATAGTCATTAAATCCTGGCTTCTCAATGAAGATTTTATCATGTTTTGTTGACGTATATTTGTCATCTGTCATAAGCAATTCTTCAAATAATTTCTCACCAGGTCTTAGCCCTGTAATCTTAATAGGAATATCCACATCTGGTTCAAAACCAGATAAGCGTATCAAATCCCTCGCAAGATCTATAATCTTTACAGGCTCTCCCATATCAAGTACAAATATCTCTCCACCTTTTGCCATAGCACCAGCTTGTATTACCAATTGAACCGCTTCTGGTATTGTCATAAAATATCTTCTTACATCTTCATGTGTAACTGTTACAGGTCCGCCTTCTGCTATTTGTTTTTTAAACAATGGTATTACACTGCCATTACTGCCTAAAACATTGCCGAATCTAACTGCAACAAATTCAGTTTTGCTCATTCTGTCAAAAGACTGAATTATCATTTCGCAAATCCTTTTTGTTGCACCCATTACACTTGTAGGATTAACAGCTTTATCAGTTGAAATCATGACAAAGCGCTTAACACCATATGTATTAGCACATCTGACAAGATTTAATGTTCCATATACATTATTTTTAACAGCTTCATGTGGACTATCTTCCATCAATGGAACGTGTTTATGTGCAGCAGCGTGAAAAACTATTTCAGGCTTATATTCTTTAAATATGATATTTAACTTTTTTTCATCTCTTATGCTAGCCACAAGACACGTCATTCTTAGGTCTGGATATTTTCTCAATAATTCCTGCTGTATATCGTACATATTGTTTTCATAGATATCAAGAATTATAAGGTGTGATGGATTGAACTTCGCTATTTGCCTGCATAATTCTGAACCTATCGATCCACCTCCACCAGTTACCATTACCCTCTTACCTTTTATGTAACTGCTTATTTCGTCTAAATCTATTTTTATTGGATCTCTTCCTAATAAGTCATTTATGTCTACATCTCGTAACTGACTAACAGATACTTTGCCATTCACTAGTTCATATATTCCAGGAAGAGTTTTTACTTTCATATGTAATTCACTTAGACTATCAATTACTTTTCTCAATACCGTCCTTGACGCAGAAGGAATTGCATATATCACTTCATCAATTTCATTTTCCTTGACTGCTTTAATTATATCATCCAATGTACCTACAATAGGTACACCTTCCATACTCCTATATATCTTTGATTTATCATCGTCAAGAATAGCTACAGGCTTTAATCCAATTTCAGGGTGTGCTCTTAATTCTCTTATTAACATTTGCCCGGCACTTCCAGCACCTATTATAAGAGTATTTTTAAAAACTATATTTTTTATTTTTACTTTAGAATTGCTCATTATATATCTATAAAACATCCTGCTTGAAATAATCAATATAATATTTAAAAGCCAGCTTAATGGATAAATAGACCTTGGCAAATGTATCTGTAATAAAAATAATATAAGTGATGATACGGCACTTCCCATTGTTATAACGACCATCAAGTCTATCAAATCTTTTAAATTGACATACCGCCATATCTTATGGTATTGCTTGAAAAATATAAATGTAGATATGTTTGCTAATGTAAAAATTATAAATGATTGCCTATACAATGTAAAATACGGCTCTACTACATGATAATCAAATCTTAAGAAAAAGGCCATAAAAAAAGCAATATTGATTAACAATACGTCTATAAGAATAAGTATATACTTTCTTATGCTTTTCCCCATAATAATGTCCCTTCTTCTTTTAATATTTTAAAAGCTAATTTTGATAATAAATAACTTTAATAAATTCTATGACATATATTCTATATAAAATATTAAATTCCCTTTCATAAATAAAAACACTTTCATCTAGATTATTTCATTACTTTTTATAAAACTAGATCTCTTTACTTTTCTAATCTCTCTTTCCAGCTTGTCTCGCATCTTATTAAATCTATATTCCCATTTTCTTTTCTCTTCTTTTGACATGGTATCTCGGCTCAAGCCCTCTTGGTATGCTGGAATCATTTCAACCTTGCCCTTTTCATTCTCATAGCCAATCAACGGCAGTCCAAGAAGGGCATCAGCAAACTCATTTTCAATAAAAGTAGCCTTAATTTTTTCCCCGATCAATTCAGGGTTATTGTATAGATTAATATAAAATTTCATACCATTATTTACTATAAATTCTTCAGCTACAGCACGCACGCCACCATCTGATGGTATAAAATACTTAAACTTGTTATTATTATCAGTAAGCAGGTTATTTGTTGCAAAAAACTCAAATAAAGCCACCATAAGCTTTAAACTAATCGTAGGCCACTTTCTTGCAAATCTTTCGTAATTGAAATCTATATGAGTTAGATAAAATTCAGCCACATTGGCATCTTCCATATCAAACAAAATATTCTTCCTAGACTTTGAATTATAAATTTTCCTAGAAAAATCTGATGAAATTGCTATTCTCATAAATGGAATAGGAAACTCATTATGTAATGTCGGATCTACTAAACGATGCAGAGGAAGTGGTTTATACTCAGGATGATTTTTCTTTTCCTTTAGATGGATAATAGTAGGCCTTAATGCAGTGCTTCTATGATATGAAATTTCCCAACTTGTCATATCTTCTATCTCAACCTTTTCAGGTACGAACGAAAGAAATCGATACATATTTACTTCATAATCATTTGCTGCGAAACTTATTTTAAAGTCATACTTACTTTCATCTTTATTAAAGGGAATGATCCTTCCGATGTCTATGCCTTTTTTTATGATTGCTACTTTTTGTAATTTCATTTTTGATTCACCTTTTTTGATTTGTTAATAATTTACTTATATAACTCATTTCATTGATGTCAGCTATTATCATTTTTGCAAATTAACTTCCAATAAAATTCAATCCAAATTATTATTTTGAAATCAAACCTGTTATGTATACTTGTTTCACTAAATTTTAATACCTTTAATTGCTATAAATCATTCGCCATTCATATATGCTTTGCTGAATTATTTTATTCATTCAATAAACCTTGGGAAAGTTCTTTCTAAAATATATGACACTTTATATTTAGAGCAATAAATTTACATATCAATTGTGAAAAGACTGTTATTAGCTTTTGCTTCTCCATAACTCTAAATATCCCTTGAATCTGACCAATATTTTCTTTATCTATGCAGTTGTTACTAAAAACATAGATAGTTGATGATCCCAGTAATAAAATATATGATCATTGAGATTATAATCTATTTTTTGCAATTAATTCACATCCGCGCTTTCTAATTACATAGTGGTTATCAACACTTGCTTTTTGTATAATAAAGTTTAAAATATCGGGGTAAATATTTATCAAATTTTCTGCTTGATTAATAATCAAATTTTTTATGTATGCACTATCATAATCCATCATTTTTGATAATCGAGTAAAAATTGGATCTTTAGTTGCTGGCGATATCATAAGTAAAAGTGTTTTTACTGCATAATATCTTACGTCATGATTTGAATCATGAGATAATCCTAAAACAAATTGTAGAAACATGAATAAGATATTATCATTAATCTTACTGCAATAATTGTTTTCAAATACTGATATCAAAGCTTTTAAAGCTTCAATTTTCTCAGATTCTTCAAGCTCATTATACATTCCTAAATATTCAAGTAATTCTCCATTATCAAGATTATCAAATACCATTTTCATCAGCATATAACAAAATTGTATAGTTATATTAGTTTGTTTGTAAAAGTGATCACAAAAACCATCAACTACAACGTCTTTTTTACTTTCTATCTGGCAAAAGAATTTTTCAAAATCATACATTTCAGATGTTGAGTTCAGCTTCATATATATTATTAGCTTGATAGCTTCGACTTTCTCCAATAATAATTGCTTAGGACAAAGTAAAGTCTCCAATGATACTTCAAGAATTGTACTTAATAATTTATCATTATTATCTATTTTGTTCATGTCTATAATATTTTTTATAATCGTAAAAAGACTATAGGCATATAAAGAATATTTACCATCTTTTCCTTGAGTTTGATTTCGTTCTTTGATTTTATAAACATATTTGAAAATATATTCTTCACTATTTTCCAGAGAATCTATCATCGTCTCTAACTTATACGTTTCTTCATAAAAGTTTGGCATAAATTTTGAAACACTTTCATGTAATTTATCTGTATAATCTCTTTTTGATCGTCGAATAGAAATAATAGCACTTTCCAAATTATTACATTTGCTTCTAATGGTTTCATCAGTTACGATTTTATTAATCTCATTTATAGTTTTTTTTGCAAGATCATTATCTATATTTTCTAGTCCCACATTTGCAATCAAATCCAGTGCCTTATCATAGAACCGATACAATTTTTTATCAAATATATCAAGGCAAATTCTTATAATGATATTTCTATCAATTCTGTAGCAATTCTCCTTCAAAGCTTCAAATATATAATCCCCTACAGCAATATTGCGTTTTTCTGATGTAATCCAATCTTCAATTAAACTGATAATTTCTTTAGATATATTTTCATAATCTTTATCAGAAAAATAATAACCTAAATATTTAAAAGCCTCCAATTTAGCAATATCTCGCTGATATTTAATAGGAACAGAATTACAAAAATTATATATCTCTATGGAATCAGATGAATTCATCTTACCAATTACATCATTAAAAAATTCAATAAATTCCTTTGTTTCTTTTTTATTCCCCTGTCTTATAGACAATTTTAATAGCAAAACCCTGAATTGCCAATCACTATATTCTTTACATAAATTAAAAGCAATATCCTTTAGTCGATCAATAATTATCAAAATGTGAGTTAATGAACCATTAAACACGGATGTAACATAAACATTGGATAAGTAATCAATGTATTTATCTATGTTATTACCCCATGAAACGGTATACGGGGATCTTGTTAAGGATTTTATATTCTGTTTCGTTATCTCTTCGTAAAGAGACTTATCATATCTATCAATAAGAGGATAAAAAAGTACAGTAGACTCGTTATCTAATTCTTTCTGAGCTTCACTATTAAAGACGATTTGATTGTTTTGTTGCCCTTGTAACATATATAAGTTCCTCAAATCTATCAAGATGTCTTGAACAATCCAATTTGATAAAGAATTTTTTTTAGCAATCTCTAATGCTGCTTCTTCATATGTTATACACCTATCGATATCATCATTCCAAAAATACTGGATTGCTTTCCACCGATTGACGACCACCTCATGTAGTTTCTTACTCTGTAAATTTTCAAGCGTTGATAATAGAAGAAAAATATTGCACTCTCTTATGTTTTTTTCTCCAAAAAGAACATGTAAAAAATCCTCACAATATAAATCTAATTCACTTGTTTCACTGACCTCTTTTTGTACCTCGTTTAATATCTGTCTACTTAGATAGAGCTTTGTTTTCTTTATACCTTCAAATAACCTCTTTTCCAACGCTTCAGACGCAATAGCGCCAATTTCCATATTTGTTCCTTGATTTAGTGTAAATTCAGGGTCTATATATCTATTTTTGCAATAATTACTATATACATTACTTATGTCATTAATCAGACTTTCATATCCTTTGTTTATAAATTCTTCAAAAGTATTAACTATATAGTATTTTGCACCATGAGCACCAATTAATTCTTTTTGAATTTGTGTTGGCTCTTCTTGCTTTTCTTTGCAAAATAAATAAAGTGATTTTTTGGGGTGAGATTTTGCCCTTTTTATCTCACGCAATACCGCTGGTGTAACTCCATCAGCATTATCAATTAAAAAGATACATACGTCACTATCATCTAAAGCATAAAGATAATCTTGTTCGGCAGTTTGAGTCGAAGCTAATCTCTCTTCAAATAAATATACCTTTGCAAACCCAGTTCCTTCAATAAGTCTTTTTAGTTCTTTGCGAACATGATCATATTTTTCAATACCGCATTGAGAGCTTATGAAAACTTTTATTTTTTCGTCTACTTCCATCCTTCTTATCATAGTATCACCACACTCACTCTGTATGTCATTAGCTTTTAAAGTTTCCCTTTTACTACTTGTGCTATATAAGACATAGATTATGAGGAATTACATTTATGATCCTCCAATTAATCCGCTTTCATATGTTTCACCGAATTGAAATACCTCAGTGATGAAGCAGCAAAATTAAGATTTACATTTGCATTATCAGTTAAAATTCCGTCACTTATAGCTTTTGTCTGACCTTATGGATGTATTTTAGGAAAAAGCTTCAACGTATATATACAAATAGAACTATATTTTCTCCATTTACTGTTGCAGATGAACTGAATATAAATTTTTTATGCTCGTTTTGGTTTCTTGCCGAAGACAATTCTGAATATGTCTTTTTCCACTTCCTCAATAACACCATAGGTAGGAAGCCCACTATATTGAGGATCAATAGGTCCTAAACTCGAATGTTTCCCCATAATAATTATCTGTGAAGCACAAACAATCTTTGTATCTGCTGACATTGCTATTTCTGGGACAATAACCCGTTTATTATTGCCAAACATATCCCTCAAGGAATAAACAAGTGATTCAGTAGCTGCTAATTCACCGCCGGGAGTGTACAATATTAAATTCAACCCTTTAGATCTATCTAATGTATGTATACAAGACATAAAACCAGTTTTATCCTCATCATTATTTTTATAGTCATACCCAATTGTATTTGTTGCAATTTCCCATTTTTGAAGCCATCCGGAATAATAAATGATTGTATTTCTTCACGTGTAATCAAATAATTCTTTTAGGTATTTACACCTTATTAAATCATATGTACTACCAGATAAAGCAACCTCATATAAAATCTGATTCCAGCTTGGCATAATTAACCTCCTTTGAACAATTCGAATATTTATAAAAATATATAATTTTATATTCTTTAATTAACCCATTATTACTAAACTTGCTTCTTTTTTTTCAGTATCTATATTAAGATTTATAAATAGTTTTTTAATTTCTAAATCAGTCATAAAATAAGCCCCCTGTAATAAAATCTTTATTTATTATTAATTCATTCAGAAAAAACCAAAAAATTCTTTTGAAAATATTTATTTTTCTAGCAAATTATTAACTGTATTTCTTCCTACTGATTCATAAATGATTTTAGCTTTCTTAACTTTTTCTAAATCGTAGCAATTCCTTCCATCAAGAATCAAAGGATATTTCATTAATTTTGAAAATAACGATATATCAAATTTATTAATTTCAGGCCATTCAGTAAAAATAAAGCATATATCAGCACCTTTAATCGTTTCTTCTATCGTATTGCAATACTTTATCTCTTTAGGATATATCTTTTTATAATTTTCAATTCCGACAGGATCCCATGCTTTAATATTAGCTCCATCTTCTAGAAGAATAGGTATATTCTGCAGTGACGGTGCTTCCCTTAAGTCATCTGTACCTGGTTTGAATGTAAGCCCGAGGACTGCGACATTTAAACCACTAAAATTATCATAATATTTTCTTGCCTTTTTAATAAGTTTTATCTTTTGATTTTCATTCACTTCGATTGCAGCTTTAATAGTTTTTAACTCATAATCATTAAAATTCGCTAGCCAATTTAGCGCCTTCGTATCTTTTGGAAAGCACGAACCACCATAACCTATGCCAGCTTTTAGAAACTTATCTCCTATACGAGGATCCATCCCCATGCCTTTTGCAACATCTTCTATATTAGCACCAACTATTTCACATAAGTTTGCTATTTCATTTATATACGAAATTTTTAAAGCAAGAAAATCGTTTGATGCATATTTTATCATTTCAGCACTTCTTCTATCTGTTATCACATATGGAAGTCCAAAACCGTCATATACTTTTCTCAATACTTCTTCTGCATATTTTGTTTCGACTCCTATGACAATCCTATTCGCATTTAATGTATCTTTTACAGCAGTACCCTGTGATAAAAATTCGGGATTTGAAGCCACCTCAACATGTACATCTTTCTTTAAATTTTCTCTTAACACCCGTTCAACTTTATCATTAGTTCCGACTGGAACTGTTGACTTTACTACGATGATACAATCTTGCTGAATTGATTCTGCTATTTGTTTAGTAACTCCAAATACGTACTGCAAATTCGCCGAACCATCTTTTTTCTCTGGAGTCCCAACAGCTATAAATATAACATCAGTATCTTTATAAGCATTTTTATAATCAGTTGTAAATGTTAGCCTTTCTTTGTTTTTAACCATCAATTCTTCAAGTCCGGGTTCATAGATAGGAGATCTTCCTTCATTTAAAATTCCTATCTTTTTCTCATCAATGTCTACACAGGTTACATTGTGTCCTATTTCTGCAAGACATACTGCTGTGACTAGTCCAACGTAACCCGTTCCTGCTATTGATATTTTCATGCTACCCCTCATTTCTGCAATTCTATTTTAAAGCAAAATTTCCTTCAATCTTGGCCACATTTTATCTTTCTCAGATAATATAATTTCCTCAATTCCATCTATAGACCATTCGATCCCAATATCAGGATCATTCCATATTATACCGCCTTCATCATCTGGATGGTAGAAATCAGTACATTTGTAGCAAAACTCTGCTTCATCTGATAGTAGCAAAAGCCATGTGCAAAACCTTCTGGTATATAAAACTGTTTCTTGTTTTCTTCGCTTAAAGTTACACCAGTCCACTTGCCAAATTTTTTATAGCCATTGAGGCTTCTATATACAATTAGGAAAATATAACAGTACAAATAATAAAATGAGTAAGCGAGATTCCACTTATCTTTGGAAAGCTCTTTTTTAATGCTACATTAGTTGCTACTAATTGTGATCCTGCTTTTAAGGCTTTTTAGCAAAAGAAACGTTCGGAAGACAAACACCGCCTTACAGCTGTGGGAGTTGTTCACGCAAGCTTTGCTATACTATTTATGCTGTCTTAAAAAATAACTATGCTTATGAAGTAAAACTTTCTAAAAATGATTGTTAGTAAATTATATTAATTACATATATTTACTTTTGATTTGGTATTAATCGGTTTATTTGTCATACATTTTTACTCACCTTTTTGAAAAATTTTTTTATTTTTTTCTATTGACTTTTTATAGTTGGTATTTCCTTTTTATACGACTTTTTGACTTTTTCTACTTCATCAATTTTTTTACTGATAAACTATGCTTTTCAGTAACTTAATTAATTTGGGTGTACTTCATATTCAGCAACAATTTTATTCAACACTTTTCTTCATTATTCATAAATTACGTTCTTACTGATTTTTGCTGTTTTGTCTGTCTAGTTTTTCAGTATAATTATAAAACTTTTCATATCCATGCATATATACTAACATCTTATATTCCCTTCTATCATTTCTTTCAAAGCAATTGTTAATTTATCTATTCTTTCATTATAATTTAATTTTTTGATATAATTGTTTACATATTCACAATACATCGTATAATTTTCTTTTAATTCTTTCAGACCCTCAGCAAAATTATTAGTACTCACTCCAACATGATATTTTATGCAAAGTTCTTTTAATGGTGGATTTTCTGTGACAAGAATTGGGGTTCCTTCAAAAAGACTCTCATATACTTTTCCTGAAGCACAAAATTTATTATTTATTGTATCTTGTGAAAATGCGGAAATACTTATATTTGCTCTGTTTAGCAAATATCTAAATTCAGCACGTGAAATAAAACCAAGATAAGAAACATTTTTATATCCTTTTTCTTCGATATACTTTTCAAAATATACCTTTTCATCTTCTCTAGCATTACCAATTATTATAAGGCTAAAATCGTCTCCCAATTTTCCAAATGCATCTGCCAATTCATATGTCATTCGATCTCGGCTAATCCCTCCTGCATATACGGCTGTAAATTTATTTTTTTTAAACAAAATTCCAAATTTATTATCACATTCTTCTTTATTATAGGCATCATCAATGCGGTGAATATTATCGAAAACTAATGGCATCTTTTCTAGCTGAAAATATTCTTTCATTATGCTAGCTCTTTCATTATTTGCAGCAATTATCACATCAGCATATCTTAAATATTTATTTTCATAATACTGCATTATTTTTGCAATATATTCTTTAATTCTTCTTGGCTTAGTATCTATATACAATTCACTAGAATCATATATTATAAATGGTCTTTTTTTATGCAATAACAGCCATCTTAATATTATAGCCGTATAATTATCATGTAAAATAACTACATCTGGTTTTATTTGCCTTATATATTTAATAGCATCAAATATAAACATTCTATAATTTCTAATGCCATTGCCTGTTAATAATGAAATAACTCCTTCTTGATTATCAGGTTTTGAAAATGATACAAAGAATGTTTTTCCTATTTTTTTTGCACATTGTAAAATTTCTTGAGTACGTGCTTCAGTATGAATATCATGATAAACAATAAACATTATTTTCATGCTATTATCTCCTTATTGTTTTAATTTGCTATTTGATTTTTTATAACTATAATCACGTATACTTACAGCTCTAAATAGCGAGAAATAAATCCATAATAGTGTAGAATAACTTATTTCATTGAGTAATTGTGAACCTCCAAAAGCACCTAAAATGTAAACAATAACTGTCATATAAGCAGTTTTTCTTAATATTGTATCTTCAATATACTTAAACTTACTTATTATGCTGATAAATATCATAGTCAATATAATAAATCCAATAATACCCATTTCACTCAAAACCATAACATATGTGTTATGTGGGTCTACCAATCCTTGAATACCATCAACTAAAATATTTCGATTTGAATATACACGGGTAAAGTATCTACCTAATCCTGTTCCCAATATAGGATATTGGATAAATAGATAAATCCCTAAATTTATAGCTTTTAACCTTTCTAATGTAGATTCATCATTAAATCCAATAAACAAACGCGATAAATTAAAAATTTTTGAACTATAAATTCCAACTCCTATCGCTAAAATTATAATTTCAATTCTTTTAAGTCTAGTTAAATTATTACTTCTACTAAATAATAAATAATATACCATTACAAAAATTGATATAAAAAAAGATAATCTTGATAATAAAACTAAAGTTGCAATAAAATTTAGAATTATCGTAATAAAGCTTAATATTTTCCATTTATTTTCAGTAGTTGTATAGTAAAAATAAAAGCAAAGCGGAAGCATCATATTTAAATAATAACTAACTGTTATGCTAGAGCCTAACATTAATGAAGCACGATATTGTGATAAATATTGATATTTTATTCTATCTCCTAATATTTCTAAAAATAGGCCATAATTACGTGATGTAACAATTGCTAATAAAGAATATACTAAGCAAAACATAATTGATAATTTTATAAATAAATCAATATAAAGAAGATCATTCTTTGTAATTGAAAATATAAAAAACATAGGAACCATAAGTTGTAATATAGCATAAATATATTGAGCTGGACTATCCATATTAAATCCACCTATTAAGATATCTATAATCAATCCGCAATATAAAATAATTAAATTTTTATCAAATAATCTTTCTTTTTTAATTATTAAATATTTAAAGATTAATATAATAGGAAACAACCAAACTTCATTATTTAATGGTATATCATCAATTTTAGAAGCAAAAGAAAATTTAATCCTTTTAAAAGCAAAGAGAATATAAACTATTATTGTTAGTATCATTAATATAGAAATTGATATTCTTTTTCGTTGTTTATTTATCGTTAATAATGTATTCATGAAATAACCAGTCCCTCTTATAAAAATAAATAAAATTATAAGCAAATACCATTATATTAAAAATTTCAAAAGCTATTATATTTAATATATATATGATGTTGATATTTTTAATTGACGTTTATACTTTGATTAGCAATACTTGAGTATGAAAATTTTTTAATCCCATTCTTTTCAGCCACATCTTTCATCTTTTTATATACTTCTGGATTATCAATTAAATATAAAATCTTCTCTCTTATTTCTTCTTCTGAATCTTTATAAAGAAATATACAATTTCCACCGACATCAACATGAGTTGTTCCTTCCCAGTACTTTACAATCATAGGTATACCTAAGCCTACAACTTGCTCCCAAAAAACAGAATGCCTTCCTGGAAATACAGCTAAATCTGCTGCTGCAAAATAATTATATGTTTTATCAGCTGGAATCCATCCAATATATTGCACTTTTTCTCCATCTGCCAAAATATTCACTTCATCTTTTAGATCTTCTATTACTGAGCCAAAAACTATCAGTTTTACTTTATCGCTTTTAATTTTCTTAACAGCTTCCATAAGAAGTAAAGTTTGTTTTTTAGCATTATCAATCTTTCCACCCGTAATGATTAAAAAATCATCTGGCTTAATATTGTACTTTTCTCTTATTTCTTTTTTAACATTTTCATTCCTTGCTTCCTTTACTTTTTCATCATCTGCCCCCATAACAAGTAATTCTACTTTTTCTTCTGGAAGTTTATATACAGTTTTTAAAAAATCGACTCTTGCAGGTAGAACACCATAAAACCTAGTAGTATATGGCTCTATCAGTTGAGCACAATACCGCCATATCACTTTATGTAAAATATTCCTAGATAAAAAATTCCTAGCACTATTAGAAAAGTCAGCATGATTATCCACTACTACTTTAACTCTTCTATTTTTACGAAGATACTTAACAACTTGGTATATGTCAAGAAATTGAAGTCCATGTATGAAAATAAAATCTGGTTTTTCTAGTTCTAATTTTTCATATGTACCTTGGTATAATCGTAATTTCTCAACTACATTATTTAATATGAATTTTATAAATGGAATTCTTATAATTTTAACTCCATTTTCCAGAAAATACTCTCCAGGACTTACTTTCTCATACCCTACATTATTTTTACTATTGATAAAAATCGATGTAATTACAGTCACATCATGTCCTGCAATTTTGTGATATTTAGGTATAATATTATCTTGATAGTTCCAATTGTCATTATATGATCCAGCTAAGCATATATGTACTATTTTCATAATTTTCACCTATTCCTATTATTAAGAAGATATTTTTTTTCAATTTTAAATATTATCCAAGGAAATACATATAAAAATTTTGAAATAATCTCGATAAAATTCTCATCTAATTTATTTTCTAAATTATTTAATAATTTATATAAAACTGAACAATAGCAAAATGCTATTTTAATAAAAATACTTAACTTTATTTTGCAATTAAATATTTTATCAGTCTTGATTTTATCCCATATATCTGCTCTAGCTTTAATTTGTGAATAAGCCATTAATGCTGAATTAGAACCTCTAATTCTCACTTTCACAAGAGGTTGATGTATTGCTAAAAGTTTATATTTAATAGAAACTTGTAACCAAAGCATTGAGTCCTCGCCATATTTCATAGTCTCATCAAATCGAATATTAGGATTATCAATAAATATACACTTTCTCATAACTACACTGGGCGTTGCAATTGGACTTGATATAATACATAAAGGAAATATATCTCCATTAAAATTTGATACATCAATTATTTTTTCTTTTTTACCAAGCCCAAAAGTTACATAATTAGTATGAGACCACCATGAATTTTTTTCAATCATCATAGATATTTGCAGCTCAAGTTTATTTGGCATCCAAACATCATCAGCATCTAAAAATGCAATATATTCACCTTTACTTAACTTAATTCCTACATTCCTTGCAGCTGCAGCACCTTTATTTTCCTGATAGACATATGTTATCTTTGAACTATATCTCTCTAGAAATTCAGAAATTTTTTCTGGAGAACCATCATTTACAATAATAATTTCTATATTTTTATATGTCTGAGCCAAGACACTTTCTGTCGCTTCAATTAGCCAGTCTACTCTACTATAAAATGGTATTACGACACTCACTAATGGTTCATACATTCAGTTTTTCCCCCACACCACTCTATTCACATAATCTGTATAAGACAATATTATTCTAAGAACTTTTTCAGATACATTAGGCATACTATAATCAGCTACTCTTCTTAAAGTGTCTTTTTGCTGTGTCTCTAATATCTCTAGTCCCTGCAAAATTCTTTCTTTTTCAAGTCCAACCATCATAACTGCTGCTTCTTCCATTGCTTCTGGTCTTTCATGAGCTTCTCTAATGTTGAGTGCCTTAAAACCAAGTATTGAAGATTCTTCACTTATTGTTCCACTATCGCTTAGAACTGCCTTTGAATTAATTTGAAGTTTAACATAGTCATTGAATCCAAGAGGCTTCATAAGTGATATCAGCGGATTAAATTCTATTTCTTTTGATTCAATCATTTTTCTTGTCCTTGGATGCGTACTAAATATAATTGGCAATTTATAAATATCTGCAATTGTATTTAAACTATCTACTAAATTTAAAAAGTTCTTCTCTGAATTTATATTTTCTTCCCTATGTGCTGATACTACAAAATATTGCCCCTCTTTTAAATTTAATCTTTCTAGGACATTTGATTTTTCAATATCTTCTTTTCTTGAATTTAAGACTTCAAACATTGGACTTCCAGTTTTTATAATTCTATCTGATGGAAAGCCTTCTCTTATTAAATATTCTCTTGCAATATCACTATAAGTTAAGTTTATATCCGATATATGATCCACTATTTTTCTATTAGTTTCTTCAGGTACTCTTTGGTCAAAACATCTATTTCCAGCTTCCATATGAAATATTGGTATTTGCCTTTTTTTAGCCGCTATCGCAGTAAGACAACTGTTTGTATCTCCTAACACCAAAAAAGCATCTGGTTTAACTTCTTCTAAAATAGGATCTATCTTTATTAGAATATTTCCTATAGTTTCTATTGCTGTTCCAGTAGCTGCATTAAGAAAATAATCTGGTTTTTTTAATTTGAAATCTTTAAAAAATACTTCATTTAATTCATAGTCATAGTTCTGCCCAGTATGTACTAATATATGTTCAATTGCCTCTGATTCTTCTAATTTGTTTATGACAGCAGATAATCTTATAATCTCAGGTCTTGTCCCAACTACCGTCATGACTTTTAGCTTCTTCATCAATTAAACCTCCAAATAATATGTATCTGGCTTTTCAGGATTAAATGCTTCATTTGCCCACATAATAGTTACTAAATCAGTATCACCCACATTTTCAATGGAATGAGTATAACCTGTAGGTATATCTACAACTTGTAGCTTTTCTCCACTAACTTTGTATTCTATAATTTCGTCCGAATCTACTTTCCTAAAACGAATTATTCCTTTACCACTTACTACTAAGAATTTCTCATTTTTTGTATGGTGCCAGTGATTCCCTTTAGTAATTCCCGGTTTTGTTATATTTATTGAAAGTTGTCCTCTATCTGGAGTCCTTATAAACTCTGTAAATGAACCTCTATCATCACAGTGCATATTTAAATCATACGAAAACTCATTTTCCGGCAAAAAGCTTAAATATGTGCTATAAAGTTTTTTAATTAATTCATTATCCATGTTAGGAATACTCAAATCTTTTCTGCTTTTTTTAAAGCTTTTTATTGTTTCTGCTAAATCTCCTAATTTAATCTTATGTACTACTGGAACATAGCAATATTCTCCATTTCTAGTTTCTCTGCCTTCTAATGCTCTTATAAATTCATCTAAAACATCATCTATATAGCATAAAGTAAGTTCTGTCTCTGGATCATTAATTTGTATATCTAAACCTCTTGCTATGTTATAGCAATATGTTGCTACAACTGAATTATAATTAGGTCTGCTCCACTTCCCAAAAAGATTTGGTAATCTATATACTAAAACTTTTGCTCCTGTTTCTTTGCTATAGTTAAATAATAATTCTTCTCCTGCTCTCTTACTTTTGCCATATGGATTATCTAATTCCGCTTGAATAGATGAGGTGATTAAAATTGGTGCTTTATTATTATGCTTTTTTAATAAATCCAAAAGTTCTGATGTAAAGCCAAAATTGCCTTCCATAAATTCTTTTTCATCTTTAGGTCTATTTACCCCTGCTAAATGAAATACAAATTCACAGTCTTTTGTATATTCATCAAGAAGTGATTTATCTGTATCATTATCAAATTTATATATATTTTTATATCTTTTATTATTAAGCTCTGCTATAAGATTTTTGCCAACAAAACCTCTTACACCTGTAACAAGAATTTTCATGGCTATTCCTGCCTTTCAATTATGATAATTTAGTAACTGCTGCTTCTTTGGCAGCGTGCCACTTTTCTAATTCTTTTTTAATATAATCAAGTTTTAATAGTTTTTCTTTAATTTGTTCTACATTTAAAATTTCTGTGTTATTTGAATTGTATTCTATTTCCGTCGAGAGTTTTACATCTCCTTCAACAAAATACTTATCATAATTTAAATCTCTATTGTCTGCAGGAACTCTGAAGTAATTGCCTAAATCCTCAGCATGTAAGTATTCTTCTTTTGTTAATAGTGTTTCATATAGTTTTTCACCATGTCGTGTACCAATTATTTTTATTTCATTATCAGCATCAAATAATTCTTTAATTGCTTGTGCTAAGTCACCTATAGTTGATGCAGGAGATTTTTGAACCATTATGTCTCCACTTTTAGCATGCTGAAAAGCAAATATAACTAGCTCCACAGCTTCATCAAGACTCATTAAAAATCTTGTCATTTTAGGATTAGTTACTGTTATTGGCTGTCCACTTTTAATTTGTTCAACAAATAGAGGAATGACAGAACCACGAGATGCCATAACATTGCCATATCTTGTGCCACAAATAACCGTTCTATCTGGTGATACAGTTCTGGACTTTGCAATAAGCACTTTTTCCATCATAGCTTTTGAAATGCCCATCGCATTTATTGGATAAGCTGCCTTGTCTGTAGATAAACATATAACCTTTTTAACACCATATTCTATAGCTGCTGTTAGAACATTATCTGTTCCTATAACATTAGTCTTTACGGCTTCAAGTGGGAAAAATTCACATGATGGTACTTGTTTCAATGCTGCTGCATGAAATATATAATCTACTCCATGCATTGCATTTTTTACAGAAGCTATATCTCTAACATCACCTATATAAAATTTAATCTTATCATTTTTATATAACTTTCGCATATCATCTTGCTTTTTCTCGTCACGAGAAAAAATACGAATTTCTTTTATATCAGTATTTAAAAATCTCTTAAGTACAGCATTTCCAAAAGAACCAGTACCTCCTGTTATTAATAAAGTTTTATCTTTGAACATTTTTAAGCCTCCATATTTGTTAATTCATGTTCTAATATAGACATAAATCTTTCTTTACTATAGTTTTCAAAATAATATTTTCTAGCATTCATTGCCATATTATCTTTTTTATCATCATTGCAAAATTCTAATATCAAATCAGCTAGCCCTTTATAATCTTCCGCTTTACAACATAAACCGCAGCCAGCTTGTTCTATAACACGTTTCGTTTCTCCATTAATAGAACCAATAATAGGTTTTCCTGCTGCCATATAAGTTTGAACTTTTCCTGGTAATGTATATGATAAAATCTTATTATCTTTTAATGTAACTAGCATGGCATCAGCCATTCCATAGAATTCCGGCATCTCATCAAGTGGACGTCTGCCATAGAAAATTACATTAGAAAGTTTTAAATGGTTAGCAAGTTGCTTGCAATCATCTAACTTTGAACCATCGCCAACTATATGAAACAATATATTAGAATATTTTCGTAACTCATTAGCTGCTTTAATTATTGTTTCAACACTTTGCATATCACCAATATTGCCTGCAAAGACAAAATTATATTGCTTACTATCATCTTGAACCGCACTATAACCAGATGACTCATTTTCGTTTTGAATAAACAAATCTTCTGCATATTGTGGTAAGTGTTTTATCTCGATATTAGTTATTTCAAGTACATCTTTAAAATAATCTTTAAACATGCTGGAAGTAACCAATATGGTATCCGCTGAATAATAAATCCATTTTGAAATATTATAAAATATTTTATAAATTATTGAATCTTCTTTAATTCCTCCTGCTGCTAAACTGTCAGGCCATAAGTCTAAACAATAGAGTAACATCTTTTTATGATGCTTTTTTTTATATGCTATAGCCGGAATTCCCATCATGACAGGTGAAAGCTGATTTACTAAGATAACATCAAATTCTTCCTTTATAAATAATGCCTTTAAAGTTGCTGATATAGTATAACTAAAATAATTTAAAAATAATTTTAGCTTACTTTTTCCCCTACCTATTTCAAAACATCTAATAACTTTAACACCATTTATTATTTCATTCCTTTTCTTCCCATGACGATAATCGTCAAGTATATAGCCCTCTGGATAATTAGGAAGACCTGTCAAAACTGTTACATTATGACCACTTTTTACAAGGCTTTCACATATGTCTGTTATTCTAAATGGCTCAGGATAATAATACTGGCATACAACTAATATATTCATATCAATTATGCACCTACATTACTCTTAACTGTTTTTAAATATTCATCAACTTCTATTTTCAAACCTTCTTCAAATGTCATTGGTCTATATCCAAAGTCTCTTTTTGCAGCATCATGAGAAAAACTTCTATCTTCGCCCATACGCTGTACTTTTTCTATATAATCTACTTTTCCAAAAGTACATACCTTAAGGCATCTTGCCAAAAATACTCCTAACCCTAAAGGTACACTAATAAAAACTGTTCTCTTATTTAAATTTTCACTTATTAAACTCAACCACCACCTGCTAAAGCAGGTGGGTTGGATATGCCGCTTAAGCAGCTTAAAACTCGCCTAAAGTAAAATTATCATTCTTTTGATTTTCTTCTATGTCTTGATTTTGTATATACTCTATTATCACTTCATCTGTTACATTGCCACTACTTGCTGCAAAATATCCTCGTGCCCATAAATGTTGTCCCCAAAATTGTTTGTTAAGCTCCTTATTCTCCATTAGCAGCTTTCTCGAACTATATCCTTTTATATATTGCACTAGCTTACTTACTGACAAATGTGGTGGTGCCGACACTAGTATATGTATATGATCTTTTGATACATGTCCTGATAATATTTCTACTTCATTATTTTTGCATACCATTCTTATTAGTTCTCTTGTCCTTTCAGCTATTTTCCCAACCAATACCGGTTTTCTATATTTTGTTATCCATACTATATGATATTTTAGATCATATGTAGCATGTGACGACTTTCTATAATTTTGCATATTTATCACCTCTAGTTTATTTTTTACTAGAAGTGATTATTTATTTTTATTCGTTGACCTAAAGGTTTCAGCTTAAGCTGAGGGATTTAACCCCATTATACAGACATTAAACATCTCTAACATTGATATTGGTTTATCACCAGATAATATATAATCACCATTCATTATATTTGAACTTGTAAGTACCTGATAATAAGCCTTACCGAGATCTCGCCCATTAACAGGTTGAAGTAAGTTTTTTCCATGATCAATAACTGGAAATAATCTTAGTTTATCAACCATCTTTATAAAAACGATCATATTCTTGTCATTTATGTATCCATAAATCATTGTAGGTCTAAGATATATAAGACCAATTGATGAATTACTTTGCTTGATAATTTTATCGATAGTTTGTTCAATTTCTTTATATTCCTTTGATGCACTTTTATATTTTGAATAAATACCTGTTGTGTGAACTAATATTGCTCTCTTCACATTATTCTTTACTGCTGCTTTAATTATGTTTACTGAATAAAAAATAGAAGCTATATGTAGTACAGTATCTACGCCAGCCATAGCTTTGTCAATAAATTCTTGATCATTTAAGTTGCCAACAACTTTCTCAATATTAAGTCCACTGCTATCTATTAATGAAGTATCAGACGTTTCTCTAACAATGCAACGGATAGGACCTTCATATTTATTTTTAATAAGTTCTTGTAAAAAATATTTTCCACTATGACCTGTAATGCCCGTAACTAATAGCATTTTTTCACCTCAACTATGTAGACTTGCTAGCTGATTTTTCATTATCAATTTCTAATCTTCCAGTCCCGCCTTCGACAACTCCGTCACTCTTAATAACATTTATGATTGTTTTAAAGAAGCATTTAACATCCATCCAAAAGCTCAACTTCTCAACATATTCTCCATCGAGTTGTGCCTTAATTTCAATGGGCAGTTCATCTCTACCATTTATCTGTGCCCAACCAGTAAGACCTGGTCTAATATCATTAGCGCCATACTTATCTCTTTCTTCTATTAAATCATATTGATTCCATAAAGCAGGACGAGGTCCAATAATACTCATTTCACCTTTTAAAATATTTATCATCTGCGGTAACTCATCTAAGCTTGTCTTTCTAAGAAACTTACCAACATTAGTAATCCACTGGTCAGGATTTTCTAACATATGTGTTGGTATATCCTTGGGAGTATCCACTCTCATAGTTCTAAACTTTAATATATTAAAATAACTCTTATGAATTCCGACTCTTTTTTGTTTAAATAACACTGGACCCTTAGAGTCGATCTTAATTGCAATGATTAAAATCAAAAATATTGGAGAAAGAATGATTAGCCCTAATAATGAAAGGATTATATCTATCAATCTTTTTATTTTTAAATAGAGCATTTTACAACCCCCAATAATATCAAAGTACAATATAAATATTTTAGGCAAAATATTTATATTCATTAATTAATAATTTATTCCGCATATCTCTAATATTATTATCCTAAATTATGATTTCGTATAATTCCCTTTAATATTTTTTATAAAAAATAAAAGGCTTAATTACCTTTATCGATCTAATTATTATTAAAGTATTTTTCTAAGTCCTCTATCTTATTAATTTCAAATATATTGTCTGCTATTTGAAGCAATGTTTTCTCATCTGCATCTTCAATTAACCTTAAATACTTTTCAGGTACATCATCAAACTTCTTCTTCAATAATCTTATGACGAGATTTTCCATGCCTTTTTCAATACCCTTTTCAATACCTTTTTCCATGCTTTTTTCCATACTCTTTTTTAATTCTTCCTCAGTATATATTTTGAAGTTTGCTTCTTTTAAATTGTTTATTACATATTTCATCTGCTCTTCACTTAATCTGTCTGCATACATCTTAATCACCCCCCGAAACTATACCCGGATCTATTCTAAATGCCGTCTCTAAGCTTATTGTTTCGTCATAAATATCCATGCACAAAAAAATAAAAGGTTGATTACCTTTTTCTAATTTTCATTAAAGTATTTATCTAGGTCTTCTATCTTTTTTATATCAAAAATATTCTCGCCTATCTTTTCTAACTTATCTATATTTAACTCATACATTCTTTTTACATACAATTCCGGTATTTTGTCAAATTTTTTATTTAAAAGTTTAATTATTAATTCAACCTTTCCTTCAATTTTGCCTTCAGTCTTTCCCTCTTGTATCAACATTTCGGCTATCTTAGTCATTCTTATCGCTCCTTTCAATTTATTTTTATATTCCTCAGTCAAAAATTTATCACTTATCCCTATTAATGCACCAATCATATACGTCTTTTCATCTTCATCTTCTATTTTTTTCGCAAGTTCTACCGCATCTATTGCCATTTCATCACTGCTTTTTTTGCTCCCCATAAGTGGTAAAAATATTAAGTTCAATTTATCTATATCTGTCAGTTGTAATTTACTTTCAATTTTTTCGTTTAATTCTTTATATATTTTATCACCATCATATTTTACTAAAAATACTTGATCTACTTTATATATTATTGATCCAATGTCTAATCTACCAATCGCTTCTTCTATCTTACCAGAATATATTACAACAGTTCTTATTGCTCTCTCATATTTATTATACAGTCTTGCATCATACTGCAAAAATCTCTTTATATCAGCTTTTTTATTTGTCGTTTGAAATTCCATATGCAGCAATGTGTCATCTTCCAAAAGAAATATAAAATCCAGCCTATCTTCCTTAACTTCAATTGATGGTAAATTTGCAGGTATAACTGTCACTATTTTAGGTACATTTATTCCATAAAACTTAAGCGATTTATCTTTAAATTCTTGTGCCATTGATTTTAATATTATATCGTTATTCTGATAAGATATATCTAAATTATTATCCTTCACTCTTTTTCTCCTCTATATTACACTATCAATAATGTTAATTTACAATATATTTTTCTAAGTCTTCTATCTTATTAATTTCAAATATATTATCTGCTATTTGAAGCAATGTTTTCTCATCTACATCTTCAATTAACCTTAAATACTTTTCAGGTACATCATCAAATTTCTTCTTCAATAATCTTATGACGAGATTTTCAATACCTTTTTCCATGCCTTTTTCCATACTCTTTTTTAATTCTTCCTCAGTATATATTTTGAAGTTCGCTTCTTTTAAATTGTTTATTACATATTTCATCTGCTCTTCACTTAATCTGTCTGCATACATCTTAATCACCTCCGAAACTATACCCGGATCTATTCTAAATGCCGCCTCAATTAATCTTATTTTATTGTCGTATTCTTTTGCTTCATTTATACTTGATATTACTTTCTCTATAGCATTTCTAAAGTGCATGTTATTTGACAAAACCATCAATGGATAATTTTCTTCTACGTTTTCTAACTCAGATAATACTATTATCTGTACCGGTATCCATTCATTATCTATATAATAAACACCACTATCTGAATTGTCTAATTTAATTTTATGTTCTGTTAAAAATGATATGAGCTTTTTGGGAAGATTGTTACATACAAATGTCAGTGTTAATTCATCTATCTTTATGTCATCAACTTCTTTTCGTGATTTATCGTAAGCATTCATTATTGATTTATATAGATATACATAGCCTAATCCCTTGAAATAATCATCTATTGATACATAATCATCAGGAGATTTGTATTCTATTATATTGTATCTTTTAAATATCTGTCCTACTCTCTTATTAATTTTTACATCTTTTTCTTTTTTTATTATTATGACATCTATTCTTAAAGGCTCTTTTGATAGATATTCTTCTTGTTTTATTTCAACTTTTTCATCTTTTAGCTCTTCTTTTATGGCTGTTACAAAATCGCTGTGCCAATCATTCATTTTATTTTCTTTCTCCTTAAATTATATCACATTTCCCTCAAAATAGGTATAGCTTCGCCATACGGACACCAGTGAATAAATTCACCGCCTCCGCTTATAAAGCTTCTATGATCACCAGTAATATTTATGAGTGCCGAAACATCAGCATAAATGTTACTGGATATTATTACTACTTTCTATTTATTCGACATAAAATTTGAAAATCCTTCTTTTACTATCAAAATTTTTAATGAAATTTTAAAGTATGCAAAATATAAAGTAAGGCTGTATTTAATGCAGCCTTAAAAAATACTTGTAAAAGCTTAAGTCATTCGTCAGCTCTGGATGAAATGATGTAGCAAAAAGGTTTCCTTCCCTTGCAGCCACTATTTTCCCATTGTATCTAGATAGCACCTTTACATTTTCTCCTACATCTTCAATATAAGGCGCTCTTATAAACACTGCATCTATTTTATCTTTTGATACGTCAGGCATACTAAGTTTTGCAGTAAAGCTATCAAGCTGACTTCCATACGCATTTCTGCGCACTTTTATGTCCATAATGCCAAGATAAACTTTATCATCATTTACTATGTGTTTAGCCATCAATATCATACCTGCACACGTTCCCCATATTGGCACACCCGACCTGTAAAGATCTACTATGGTATCTTTTAAGTCAAAGTCATTAAGCATTTTTCCTATGGCAGTGCTTTCCCCGCCAGGTAATATAAGTGCATCTATGTTTTTCAAAGTTTCTTTATCTTTTGCCTCTACGGGTATTATACCATTTAATCTTTTTAGTTTATCTACATGTTCTTTTACAGAACCTTGTATAGCAAGAACACCAACTCGCATTTTACCAACCCCTAGTTGCATATAGGTCTTTTTCTGAAAGATCCCTTATGTCGATGCTATTCATTGCTTCGCCTAATCCTTCTGATACTTCTGCTATTATCTCTGGTTTGTCGTAATATGTGGTAGCTTTTACAATTGCTTCAGCACGCTTTTGAGGGTTCTCTGATTTAAATATGCCTGAACCTACAAAGACTCCATCTGCTCCAAGCTGCATCATCAGCGCAGCGTCTGCAGGCGTTGCAATCCCCCCTGCTGCAAAATTCACAACTGGCAGTCTCCCGTTTTCTGCTACATATTTTACTAATTCATAAGGTGCTTGCAATTCCTTTGCCGCTGCCATAAGCTCTTCTTCACTTAGAGTCGTAAGCTTTTTGATTTCAGCATTGATAGTCCTCATATGCCTTACTGCCTCAACTACATTTCCTGTGCCTGCTTCACCTTTAGTTCTTATCATTGAAGCACCTTCGCCAATTCTCCTTAATGCTTCGCCTAAGTTTCTTGCACCGCAAACAAATGGTACTTTAAACTGCCACTTGTTTATGTGATATGATTCATCTGCAGGTGTCAGCACTTCACTCTCATCGATGTAATCTATCTTCAAAGCTTCCAAAACCTGTGCTTCCACAAAATGTCCTATCCTGACTTTTGCCATGACAGGTATTGAAACAGCTTCTTTTATCGCTTTTATTATCTTTGGATCTGACATCCTTGCTACGCCGCCATGTGCCCTTATATCAGCAGGTACCCTTTCAAGTGCCATTACCGCAACTGCACCAGCTTTTTCTGCAATTACAGCCTGTTCAGGCGTTGTAACATCCATTATGACTCCACCTTTTAGCATCTGAGCCAGGTTTTTATTTAACTCATATCTTTCATTCATTGTACTTATTCCCCCTATTCAATATATAACAATTTTATTAATTTAAATCAATTGTATCTATTTAATGCAAACATGTCAATCAGTACAATATGGATACAAAAAAGGATACATCACTGTATCCCCTTCAATACTTCTTTTGAATTTTGTATTATTTGCTTTGTAACATCCGTCATAGGTTTTGGCTCTTCTGACTTTGAATTAGCCTTATTAAACAAGTTTTCAACATCTACAGCCTTTTCAAGATATTCTTTCGCTTTTGCTTTATCATTGTTTTGCAGGTAAAACATCCCGACTTTGTTATAGGCATCTGCCAATTGCTGATAATTTTCTGGTCTTAAAGGCTGTACATCGACGGCTTTTTTAACATACTTAAGCCCATTATCTATCTGCCCATGTGATAGATAGAATGCTCCAAGCTGTGCTAAAAGCTGAGAGTTAAACGGCTCTAAATCAACCGCTTTTTGTTCTTGGGTCATTGCCTCTTGATAAGTTGCCGCATCTTTTGTCTGGTCAGCTATACTTGCCAATGTCTGGCCATAAGACATCCTGTACTTTGCATTCCATGGATCATAAGAAACAGCACTTTTGTAATACTGCATTGCCTGAGGTATATTGTTAGTCTTTGCAAATTGGTCTCCTTTCTCTGCATATCTCAATGCAGTCGAAAGTGAGAAAGACATAAATACGACAACTATACCGACTATCAAAACACCGAAACTGTAGTATCCAGTGTATGATTTTTTCCCTTTCGCGGCAGCTATATTTTTATGTGCCTTACCTATGCTTATGCTGTTTATTATACCGATAAGGGAATATAGGGCTATTGTCACAGCAGACAGCGAAAGGTCAAAATCCATAGCGGCATGGGCATATATGCTCAATATGCCTACCGTAGCTGCTGCCAATAGTATACTTTCATCTATATCTATCTCAGCCTTATAAAGCTTTATAACAGACAGTATCAACATCACCAAGAAGAATATCATCGCTGCAGCTCCGACTAAACCAGTATCAAGCAAGACCTGCATGAAATAGTTATGTGTCTGCGTCGTCCAATACAGGTATGACTGATATTTGAAGTAAAGTGACGCCCAAGCACCTCCACCTGCACCAAAAAGCGGATAGTCTTTAAAAATCTTAAATCCATCTTTGTAAAACTGCATTCGCTCAGAACTGCTGTGGCTTGTCAAGCTTATGTCTTGTATCCTTGACGCCACATTTTCAGGAAGGTATTTATATTTAAGCATTATATTTTGTACAGCACTTGGATCATTCTTAGGATAAATGTACGCCTTGTCAAATGTGACAGAAGTACCTTTAAAGTAGTTTGTAAAAGTAATGGCTAATCTTTTCGTATCTTTCAAAGTAGAAAATTCTATCGTCTTTTCACCACTGAAAGCCTCTTTATCGTACACATCTTTTATCTTTGTAGGCTGATCAAGGTCATTTCTGCTTTCTATGGTAATATCGTACGCCCAATCTTTATTATCATCATTCTTTGATATGACATCGTACTTCAACACATATATTCTATCCGCATCGACGTCGACAAATCTTATGACGCTTTTACCGCTATCCGCTTCGTTTTGGCTATGACTTAGTGTAAGTGGCACTTCCGTTGTCAATACCATATAACCCGCTACAGTTGATAGCACACCCACAATGACGATTATGGATATGCCTATTTTTAAGCTTATCTTGTTTACAACTTCAACCAAAAAACTTACAATGTACGTGAATAATAATGCTAAGATGCATCCTACAAGTATCCACATAACCAAATTGTGAGGCTTTGGTCCATTTACGACAGAGTTAAATTTAAGTATTGGCAACGCTGACGCTATGATTACACCTATCAGGTAAACGAATGGCTCTACCCTTTTCCCTTTTGGCATCATTATTATAAGGAACAAGAACAGAAACGGAAACATCACCCAAGCGCCTCTGGATAATGTAAAAACATAAGCATAAAGCTGCATAAAAGCTTCTACTCCATAAAGTGCTTTTAAATACCTGTTTTTTGTGTACGATATGAGTGCAAAATTTACAAGCAAAAACGCCATCAAAAACGATGCAGCAGTATTGGCGTATTGAAATGTGGAATTAATCCTTCCTCCAACCCATGAACCATTGTAATTAACATATCCCGCTGCAGACAAAAGACCTACGAAAGCTACTCCAAATGAGCTTAAAACGAGTACATTCAAAAGTATCCATATTTTTTTCTTGTCATTGGCAAGTCTGCTGACCAAAAAATATACAAACACATAATCAACGTACTTTAATACTTCCCCTATTGCAGATCTTATATTTACAGCAAAAAACGTAGAGATGAGATATGCTCCTATTATTGATATTGCGGCATAATCCAGTCTTTCAGAAATTATCGGCTCTTTTTTTATAATCTTCATCAATGACCATATTACGACCACAACTGAAGTAATGCATATAGTAGGTAAAAACTCATTGTCAAAGTACATACCGCGAAAATACGGCGGTAAAGCCACCAGAAGAAGCAACGATATGTAAAATACAACATTTATCGCGTTTATGTAATTTGTGCTTCTTTTAGAAACATTAATGGTGACCTTGTTCTTTTTTGCTGCTTTTTGTGCCATATCGATTCTCCTTTATATATTTTATAAAAATGCACAAGTAATCTTATTCGACAAAAAAACTTAATTTCCTTCTTTTGAAATCATTTAACAAAATGCAGTGTGAAAAAAACTTCATCTTTATCCAATCACCATTTCCAATTGATAGAATATAATAAACTGAAATCAAATTAAATAGGAGGTATTCACATGAGAAGCAGAAAATTACTTATTTTCACTCTTATACTCATATTTGTACTTACATCTTTCTTATTTACCGGTTGCAAAGCAAAAGAGCAAAAGCTTACAAAGATAAACTTTATTGAAACCGTACATTCGATTTTTTACGCACCATATTATGTAGCAGTCAATAAAGGCTTTTTCAAAGAAGAAGGACTGCAATTAGAGATAACAACCGCACAAGGCTCCGACAAAGCTGCAACAGCAGTTGTATCAGGTCAAGCTGACATTGGGCTTCAAGGTCCAGAAACAACTGTCTATGTGTACAAGGAAGGAAAACAAGATTACCTCGTAAATTTTGCACAGCTTACAAAAAAAGACGGTTCTTTCTTAGTTGGGAAAAAACCAGAGCCTAATTTCAAGTGGGAAAATCTAAAGGGCAAAAAGATAATAGGCGGAAGACCTGGTGGAATGCCGGAAATGACTCTCGAATATATACTGAAAGAGCATGGTATAGACCCTAAAAAAGATGTAAATCTCGTAACGAATCTTCAATTTACAGCGACAGCAGGTGCTTTTATGAGATCAGATGCAGACTACGTAGCACTTTTTGAGCCAACTGCATCACAAGTGGAAAGTGAAAAAGGCGGATACATCGTGGCATCTGTAGGTGCCGCTGGACACGATGTGCCTTATACAACATTTAACGCAAGAAAAAGCTATATAAAAGAGCATCCTGACATCATCCAACACTTCACGAATGCAGTTTACAAAGGCATGCTATACGTGCAATCTCATTCATCAAAACAAGTAGCTGAAGACATAAAGTCTTTTTTCCCAGATACTGATATTAATATAATAGCAAAGGTAATCGACAGGTATAAAAGCATAGATGCATGGGGCACTACACCACAGATGAAGCCATCAGATTTTGATGCTCTTCAGAATGTCTTATTAAACGCTGGTGAGATTGATAGCAAAGTAGATCCAAATGCTTTAATCGACAACACTTTCGCCGATAAGGCTGTCGCAACCATAAAGAAATAGTATTGTGGGGACAACCGAAAGATTGTCCCCTGTAAGTATGCTTAAATATGACAGGAGGTGCATCTGGTGAGGAAAGTAATGGTTGAGCTTTCAAACATATCTTTAAACTATCATACGATAAAAGGCGAAACAGAAGCTATAAAAGACGTATCATTTAATGTGTGTGAAGGTGAATTCGTAGGTGTCATAGGACCTTCCGGATGCGGCAAATCCACACTTTTATCCATAATAGCCGGCCTTTTAAAGCCGTCAAAAGGAAGTGTCGTTGTAAACGGTAAGGTCGGATACATGCTTCAAAAAGATCATCTTTTTGAATGGAGAAACATCATGCAAAACGTCCTTTTAGGTCTTGAGATACAAGGTGCCGTCAATGAAAACTCTATAAAAAACGTAGAAGACCTTTTGGAAAGATATGGATTATCCGATTTTAAATACCATTACCCTAACCAAATATCTGGCGGAATGAGGCAGAGAGCAGCACTAATCAGGACATTGGCCTTAAAACCAGACATCATGCTTCTCGATGAGGCTTTCTCAGCCCTTGACTATCAAACTAGGCTTGCAATATCTGATGAAGTGTGGACTATTTTAAAAAATGTCAAAAAGACAGCAGTCATAGTCACACACGACATCTCTGAAGCCATCGCAATGTGCGACAGAATCGTCGTCTTGTCTAATAGACCTGCGGTCGTAAAAAACATATATGAGATACATCTTACGTGTGACAACCGGTCACCTATAGGATGTAGAAAAGCACCTGAATTTAAAGAATACTTCAACGAAATCTGGAAGGAGCTCGATGTTCATGTATGAAGTATCGCAAAACATCTCAAAAGAGCATATAGAATTTTTAAAAAAAGTGAAAAGAAAAAATCTAGCCATCAAAATCACTCAACTATCCATACTCATTGCTTTTTTTGCCTTATGGGAAATAGCAGGAAGGCTAAAGCTTATAGATCCGTTTTTATTTAGCCAACCTTCTCGCATGATAAAAACCATCATAAACTTAAGCGAAGACGGCTCACTTTTTACGCATATATGGGTCACATTAAGCGAGACGCTTGTCGGATTTGCTCTTGGAACATTTTCTGGCATAGTGATAGCCGTATTGCTTTGGTGGTCTAACTTTGCCTCAAAAGTTGCAGAACCATACCTGATCGTCTTGAATAGCCTACCTAAAATCGCATTAGGACCGATATTTATAGTCTGGATGGGCAATGGCGAAGCACCTATTATAACGATGGGTCTGGCCATATCGCTGATTGTGACTATTATAAGCCTTGAGACAGGGTTCAAACAAGTGGACGAAGATAAGATAAAACTTCTAAAGACGTTTGGTGCCACCAAATTTCAAATACTTACAAAATGCATATTGCCTGCCAGTATCCCCACTATCATGTCTGCCATAAAAATCAACATGGGTTTGTCTTGGGTCGGTGTCATAACAGGAGAATTTTTGGTATCAAAAGCGGGATTAGGATACCTTATCGTCTATGGAGGGCAAGTATTTAAGTTAGACATAGTAATGACAAGCGTTCTTATACTGTCTATCCTGGCCGCACTTATGTACGTACTATTAGTCTACATCGAAAAGAAAATCATAAAGTGGCAGTAATTTATATCATGCACCGCTTATGCTGGTGTATTTTTTTTTATTATGTGCTAAAATATCTTTATGAAAATAATTCGAGGTGATACTATATGAAGATAGCATTGGCACAATTGAATCCAACCGTTGGAGATATAAAAAACAATTGCGAAAAGATAATCATGAATATAAAAGAGGCTAAAAAAGCCCAGATGGATCTCATAGTCTTTCCCGAATTGTCTATAATCGGATATCCTCCAAAGGACCTGCTATACAACCCTGATTTTTTAGAAACTGCAGATAGAATGCTTAATGATATTCTCTTACCTGAGACAGAAGGCATCGGTGTCATTGTAGGAACCGTTACAAGAGATGAAGAAAAAGACTACTTGCTTCACAACTCAGCACTTCTCCTTTACAACGGCAAAATTGTAGGACAAGCAGATAAAACCCTTTTGCCAAATTACGATGTATTTGACGAGCAAAGGTATTTTGAACCAGCTAAAAAGCGCGCTTGCATAGATTTTAAAGGAGTGCGGCTTGCAATTAATATATGTGAAGACATTTGGAACGACAAGGATTTCTGGGAGAGGCCAAGGTACGATATTGACGTATTAGAAGAGCAGTACAGCCTAAATCCAGACATTTTTATAAATATTTCTGCATCACCATACAATCTTGGAAAGCATGAATTAAAAGTCAAAATGGTAAAGCAAATATCAAAAAAATACAAGCTGCCTCTTATATACGTAAATCAAGTAGGCGGCAATGACGAGCTGATTTTTGATGGAAACAGCTTCGTAATAAATTCAAATGGCGAAAGAGTGGTAAATCTTAAGGCTTTTTGCGAAGATCTCGCTTTTATCGATACTGATGAGCTTGAATATCTTGCGCCTCTTAAAGACATAAATGAAAACATATCGTGGGTTCACGATGCGCTGATTTTAGGGCTTAGAGATTATTTTAGAAAGACCGGCTTTAAAAAGGCAGTGGTAGGCTTAAGCGGCGGGATTGACTCTGCTGTCACATGCGCCCTTGCAGTAAAAGCATTAGGGCGTGAGAATGTACTTGGTGTATCTATGCCGTCTCGTTATTCCTCAGAAGGTAGCAAAGACGATGCAAGAGACCTGGCACAAAATCTCAATATTGAGTATAGGGTAATACCTATTGAAGATGTCTTTAAAAGCTATATATCTATTTTTAATAAAGATGGCAATATTGTAGGTGACCTTGCAGAAGAAAATCTGCAAGCCAGAATAAGAGGCAATTATCTCATGTTCATATCAAATAGAGAAGGTCACATGGTCCTGACAACCGGAAACAAATCAGAAATAGCTGTAGGATACTGCACACTGTATGGTGACATGAGCGGTGGACTTGCTGTAATATCTGATGTTCCAAAGACAATGGTATATGAGCTTGCAAAATATATAAATAGAGAAAATATCATCATTCCAATATCCACTATAGAAAAGGCTCCATCAGCCGAACTTAGGCCAAATCAAAAAGACACAGATTCTCTGCCACCGTACGAGATACTGGATGATATATTAAAGCTGTACATAGAAGAAGATAAATCGATAAGTGAGATCGTATCAAGAGGCTATGATGAAGCATTGGTAAAAGATGTGATAAGAAAGGTAAATAGCGCCGAATACAAGAGAAAGCAAGCAGCACCAGGTCTCAAAGTCACCACAAAAGCATTTGGCGTAGGAAGGCGAATGCCAATTGCACAACGTTTCAGACCATGATTTAAGGGAGGCTTAAATATTGTCTAAAAAATTAAAAAGCGATATAATGCTACTTTTAGTAACTGTCATCTGGGGGTCTACATTTGTCGTAGTAAAAAACGCTACAAGCATATTGCCAGTTTATAATTTTTTATTTTTAAGATTTTCCATAGCACTTATCATTCTTGTCATTATGTTTGGCAAGAGGCTGCTTCATATTGATAAAAATACATTTGCAGTCTCTATCATTGTAGGCATAATGCTTTTTTTGGGCTATGCATTTCAGACACTTGGCTTAAAATACACGACTGCTTCAAAGTCTGGCTTTATTACTGGATTTAATGTGGTGCTTGTGCCTATATTGGAAGCATTTTTCTTAAAAGCTAAATTGTCAAAGACATCATGGTTAAGCGTATTATTAGCACTTGGCGGGTTATTTCTCATGACAGCTAATATTGACTTGAAAATTAACTTTGGAGACTTTCTAACCCTCCTTTGTGCCGTATCTTTTGCGTTTCAGGTAGTCTTGATAGCAAAATACGCGCCATCAGTTGATACAATATCATTTGCAATAATTCAGATATTCGTCGTAACACTATTAAGCGGAATTCTTTCATTTGTATATGAGAAACCTACAATACCAACTGATAAAACCGTTTGGTTTGCCCTAATATTGACAGGTATATTTGCAACGGCGTTTGCATTGGCAGTTCAAAATACGATGCAGGCAAATACATCAGCCACGCATGCTGCCATCATATTCTCTTTAGAACCAGTTTTTTCAGCCATAACTGCTTATTTAGTATCTGGAGAAATCATGACATTGCGATCCATCATAGGAGGATTTCTCATGATAACAAGCATGATTCTATCTGAAATGCCGTCTAAAGATAATTTAAGGGCTTAAAAAGCCCTTTTTAATATGGTTTTATTACTTCACCTGACTTTGCATCTATTAAGCTTGATTCAACAGGGTCGTCCACTGTATAAACCGGTATTATGCCATTTGCAGTTTTGTAGTATTTCAGTGAAAAATTGCATGCTTTTAAGTATTTAATTGTAACTTCATCTTGTTTCATAATGTTGACAGGCTTTGGATAAAGTATATCGTAGTTTTTGTAAGTATATGCAGATATGTTTCCATCTCCATCAACATCTACTGTTATGCCATTGTTTATGAAAGGTATGTTGTAATGTTTTAGTGGGAAGACAAAGTGGTACCCATAGATACTTTCATTTTTCTGATTTGCATTGTTAAATCCAAAATCAATGTACGGTAATAGCTCTTTAAAATTTTCTCTTACAAATGATTCCGCTTTATTGAGAGCTGTTTCCCGGGAAATTGATAAATTGAAACCGCTTTTAGTGCTTTTTAAAATATCAACTACATTTCCGGTATCTGCATTTACAGCAACGTGCAAATATCCTATTCCATTTAGTTTATTCCATGAGAATGTCCATACTTTTAAATTAAGCCCACCGTATTTTTCCATGTAAGCTGTATCTTTTAATTCATAATCGCTTCCTGCATATTTTGCTGCTACCTTAAATGCTTCATCTTTGTCTACAGATACTTTGCTTAATACAGGCTCCACATCCATTTTAATATCTGCATTGCTTGGAGCACTTAGCTTTACTGCGTTTCCATTTATATCTATTATATCGCCTGTATACGCATTTATCATGTATTGAGGCGATGGTAAAACATATACAAGTTTTACATCGCCTTTATTTCTACTGTAAATTACCGTATAGACCAATCTAGGTTTTAGATATTCTTTAAAAAGCTTTGTAGCCTCATTTATATCGATCACGTTTTTCAGTGTAGGCAAGTCCCCATCTGTCCAATCATATGTGTAATGAGTGACTAAACCTGTTTTTTTATCTACAGAAACATTTATTGTATCGTACAGAAACACAATGCCATTTTCTTCTCTTCTCCATTTAAAGCCGTATTCATTGTAGCTATCATTTTTGTAATTTGCATCGTACTTGTACTTGCCTAAATTCTTAGGTCGCACTTTATCTAAAAATTCTTCTGCTATCTTTTTCGCATCGTTTCGCTTTATATTCTTGTTGCCTTTAAAATCGCTTATAAAATTGTACCTTATTATTTCACCTGTCGTAGCGTCTACAGTGACAGTGGTATTCTCAAAAACGTCATTTTTTGTGTAGCTTAAGATCCATACAGAGTCTTTATTTGTAAATTCTCTGTATTGAATATTCTCACTGTCGTATTTTATGTCTCCTAATTTTTCTTTCACTATAGATATGGCTTCTTCTTTTGAAATAACAGTTGAATTTTCGGTGGCATAAACATTAAATATTCCTGTCAAAATTATGAATGCAAATACAGAAGCTATTAATTTTTTCATATAAAAACACCTCCACTATTTTCTCCTATTTAGATTTTGGTCTAAATAGGATATTTTTATACACAATGGTGGAGGTAAATTTTATATATTTTTGTATTTTTTTGCAATCGTCATTCTAACGAGGGCACGCCTCAATGCTGCCTTAGCGAGAAAATATTCTTTTTGGCTTTTCTTTTGCCTTAGCCTTTCTTCAGCTCTCTCTTTAGCTGCTTCAGCCCTTTTTATGTCTATCTCTTCAGGCCATTCTGCAGCATTAGCCAGTATTACGACATTGTCCTGCTTTACTTCCATAAAGCCATTTGAAATGCTGGCTTCTTTCCATTCGTTGTCGTTTTTTATCTTAAGTGTGCCAATTCCTAATGCGACAGTCATCGGAATATGACCTTTTTGGACTCCTACTTCACCAGCACTTGTAGTAACAATGATTTCCTCCACATCGCCATCGTAGAATTTGCGATATGGAGTCAATACTTCGAGGTGATACTTATTGTCCATGTTATGCACCTCACTTCATTTCTTCGGCCTTTTTGTACACTTCGTCGATGTTTCCTACCATGAAAAATGCTGCTTCAGGTATGTCGTCCATTTCACCGTTGACAATCTTCTTAAATCCTTCTATTGTCTCCTTCAATGGCACATATTTGCCTGGTATTCCCGTGAATGTTTCGGCAACGAAGAAAGGCTGTGATAAAAATCTCTGTATCTTCCTTGCTCTGTACACTGTAAGCTTGTCTTCATCTGACAATTCATCCATGCCAAGTATTGCTATTATATCTTGAAGCTCTTTGTACTTCTGAAGTATTTCCTGAACGCGTCTTGCAACAGTGTAATGTTCCTCACCAACTATATTTGGTTCCAATATTCTTGACGTGGAATCCAGCGGATCTACTGCTGGATATATACCCATCTCAACGATGCTTCTTGACAAAACCGTAGTTGCATCAAGATGTGTAAATGTAGTTGCAGGTGCAGGGTCTGTCAAATCGTCTGCAGGCACATAAACAGCCTGTACAGATGTTATTGATCCGCTTCTTGTGGAAGTTATCCTTTCTTGGAGTGCTCCCAACTCTGTCGCAAGTGTAGGCTGATAACCGACGGCAGACGGCATTCTTCCAAGAAGTGCAGATACTTCTGAACCTGCTTGAACAAACCTGAAAATATTGTCGATGAACAAAAGCACATCCTGATGCTTTTCATCCCTAAAATATTCAGCCATAGTAAGTCCTGTAAGAGCAACTCTCATTCTGGCTCCTGGCGGCTCATTCATCTGTCCAAAGACAAATGCTGTCTTGTCTATGACGCCAGATTCTTTCATTTCGTGCCACAAATCGTTACCTTCACGAGTTCTTTCACCAACACCTGTAAAAATGGAATATCCACCATGCTCTGTCGCTATATTTCTTATAAGCTCTTCAATTAAAACTGTCTTGCCAACGCCAGCTCCTCCAAATAAACCTATCTTACCGCCTTTTGCATATGGTGTAAGAAGATCTATGACTTTTATGCCAGTCTCTAAGATTTCTGTGACTGGGCTTTGCTCTTCGAAACTGGGGGCATCTCTGTGTATAGGCATGTACTTGTCTGCTTTTACTTCGCCAAGTTCGTCCATCGTCTTGCCTAACACATTAAACATCCTGCCAAGCGTACCTTCGCCCACCGGTACAGAAATTGGCCCGCCTGTATCAAAACATTCCATCCCTCTCTTTAGTCCATCTGTAGACGACATCGCAACACACCTTACAGTGTTGTCGCCTGTATGCTGAGATACTTCTACAATTATCTCATCACCTTTAAATGGGATTCTTATGGCATTGTTGATTGGCGGCAATTCTTCGTCGAAACGTATATCAACAACCGGTCCTATTACCTGTGTTATATAACCCTTATTCATATTAGCCTCCATTCAATTTAAAAATTTTTAAAGCCTAAACGGATGAACCTCCGATTATCTCAGAAAGCTCTTGCGTTATAGAAGCCTGCCTCAATCTATTGTACTCTAATGTGTACTTCGCAATCATCTTGTCAGCATTTGATGTAGCTCCATCCATCGCAACCATCCGCGAAAAGTGTTCTGATGCAAAAGCATTTACCAAAAAGCTATACACCAGACCTTTGATGTACTCAGGAACCAAAAGGTTAAAAACCTTTGTCGGCGATGGATCGTATATCATATCGCTTAGAATTTTGACATCTTTATCGCTGTTGAAATTCTTTATATCTAAAGGCAAGATTTTTACTGTTTTTACAATCTGCCTTAGACCAGCCATCTCAGTGTAAACAACGTAAATATCGTCTATTATTCCTCTGTCGTATATATCAACTAATAAATCAGATATCTCACCTGCTGCTGATGTGGTAGGATTTTGAGCTGTGTATAAAAATTCCACATCCACATTGTAACCTTTCTCAAGAAAATAGCTGCGGCCAACTTCGCCAATGACCATCAGATTCTGCGTATCACCATCTATGACTTCTTCTGCTTTTTTTATGACATTGTGGTTGTATCCACCGCACAATCCTTTGTCACCAGTTATGACAATTACTGCCTTTTTCCTTGTGCCTTTTGCTTCATGCTGTCTTTCAAAATAATGTGAAGTTGCTTCACCGCTATGAATAAGTATATCTTCCATAGTTGATTGTATCTTTTCATAGTAAGGTCTCACGTTGTCCAGCATAGTTTTTGCTTTTCTAAACTTTGCGGCTGATATGAGATTCATAGCTTTTGTGATTTTGCGGGTCTCTTTTACGCTTTTTATCCTGAGTTGAATGTCTCGCTTTCCCATTATGCATCACCTTTCGATGCGTATTTGCTCTTGTACTCCTCAATAGCCGCCTTCAACTTTTCAATCGTATCATCTTCTAATTTTCCTGTCTCCCGTATAGTTTTCTTTATATCAGGATGATTTATGTCAATAAACTCCAACAAATCTTTTATGAACTTCTTAACATCTTGAAGCTCCACATCCATAAGGTACTTATTCATTACTGTGTATATCATTATAACCTGATCTTCCATTGAAATAGGCTGATACCTTGACTGCTTTGTTATCTCAACAATTCTCTCACCTTGTCTTAACAAATCAAGGGTAGATTTGTCCAGATCAGATCCAAACTGTGCAAAGACCTCTAACTCCCTGTACTGCGACAGTTCCAATCTCATTCTTCCAGATACTTTTTTCATGGCTTTTTTCTGAGCAGCACCACCGACACGTGATACCGAAAGACCCACATTTATGGCAGGCCTTATACCTGAATAGAAAAGCTCTGACTCAAGATAAATCTGACCATCTGTTATTGATATGACGTTTGTAGGAATGTAAGCTGAAATATCGCCTGCAAGTGTTTCTATTATCGGCAATGCCGTAATCGAGCCGCCACCCATGTCGTCGGATAGCTTAGCCGAACGTTCCAAAAGCCTTGAATGGAGGTAAAATACATCTCCAGGATATGCCTCTCTTCCTGGTGGCCTTCTCAAAAGAAGCGAAATCGTCCTATATGCCACAGCATGTTTTGATAGGTCGTCATAGACTATGAGGACGTCTTTTTTGTCGTACATAAAGTGTTCTGCCATCGCACAGCCTGCATATGGTGCCAAATATTGAAGCGCTGCTGAATCACTGGCAGTAGATGCTACTACTGTCGTATATGACATAGCCCCAAACTTTTCTAATGTATTTACAAGTCCAGCAATAGTCGAAGCTTTTTGTCCAATTGCAACGTATATACAGTAGACACCTTTATCTTTTTGATTTATTATAGTATCTACCGCTATAGCAGTCTTTCCTGTCTGCCTATCTCCTATTATGAGTTCCCTCTGACCTCTGCCTATCGGAATCATAGCGTCAATTGCCAAGATACCTGTCTGCAACGGTGTATCGACAGACTTTCTCTTTATTATAGGTGGTGCTGGATACTCCACAGGCCTTGTGCCATCACTTTTTACAGGGCCTTTCCCATCCAAAGGCTGACCTAATGGATTTACGACTCTGCCTAAAAGGCCATATCCAACAGGTACTTCCACAACTTTTCCTGTTCTTTTTACTATTGTACCTTCTTTGATAGATTCAGGATCCCCTAAGACAATTACACCTACGCTATCTTCTTCAAGATTCATCACCATGCCGTATACGCCACTCTCAAACTCTACCATTTCGCCGTATATGGCTTCATCAAGACCGTATATCTTCGCTATGCCATCTCCGGCTGTTATAACACGCCCTACGTCCTCTGTTTTAATAGCAAAATCAAAATTCTTTATTTTGTCTTCCAGAATTGATGTGATTTCTTCAGGTTTTATATCCATATATTCACCTTCTATTTTTAAAGTCTTTTCAGCTTGCACTTACTAGATTTTTAAGCATAGTTTCAAGTTTTCCTTTTATAGAGCCATCAATAACTTTATTTCCTATTAAAATCTTCAATCCACCCAGTATAGACTCATCAACTGTAGGATTCAAATTGACTGTTTTTTTGAAATTCGACTCCAATCTGCTCTTAATAGCGTCAAGTGTCTTTGAGTCCAATGGGTGTGCAGAGATTAATGTGGCATTTATGATGCCTTTGTAATCTAAATACAATTTCTCATATTCATTAAAAATCTCCTGAAAGATGTGTTCCCTGTGTTTTGATATGATCAATTTTATAAAATTTATGACTTCTTTATCATAACCATTCAAAATATCATCTATCAAGCGCATCTTTTGCTTGATATAGATACCTCTTGTTGTAATAATTTTGTATATTTGTCTGTTTTTTAACATTTCAGATATGCTTTTAAGCTCACTGTAGTATTTTTCTATGCTGTCATTTTCTATTGCTGCGTTAAAAAGAGCACGTGCATATTTTTTTGCTATTACTTGTTCCAAGATGCACCTGCCTCCTTAACCACCTCGTTGATGATCTTATCGTCATCGATGTTGATATTGCCAATAGCCTTTGATGCAGCTTCTATTATAAGGTGCGACAAGCTAACCCTAAGATCGTGCATAGCTTTTATCTTCTCAGTTTCAGCTTCTTCTTTTGCCCTTTCTATTATGGCTTTTGCTTCTATGTTAGCCTCTTCTATAATCTTTTCTGCCTTTTCTTTTGCATACTTTTCTGCTCTGTCGATGATAGCCTTCCCTTCATCATCTGCTTTTTTCAATATTTCTTCGTATTGTGCTTTTAATTCGTTAGCTTCATGAACCTTTCTATCTGCTTCATCCAGAGAATTCTTTATCCTCTGTGACCTTTCTTCCATGAATTGTGTAACTGGTTTAAACAAAAACTTTCTCAATATCAAATACAAGACGACAAGATTTATGATGGTGAAAATAAAAGTATACGGATTTATAAGGCTCAATTTATTACCTTCTTTCGTATCATTATGGTTTCATGAAGAATATTATCAAAAAGGCAACTAAAAGACCGTAAATGGCTGTTGCTTCAGACAAAGCACCTCCAAGGAGTAAAAACTGCATTACACTGCCTCTGGATTCTGGCTGCCTTGATACAGCTTCAACCGCCTTTCCTGTAGCAATACCTATACCTATTCCTGCTCCAATACCTGAAATTGCAGCTATTCCTGCTCCTATAGCCAATAAATTCATTTTCATCTCTCCTTTTAATTAATTTTAATTACATTTTTTGTTAAAATTTTAAATCATCAGCTAAATCGCTTTAAATTAAATTATATTACTATTCAACTGCTTCTTCAATATAAAGCATCGTCAAAAATACAAACACCACCATCTGCAGTGCACCATCGAATAAGTCAAAGTATATGCTGAATATGGCTGGTACGACTATTGGTACTACTTTGCTTATTAAGCCCATGATAATAAAGGCTGCTATGATGTTGCCAAATAACCTGGCTGCAAGTGACAGTGGTCTTGTAAACATATCAAGAATTTTCATTGGGAAAAAGAATGGCATCGGTTCAAAAAATGATTTTGCATAGCCTTTCAAGCCTTTAGCCTTAATCGAAGCGATTATGACGACTATGATAGACATGATTGCCAAAGCTGAGGTTGCGCTTAAGTCTTTTGTAGGAGGTGTCAAACCAAATAAATCGATAGTGTTTGCAAGTATCAGATACAAGGCAACAGTCCCTAAGTACGGCGCAAATGATGCCCAGTACTCTCCTAATGCATCTTTTGTGAAAGAGTTTAAGCCATCTATGATAGTCTCAACAAAATTCTGCACTCCAGTAGGAACTTGATTCCAACCTCTGGTGACTATGAGAGAAGCTATCGTCAATATGGCCATTATTATCCATGTAACTACGACTGTAGTTGTGACAGGAATGCCTCCAAGTATGGGAATTGTAAACACTACCGATTGTCCTATTTCCACTTATATCACCCCTTTCGCTCATTGATAAATACAATTATAATACTTCATGATGTAAATTTCAAATCCTATTTTCATGCAATAATTTAGCATGAATTTTTTCTCTTTATCATTATTCGCTTATTTACTTATATATGCTTAATCAAAACAAAAATTCCGGCTTTTTCGCCTCATCCATTATATCGTCAATCATTTTATATACTTTAATATTTATTGTTATTAAAATCAATAATTTTATTAAAAAATTTTACTCAATTGTCGTACCATTGGCTTCAACAATTGAATCTAAGTAGGTGTAGACATCATCTACACCTGCCTTTTTTAGTGAAGAAAATGGTATGATCTTCTCCTTATCAACCGAAAGCGTATCAGATATGACTTTCAAAGACATCTGCATCTCATATCTTTTCAACTTGTCTGACTTTGTAGCAACTACTTGAAAATTTATATTTCTATTTTTTAAGTAGTTAACCATTAAGACATCGTCATCTGTAGGTTTATGCCTTATATCAACCAACATTATAGCACCTACCAAGTATGCTGATGTATTTAAGTACGTTTCAATGTTTATAGACCACTGCTTCTTAAGCTCTTTTGATACTTCTGCATAGCCATAGCCAGGAAGATCAACTAAGTAGAAAGTATTGTTAACAATGTAGAAATTAATACCTTGTGTCTTTCCAGGTTTTTGACTTACCCTTGCAAAATTGTTTCTATTTACTATTGCATTTATAAAAGATGACTTTCCTACATTGGACCTGCCTATTACTGCAATTTGCTTAAGTCCATCATTTGGATACTGCGTCTTGTTGTATGCTGAAACCTTAAGTTCGATAGACTTTACCTTCATATTTGTTCATCACCTACTAACGACAATTTTAAAACTTCGTCTATGTTTGATACAAATTTAAATTCCATTTTCTTCTTGACGCTTTGTGGTATCTCATCTAAATCCCTTTTGTTGCCTTCAGGTGCAATTACTTTAAAAATGCCTGCTCTATGCGCCGCCAACACTTTTTCCTTTAAGCCACCTATCGGCAAAACCTTACCAGTAAGAGTTATCTCACCTGTCATGGCAATATCGCCTTTTACAGGAACTTTCTTTATTGCAGATACCATAGCAGTTACCATTGTTATACCTGCTGATGGACCATCTTTCGGTATCGCACCTTCAGGCACATGTATGTGAATGTCTAAATTTTTGTAAAAATCGCTATCTATCCCCAAAGCATCTGCATTCGATCTTATGTAGCTAAAACCTGCTTGTGCTGATTCTTTCATCACATCTCCCAACTGACCTGTTAGTGTAAGTTTCCCGCTTCCAGGCATCGTGGTCGCTTCAACTGTAAGTGTGTCACCGCCAACTCTCGTCCACGCAAGTCCTGTCACCATGCCTACTTTATCTTTTAGATTGGCCTTATCTACCCTGTATATTGGCTTTCCAAGGTACTTTTGCAGGTTTTTCTTGCCTACTTTTATAGACTTTTCTTTATTTTCTACTATAGCTTTTATGGATTTTCGCACGACTTTTGCAATGTTTTGCTCAAGCGACCTTACACCAGCTTCTCTGGTGTACTCAGATATTATACCTACGATTGCCGAATCTTGTATCTTTATGATGTCTTCATTAGCACCGTGCTCTTTTAAAATTTTTGGAATCAAATACTCTTTAGCTATGTTCAACTTTTCTTCTTCAGTATATCCAGAAATGTATATGACTTCCATTCTATCTAAAAGCGGAGCCGGTATCGTATCAAGTGTATTTGCTGTTGTTACAAATAACACTTTCGACAGATCGAATGGCAAATCTATGTAATGATCTCTGTACGTAGAATTTTGCTCTGGATCCAAGACTTCCAGCATGGCCGATGCCGGGTCACCTCTAAAATCAGAGCTCATTTTATCGATCTCATCAAGAAGAAACACCGGATTCTTTGAACCTGCAATCTTCAATGAATTAATTATGCCGCCTGGTATGGCGCCGACATACGTCCTTCTGTGACCTCTTATCTCGGCTTCATCTCTTACTCCACCCAATGACAGCCGCACAAATTTTCTGTTCATGGCTCTTGCAATTGACTTTCCTAAAGAAGTCTTACCTACTCCTGGAGGCCCTACAAGGCACAAAATAGGGCTTTTCATCTTCTCGTGGAAACTTCTCACGGCCAAAAACTCTAATATTCTCTCTTTGACTTTTTTTAATCCATAGTGATCTTCATTTAATATTTTCTCAGCTCTTTTTATATCAAGCACATCTTTCGTTTCTTCATTCCACGGAAGGTCCAAAAGCCAATCGATGTACGTCCTTATGACAGAAGCCTCTTGATAGCCTGGCCCCATCCTGCTTAACCTTCTTAATTCTTCTCTCGCTTTTTCCTTTACATAATCAGGCAAATCCTTTGATTCGATTTTTTCTTCATACTCGTCTATTTCTTGATCAATCTCGTCAGCTTCACCAAGTTCTGCCCTTATTGCCTTTAATTGTTCTCTTAAATAGTATTCTCTTTGACTTTTGTCTATCTGCTTGTGAACCCGCATGTTTATCTTTTTCTCAATTTCCAGTATATCAAGCTCTTTTAAGATAAATCCTAATAATTTTTCCAACCTTTCTCTCGGATCAAAGCACTCTAAAAGCTCTTGATTCTTGTCTTGATTTAAGCTTAAATGTTCTGCTATTACGTCAGCTAACCGCCCAGGTTCTTCAATCGTTACAACATTATAAATGCTATCCAAAGGTATTTTTGATGAAATGCTTATATATTCTTCAAAAGCTGATGTTACACTTCTCATCAATGCTTCTAATTCGCTGTCTTTCTCCACCTCTGAATCTATCTTCTCTAAAACTTCCACTTCATAAAAACTTTCATCGCTAATAAGATTTTTTAACTCTGCTCTGGAGATGCCCTCAACTAAAACTCTTACGACTTCTCCTGGAAGTCTAAGCATCTGTTTTACTTTCGTTATTGTGCCTACTCTATATATATCATCTATTGAAGGTTCGTCTATATCAGCTTGTTTTTGCGTAACCAAAAAGACGAGTTGGTTTCTAAGCATTGCTTCTTCAATAGCTTTAACGGATTTTCCCCTTCCTACATCAAAGTGCATGACCATGTACGGGAACACTGTTATGCCTCTTAGTGGAACCATCGGTAATATGTATTTCTTGTCCATAAAGTCACCTCTTTTGCCTATTTGCCTTATGATAAATATATTATACATTAAAACATTCTAATCTCAAAAGTTAAAAGATCACACTTTTCAAATCATCTGCAGTTATCTCATCTCTCCCATGCTTTAGCGCTTTAATAGCCAGATGTTGAAGCATACCTATAGCATCTTCTCCATTTTTTGCAGCATCAGCAATTTTTATACACACTTCATCATCAACATAAAACATTCCCTTGTTGGCAGAATTTTTGATTATATCTGCCAATACTCTTTTATCGTATTCCTTAAATTGAATGATTTCGCATAAATCTAGCAATTCATCTGGTAAAAGTGCAGAATCATCTACATTAACAGCAAGACGAAAATCTGCCGGAAATCCTTCTTTTAAAAAGCGTTTCACATGATCTGAAACATTTAAAATCAATCTGTCTTCATAGTACACTTTTTTCGATTTCATCACATCTAAAAGCTTTAAAATATTGTTTGATGTCAAGTTTTCTAAATTATCAATGTAGAGAATCCCATTATTCGCCCTTGTGACAAGCCCTATTTTTATTTTTTTTATCTTACGGGAGCCAAAATCTATTTCAAATACATATCCAAACAATGAATCGCGAATAAAATCATCATTGTACTTTTTATCAGGGTAGTATTCAACGAACTCTCCGCTTTTAAAGAAGCTTTCTTCACTACTTTTAACCTCTTTAAAGCACGTTCTTAAAATATCTCTTTTCCACGTACCACCTGGACCAGTTAATATCATGCTTTTAGGATTTTGGCTCCGCAAATTATTTAATATTTTTAGTACAGCTTCATCTTGTCCCAAAATATCATCAACTTTTTGCACTCTGCACTTTTCTTTAAGAGGTTCATCAAGATGCATTTGAATGAATTTTTGCCTCTCTTCATATGTCATTTCAATATTTTGTGTCATAAAAAACCTCCTTCTACATCTGATATTATGTGATAGAAGGAGGTTTTTATATACTTACTAACTACGATACAGACTCAGATTTCTTGACTCTCTTTTTTGTCTTTTGGGACTCTGAATAAACAATCGTAGGTGGAGCATTGTTCAATACTGTTTCTTCCGTTATGATGCACTTCTCAATATTATCGCTGGATGGTATCTCATACATCACATCAAGCATAAGCTCTTCAAGTATTGACCTTAATCCTCTCGCACCAGTCTTCCTGTCTATTGCCTTTTGAGCAATAACGCTTAGGGCTTTTTTGTCAAATTCAAGTTTCACCCCATCCAATTCAAACAGCTTTTCATACTGCTTTGTCAACGCATTTTTAGGCTCTGTCAGTATTCGTATCAAAGCATCTTTATCAAGAGAATCAAGTGTCACAACAATCGGAAGCCTTCCGATAAACTCTGGAATAAGTCCAAATTTCAAGAGATCTTCAGGCATTATATTCTTTAAGATTTCACCTATTTTCTTCTCCTGTTTGCTTTGAATCTCTGATCCAAATCCTAATGACTTTTTGCCTATCCTGGATTCTATTATCTTTTCAATGCCATCAAATGCACCGCCAACAATGAACAAGATATTCGTAGTATCAATCTGTATGAATTCTTGATGAGGGTGTTTCCGTCCACCTTGAGGCGGAACATTTGCCACAGTACCTTCCAAAATTTTTAAAAGTGCTTGCTGTACACCTTCACCAGAGACATCCCTCGTAATCGACGGATTCTCTGATTTTCTGGCTATCTTATCAACCTCATCAATGTACACAATGCCTTTTTCTGCCTTTTCTATGTCGTAATCTGCCGCCTGAATAAGCTTAAGAAGGATGTTCTCCACATCTTCACCTACATAACCCGCTTCCGTAAGTGATGTAGCATCTGCTATTGCAAACGGCACATTAAGCATCCTTGCTAATGTCTGTGCAAGAAGCGTCTTGCCAGAACCAGTAGGGCCTAACATGAGAATATTGCTTTTTTGAAGCTCAACATCGTCAGATTTTACTCTGCTATTGATCCTCTTGTAATGGTTGTAAACCGCTACTGCCAACGCTTTTTTCGCTTTGTCTTGACCTATTACATACTGGTCAAGAAACTCTTTTATCTCCTTTGGCTTCGGAAGTTCACCTATCTCTACATCGATATTTTCTTCAAATTCTTCATCGATGATTTCTTGGCAAAGCTCTATACATTCGTCACAGATATATACGCCTGGACCGGCAACTAATCTTTTTACCTGATCCTGTGACTTCCCGCAAAAAGAGCACTTCAACTGTTTTTGATTATCATATTTAGCCATTTTTTCACCTCTTCCGGGGCCTATTTTCTCTTAACTAATATCTCATCAATGAGCCCATAAGCTTTTGCTTCTTCTGGATCCATGAAAAAGTCCCTTTCTGTATCTCTTTCAATTTTTTCTAATGGTTGTCCAGTCCTCTCAGACAATATCTTATTTAGTTTTTGTTTCATTTTTATAATTCTCTCAGCGTGAATCTTTATGTCTGTAGCTTGACCCTGCGTGCCTCCTAATGGCTGATGTATCATTATCTCGCTGTTTGGCAGCGAAAATCTCTTGCCTTTTGCGCCTGCAGCAAGTAAGAAGGCACCTGCCGATGCTGCCATACCGACACACATCGTAACAACATCAGGTTTTATATACTGCATCGTATCGTATATAGCGAATGCAGATGTTATAGAACCACCAGGGCTATTTATATAAAGCCAAATATCCTTATCAGGATCTTCTCCCTCTAGAAACAAAAGCTGAGCAACGACGAGGCTTGCTGATACGTCGTTTATCTCTTCTCCTAAGAAGACTATCCTGTCTTTTAAAAGCCTTGAGTATATGTCGTAAGAGCGCTCTCCTCTATTTGTTTGCTCTACAACTATAGGCACTAAGCTCATATTATCACTCCTCTTTATCTATAATTTTACTATTCTCAAAAATAAAGTCAATCGTCTTAAAGTAGACTATATCGTCTTTTATATTGTTTATCTGTGACTCAGTCAGCTCTTTCTTCAAATCTTCTAATTTTACATTGTAATTTGTTGCCATTTCACTAAGTCTTTTATCTACTTCTTCATCTGTAGCAGTTATATTCTCTATTTTACCTATCTTATCGATGACTAACTGCGTCTTAACTCTCAAAGCTGCATCATCGTGCATTTCTTTCCTCAAGTCTTCTTCTGTCTTTCCTGTTATCTCTAAGTATTTATCAAGATCCAATCCTTGATATCTGAGATTGTAATCGAGATCTCTTAAAGATATGTCAATTTGCCTATCTACCATTATTTCTGGTATGTCAACTTTAGAATTCTCTACAACTGCTTTTACTACATTTTCTTTCATTTCTTCTTTAGCGCTTAAATCATACTGTTCTTGCAATTCTCTCTTTATGTCTTCTTTCAATTCATCTAAAGTATCAAACTCGCTTACGTCTTTTGCAAAATCGTCATTTAACTCTGGCAATTCTTTGTGCTTTATTGAAAATATCTTTACTTTAAATACTACATCTTTTCCCTTTAACTCTTCAGCCCTGTAGTCATCAGGGAATTTGACATTTACATCAAACTCCTCATTAACGTTATGTCCAACGATTTGCTCTTCAAATCCAGGAATAAATGTCTTAGAGCCTAACTCTAATGAGTAATTGTCGCTTTTGCCGCCTTCAAACGGTACGCCATCTAAGAATCCTTCAAAGCTTATGTCAACTATATCGCCCATCTGAGCTGCTCTGTCTTCCACTGGTACTACTCTCGCATTACTCTGTCTCATCTGTTCAAGTCTATTATTAATATCTTCGTCTTTAACATTATACTCTACTTTTTTGACTTCTATACCCTTGTACTGTCCAAGCTCTACATCAGGCAATACTGGCACTACTGCCTCTATAATTAAATCTTGGCCTTTTCCAATCTGTAAAATGTCAATTGTTGGATTATCTATCGGCTCAAGCTTCAGAGTATCAATCGCTTCTTGATATGCATCCGGAAATACATGCTCTATAGCATCTTCATAAAGCACACCTTCACCATAGTACCTTTCTATGATAATCCTCGGAGCCTTTCCGCGCCTAAAACCCGGTATGTTAAATCTACCTACATTTTTTTTGTATGAAAAGTTTAATCCTTCTTCAAATTTTTCCTTTGGAATATTTAACTCGATTGTTGCAACACTGTTCTCTATTTTTTTAAGATTACTGCTCATTAAGTAAATCCTCCTATTCATTTGTTTGCGTTAATAACTTCTATTTATTATATCATAAAAATTATTTTAAGCAAATGTCTATACTTTATTTTATCATTTTCTAACATAAATGAAACTATTTTTATACGTCTTTAAAGCGCAATTCTTTTGTCATCATGTCATATCCGACAACGCTATTTTCAAATACATCCTTAGCATACTTTAGATATTTGTCTGGATTTTTTAATGATGGGCTAAAATGAGTCAGCCAAAGCTCTTTCACGTTAGCTTCTTTTGCCACTAAAGCTGTCTCTAAAAACGTGGAATGGTACTTTTTTATCGCTTTTTCTTCATCTAGCGGATCGCCGTACATTCCTTCTCCAATGAAAAGATCGCTATTCTCAGCAATTTTTATAAGATCTTTTGTAGGACGAGTATCAGTAGAATAACTTACTTTTAAGCCTTTTCTGTCTTCACCTAATACCATTTGAGGTGTGAAGATTACACTGCCGTCTTTTATAATGCTTTCGCCGTGCTGAAGTCTATGCCAGTACTCTAATGGTATGTTTAATTCCCTTGCTTTTTTTGCATCAAATTTCGGAAGCCTTTTAACTTCGAAGCTGTAAGCAAAGCACAATGATGTATGTTGAACCACGACATTTTTCACTGTTATTTCCCCGACATTTAAGGAATATCCATCTTTTAATTCAGTATATTCAATTTCAAACGGTATCTCCACAAAAAGAACATTTAAAAGATTTTTCAATACGTCTATTCCTTCAGGGCCCATTAAATTAAGCTTATTTTTCCGTTCTTGGTTTATCATCTGATATATTATGCCAGGAAGTCCCATAATATGGTCTGCATGGTAATGCGTGAAAAATATCGTATCTATATTTAAAAAGCCCCACCCTAATTTTTGAAGCGGAACTTGCGTGCCTTCACCGCAGTCCACCAATATAGATACACCACCATACCTCAATATGAGTGAAGATAGGTTTCTGCCAGGTACAGGCATCATACCTCCTGTACCCAATAAGCATACGTCAAACATATAAAGTCCTCCGGATCGTCAAAAATCAACCATTGTAAAGGCTTCTTAAGAATTTTATTTCCTCTCCGTAGCCTTCAAGGTCATTGGGCGTCTCCAATATGAATGGCAGATGTTTTAAACTTGGATGATTTATGACTCTTGCTATAGCATCTATCCCTATATAACCTTTACCAATTTTTTCATGCCTATCTTTATGGCTTCCTCTCGGATTTTTGCTGTCATTTAAGTGTATAGCAAAAAGTTTATCTAACCCTATGATCTTGTCAAATTCCTCTAATACGCCGTCAAGATTATTTACTATATCATAACCCGCATCATAAACATGGCATGTATCAAAGCACACACCCATTTTCTCTTGCAATTCTACTCTGTCTAAAATCTGTTTTAATTCTTGAAATGTCTTTCCTATTTCTGAGCCTTTTCCTGCCATAGTCTCTAAAAGCACGATTGTAGACTGATTTGGCTTTAATATTTGATTTAACATATTTGCCGTATACTCTATCCCTGTATCAACGCCTTGCTTCACATGGCTCCCTGGATGAAAATCGTAAAGATTACCTGGGAGATATTCCATCCGCATAAGATCGTCTGCCATGACTTCTTTAGCAAACTCTCTCGTCCTATCGTCAGGTGATGACGGATTTAGAGTATATGGTGCATGTGCGACAACTTTAGAAAAATTATTTTTATTCGCAATTTCTACAAATGAATTGCAGTCATTTTTATCTATATCCTTTGCCTTGCTTCCCCTTGGATTTCTCGTAAAAAATTGCAGCGTATTGGCATCAAGCTTTAACGCTTCTTCCGCCATAGCCTTATATCCATTTGAAACCGATAAGTGACATCCTATATATAACATAAATTTCCTCCTAAAATACATTCAAAAGACAGAGGTCTTTTTCTTCATTATAATATATGACTGCAATTTCTCCAAATAAAAATCCAGTGAAATAACTGTATTTACAACAAGCCACTGTTAAAACCTATACCTTAAAAAATTTTCTACAAAGTAATCAATGGCTTTTAACTTTCCTTTGACTTTTAGCTTTATGCCGGCTTTTTTACACAAATCGTCTAATAAATTTAATACATAGTCATCTCTTACAATGATAGTATCAGGTTTACCATAATTTAAAATATAATTAACCGTCATACCAAATATGATTTCCATCTCGTTATCGTCTGGGAAAATAAAATCCTGATCTACTATAAGTCCTGATGTGCTTTCTGCTAAAATACATAATCTCTCCATGACAGGAACATCGTATTTTTCATCTCTTATAGCACCAGTCAAATAAGCTATGTCGACTTCTATTTTGCTTTTATTGGCTTCTTGTCTATTAATCCTTTCTACAAGCAATTCATCCTGTAAAACAAGCTGTGGATAGTCAGGCTCAGGTAAAAGAATTGGTGCTTCTTGATTAGTCCACAAGTTTTTCGTTTTATTGTACATGCGAAGTAGAGTATTGCCTTTTTCAAAATTAACTTTCACATTTCCATCAACATAATCTTTAAGCGCTTCAAATAAATGCTTAAAAACTTCCATTTCAAATAAGACCTCTTCTTTATCTAATAGATATGGCACATAACCTTTTTTAAACGAATGAAAATAAATCCAATTGTTTTTGCCGCGGAATTTAAGCCCCAAATCTTTTACAAGCTTTAACTCTTCTTTTGTCAATTCTTCCCTATTCCCAAAATGGCACATAAGCACATTATCGTCTTGAAACCTTATTTTTTGTATATCAGGTATATCATCTCTTTTAGCCATCGTGTAAAAATTGTTCATTGCATCAAATCCCATATAAGTACCAATGCCGAAAAATTCTCCACCTTTGCCCATTATGCTGCAGTAGACAGGTTCCTCCGCACCGGGCAGTAACATTGTTATTATATCCATATCATATAAATACTCCCATGGCTTTAACTCTTTTATTTTGTTCGCAACATCGTACAACTCTTTCCATTCATCTAAAGTAGCTTCATTTCTCATTATTCTTAAACCTCCATAGTTTTTAATCAAATTCTATTTTGTATTTTTTAATAATTCCTCTTTCCAAAATGTCAAGTACAGTAAAATCAATGTCAGCTCTTTTATTAGAACCTATCCTCTGAAATTATGAACACATAGAAGAACATTCTCCAACTTTCTATACTTTTTTATTTGTCAACAGAACCACCGTCTCTATGTGATATGTGTGAGGAAACATGTCAACACATTTTACCTTTTCCACTTTGTACTGCCTCTGTATCAGCATTTTCAAATCCCTAACAAGTGACACAGGATTGCATGATACGTAAATTATCTTTTCTGGGTTTAATTTTATGATGTCCATTACAGCTTTTGGATTTACTCCAGGTCTTGGAGGATCTAATACGACCACATCTGGCTTATCATTTATCTCTTTTATCCTTTGTGCGACGTCGCCTGCTATAAACTGTATATTATTAAGCCCGTTTAATCTAGCATTTTCTCGTGCAGCATCGACGGCTTCTTCAACAAGTTCTATGCCTACGACTTTTTTAGAAAGTGGTGCCATTATCATTCCTATAGTTCCTGTGCCACAGTACAAGTCAAATAAAATTTTATTGGATATATCACCTGCAAATTCCCTTGCTACACTATAGAGTCTCTCGGCACCTTTTGAATTAGTTTGAAAAAATGAAAATGCGCTTATCTTAAATTTAAGGCCCAGTATTTCTTCCATTATATAGTCTCTGCCATATAGCACTTCAAGTTTTTCACATTTAACCGCATCAGAATAGCTATCATTTACGGTGTGCAATATACCGACAAGTTTTCCTTTTAATTTTATATTTTTAAGCTCACTTGCCAGTTTACTAAAATCATGTTTTTTCTGGGATGTTGTAACGATATTTATGAGAATTTCACCTGTATTTGCCGCTTTTCTAATGACTAAGTTTCTCATGTAGCCTTCGTGTGTCTTTATATTATAGTGTGGCAAGCTGTGCTGTTTTGCATAATCCAAAACATTTTTTAAACATGCGATAAAATCGCTGTCAACAATCCTGCAGTCCTCCGTCGTTATAATGTCATAATACCGCCCTTTTATGTGAAGTCCTAATTGCATTATACCATTATCATCTATTCCAAATGTGTACTCCATCTTGTTTCTATACGAAAAAACATCAGGACTTCCTACAATCCCTAAAAACTCAAAACCTTTTATTCCTGCTTCATCAAGAAGGCTTTTTACATAATCTTCTTTTAATTTTAATTGATCTTTATAATTTATATTTAAATATGCACAGCCGCCACATTTACCAAAATGATTACATACATTATCATGTTCCAAAGGTGATCTCTCGATTATATCTACAACATCTGCCTCAATTCCCTTACCTATTATTCTTTTTATTTTTGCCTTTACCTTTTGTCCTTTAATGGCACCTCTCACTTTAATAATACTGTCATCTAAATATGATAACCCGTAACCTTCTAAATTCATATCATCTATATTAATTATTATTTCTTCGTTTTTCTTCATATCGCATTACCCCTAACCTATTTATATACAATATATATACCATACAAAGTAAAATACGTCAAAACAACCTGCATCCGCATTTTATCACACAAATATATATTTATGAATATTATATATTGAAAACATTAAATGGAGGTTTTATATATGTATGAGTATAATGGATTTTATATACAAAGTTATGATACAGGACAAAAAGGCTTAGCCGAAGCCTATATACCAATACAAAGGTATGTATCATCGTATCCTCCTGAACAAGGTTTAAGGCGTGGAACGATTTTCCCAGAATTAGATAAGCCTTACAATGAGGAAAAATCAAGGGGGTACTGACAATGGACGCAAATCAAGTGGCTCTCATTAAAAAAATAATGGAATTGGATTTTGCTTGTATTGACTTAAATCTCTACCTTGACACACATCCTGATGACCAAAAAGCATTAAGAGATTACAACTACTATAGCCAACAGTCAAGATCTCTAAAGACGCAATATGAGCAGCTTTACGGTCCATTGATGTCTTTTGGCGAAGTACCTTCGCAATGCAACAGATTTAGGTGGGTAGATGACCCATGGCCATGGGAAAACCAATATTAAAGAGGTGATACTATGTGGGTGTATGAAAAGAAGTTAGAATATCCTGCAAATGTATGTAAGCCAGACATTAAGATGGCCAAATTTTTAATTGCACAGTATGGTGGACCAGATGGCGAATTAGCTGCAGCGTTGAGATACCAGACTCAAAGATACACAATGCCTACAGGGCAAGCAAAGGGAACATTGACAGATATATCCACAGAGGAATTCGGTCACTTAGAAATAATCGCTACATTGGTCTTTAAACTGTTAAAAGGCGTACCAGTAGAAGAGCTTAGAAGAGAAGGCCTCGGAGAACAGTACACAGAACACGATAGAGCTCTTTTTTATAGCGATACGACAGGAATGCTTTGGACAGCAGCGTACATTCAAGCAAAGGGTGATGTAATCGCAGATCTTCATGAAGACATGGCAGCAGAAGAAAAGGCAAGAGCAACGTATGAACACCTTATAAATCTTACAGATGACCCTTGTGTAAAAGATACATTAAGATTTTTAAGAGAAAGAGAAATTGTACACTTCCAGAGATTTGGAGAGACTTTGGATCTGGTGCAAGAACACTTAAGAAGCAAAAAGATATTTTAAAAGCCGGGATACCCGGCTTTAATTTATTTCACTAAACACCTTATCTGCTATCCTTACAGCTTCTTGTGCGTTTGAGCCATAGTAATCAGCTCCAATTTTCATCGCATAATCCTTTGTAAGTACGGCACCGCCTACCATGATTTTTATATCATATTTTTCTCTTAATATTTTAATGGTCTTTTCCATATTATTTAGCGTAGTTGTCATCAGGGCGCTAAGCCCTATCAGTTTCGCATTTGTCCTCTTAACTTCATCTGCAATTTTAGACGGTTTGACATCCTTTCCAAGATCTATAACTTCATAGCCATAATTTTCAAGCAACACTTTTACTATATTTTTACCTATATCGTGTATATCGCCTTCAACTGTTGCCAGTATTATTTTACCCTTTGAGCCCATCCCTTTAGGCATTTTTTCCTTTAAAACCTTAAAAGCACTTTCAACAACTTCAGCAGAATTTAAAAGCTGTGGAAGAAAATATATCCCTTTGTCATACTTATCTCCTACATCTTTAAGTGCAGGTATTATCGTATTGTCTACTATGCTTAATGGTTCTACGCCTTCATTAAGTATTTCCAACACTAATCTATCTATATCAGCCTTTTTGCCTTCTAATATATCTCTGTAAAGCACCTCTCTTGCATTACTATCTGTTTTTTTCTCTACAGATAATACTGATGTCTTATTTATCCCATCATCTTTCTTATATGTATTTATGTATCTTTCGCATCTTTTATCCCTTGATGATAAGACCATCGAAGCATTCAATATATCCATTGTTATCTTATCATTTGGATTGACTATAACAGCATCTAAACCGTATGATATCGCCATCGCAAGAAATGCAGTATTTATAAGTTGCCGCTCAGGCAATCCATAAGATACATTGCTAAGTCCTATGACCGTACTTACTCCAAGCTTAGACTTAACAAGTTTGATGGCTTTTAATGTTTCAATTGCTGCTGTCTGCTCAGATGACACTGTAAGAGCAATACAATCAATTATTATATCCTCCTTTGGTATTCCATACTCTAAAGCAGCTTTTACAATCTTCTCAGCGTTTCTAAGTCTTTCATCTGCATCTTTAGGAAGACCATCATCACTTATTGTAAGTCCTATAACACTTGTACCGTATTTTTTGACAATAGGCAACACTTCTTGTAAACTTTTCTCTTTTGCACTGACAGAATTTATAATAGGCTTACCTCTGACTATCCTAACTGCTTTTTCAATCGCCCTTACATTGCTACTGTCTATCTGCAATGGTACGTTGACGATGTTCTGTACCTGTGAAACGATTCTAGGCATCAATTCCTCTTCGTTTATACCAGGCACACCGATATTCACGTCAAGTACGCTTGCCCCAAGCTTTTCCTGCGATACAGCTTCGTCGTAGATCAGATTAAAATTTCCTTCTTTGATAGCTGCACTTAATTTCTTCTTTCCTGTAGGATTTATCCTTTCGCCGATTACACACACAGGATAATCGCTACCTATGAAAACAGTCTTTGTATTTGATGAAACTGCTGTGTATTCTTTCACGGCAGTTTTTTTCTCTGTGTCATGTATCTCAGCTTTCAAAAGCTTAATAAATTCTGGAGTTGTCCCACAACAACCACCAACAATAGATGCTCCACATTCTAAAAGCTTTTTTGTCTCGACGGCAAATTTCTCTTTCGTAATGTCGTAAAGAGTCAATCCATCCTCTAAATGAGGCATTCCTGCATTTGGCTGCGCCAAAATTGGTATCCTTGAAACTTCAGCCATCTTCTTCACTATGTCTGCCATCATGTCAGGTCCCGTAGAGCAATTGACACCTATGGCATCAAGGCCAAGCCCTTGAAGACTTACTACTGCTGTAACAGGGTCTGTCCCCATAAGCGTCCTTCCATCTTCTTGAAACGTCATGGTACAAATTACCTTTAAATTAGCATTTTCCTTTACAGCGAGAATAGCCGCCTTCGCTTCTAATATATCTGACATAGTCTCAATAAGCGCCAAATCGGCACCGGCTTTTTCCCCTTCTACAGCAACCTCTGCAAAAGCATTATAAGCCTCGTCAAATGTCAGCTTGCCAAAAGGCTCCATCAGTTCGCCAATAGGTCCCATAGAAAGAGCAACAGCTTTATCACCAGCAGCTTTTCTGGCTATCTGCACTGCACTTTTGACTATTTCAGGCAATTTATCCGAAAGATTGTAGGATCTTAATTTTATCCTATTAGCGCCAAATGTATTTGTCTCAATAACATCTGCCCCTGCATCTATATACGACTTGTGGATTTCGTACACAATATCTGGATGTAAAAGATTGTAATATTCTGGGCATTCTCCTGTTTTAAGTCCTTTTTTCTGAAGCATAGTGCCCATTGCTCCGTCAAAGACGATTATGCTATTCTTTAAATTCTTAAAAATATCCAATTGCAACATCTCCTTATGATGACTACAATACTTCTTCTATATCATTTTGTCTCATGTTCTTTACGCCATTTACAATGTCAACAACTATATCTGTCTTGCCAAGTGGCATAATATGAACACCACCTACTTTATCTTTTATCTTGTTTATAAATTCTATTGCAATTTTTATCCCTTCACCTTTTTCACCGTCTTTTAACCTGTCTATTATTTTTTCAGGTATCTCGATGCCAGGCACCTTTTCGTTCAAGTTTAAAGCCATCTTATAGCTTTTAAGGGGTAGTACCCCTACTAAAACTGGAATATCAAATTGCTTTACAGCATCAAGAAATCCGTATAAAATCTCCTCATCGTAAACAGGCTGAGTCTGTATGAAAGATGCTCCACTTTCTATTTTCGTCTTTAATTTTTCTATTGATTCAGGTCTTAAATCATTTGGATTTGCTGTTGTTCCTATGCAGAAATTTGTAGATGATTCTAATTTATTTCCACTGTAATCAAATCCATCATTTAGCGACTTTGCTATCTTCACAAGACCTACAGAATCTACGTCGTACACGCCTGTTGCCTGTGGCACATCACCTCGCTTTGGATCGTCTCCTGTAAGGGCAAGGATATTTCTAACTCCAAGAGCATATGCACCCAAAAGCTCTGCTTGAAGACCAATAAGATTTCTGTCCCTACATGTTAAGTGAAATATGGTTTCTATGTTTAGATGATTTTGCAAAAGATGCGCCAATGCAATAGGGCTCATTCTCATATTTGCCATAGGACAATCAGTTATATTTAAAGCATCTGCTATTCCATATAATTTTTTCGCTTCTTCAATAGAATTTGAAATATCAGCTCCTTTTGGCGTCGATATCTCCACAGTTATGACAAATTGCTTATTTTTAAGCTTTTGACACAAATTTTCAGAATTTTGCAAAACGGCCCCTCCTTAAAATAAAAAAACTCTTCGCCAAAAGAAGAGATATTTTTGCTCCCATCTTTCAGCGATATGCTGCTGGAATTGGCACCGTGATATCCGGTTGCCGAGCTTCATAGGGCCAGTCCCTCCGCTACTCTTGATAAGAGTTTACTATATTAATTTATTAAATTATATGATACCGTCCTCTGGTACAATTGTCAATGAAATATTTGTTGAAATGTTAAAATTACTTAGGCTTTTTGCTTAGATATTTTAATTTTTGATAAAATGCAAATCATATATATGAGGTGATTTTATGAGGTACAGAAAAATTGTAGAACCAGTAGTAGCAATAGCATCTGGCCCTGATGAGATACAAAACTTAAATACCGCTTTAAACTTATTACCTTTGCAAAATCTAATCGAAGCAGGCAATACCGTTGTAATAACGCCGAATTTCGTTAAAAGCAAGCCTCCTCAAAGCGGTACGATAGTAGGACCAGATACGTTGAGAGCCCTTATAAGATACGTAAAATCCAAAAATCCTGGCAGGATTGTTATTGCCGCTGGCTCTGGTGGAGATCCTACACCTAAAGTTTTATCTGACAATGGATTTGATAAAGTCATTTCAGAAGAAGGCATCGAATTTGTAGATTTAAATTATGGCCCTTACGTAGAATTGCTGCTGGACGACTGTCTTTTAAAATCCACAAAAGTAAATGAACTTTATGAAAAAATGGATGTACTAATTTCATTCACTCAAATGAAAATGCACGAAGAAGCTACAGTATCGCTTGGAATCAAAAACATAGCTTTAAGCTGGCCTCCCGCAGAAATACATGGATTTCCCAAAAAAAATTTAGGCATACACGATGACCTTCACAATTTCATAAGGGCCATGGTTGAAAAAATATCTATAGATCTTACAATATTAAGCGGTCAAGAAGCGATGATAGGCACAGGGCCATCAGAAGGAAAGCCTATCAATGCAAACATGATAATAGCAGGAACAGATCCTGTAGCAACAGATACAGTAGGTGCCAGAATGTTCGGACTTATGCCTCAAGGCGTCAACTACTTGTTTCAATGTGCTAAAAGAGGTGTAGGTACGGGTGAGCTTAAAAACGTCACTATTAAAGGCATACCATTACAACAAGCCGAACTGAATTTCTCTACGCTGGCATATGGCTATGGCATCGCCCTAGATTCAAGCGGAATAAAGCAAATGGTACCCGGTAAAGCTTAAAGGATAAGGGTTTACTCCCTTATCTTTATCTTTCAAAGATGCTTTTTAGGTATTCAATGCCTTCTTTTAAATCATCAATATCTTTATAGTTGTTTCTGTAGATTTCCATTATAATAGATCCAGTGTAATCCAATTTTTTTAACTCTCTATTAAGCTTTGCAAAATCAAATGTTCCTCTGCCTGGAAGGTACAGATTGCCCCAATCATCGTAATCGCATAAATGAACATTGATAAGTTTATCACCCATTGATTTTAAGTATTCAAATGGGTCTTCCTTGCTTTTCATCGCCTGCTTTATATCTAAGGTGAAATAAACATTTCTGCTTTTCACAGACTGTTTTATTGATGTAGCAAATTCCGGATACGAAAACCAGCACCAATAGACATTTTCCCAAGAAAATTTAATCCCATATTCTCCTGATGTATCAGCTATATAATCCACATATTTCGCAATCTTGTCAAAATCAATATTAGGCGTCGTGTCCTTTTTAACGGCAGGTCCGTGAAAAACGTAAATCTTTGCCTTAAGTATCTTTGCTGCTTTCAAGACTTTAATGAGCATCTTTGAGGCATCGTTCCTTTGCCTTTCAGTTGCTGAAAAAAGCTGCGGTTCAAATTGAGTTCCTATCGCATGTACTGAATTAACTTCAATGCCGTATCTATCTAAATCATCCCTCATAGCTTTGCAATAATCTTCATCATATTCGCTGTAAGATTCCAAAAAAACTTCCACATTTTTTATGCCTATTTCAGCTATTATCGGTATTGTCTTCTCAGTAAGAAATTCAGGATAAAAACAAGCCGTAGATATGCCTACTTCCATTTCATCACCATCCAAAAACAATTCTCACATATTATATTATACACAAAACCTTTCTGACAAAAAAAGATATGCCAATCGGCATATCTTTCATAACTATCTTTTTAGTCTTTTTTCCAATTCCTCTTTTTCTTTTTCATAACCAGGTTTGCCTAAAAGTGCAAACATGTTTTTCTTGTACGCTTCAACACCTGGTTGATCAAACGGATTGACGCCATTTAAATACCCGCTTATTCCACAAGCCATCTCAAAGAAGTATACAAGGTATCCAAAATTGTAAGCTGATATCTCAGGCACATTCACAATTAGGTTAGGCACTCCGCCGTCATTGTGAGCAAGCACTGTCCCTTCGAAAGCTTTCTTGTTTACGAAATCAACTGTCTTACCCGTCAAGAAATTAAGCCCGTCTACATTATCCTTGTCTTCATTTATCGTTATTTCTTTAAGTGGCTTTTCAACATTTATGACAGTCTCAAATATTATCCTGCTACCATCTTGAATAAATTGTCCCATTGAGTGTAAATCTGTTGAAAAATCCACTGATGCCGGATAAATACCTTTATGATCTTTTCCTTCACTTTCACCAAAAAGCTGTTTCCACCACTCTGAAAAATAGTGAAGTCTTGGCTCATAGTTGACTAAAATTTCAACAGATTTACCTTTTCTGTAAAGAGCATTTCTTACAATAGCATACTGCATACTTAAATTTTCTTTGATATACGGCTTTTTGAAGACTATAGATGCATCGTACGCACCTTTCATCATTTCATCGATATCTATACCTGAAGCCGCTATAGGAAGCAGACCTACAGCCGTTAAAACCGAGTATCTTCCACCTACATCATCAGGAATCACAAATGTCTCATATCCTTCTTCATCAGCCAGTTTTTTAAGGGCACCTTTCGCTCTATCCGTCGTAACATATATCCTTGACTTTGCTTCTTCTTTTCCGTATTTTTTCTCCAGGAAATCTCTGAAAACTCTAAAAGCTATAGCTGGTTCTGTAGTAGTGCCAGATTTCGATATTACATTTATAGAAACATCTTTTCCTTCTAATATTTCTAATAAATCTTGAAGATATGTAGAGCTTATGCTGTTTCCTGCAAAGTATATCTCTGGCGCTTTTCTAACAGATTGCGGTAAAACATTGTAAAATGAGTGTGTAAGCATCTCAATCGCTGCTCTTGCACCTAAATATGAACCACCAATACCGATAACCACAAGTACATCTGAATCTGATTTTATCTTCTCTGCAGCTTTTTTAATGCGAGCAAATTCTTCCTTGTCATAATCTTTAGGCAAATCAACCCATCCAAGGAAATCGCTTCCCTGGGCTGTCTTATTAAGCACCATATCTAATGATAGAAGCGCTTGCTTCTCAAGATATGATATTTCGTGCTCATTGACAAAATTTAGCGCATTTGAATAATCAAAGTTCAATACATTTGTCATATGTAAACCTCCAATCTTTTTTTACATCTCATATTTTATACCATATGATACATATTATCAAGCTTTAGCTGAGAAACATATCGTTTGCAATCATCTTGCCTGTATGTGTCTTGAAATTTTTCTCAATAATATTTGCCACATTTTCTTTATCCTCGTACAATTCGTCTTCTTCGATGTTGACTAAAAGATCTGATTCCCATATTATCTGAAAATCAATCCCATCATTTTTAGACGCCGTATGGTGTCCACCTATAATGTATGCAACTCTATCTATAATATCCTCATCTTCATTATTTTTTAGCATTATCTCTCTTGCAATCGGCGGTCCTTCTATTTCCTGATATTTGCCGGATGAACTACCGTACTTTTCCTCAGCCTTTTTGATACCAATATCGTGCAAAATTGCGCTTATGTATATAACCTTTTTCGTTTTTTCATCTGCAATATGCTCACCATAAGCAATTCTATCAGCATAATTAAGCACTTTCAATGCGTGATTTATTCTTTTTAAATCTGAACCATAGTATTCTTTAAGCTCAACAATGTATTTAAGCCTTGACATAATCTCATCTCCCCCCTTATCTTTTCTTTAATTATTATTTTTGCATAATGATAGTTTACCGTCAATAAACATTTCGTTAAATTTTGAAATTAATTTTATAGTGGTTATAATATAGATGGAGGTGTTTTAAATGGATGCAATAGAAGTATTAAAACAAAGAAGATCTGTTAGAACTTTTGAAGATAAACCGATACCAAAAAATATTTTAGAGGACATCATCGACTGCGGAAGATTAGCTCCATCAGGAAACAACGCTCAACCATGGCATTTTGTGGTTGTCACTGATAAAGAGACTCTAAAGTTTATATCAGAGAAGGCTACATACGGCAAATTTATAAAAGATGCGGCAGCATGCGTCGTAGTATATTGCGAGAAAGACAATAGACATCATCTGGAAGACGGATCGGCGGCAACAGAAAACATCATGTTAGCAGCAAAGGCACACGGCATTTCTTCATGCTGGGTCGCTGGATATGACCGCAGTTATGAAAATGACATTAATGAGCGTCTAAACGTTCCTTCTAATCTAAGGATGATTTCCATCATTCCATTAGGATACAGTCAAGACAATCCAGCCCCAAGAAACAAAAAATCATTGCAAGACGTAATCCATTGGGAGAAGTTTTGATATCTAACTTCTGTATAATTTTATTAAGCCTGGTAATAGCCCAGGCTTTAATTCTTTTAAAATTTTTTTATAAGTGATAAAATTAAATTATAGAATATTTTGTGAAAGAAGGGGTAATATTGGAAACTGCAGTTAAACGATTTTTAAGGTACGTAAAATATGAAACGACATCAGATGAAAACTCTTCGAAATGTCCCAGCACAGAAGGGCAGATGGCTTTTGCAAAAGTTTTATCTGACGAATTGAAATCCATAGGACTTGAAGACGTATCTGTTGATGAAAATGGCTATGTAATGGGCACCATATTATCAAACGTTGACGAAGAAGTACCCGTAGTAGGATTTATAGCCCACATGGATACAAGCCCTGATATGTCAGGAAAAAATGTAAATCCTCAGATTATAGAAAACTATGATGGAAATGATATAGTCCTAAACAGAGATCTTAATGTAGTCTTGTCGCCAAATGATTTCCCTGAATTAAAGCAGTACGTAGGAAAATCATTGATTACAACAGATGGAACGACTCTATTAGGTGCCGATGACAAAGCAGGCGTTGCAGCAATCATCACAGCTTGTGAATATCTTATTTCACACCCTGAAATAAAGCATGGCACGATAAAAATATGCTTTACACCAGATGAGGAAATTGGAAGAGGTGCTGATAAATTTGATGTAGAAAAATTTGGAGCAGACTTTGCGTATACCATCGATGGTGAAAGCATTGGACAGCTAGAGTACGAGAATTTTAATGCAGCTTCAGCCAAAATAACCATACACGGCAGAAACGTCCATCCAGGTATGGCAAAAGGCAAAATGAAAAATTCAGTGTTGATTGGAGTAGAACTTGCTTCCATGCTTCCACTTGAAGAAACACCTGAGAATACAGAGGGATATGAAGGCTTCTATCATCTGACCAATTTTGACGGAAATGTAGAAGAAACCCACATGCAATACATAATAAGGGATTTTGACAAAGAAAACTTTGAAAACCGAAAAAATTACTTGATAAATTTAATTAGCAACTTAAATGAAAAATACGGTGAAAACACTGTTGAAATAGACTTAAAAGACCAATATTACAACATGAGAGAAATAATAGAAAAGGATATGAGGATAATCGATATTGCAGTAAAAGCCATGGAACTAGCTGATGTCAAACCTAATGTTTCCCCAATAAGAGGAGGAACAGATGGTGCAAGGCTTTCATACATGGGCCTCCCTACTCCCAATATTTTCACCGGCGGTCACAATTTCCACGGCAGATACGAATACATACCTACTTTTGCTATCGAAAAGGCTGTGGAGGTAATATTGAATATTGTAAAACTTGTAGCAGAAGGATAATTTTAAAGGGCCAATAACTGGCCCTTTTACCTTAATTTCTCTTTCAAAAAAGTTACAGACTCATCTATGGCTCTTTTTTCCCAATCAAGCCTATTAAAAGTATGATCTGAACCGTCTATTGATACTCTATGACCTTTTTCTTTATAAACTGTCTTTAAAATCTCCTCAGATACAGTGTATGGAACAGCTTCATCTTTAGTACCATGAATTATAAGTACATCTTTGTCAAATCCTTTTGCAGATTGGAAAATATCGATATTAACTATATCGGATACAAATCCTTTCCCTAAGGCAAGACCTCCTATGTCCAAAAATCCATGTTGACTAAGCAAATTCCCTGCTTCGCTTTGAGATTGGAGTATAACTATATCTCTCATGTTAAAAGCAGGAGCCCATAACACTAATGATTTTACTATGTTTTTGTACTCATTTGCAATAATTGCAGCTATAGCACCACCCATGCTAAGTCCTAATATACCTATATTATCAATATCTGTAGCTGGGTAGTTTTTGATAAATTCTACTATATTTCTTGCATCTTCTAATTCACCGCTGAATGTCATGTCTACAAAATCTCCGTCGCTTTCTCCAGAACCATAAAAATCAAATCTGACGCTACCAATGCCTACCTTTTCCAGCTCCCTCGACAATTTTACAAATATGAAATGTGACTCCACTTTGTTACCAGTAAAGCCGTGAAATATAGCTATCATTGGTACTTTTCCGCTTGCACTATTAGGAATGTGCATCATACCTCTCAATGTCTTAGATCCATACGTCAGTTCAACTGGTTTTTGCATAACATCACCTCTCTCGTATAATATGATTTGTAATCAACTAAAAAGATCGATCTTTAAAAAGATTACAAAATTTAATTGAACCTTGATAATTGAATATTGTTTTTTAATTTCGTTATTATTAGCTCTCTCAAGTGCCACTTGATACTTATGCATACATCGCATAACTACTATCTATGTTTGGAATGATGGATTGTCAAGCCCGAACGCAGTGAGTTTATTTTAGGCTTGACTATACATCGGCCAAACATATAATCTTCTATACGATGTATGCTGGATCGCTGCATTTTGCATTTGTAGTACACGAATTCCCTCTTTCTTCTTCAGGTTGTCTCTGTTAAACTATTTTTAGAATTTGGTTTCAGGGTCGCTCTGAAAACCTCCTGAAGACCCTACTTTAGGGTACTTCTCGTCTAAGACTGCACCCCTGGGATTACTCGTTTAGTTCTGACTCGCTTGCTGTCCATATCATACTCTTCCGTATGTTTCAGCATCCATACGGTGTATCCTATGAGTATTGATATAGTTCTGATATCGCGAGGCTGTTTCTCGGTAATCTGTCAGGGATTAACCTGGTACTGGTTCTCAATTTTTTTAATGAAAGGAGGAATTTACGTGCCCAGTACTTTATTCGTCGGTATAGACGTAAGCAGTCAATCTAATTCTGTTTTCTTTATTGATCAAGATGGCAATAACCTCATTAAGAAACCTTTTTCGGTTTCTAATGATATCCCAGGTGCTTTGTATCATCTCTGAGGTGATTTCTCATGCTAACGCTATTAATGCTTCCTGTGTCAAAATTGGTATGGAAGCCACTTCTCATTATGCATGGCACCTCCATCTTCACCTGGTTTCTTCTCCTGACCTGGCACCTTTTAACCCTAAATTCTTTGTTATGAATCCAGGTGTCGTCAAGGGTTTTAAAAAGGCTTATACCTATTTGCCTAAAACTGACGATTTTGATGCCAGAATCATTGCTGATTGTGTCAGATTCGGTAGGGTAAACCCTACTCCTATGCCTGACTTTAGGTATGCTGCGCTACAGCGCCTTACTCGTTTTAGATACCATCTGGTACAAACTATATCCAGTGAAAAGAGCAGAGCTTTGAACCTCCTTTATCTCAAGTTCTCTTCATATAAGGAAGACTGTCCTTTTAGCGACGTCTTTGGCTCAGCATCTACTTCTGTTTTTGATTCTTTTACTCCTGATGAGATCGCTGTTATGCCTGTGGAGGAACTTGTAGATTTTGTCTTGAGTCATGGCAACAATAGATTGAAAAATCCCGAAGAAATTGCTAAGACACTTAAGTCTGCTGCTAATAGGGCATATCGTCTTAATCCTGACATGTGCGATACTGTTAGCATGACTTTGACCATGACTCTTGAAAATATCAGATTTCTTGAGTCACAACTTAAAAAAACTTGACAAAGAAATCTCTAAACAGCTTAATGGCTTTCACCAAACTCTGACTACTATTCCAGGTTTCGGTAATGTACTAGCCGCAGGCCTTGTGGCTGAGATTGGCGATGTTAAGCGGTTTAAAAATGAATGCGCTGTAGCTAAATTTGCAGGCCTCGTGTGGAATAAATATCAATCTGGCAACTTTAGTGCTGAAGATACCTCTTTAGCTAAGTGCGGTAACCAGTATTTAAGGTACTATCTTGTAGAAGCAGCTAATTGCGTAAGGATACACGCAAAAGAATATGCTGATTTCTACTGCAAGAAGTACAATGAGGTTACAAAACACCAGCATAAAAGAGCCCTCGTCTTAACGGCACGTAAGCTTGTAAGACTGGTCTTTGCTATGCTGAGTAAAGGCCAAATCTACCAACCAGGAGGTAATGGATAGATTTAATAAGTATTTTTAACTGAATATACTCTAAGTTCCTTCCATTATTATCCAATTTATGGTAGGTTTATTAAGTGTTGCCTTTTTTAGAACTTTTGAGGCCTTTATTTTTCAAGGTTCCAAAAAATACTACTTGACATTTCACCGCTTGTCTTTTTTCTAAATTATACCATAAGTTATATAAAATTAAAAATTTCATCAATGCTTACGATGTTAACTTCATTGCAAAACAAATCACTTTCAGCACATACAGCCATTTTGTAGTCATCGTCTACGCAATACTGTTTAAAATGATATTTGTTATCTTTCTCGCTTAAAAGCTTAATCTCATCACCAATTTTTATAGTGAAAGAACTTAACGGTATATGAAGTCCCACTCCTAACGTCTTTACATAGCTTTCCTTTAAAGTCCAAAGAGTAAAAAAATAATCTATTTTATCCGGCGCCCTCATCATGTCTTCAAACTCATCGCGGGAAAAAAAACGTTTAGCCACATTCAAATTGACATCTCTAATTTTTTCAACGTCTACGCCAAGGTTTTTTCTATCAACGGCTACAGATACCCATTGGCATGAATGAGATATGCTGAAAAATATGCTTTTATCCTTCAAAAAAGGCTTCCCATATTCATTATTATAAATTACAACATCCTCATTATTTAATCCAAATTTTTCAATCAATATAATCCTAAACATCATATCTGCCAAAAGCGTCCTTACAGCATCTTCACGCTTTTTAATCTTGTTCACCCTTCGTCTCTTTTCTTCTGAAGCAAAAGCTAACAGTTTACTGTATTCATCTTCTTCAATATCTCTCGTTACTTTTATAGCGTACACCTCTACCATTAAAAACTCCTCCAAAAACTATCAAGATGAAATCCTAAATTGCTTTGATTCACCTTTGTATAAGGAAACCATTCTTTAGGAAATATCCTAATGTAATTTTTTTGCAAAAATCTTTCATCTATAAGCAAAATTATTCCCTTATCTTCTTCCGTTCTTATGACACGTCCTGCTGACTGCAAGACTTTGTTAAAGCCTGGATAAAGGTAAGCAAATTCATAGCCCAGTCCATATTTCCTTTCAAAATAATCTCTAATTATATCCCTTTCAAGACATATCTGAGGTATACCTACACCTATTATTATGGCGCCTATCAAACGATCTTTTGTCAAATCGATGCCTTCTGAAAAAACACCACCCAGTACACAAAAGGCCAAAACACCATTTTGACCGTCCTCAAACATGCGCAAAAAATCATCTTTTTCATTTTCTTTCATTGTGCTTTTCTGCTTAAGTAAATAGCCTGTACTTTTCTCCTTGTAAATCTCATACACCATGTTTAAATATTCATAAGATGGAAAATATACAATATAATTTCCATTTTCCTTTGACACTGTTGTATGTATATATCCAACTATTTCCTCCAAAGTTTTTTCTCTATCCTTGTATTTTGTAGACACATCATCCGCAATAAGTATCATCCGGTTTTTAGTTTCAAATGGCGAATCAAGACAAACACCATAATCTTCTCGGCTACCACCTAATAAAGACATATAATACGTTATAGGAATAAGTGTAGCCGAAAAAAACACAGTGCTTCGCACTTTTCTAAGCGTTTCACTAAGCAGCTTAGAGGGATCTAAGCAAAATAATTTGAATTTTAAGTCGTCGCTTTTTTTCTCAACATAAGTCGTATATAACTCATCGTACATATCAGAAACTTTAAGATACCTAATCACTTCAAAATACAGATCAATGATGGCATCTTTAACAAATGACTTTCTTTCATTTGAAAGAAACGATTCCACTTCTCCTATAAATTGTCTTAAATATCCATTTAGATCACTAAATATCTCATCTGTGACAAAGTAGCCTTTTTCACCACATCTTTTCTTCAATTTAAGAAATATTGAATTGATTTTTGACAATACCTTTTCAAGCTTGATGCTTTCACCCTTAATCTCTTTCTTTAACGACAAAAAATCTTTTTTGAATAATTCCGCTGAAAACATCTCTCTCGATCTATCCACCAAATTGTGCGCTTCATCTACGAGAAGTGTAAAATCAGTTTTGTCTTGAAAGAACCTTTTAAGTCCCACATTTGGATCAAAGACGTAATTGTAATCGCATATTATAACATCTGACCACAAAGATAAGTCCAGTGAAAGCTCAAATGGGCATACCATATGCTTTTGAGCATACTCTTCAATTTTTGAACGATTAAAATTATCTTCATTCAAAAATATATCCATTATAGCATCATTTATCCTATCATAATGGCCTTTTGCAAACATACATGCTTCAGGCGTACATTCGGTTTTTTCATTAAAGCATATTTTCTCTTTAGCGGTTAAAACCAATGTTTTTACTTTAAGCCCTTTGCTTCTCAGTGTATTAAATGTTTCCTCTGACACCGTTCGGGCTATCGTCTTTGCAGTAAGGTAAAATATTTTTGAAGTTAATCCTTTTTTCATCGCCTTCAAAGATGGGAAAATTGTAGATATGGTTTTCCCTATCCCTGTTGGAGCTTGAACAAAAAGTTTTTTCCCACTTTCAATAGATTTGTAGACAGATGCCATAAGCTTTTTTTGCCCTTTTCGAAAATCTTTATATGGAAAATCAATTTTTTCTATGGAACTGTTTCTTTCCTTTATCCAATTGTATAACATGCTTGCCCAATTGTAATACTTCTTAATAAGGTCATCAAAAAAAGTTTTTAGCTCATCTATAGAATACGTGTATCTCAAATATTTAATCTCGTCATTATCGATTTGATAATACGTAAGTTGAACATCTATGGTAGTCAAGTCATTTTGAATTGAATAAATGTATGCATAACATTTTGCCTGCGCTAAATGCAGAGGATTGTAGTATCCATCTATTTCACCTAAATTGGCACTCGTAGTCTTTATCTCATCAATTGTTACATTGCCATTATCTACAATGATGCCGTCTGCGCGACCTTCTACAGCAATGATAAACTCATCAAATTCTCTTTCGTACTTTAACGTTACTTCTTTTTTGTAATTCTCATCTTTAGAACTTTGAATTTTTTTGTGAATCTTTGTGCCTTCTAATGCCCTTAAATTGCTGCCACCAAAAAATTCATTGTTTAAATCTCCACACCTCAATATGAATTCAACCAAGTCTCTGACTGAAATCTTTATCTTTTCTTTAACCATCGCATCAAGTCCTTTAACACATCTATGGAAATAGAAAATTTCTCAAATTGAATTATAACATAAATTCATTTAAGATGGTATAATATATAAGTAAATACGCATAGAAAGGGCTGTTCTTTTGATGGAAATACCAGTAGACCTTTTAAATGGCATAGAAGAAGAATCAAATAAGATACCTATAAATAAATTGATTTCTTTAGTTTCTGACATTTCTAATCGTTACAGAAATACTGATGACAAGCACATTTCTTCATACGAAGAAGCCATTGCATACATCTCATACAGGATGCCTGCTACATTTGCAGTCATATATGCAGTTTTAAAAGATATAAAAGATATATGCAGTAATATTAATCCAAAATCAATTTTAGATGTAGGCGCAGGACCAGGTACTGCAATGTGGGCAGCAACCTCAATATGGAATGATATTGAACAAATAACGCTTTTGGAAAAAAACAAGAACATGATAAAAATTGGCAAAAATCTATCAGCAAATTCAAACAATAGTTCTATTAAGAATTCTATTTGGTTGGAAGCTGACTTAGAAAATTTATCTGAACTGCCTAAACACGATATAGTCATTGCGTCGTATTCCATCGGTGAGCTAAATGAAGATGTTCAGAGTAAAATAATAAAAAAACTGTGGGAAAGTGCTGCTAATGATATACTGATTATCATAGAGCCAGGAACTAAAATCGGCTTTTCTATAATAAAAAGAGCCCGGGAAACTCTGATATCACTTGGTGCGCATGTAATCGCCCCGTGTCCACACGCTAATGAATGTCCAATAAATGATAATGACTGGTGCCACTTTTCGTCTCGTGTACAGAGGACAAGCATACACCGAAAAGTCAAAAACGGCCAGCTTCCATACGAAGATGAAAAATTCTCGTACATATGTGTATCAAAAAAACATTGCAATATGATAAAAAGCAGAATCATAAGACATCCGCAGATAAGAAAAGGCCACATAATATTAGATTTGTGCACAAAAGATGGCATCAAGAAAGTCACAGTCAAAAAAAGCGATGGAGATATTTATAAGAAATCCAGAAATTCGAAATGGGGTTCTGTTTTTGAGTGAAATATGATCAAATGCACTTTTCTTTTATAATGTCTTTATCATCTATTTTGCTGCACAATAGTGGTGCATTGACATCATAGCTTTTGGTATTGGCATTTACTATACTTTTACTGTAATTTGCATAGCAATAGATGCACCCATGCATACACATATTATAAGCGCCGATGTCAATGCTATATGCACAACCACATGCTTTCCTTTGATTTTTGTCTTTTGTCTCTTTGATTTTGCGGCCGGAAATTTCCTCAATCAAATGGGGATCGATGCATCTGCCATGCTCTATTCCAAATTGAGATAAATCTATGTCTTCTGCGCATGTCTCAATTTTTAAGGAATACGCCTTAGAAATTTCTCCAAGCCTCCTGCCTATCCTTATTTTATCTTCATCGCTAATGTCAAAAGCGCCTATATTCTTAAGGCCTTTCTTTACTTTAGGATAAAAATCCACAAAGCTTATGATACATTTTGATGTATAACCTTGAAGCTTCGATGCCAATACTTCAAAATATTTATAGTGATATTCCTCGCTAATAGCTTTGGTTATAATGATAGGGTCATACCTCCAGATGACCCTATTGAGTCCTATTTTATCTGACAATCTCCTAAATGTATCAATTATTTCTGATTTCTTTGGGACATTTTTCTCAATCTTGTTGTCATAAGGATTCAATGTAAACTGAAAATAGTATGGATAGCTATCAATAATATTAAGATTATTGATCATATTTGCAGGATTTTTACTCCAAAACACAAAACAATCTACTGCATCAAGAGACAAAGACACCTTGCTTACTTGATGATAATTAAATGGGTTTCTGACTAAAACATAACCTTCTTTGATCCTATTATAAAACCAATCGCTGTAAAATGCAGGTATGTCTGTCCTTCTACTGACACTTATTATCATACATTGACCTTCCTTTTTATAAAGACCACTGTGATATATGGATGACTAATATCCGCCAAGATTAACAACAGCCTGATGATGCATCATCATGAATCGCTAGTTCTCCATTCTCAACTGTTATTGTCACAGATTCAGCTCTTTTTCTTACATCATCTTCCATTAAAACTGAGATGCCGTTGATAGAAACAGGTTCATCGCCATCCTCCAGTTTACCTAAGTAAAACACAAGAGAAGTTCCACAGCAAGATTTTTGCAATGTTGCTTTTAAGCAGTCACAATCATTTGAGACAAATGCCTCTTCAAGAATTTTTTTTGCTTCATCAGTAATTATCATTCTTATTACCTCCAATTTATTTTTAATAATCTTCTATTTTAATAATCTTCTATTAATTTTCTTGCTTTTTCTTTAAGCTAGTAAAGCTTTCAATTTTTCACCTTTTATTTCATCAGGGCTCCAGGCAATAACCGCAAAATGTCCATTAGTATATGCAGCAACTTTGTTAATCCATTCAATTTCATTACTTGCTTTTGCTAATAGTATTTTATTACTTGTTCCAGTTTTATATAGTGATGAATTTATAATCCACCACTTATTGTTTATGCCAGCACGTCTCAAATCTTCCTCTAATCGCATTGCTTCATATACAGGTGTAGCCTCAGGCAAAGTTACAATTATGACTTCAGTTTCATCAGCATTGTGAAGTCTAGGCAACAATTTTTTGGCTGATTCTGGAACTTCTCCATTTGAACGTTCAATTTCGTGATTGTAGCTTTGAGCAGATTCAAGTAAGAGAAGTGTATGGCCAGTAGGTGCCGTATCAATGACTACAATCTCATTTTCAGCTTTATCAACTATTTCAGCAAACGCTCTAAATACAGCTATCTCTTGAGTACAAGGTGATCTTAGATCCTCCTCAACATAAGCTAAATCCTCTTCAGACATAGTTTCTCTTGCTTTGGAAAGCACTTCTTCCTGATACTTTTTGAGCTCTGCTTGCTCGTCAATATAGCTGATACTGATGCCATCAGTCTCAGAAATGACATATTTCAAATGTGCTGCAGGATCTGTCGTTGTGAGATGAACTTTTCTGCCTTTTTGCGATAATCCTAATGCAATTGCGGCTGATATTGTCGTTTTCCCTACACCACCTTTGCCCATTGTAAATATTGCTTTCTTATTATTGGTATAGAGATCCTCGACGACATCCTTAAGCCCAGGAATTGACTCTACTTCGATTTTTTCTTTACTCAAAGTCAAATTATCTTTATTTAGCATCGCCCTAACATTATCTATGCCTATGATATTATACCCTCTTAAAGGCACTATATAGGTAACAATCGATTTTAACCCTTCCGGCATTTTAGAAAGTATTTTTTGCTGTTTTAGAAATAAACTTTCTGATATTTTGTCATCATAAGATGTCATAACGCCATTAATAATCAATATTTGATTTTCTACGCCTATATTCCCAAGCTCATTCGATGCTCTTTCTGCTTCTGCCAAAGGTACTGTTTCAGGACGTGAAACAAGAATAAGCATCGTTAGTTTTCCATCAGTTAAGGTTTTAACAGCTTTCTTATACACCTCTTTTTGACTTTCAAGCCCTGAAAGTTGACCTAAACATGATGTACCATGTGTATTCTCGCTAATGAAATTACTCCACGCAGAAGGAAGTTGTAACATCCTAATCGTATGACCTGTAGGCGCAGTATCAAAAATAATGTAATCATATCTTGTTTGAATCTCTTTATCAGTTATAAATTTTGAAAACTCATTAAATGCCGCAATTTCAATAGTACATGAACCGGAAAGTTGTTCTTCCATATTTTTTAAAACATCGTCTGGAAGAATCCCTCTGTATGGACTTATTACACTTTCTCTATATTCTGTTGCAGCTTGAACTGGATCAAGATTAGCAACAACAAGATTTGGTACTTCTTGAATCGAAACACCTTTATTGTCAAGTTTAGTATTAAAAACATCCTGCAGATTGGAAGCTGGGTCAGTACTGATTAAAAAAACATTTTTCCCACTATCAGCTAAAGCAACGGCGGTAGCACATGCAACTGAAGTTTTTCCAACACCACCTTTACCTGTAAAAAACATATATTTAGTCAAATTTATATTTTGCAGATTAAAATATTGAATCATGAAATTTTGCCTCCAAAATTAATTATTTGCATTTTTTTCTTTTATTCATCGAAAAAACTGACAGGAATATCAAGAAAATGTGCGAGTTCTTCATTTGTTGGATATCTACCTGTTATTACAACTTCTTCATCTACAAGCGTGAAAGGCAACTCGTTGACACCTTTTTCGTTAATCATTCTATTTACAATTTTATTAGTCATAAACTTCATTGGAGAGTTTGTTAAATTATATCGTTCTATTTCTACGCCTTTTTTCTTCAATTTATTTAATACAGTTGATATTCTCAACAATTCAGGATTAACACTAACACCACAAAGGCCAGTAGGGCAACACATTGCTGGTTCATAAATTGTTATTTTCCTCATTTAAAACATCTCCTTGCGTAATTATTTAATTAAGCATATATTAGAACTCATAACAATATCGGTGTAATTTCGCATTATTACATGCTCATTTACTCATATATAATAACATACAAAGATCCATTCGTCAATAACTTTTCGTAAAAATAGTTCTTTTTAATCTAGTCAATTAATGCTTCTTTCTCGTTTTTGAAATTCGCTTGTCGAATCTGAATCTATAAAAATTTTATACTCAAACTTCGCACTTATAAAAGTAGCTCTGTACCTTGATAATTCAATATTATTTGGCTATAAAATAGCATGAGACCTCCATTTTTGGTATAATTGAATTATCAAAAAATAAACCAATTGGAGGCTCATGCTATGAATAGTATAACACAAAATTACCAAATTGATAATAAGGTTTCTACTTCGATTAAAAGTTTCTTCAAAAAATATAGAATTTCGGCTGCTTTAAGGTTATCGAATGCTTACAAAAGCAAGGGTATTCCCGTTATTTCTATTTTCGAGTACTTATTCTGTATGATCTTTACCAATAGATCTATGTATATGAATATGCTAATGGGTACAAATCAGGTTGGTTTTAAGAAAGACACGGTTTACAGATTCTTAAACTCTATTCATATTAATTGGATTCGGTTTACCACTTGGCTTAGTGCACAGATTATAAATGAGACAATTACTGGGTTAACAAGTGACAAACGCGTAAATGTTCTTATTGTTGATGACTCTTTATTCGAACGCTCTAGCTCTAAAAAAGTAGAACTACTAGCAAAAGTATATGACCATGCTAAGAAAACATACAAATATGGCTTTCGCCTACTTACACTCGGATGGTCAGATGGAAATACTTTTATCCCAGTCAATGGATGTCTTTTATCTACTGAGAATCAAAAGAATCGTATCAATGAAGCTATACCTGTGGACAAGCGTTCCGCCGGGTATTTAAGAAGGAATCTATCCCAAACTAAAGCAACAGCCGTAGCTCTGGAATTAATAAAGACCGCTAAAAAAGCAATGATTCCAGCATCTTATGTATTGTTTGACACTTGGTTCTGTTCTCCCTCTTCTTTGATTGCTATTAAAGAAATAGGCTATGATGTTATTGCAATGGCAAAGAAAACATCAAAGATGCATTACCTATATAATGGAATAATGCAGCCGTTAACAGAAATATACAAGCAGAACAGAAAAAGAAGAGGCAGGTCTAGATACCTGTTATCCGTGGAAGTTTCCATTGAAAAAGACGGAAAATCTATTCCTGCTCGAATTGTATTTGTCAGAAACAGGAATAATCGAAAAGACTATCTGGCACTTATTACCACGGATATGAACCTTAACGAGGACGAAATCATTCGTATATACGGGAAGCGCTGGGATATAGAAGTCTTTTTCAAAGTGTGTAAATCATACTTGAAGCTCAGCAAGGAATGCAATTCATTATCTTACGATGCGATGACAGCACATACAGCAATCGTATTTACCAGATACATGATGCTTGCACTAGAGAACCGTCGATCATCAGATTTACGAACAATGGGAGAGATATTTTACTACATACAGGATGAAATGTCCGATATTACGCTGATTCAGGCTTTTCATCTACTTATGCAAGTATTCATAGATACAATAACAGATAAACTATCGTTATCTTCAGAACAGCTGGACCAATTACTTGATGCTTTTATGGCTGCGATTCCCAAAGAACTTAAGGAAAGACTTCCGAAGTGTGCATAATTGTGTAAATTACTATTACTTTTTTCTGGCAAAGCATTAAGTTTTCAAGGAACAGAGTAATTATTTATGTGCGAAGTTTTAGTTTTATATATAAAATACTTGACTTTGGTATTAGTATAATACTATATAATAAGTGTAGTAGTGCAGAATAATCTTGTTTTTACAAGGATAATAGGAGGATTAACAAATGGATGCAATTGAATTGTTAAAGGATAGGAGAAGCTGCAGAAATTTTTTGGATATTCCCATAGACGATGACGTTTTAAATGACATATTAGAAGTTGGTTTAAATGCCGCCAGCGGAGGCAATACTCAGCCATGCACTATAATTAAGATAAGGGATAAAGTTAAAAAGTCAAAGCTTAAAGATTTGCTTGGACAGAATTTTATTGAAAAATGCGACACTGTCTTAGTATTTCTTTTGGATTTTTATAAGCAAAAAAGATGGTGCGAAATAAGTATGGCACCTTATGGGCGGAATAGATCTTTTTTGGAATTTATAATCTCTTTAGAAGATGTAATGTGTGTTGCACAAAGCATTGAATGTGCATGCACTTTAAAAGGTATAGGCAGTGTTTACTTAGGTACGCCAAATCTACGCTATGAGGAAATAAAAGAGCTTTTAGAATTGCCAGAGCTTACTATACCTGTATTAGCTATGTGCCTTGGGAATGTAAAAGGTAAAATAAATTCCAGAAAAAAGCTTCAAAAAGATGCAGTCATTTTTGACGATAAGTACAAAAAATTAAGCGATGACGAAATTGAAAGATATTATGAAGAAAAATACCAAAACAGCAATACGTACATAAATGACAAAAACAGCTATTTGATAGATGATCTTTACAGAATCGCTTCAATGGTTAACGGAAAGAACTTTGCAGACAAAGTAAAAGCAAATGTTGAAAAAAACGGTTATATAAATCCAGCACAAAAATTATTTGGCCTTCATTATAATCCTACGGAAATGATAGGTATGAATCAATGGATATGGAACTTTTTCAAAGAACAAGGCTTTGATTTTTTAGATGATACATTTCATGTAGACCGACTGGATGTAAAATAATTAGTATTTACCTATGATTCCACTGCAAAAAGTCTTTATTTAAACTCCTTCTTTAGGTTTATTAATACAATCTATTTGAAAATATATCCATTTTTAAAAGCCTGCAGTCTTATTTACGTCCTATTTTCGTTGCAATTTTTTATTCTATTGATTTCTTTTATCTATGTCTGTGAAACAGGTATGCCAAAATAAGTGGCATCCTTTACCACTTTTGTCCTCTTTTCCTGCATGTATATGATAAATCTTTTTATATTACATGCCGTTATTTTTAAACCCTCAACTATCCGTGTTTTTATTAAACCTCTAACCCGTGTTTCATCTGCACCATGTTTTCTTTTTAATTCAGATATTGTTCCCTCTATTGCTGCTCTGCTGCTTACATTTGTTTTCTTGTTGGTTTCAATTTCAGATCTTGTTTTTTCTGCTTTTATGGTGTCGTGCTCTATCCTTACTGTATTAAGATCTTTATGTGGTTTGGCAATACAAAATTCTTTTTTTTCGCATACTTCACAATCACTTTTTATAAAATGTGCTGTTGATGCTCCATTGGCAACGTAACTGTCTAAAGGTTCTATGTTTGCAGGACACCGGAGTATTTTATTGTCCTCATCAAGCTTAAATTCCAAAACACTAGTTTTATTTTCATCAGGCTTTCCTCCGGTCATATCTGTATATTTGATTATTATTCCATGATCTTTAGATGTATCAAAAGTTCTTTTACCGTAATATCCACCATCAACAACAATTTCTTTACATCCAGTATTTTCTTTTATGATTTCCAGTCGACTATTAATTATTTCTACATCACTGACAATGTTTTTTTCAACTACATAATCTGTAATTAATTGAATTTCATTATTATTGTCGCAGGTTTCGGAAATATTTAGTACATAACCGCTGCTTTGCTTTTCTGCTTTTTTTCTATATGTCGCATCTATATCATATGCAGACTGAAGGGAATTGCCGGCAATATCTTTGCCTCTTTTTATTTTATATCCTTTCTCACTGGCATTTTTAACCGTCTGCTCGTTTAACAATCTCTCAAGAAGTAATAATTCATTATTGCTTGATAAATTTTCGTTACCTTGAATAATTTCCTTTAATTCCACACATAAGTCAATAACATGTTCAAGCCTGTTTTCAATTTCCGAGCTCTTTGTTTTGTACAATAAGGTCCTGGTATATCCTTCTTTTGTTACTTCTTTAAGTTTGTCACTTAAAAATTCATGTGGAACTTTTTTTATTGCCTTTTCCAAAACGTCAAGTGCAAGTGCTAATCTTCCTGCTTTCTTAATGTTCGAACTAATCAATGTGGAATCCATCCTTTGTTTATCGGTCATTACACCAGCTTTTAACGAAAATTCTTTCATTAGTTTTATAAACTGACCGAATATTAAATCTTCTTCCTGAGGGTGTTTCAATATATACTCATAAACATGTTTTCTAAAGTAGTATAATGTCCTTATTCCAAGATTTATTTCACCAACGTTTTTTATACCCATTGCAAAGGCAATCTGAACATTATAGTAAAATTGGTTAATAAGCTCTTCGTCAGTATAATCGTAAATATGTTTAAAATACTCTAAGGACAAAAGTATATTGACAGGAAAGTTAGGTCTTCCCGTATTTTGTGTATAAAGGGGTGCAAAAAGTTTCTCATTAATTTTACAAAATACATGTTCATAATACAATGGTGCCCAACTGTTTGAAAGCCTTTCAAATACTCGTTTATCCATCCAGAATTCACTAGTAAACATTTTTTGTTGTAAATGATCTTTATTTTCTTTAAACATATATTTAACCTCTTATCACAATGTATTATATTCTAATTATACCTTATTATGGTTCTAAATTCCATGTTTTTTGACTTTTTGCAGTGGAATCACCTATAGATGAGAAAATTTGCTTACATAAATTACCATAATAAACTTACATGAAAAAATTTAATAAAAAATAGAGACAAATGCTCGCTTTTATGGTATTTAATATGTTGTTACACTATAACAATATTAACCATAGGAGTGGAGCAAATGTCTCATAATAAAAGAATAACAGAAAATTCATCAATAATCCAGTACTTAATGAAATTAAATTTTGCATTATATTTTACTAAACCTGTTATTCGTCATATTTTAGAATTTATAATTGCTGCCACTCAAAAAGGTTATAGTGGTACTGTTACAGATATAGTTAATTTAAGCCTTGCTAATTGCCATAGAACCACGTTTGGCAAATTCTTAAACCAAGGTGTTTGGAATATAGAATATGCATGGAGAGCTATAAGGCGAGAAGTTATTCGCATTATATTTGAATTATCCCAAACTAGCAACAAGCCGATATTTGTGATTTTTGATGATACTATTGCTGAGAAGACAAAGCCTTCGTTACAGGCTAAACATACTATCCAGGCAACAGGATTTCATCAATCACATTTAAAAGGGAAGCAAGTTTGGGGACACCAGCTTCTTACCATTATGCTATCTTGCGGTAAAGTAGTATTGCCTTACTGTATTGAACGCTATGAAAAAGGTGGTAAAAGCAAAATCGAAAGAATATGCGAAATGGTATCTATGCTTCCAATACCTAAAGGACCAGCATATGGACTATGTGATTCATGGTACATAAACAAGAAAGTAATAGAAAACATTTTGAAAGAGGATACCATCTCATAGGAGCATTAACAGAGATTTCGCATCAAAATTCCAGCAAAAAATTTATCTCTACAAGAATTTTTATATTTTACATCTAGTTGAATATATGGTAATAGTAAATCCATTTAGATGCTAAAAAAGTTGCACTTTCCCCTTACCCCATGAATTTTAATAATGAATTTCCAGTTTTGTTTCAAATTATGTCTTCACAAACAGTGGATTACTCCATCCAGTTTCTATGATAAATATCTCATCTTTTATATCTTCAATAATATCTATTTGAAGCATATGCTTTTCCCTAAAATTTCTTATACACCTGAAGAAATATAATTGCATCAAATTAAATGCTATTATTATAAACATTAACACAGTTTCTACACCCTCAGGACTGTGCATAAAACAGTGATTTAAGTGCCATTCTGTTTTTAGTTGATGAAAAGCATTGTTTTCAATTTCCCATCTTTTATGTATTATTTTCCATAGAGTTTCTACTGAAGTAACTTTAGAGGTAGTTATTATCCATGATTCTTTTGTTTCTACTTTGCTTGAGCTATGTATCTCCTCTATAAATTTTATAAACCTTACTTCTATGTCGGAATTAGGCATTTGAAAATTGTCTTCGTCCCAGGCCTTTATTTTAATATAATTGTTACTTTTTTTCTTAACAGTCCATTCTTTATCTGCTTCTCGACACTTGAATAAACCAAGTGCATCCTTAACTATATTAAGTCTTTCATCTTTAACCCTTACTACTGCATCCATCCCTATTGATAATACTTCTTTAATCCAAGTAGATTTGCAATATAATGCATCAGCTACTATAATGTCTGCAAAATGATGAAATTCTTTATGCAATTTTCTAATTAGACGCTTGCCTGCTGTGATTTCTCCTTCGTCTTTATCTGAAGCATCTCTTTTTGGTTCAAGCATTTCCTGACCTATGATAAGATGTGGATCAGAACCTACAGATGCACATATTACTGACCTATGAAAGTAATGAGTAATCCCGTCCTTTTGGACTCGTGTAAGACAATTATCACAGCACTTATTAGTGCTTTCAAATAACTCTACACCATCTATTGCAACAACTTTTAGTCCATCTATAGTTCCTTTTCTAAAAACCTTATTTTTTGTACTTGTCTTGATTATACTATTATTAAGTTCATTTAAGCCATCTAAATCAAAATTACTTAAAACACGCCTAATAGTGTCAATACGAGGAATTTTAGTCTTTTTAGGTAATACTTTTTTAAATTTACCTTTTTTAAGCCAATGTTCCAACCTATTAAAACTCCTTATTTGAAGCATAAATCCAAATAATACTACAAAGGTAACTGTTGAAATTTTTACTGAAGATTTTGCTCTTTTATCTTTTAGGGTATTGATTTTTTCTCCAAGATGGTATATCTTAGAGAAGTAAATAAGCATTTGTTTTAAATAACTTTTGTTCATTTTATCAGCATCCTTTCTATTTAGGTTGTCGCAAAACATATTATAGAAAGGATGCTTTTATTTTGCAAATTTTTTCTTTTAATTTCCAGTAAAAAACGGAAAATCACATATTTCTAGCTGCTCTTAGTTAAATTATATAAATCAACGTGTTTATCACTCTATAAATTTTTAAATGCGAAATCTCTGTTAACTCATCAAAAATTTTTTATGGAAAAGTGGATAAAATGATTAAAGGGCATCCCTTTCGGAATACCCTCAATAATCCTCTTTACTTCTTGCAAAAGTGAAGGGGATTACTTATTTGCTCCAGCAACTCTTCCTCTCCTGGAGTTAAACTGATTGTTTCTCTGCTTTTTAGCATCTCTGCATGCTTTGCACCTTACTGGCGCATTTTGAAATCCTTTCTGAGCATAAAATTCTTGTTCGCCGGCAGTCCACACGAATTCTGCCCCACAGTCTTTGCAGACCAATGTCTTGTCTTGATACATAATAAATAATCCCCTCACTTTGACATTTATTTACTGTATAGCCAATTAGACTATACAGTAATATTATACCACCAGTCAAGAGTTTTATCAATAAATTTTAAAATTTTAAAAATTGCATAATTATTACTGCATAAACATTTAGCGCTTCTTATCTACAAAATAGCTGCCAGGTGTATAATACTTAAGATACTCTATATATCCTTTTTTACCTTTTGATATGTCGCTTATTTTTTCTTCCAGATTTTTAAAAGCGCAGTTTATATCCTCTAAATTTTTATCTTCGACTTCTTTTATTTTTTCTAATGTACCCTTTATATCTATCAGTATTCCCTTTAACACGCTTTTATCTGCACTATTACTGGGCGTATTAAAAATGCTGTCAATCCTATTTACCTTTTTGTACAGATTGTACATAGGCAAAAATTCACTGTCTATCTCATCAATGCTTTCTATGATGTTTTGCTTTTTCTCCAATATGTTCTTTATGTCATCAAGCTTTTGTGAATTTATAGCTATGTTTAACTGATTGTTTAATTTAAGCATTTCATTCAAATAATTTAATTTTTTTTCAGCCAACTCTATCAATTTTTTTACATCGCTTACCATACTATATCAACCTTTAGAATATACTTTTGCTCGAACTTTTCCCATAGCTTCTCCCCATGTATCTCTAAGCTCTGTTATCAAAGATATCACTTCGTCTAACGGCTTTTTATCTTTTTTTAAATTGGCATCTATCAACCTTCTTGAAATAAAGTCATAGATGCTGTAAAGATTTTTCGATATATCATACTGCATGTCAAGAGTAGCCATAAGCTCTAATACTATGTCCTGCGCTCTTGTTATGCTGTTATGAGCTTTTTCGATGTTTTTATCATCTATCGCTTGTTTCGCTTCATTTGCAAAGCGAATAATTCCATTGTAGAGCATCAAGACCAATTCTTCCGGGCTTGCTGTCATGACAGAATTTCGCTTGTACTCCATATACGGATCGATCATTTATCAATTCCCCTTCCTTTGTAATGCAAAGAATTTCTATCCATTAAGCTGCTGACTTAGCCATTGGCTTTGAGAATTCATCTGCGACATGTACGTCTCTAATTGCGTAAACTGATCATAATATTGTTGCTCTAATGTATTCAACTGGTCTTGCATGTCCGACATCCTCTGATTTAAGTCATTTATCTGCTGACCCAAAAAGCTATTATCATATAGCTGATACTGCCCCCCACCAGCTTCTTGTGTTATAGAGTTTATGCCATTATTGACTATGTAGTAAAGCCTTGCAGCTATTCCATCACTTGAACTTGAGCCAGGTGTAGCATTTACATCCGTAGTAGATTCCGTTATTTTCGTAAAAAGATCCATGACTTCCTGCGGATTATTTTGTATAGCATTTTTAAGTTTCGTATCATCTATGTAGAGCTTACCACCTTCATACCATTGACCTGTAGTTATCCCTATAGAACTTAATGTCATCTGTGTGCCATCAGTAGCTGTTACAGTACCTGATATGGCTGTCCTCATGCTGTAATATATGGATGTAAGATTGTCATTTCCACTTAAATCACCGCTTCTGGCTTTCTGCTGCCACGCGGTAATGTCGTCTTGCGTCATCTGCTTCTTTTGATCATCTGTCAATGGTTGATAGTCATAATACCTTTGCTCTGTCAACTTTGAATTTATAGTTGTGATCACATCGTTATACGCATCCACAAAGCTTTTAATACTATTGTAGATCGTATCTGTATCTGTTTGAACAGAGAGGGTTGTTTTGCCTTCCCCTGTAAGATTTATATTGATACCTGCAACAGATACATTGTTTGTCGAAGTAGTCATGTTGACTCCATTAAATGAAAATGAAGCATCTGTACCTTGAGAAAATGGCAAATGAAGATTATTCAACAAAAAATCATAATCTCCAGATATACTAACCTGTGAACCATTTTTGCTACTTATTGTTATAACACCATTGCTATCAACACTTGCATTTACAGAAGAAACATTGTTGTTTATATCACTAATTATACTATTAATATCTTCATTAGTTGATATATTTATTTGTGTACCATTTATTGATATGCTTGTGCCACTTCCAGTATATGTAGTATACGCTGCTGTTCCAGTGTATGAACTGGAATTGAAACCTAATTTCAATGTACTTGTCAAGAATGTAAGTCCTGTAGAATCTGTACCGCTAAAATCAATCTTTGAACTTGAACCTGTTGAATTTGTTATTAAGAATAGTCTATCTGTGGTCGTATCATAAGTCGCATTAACGTGGGTTGTACTTGATACGCTATTAATTGTTGAAACAATATCGTTTATAGTTGATCCTGCTTTGAATGTAATACTATTGTTATTTAATCGAATTGTGACATCCGAGCTTATTAAAGGATTATAAGTCACACTACCATCAGAATTATTCGTGTAAGCACCAATGGCAGCAGTGCTGGCAGAAGTTGCTCCTGTCGCCAATTGATTAACATTTAATTGATATGTCCCATTTACAGCATTTACACCTGCTGTAGCCGTCGCAATTGAGGTATTTGATGAAACCGTCTTAGCAAGATATGTCCCTTGCAACTTCATGCTAAACAGTGTATTGTCCCTTAGTGTCAAAAGCTTTGTATTTATGTCCTGAAGGTCCTCTTGCTGCCACTGAAGCCACTGCTTTTGCTGCTCCAATTGATAAAGGGGCTGACTCGCAGCCTGCATAAGCTGACTCACGATTTGATCAGTATTAATTCCTGATGCAAGTCCGCTTATTCTAAGCAAGTTGCTGGTAGTAGAGTTTTGCATTGTAATAGGATCCATACTACACTCCTCCTAAATTTTTCTATCGATAAAAAGCCCTGCTATTTTCCACAATCCCGCCACCAAATCCAATATTTTTTCTGGCGGGATCTCGTCGATAACCTCGTTTGTCCTGCTATCTACAATTTTCACCACTATTGTATTTGTAGGCTTGTGTACAGAAAATTCAAAATATGTACCATCATCTTTCTTGATTTTATTGTTGACGTCGTTTATTTCGTCTTTTACAGTTTTCTCATCGACAGGATTTTTGAAAATCTCTTTAACGTCATCAATCTTGTCAGTCAATAAGCTATTTAACTTTCCACTTCCTCCTTCTAATGATATATTTTGAATCATATATATACCTCCCAAAACTCACATGTTATTTTCTATATCGGCAAAATATTTGAAAAAATTAGTGAATTTATTTGACGCTTTTTTGGCAAGACATGTATTCTACAATAAGCTTATCTAATTCTTGACTTATCTCAAGGGCTTTTGCCATGTCGACTATGTTTTTATTAAGCTCTTTCTTCAATAGCTTTATCTTCTCCTCCACTGAATCATTTTTATAGTAATGTTCCTTTATGATCTTTGCCATTTTCTCCTCCATATAAGCTATTGTAATTTACTTCATTTTTATATATCGGCTTTAAGAAATTTTTATTAAATTTTTTTCAAGATGATATAAGCGCTTTTATCTGAACGTATGTTTGTGTTATAATATCATTGAGGTGTTTTAATATGGACCTTCTTGAAAAGATAAGGATATTGGCTGATGCAGCAAAATACGATGTATCATGCTCATCCAGCGGAAGCGATAGAGAAAACAAAAATGGCGGAATAGGAAATGCATCCTTCTATGGTATATGCCACAGTTGGTCTGAAGACGGCAGGTGCATATCCCTTCTAAAAATACTTTTTACAAATATCTGCATCTACGACTGCTCATATTGTGTAAATAGATGTTCAAATGACGTAGAGAGAGCATTATTCACACCTGAGGAGCTTGCTGACATTACGATAAATTTTTACCGCAGAAATTACATAGAAGGATTGTTCTTAAGCTCGGCTGTATACAAAAGCCCTGACTACACGATGGAGCTTCTCATTAAGACTGTCAAAAAACTGAGGGAGGAATACAATTTTAACGGATACATACACTTAAAGGCTATTCCCGGTGCAGATGTAAATCTCATTAGAATGGCTGGTCTTTACGCAGATCGCATGAGCGTAAATATCGAGCTTCCTTCGGAGAGATCTTTAAAACTATTGGCGCCTCAAAAGACAAAAGAATCAATAATAAAGCCAATGAGTTTCATACACAATCAATTGTTGGAAAAAAGTGAGTCAAAAAAGCTGATGCGCCACACGTATAAATTTGTGCCCGCAGGGCAAACGACACAGCTTATCATAGGCGCAACACCAGAAAGCGACAGGACCATATTAAAATTGTCAGAAAATCTGTATAAATATTATGACCTTAAAAGAGTGTATTACTCTGCTTACATTCCCGTTTCTGATGACAGCAATATTTCTAAAGTAACATCGCCACCTCTTTTGAGGGAGCACCGCTTGTATCAAGCTGATTGGCTTTTAAGGTACTACAATTTCAAGGCTGATGAATTGCTGACTGAAGAAGAGCCAAATTTTGATGTATCATTGGACCCGAAAATCAACTGGGCAATGAAAAATCTAAACCTATTTCCTGTTGAAGTTAACACTGCAGACTACAATATGCTTCTCAGAGTACCGGGAATCGGTGTCAGAACAGCCAAGCGGATAGTCTCAGCAAGAAAAGCATCTTCTCTAAACTATGATTCACTTAAAAAGCTTGGAGTTGTATTAAAAAGAGCAAAGTATTTTATAACATGCAATGGAAAGTACTACGGTGAATGCGAAATAGAAAAAGACAAAATAAAAAACAAACTAACTACCAATAAGAATCGCATTTTAGATGGACAGCTTAGCATATTCGACGTCAATAATACATTAAAAAATTTGCCGATAATTGTATAGCTTAGTTAGGAGAGTAGATATATGGTAAACTACATATTCGACGGGTCGTTTGATGGCCTCATGACTGTTGTATACGAATCATATTACCGTCATCAACATCCCAATGATATTTTTTCTGAAGTCAATCATCAGATAAACTTTCTTGGACATGATGTATTCGTATCAACAGATATAGATAAATCCAATAAAGTACAAAATGCCATTGCAACAAAAATATCAAAAGAAGCACTCAGAAATATTTACTACGTTTATCTGTCAGAGTTGGACTCGTCGTACATGCTGATATATAAATATATTAGATTAGGTTTTAAGATAGGCAAAAAAATAGACTACTTCATTCAAAATGACATAGTCCATGAAGTGACAAAATTAAGCCGTAGAGTAAAACATGAAGCGTACAAAATGATCGAATTAATCAGATTTAAAGAAGTCAAAAAAGGGTTGTTTATTGCCAAGATACATCCAGACTACAACGTACTGCCTGTCATAATGCCCCACTTTGCTGAAAGGTTTCAAGATCAGTATTTCATAATACACGACCAAAAAAGGAACTTATCGGCAGTATATGATAAAAAAGCATGGATAATCACCGACATACCTCTTGAAAATATATCCAATATGAAAGAAACCAAAGACTACGAAATCCTATGGAAAATGTATCATAAAAGCATCTCTATAGAAGAAAGAAAAAACTTAAGGCTTCAAAGACAACACATGCCTAAAAAATACTGGGATATGCTTACAGAAAAGCAATAGCTACATCTCAAACTGAATGGCAGAAGAAAATCTCTCTATAAATGGTATGCCATTTGATGCAGGTAGAAGTGATGATGTGACCATGACTTCATTAACTGGTATAAAGTCATACTTGTCACCGTTTCTCTCTGCATATCCAGTAAAGTCATGTATGATGTATGGTACTCCACCATCCATTCCAACGTACATCATGGCATGACCCGGCATATATAAAGCTGCACCAGGCTTAATCTTATCAAAAACCTTTATTCTCCCATCTAATGATAATCCATCAGAAAACTGATGTACTATTCCGGGACATCTTTCTTGCTCATCAGCATTTCTGGGTAGTCTAAACCCAAATGTCTTGTAGATGTACATGATAAAGCTGGAGCAATCCCTACCATTGAAGCTATCTCCCCATTCATATCTATCGCCAATAAGTTTAAACGCCTGATTTAATATGTTTGCCCTCGTGTATGGTACATAGCCCCAATAAACATCTTCTTTTATCGATATAAGGCCATATTTAAAAATCAGGTTGCCTTCATCGTCCATTGAAGGCAGTTTGACAACATAATTGCCATAAGTAGATTGATTACCTATAGTATCAGGCATATCCTTTTCCAATGGTACTCTCGTCCCCATGTCAAACTGAATTTCAGATACGTCATCATCGTATGGGTTTGACTGCGTCCTTACGCGATTTCCTGTAACAACTATGAAATCATCTGTGTCGAGATAGTCAAATACTTCCTCTTTATTTTTTGCAATTGCTATATCAGTAGCCTTAACCCATCCTCTGTAGTTGTACATCTGTACAAAATACCACTTTTTATCTTTACTTTCGTGAAGTACCAAAACAGGCTCTAATGCTTGACACGATGTCTCTTGAAATCTATCAAATTCGATATCACCTTTTCTGCTGTACACCGCTATATCTGTAGGAAAACTTCTAAGAAATGTCTTTCTTATAGTGATGCCGTACTGTACGGAATTGACTTCTTTTATTTCAGTGATATTCAAATTATCAGATATATAATTGTAAAAATCCCTTTTCACTGCTTCACCATTTCTAAAATACATCTTTTTTTCTGGTAATTTATACTCCTTTATCAAAGACAGCAATTCATCGTAAGTAAGACTATCCCTATAGCTTCTTAAATCATAGACGCTATCGCATTTTCCCACAATCTCTTGATTAAACTTCATAATATCATTTTCCGCCATTATAAGGCAATCAGCATCGGGTATTTTTTTTAACCAGTATTCGGCATCAAGCATCTCAGACTTTGTACCCGGTATAATATGGAACACCTCCACAGATCTTTAACGATTATAAAGATTTTAATATATGTCTATTTCTGCATATGAAAATTATTCATCAAAAATTCAACAAATTTTAAATCCAGTTCTGTATCAATGTCTATAGATCTTTCATTAGGCATAATATACGCGTATGTTTTTTCACCAAAGAAGCCTTTGTTTTGTATCAAATAATTCCAATCAGATACATATATTGCTCCATTTATTCTATAATATTTACTTATTTCTTGCCTATTTTTATTTAAAATATCTTTTCTTAAAAAATCTTTCATACACAAATCCTCATTTAAGACGTTCATCCATAAAGGAGAATGCTCAGCCTCACAAACTGAAACTACCGCGCCTGCTTTTTTCTCATATAAAATATCAACTGCATTTTTTATGTCATACGCTTTTCTTAATGGCGATGTAGGCTGTAAAAGCATAACTAAATCATATACAGTATGATTTTTTCCCAACCAATTCATCGCATGAAAAATAACATCTATCCCTTTTGCATCGTCAGAAGCTAATTCAACAGGCCTCATAAAAGGAATTTCTGCTCCAAATTCCTTTGATATACTTGCTATTTCTGGATCTTCTGTTGAAACAATTATTTTATCTAAAAAATTCGCTTGCAACGCAGCCTCAATAGTATATGCTATTAGAGGCTTGTTCAATAAAAGTCTCACATTTTTTCTTTTAACACCTTTTGAACCGCCTCTTGCAGGTATTATCGCTAATATTGATTTTCCTTTATACATCTTATACATTATCCTCCTTTTTAAAATATTCCAATGTACTACGATATTCTTCCCATTGTCCCACATCAAACCACTTCGAGCTTACAGGATATACGCCAACTTTATATCCATACTCTTTTGACTTTAACAACAAATCCGGCATATTAAAAGATTGTCCATCTGGAATAAGTTTTATCAATTCTGGCTCTAAAACATACACACCTGAATTTATAACAAAATTATACTCCGGCTTTTCTATCATATTTATCAATTCACCATTGTTGACATCCATAACACCATATGGAATCTGCATATTTTTAACAACACCTAATATAGTGGCGTGATTTCCATTTTTTTTATGATATTTTAAAAGCTCGTCGAAATCTATATCTATAATAACATCACAATTTGATACAATAAAAGTATCATTTAATTTATCAATTGCAAGCTTTAATGAACCTGCGGTCCCAAGAAATTCTTTTTCATGAACAAAATTTATATTATATCCGTCTGGATTTTCTGCAAAATATAATTTTATAATTTCGGCTTTATAATTAAGTGAAACTATAAAATTATTAAAGCCGTAATTTTTAAAATTTTTCATTATAATTTCTATTATAGGCTTATCACCTATAGGTATTAACGGTTTCGGAAGTATTTTAGTAAACGGATCTAACCTGGTACCCTTACCACCAGCCATAATAAAAACACAGTTATTTTTCTTTGAATATTCACATTTCACTCCAATAAATTCTTCCATCAATATTAAATCTATAACTTTTTTTTCATTATCTAATACAGGAATAGTTTTTATTTTATATTTTAACATCAACTCTTTAGCAACTTCTTCTTGTCCATTATAAACATATTTTGGCTTCTTATTCATAATAACGAAGACAGGCTGTTCTAAAGATACATTATTCAATATCGCTCTTCTTATATCTCCATCTGTGACGGTTCCAACTAACCTATATTCATCATCAACGACTAAAAGAATTTGCAATCTATTTTCATTTAACTGCTTTATAGCATTTTTAATAATACATTTATCGCTGATAATAACGGATTTAACCTTATTTTCCATTATTGATTTCTCCCTATATCATATCTATATTTTTTTACTGTCCCTGGAACACCTACAACAACAGCATTATCAGGTACATCATTTATAACTACAGTACCTGCTCCAATTAATGAATTTTTACCTATCTTTATCCCTTGAATAATAATAGATCCAATTCCAATATGACTTGCTTCTCCTATTTTAACTCCTCCAGCAATTTTAACGCCTGGAGCAACATGAACATGATCGCTTATTATACAATCATGTTCAATAATAGATCCCGTATTTACTATCACGTTATTTCCAACTTGTGTATCAGGACCTATAAAAGTACCGGCCATTACAACATTTCCTAATCCAAATTTTACATACTCTGAAATAATAGCTGATGGGTGAAACGCATTAATAAAGGTGAAGCCAATCTCCTTTACTTTTTCATACAAACTTTTTCGCAAATAATTATCACCAACACTTCCAACAACTATTAGTGCATAATTTATCTCACGTTTTAATAAATCATTTAATTGCTCATCAGTTGCAATAACCGGTACGCCTAAAACTTTTCTGCCAATCTCATCAGATTTGCCTATTAGTCCTTCAATATGTATTGTATTATTTTTTTTCAGTATGTCTATCACCGCTTTTGCATGACCACCTGCACCAATTAAAACTAATTTATCCAAAAGAATTCCTCCTTGGAAAAAGCATATAATTATTATTCAAGCATAGAAAAGTCAATAATTGTATCCTTTAAAATATGAATTCTGGCTTTTTTACCAATTAAATAATCAAAAAACTTAGGAGGCAAGCCGGTTCCCGGTCTTTTTGTAGTTAACATCTCTTCTGTTATGATACTGCCGCTGGGTATATCTTTAGCTGCAATAATTGACTTCCTTGCTACATCTCTAACATTTTCTTCATTCTCTCTACATCTTTTTATTCCATTTCCTAATGCCGCCTCTATGTTTCTAATGCTTTTAATCATAAGCTTAAGTTCGCTTGGTTCAAGTGATGCCCTGTGATCGGGACCTGGCATGTTTTTATCAAGCGTAAAATGTTTTTCAATAATTAACGCTCCCAACGAAACTGCTGCTATCGCAATTTCAATGCCAAGAGTATGATCTGAATAACCAACAGGCAGCTTGAAAGCATTTTTCATAGTAATCATTGCATTTAAATTAACATCTTTGTATTCGGTTGGATAATTTGATGTACAATGCAATAAGATTATACTATTATTACCAGTATTTTTAATCGCCTCTATAGCTTCTTCGATTTCACCTAAATTAGACATTCCTGTGGAAAGTATTATTGGTTTCTTTTTTTTGGCAACGTATTTTAAAAATGGAATATTTGTTATATCGCCAGAAGCAATTTTAAATACAGGTACATCAGCTCGTTCCAACATTTCGACACTTTCATAATCAAAAGGAGTTGCTAAATAGATTAAATTTCGCCTTTTGCAATATTCCATTATTTTAATATGATCATCATAAGATAGTTCCAACTTTTTTAACATATCATACTGTGTTTCATCTGAAGATGTAGCCAATTTTTGATATTCAGCTTTCTCCGCATCTTTAATTACTAAATTTCCCGTTTGAAATATTTGGAATTTTATTGCATCTGCACCTGCTTCAGACGCAGCGTCAACTAATTTAATAGCTGTTTCTAAATCACCATTATGATTCACACCTGCTTCAGCTATAATAAATGCAGGAGAATCTTCTGATATTGTTTTATTTGCTATTTTGAACATGATATTTACACACTCCAGCATCTAATCTTCTATAAATTTTAAAATTCTAAAACCTTCAGCATATCTAAAACCTGAAGCACAACCTCTAATTAGAGCTAAAGACTTTACACTATCTTCGCTTCTTGGAAAAGGATGCTCTTTAATCTCATCATCATAAATATTTAATATTTTAATCTTATTCTCAATAAAATCAGTAATATTTATAAAGTAATTTGGAACAAAACCATTATCAGGATTTGCGTAATCAGATTCAGATGGAATTTCCATCATTAAAACACATTTAATAAAAGGAAATCTAAAAACTTTCGTACACGAATTTAAAACATCAAAAACGACTTTATGATCTGAGTGAACATCGTATTTATATGGTAAAATTATTCTATTAGGCTCAATTTGTCTTATTATATTTGATACCTCCTCTATTAAATCTTTTTTATGATACTTATCTAAACCAGATGGTTGCAATTTTAAATTATAAAAGTAATCAAAATCATACGATTTAATCACATTATTAATTTGACTAGTTCTCTTATTTACTTCAGTTATAGAATATCCATATTCCTCCTTCTTATCAGTAAAATTTAACCATGCAATTTTATATCCATTCTTCTTATATCTAAGTATTGTACCTCCCGCTCCAAGTGTTTCATCATCTGGATGTGGAGAAACTACCATTAAAATCATAAATATTCACCTTCCATAATTATTTCTCCTAAATCACAATCCGTAATCTCAATGCAATTATCTCCTGCTTTTATTAATAATACGCCATTGTTATTTTTAATAACTTTGCCAGGTTCTAAATTATCATATCTATTAGTTCTTACCTCATTTACTTTCCAAACCCTAACTTTTTTATTTTTATAAAAAAAATATGCACCGGGATAAGGTCTAGTTAAAGCCCTGACTAAATTATAAATTGTATATGATGACATTCTCCAGTCTATCTCTCCGTCTTTTTCGCTTCGCTTTCTCCAATAATTGGATATAACATTATCTTGTTTAATTGTTTTATAAGTTCCATTTTCCAATAGAGGAATAAAATTTTCAACTTGTTTAAGTGCAATGGATGTAATCTTTTCATATAAGCTTTTGGCATCATCTGAATAATTTATTTCAATTTTCTCCTGTGATAAGATATCACCACTATCTGCATCCTCATTCATAAAGAAGAATGTAGATCCTGTCTCCTTTAAGCCTAGCGCCAATGCCCATATTATCGGATGTCTACCTCTATTTTGCGGCAACAAAGCTGGATGATAGCCTAAAACTCCCATTGGAGGTATATTCAATAGTTCCTTTCCTATTAGCTGTGATAAGCCAAAACAAAATATAATATCTGGTTCTTTACTCTTTATATACTTTATAGTTTCAAATTCATTAATATTATTAAAATATTTATATTCTAAATTATTGCGAATACATAATTCAGATAAATTTACAAAATCAGAATTATACTTAGATTTTTCTTTTGTTAATACAGACACAATATTACAGTTTAATTCTATTAATTTTTCTAATATCCTTTTTGAAAATTCAACAGTTCCAATAAATGATATCCTCACTTTACATCACCATATCATAAAAAGTCTTCTTAATTGATATATTTGTGTCTAAAATCTTCTTAAGTATATTTATTATTCTTTCTGATGATTTGCCGTCACCATATGGGTTATCAATAGTTTCACATAATTTTTTAAATTCTGTAGACAATGCTTTTTTTAGCGCCAATACTATCTTTTCAGAATTCGCTTCACAATCTATTACACTTTTCGCCTTTATTCTTCCCTTTTGTCTGTCTCCGATATTTACTGTTGGTTTTTTAAATGTTGGTGCCTCAATTATTCCACTTGATGAATTCCCTAATACAACATCAACATTTTTCATCAAAGATAAATACTTTAAGCGTCCTAACGAAGTAAAGCTTACTGCCCTATCTGAATTAGTTTTTACATATTTGTCTATAAGCATAGATATAATTCTACCATCTGTATCGGCATTTGGTTTTGTAAATATTATTTTTATATTTTCAAAACTATCCAAAGCCTTTAATAATTCAATAAATTGGGCCTGTGAAGTATTATTTTCAAGTGTAACAGGATGATACGTAACTAAAATATTTACTTCTCCTAACTTAAACGACAACTCTTCCTGTAAATCTTCCCTTGAAAGCAACTTAATATTTTCTATATTGTCAATTCCTAAAGCACCCACATTAAAAACTCTTTCAGGATTCTCTCCAAGTTGAATAACTCTATTTTTATAAATCTCAGTAGATGTAAAATGATATGTACTCATTTTTGTTATCGAATGTCTAATAGCATCATCAATTAGACCTTCAGTTAATTCTCCTCCATAAAGATGAGCTATTGGTATTTTAGCAACTAAACATGCTACAGCAGCAGCAAATGTTTCAAATCTATCACCCAATAAAATTACTATATCAGGCCTTAATCTATTCAATGCATCTGCAAAACCAATTATTCCTAACCCTATCGATTTTGTAATGCCTATTTCTGAATCACTTGATAATAGCATTTCTATTTTTTCATTTATCTTAAAGCCATCATCAATAATTTCTTTAAAAGTTAATCCAAATTCAGGTGATAAATGCATTCCTGTAACTATTATTTGAAGATCAAACAAATTTGTTTCTTTAATTCTTTTTAATAGAGGATAAAGTAAACCGTATTCCGCTCTTGTTCCTGTTACAACAGCAATCTTCTTCATATATTCACCTCTCTCTTAATGTTTAAAATATTCAGCAAAGCCTTTGCAGCATATTCTATATTTTCAAATGCATTTAAGGTAGACCCGGGCAGATTTAATCCATTTTCAAATATTTCATAAGAATTAAAATAATTTCCTTTTTTATATTCTTTATATGGAGGAAAATCTACTATAGGATTAAATATTCTCCTTGTTGGAACGCCTCTTTTTTTTAATTCATCCTGAATTTGAGGTATAGTCATACCTACTTTTTTACAATCAATTTTTACTGAAGGTAACCAAGCAGAACTTTCTGCACCTTCATATTCTTTCTGCACAGTTATCTCTTCAATACCATTAAAAATTTCTTTATATAGTTCAAAATACATACGCTTCTTTTCCAGAAATTCTTGTAAGCGTTCCAACTGAGCAATTCCAAGAGACGCTTCTAAATTTGTCATCCTATAGTTAAAACCTATCTCTGAATGATAGTATCCTTGTGCTATATCCCTTGCCTGGTTAACTAAAAATCTTATATGTGAGGCCCATTCTTCATTGTTCAGAGATATCATACCTCCTCCTCCTGTAGTTATTACTTTATTACCATTAAAACTGAAACATCCTATATGACCAATTGTTCCAGTCATTTTTCCTTTATATAAAGCTCCCAAACTTTCAGTGGCATCTTCTATAACATAAATATTGTTCTTCATTGCTATCTCCATTATTTTATCCATATCACATGGATTGCCATATAAATGTACAGGAATAATTGCTTTTGTTTTAGGTGTAATCGCTTTTTCTATTTCTCTTGGATCTATGTTCCATGTGTCTTTATCAACATCAACAAATACAGGAGTTGCTCCGCAGTAAACTATCGGATTAACAGTCGCAACAAATGTAATAGCAGGAACTATAACCTCATCACCATCTTTAATGCCTAATTCATAAAGTGCCATGTGCAGTGCTGCTGTTCCACTTTGAACCGAGACACAATGATTTACATTTAAAAATTCCGCAAATCTTCTTTCAAATTCAGGAACGAAAGGACCAGCAGTTGATACATATCCGCTTTCAATACATTTTATTAAATATTCCTTTTCTTTATCTCCTAAATTAGGAGAATCAAGTTGAATATTGTTAAACATTGTATGCCTCCGGTTTATATAAACTAATATTTGCTCTAATCCACTCTATTGTTTCTTTAAGTCCATCTTCAAGAGAATATCCAGGATTCCAATCTGTATACTTTTTTATTTTATCATTATTGCATATCAGCCTTTCAACCTCACTTTTATTCGGTCTAAGTCTTTGCTTTTCTTGTACTATTTCAATATCAACACCCATCAGCTTAGCTATCATATCGGCTAATGCACCTATTGATATTTCATTACCGGAACCAATATTTGTTACATTCCCTATAAGCTCATCACATTCAGCAATTTTAATAAAACCATTAACTGTATCTTTTACAAAATTTAAGTCTCTAGTAGGACTTAAATTTCCGAGATTTATTTGCTTTTTGCCAGTTAATATCTGAGTTATTATTGTAGGAATAACTGCTCTTGCTGATTGACGTGGACCATATGTGTTAAAAGGCCTCACAATCGTTACAGGTAAATCAAATGAATTATAGAAACTTAAAGCCATATTATCAGCACTTATTTTAGTTGCTGAATATGGTGACTGAGGTTGCAGTGGATGTAACTCATCAATGGGTATATATCTTGCCGTTCCATAAACTTCACTTGTTGAAGTATGTATAACTCTTTCTATATCAAGTTCTCTTGCAGATTGCAATACATTATATGTTCCTTCTATATTAGTTTTTATATATGCAAGAGGTGATACATAGGAATATGGAATTCCAATTAGCGCTGCCAGATGAAATACAACATCCACTCCTTTCATAGCATCTCTGACACTATCATACTCTCTTATATCTCCCCTATAAATCTCGATCTCATCTTTGTACTTAGATTTTTCTAACCAACCCCAATTATTATTAGAATTATACCTGACAAAAGCTTTTACTTTTGCACCTATTTCCACTAATCTTTCTACTAAATGTGAACCAATAAATCCTCCCGCCCCTGTAACTAAAACTTTCTTATTTTTTAAGTTCATCACATATCCTCCTAAAAATCTCCATGATTACTGTTTGATTTCATCAACTGTCTTTAATGCTTTTCTTAATCCATCTTCTGATTTTTCAATTGCCTCGTATATACCTTGATAAAGTGTATATGACATCATTGCAATTCTGAGTTTCTTTTGTTTCTTAGTCTCATCTTTTTCAGGATTAAACCCTTTAAGAACTTTTGTAGTAACTATATTTAATATAGAAGATATATACACAAAACTATCTTTCGAGTTTTTTAATCTTTTATCTATTTTATCCAATATCGATGTTATATGAGATACATCTGCATTAACATCCTTTTGATATTCATTATACATTTTTTTCGAAAGCTTTGCACCACGCATACAGTCATTTTTAATTTTTTCTAATTTTTTAATTGCATCTTCAAATTCTTTCGTAAAAGCATTTATCTGCCTCTTATCTAATCTAATTTCCCCTTTTTTTAATGCACTATTTATCTCTTCTTTTATATTTATTTCTCTTTTCATAAATAGCTCGATCGCTTCTTTAAATCTCATTATCTTTGTCCGTTTTATAAGAGCACCACCTTCAGTAGCATTTATGTATATTCTATCTTGATGGCCATATATATAATTTTCAAACCATGTTTTAAATGAAAGCAGAACGCGATCTGTCAAGACTTTTTCTTCATAATTGCCATCAACATATATGTACTCTTTTTCGTCAGAATTCTCTTTTATTCTGTCTTTTTCATAAGTTGTTCCAGATGCATGTGTTCTATTATCCAAATACGCTAAATCTTGCCCTATAAAAATAATAGGGTTGCATCCTAACATATACGCAAAATCCAAAGATAAATTAGCAACTGATGGTCCTGTACTTAACTTTCCAAAGTCTAGCGATAATTTATCACTAAGCAATTTCGTATATGTTGAAGCAATCTCTGCGATGATAAGTGGTCCTTCATATTCTTTCAATATTTTTGGGTACAAAGTTAAATCATACACAAGTGGAGAATTGATTTTGCATCCATCAAAATGCTCAAAATTCTTTTCTCCGCCATCTATTGATACAACAAAATCCGGTTCAATTTTTTTTTGCAAAAGTGCTTTTAAAGCTGTCCCAACACATATTATGACACATTTACCCTTTACCTCTTTTAATTGTTCAATATTTTTGTCAAGTGAAGGACCAGCAGATACTATTACTGCTGGAATATTTTTAAATAAATTAAAAAAAGACTTAACAGCTGCACTTCTAAAAACAAACTCCAAATTCTCCATAAAATTTGATTGCCATTGTTCAGCAAAATAAAGTGCTGTATTTCTGTTAATTCGCATCGAATTTATTGTTTCAATCAAACATTTGTTAAACCTTTCATAATATTCGCCAAAAACATTAGGATATTGCTTAAATTCTTTATACACTACATTTTCAAAATTATCCCATGGTATATAAGTCTGTAATATTACATTTAATTTTTCTTCTGATTCTTCACTTATAAAATATAAATTCTCCCTATTTTTAAATCTCTCGTAGTATCCATTATTTAGTGCAAATTGAAATATCTCATTAGATGGCTCAACCAATATCAGCCTATTATTTGGTGACAATTTACTTAAAAGATAATTAATATGATATCCTAAACCTACACCATATATAATTAATATAGACTCATCATTAATCTCAATAGCATCAGCCCATTCTTTAGCTTCTTTGTCCGGATAATATGAACTATGCAAAAAATACTTTTTACTTTCATTCTTATATACCAAAGTATCGTTGCCATCTTTTGCTTTTAATATTTCAAATGAATTCATCAGTTAAGCTCTCCTTTTTTGCAGTGATTCATATATCCATATAAGATATCCTTAATCTCATAATTCAGTGAATCGGATATTAATTGATAATCTGAATTTTCAATTCCATTCATTAAAGCACTTAAACTTTCATTGACCTTTGTAATATCTAAATTAAAGCCATGAAGTGACACAGTCAACGTTATCGCTTGTACTGACCAATTAAGACCATCAATAACACTTATAAGCAATGAATTTGCTTCTGCATACATGCCTTCGTCTATTAACCTTATCACATCGTCGATACCATCAATAAGCCTCGGTACATACTTAAGGCTCTCTGCTACAGTTTCTTTCATCATATCATTAAGCATATAAACCCACCTAACATTTTTACATTTCTACAATAATTATCGGCTTAATAGAATAAAAGTTTAAGCTTCTATATAAATCAACTTTAATAAACATTTTTAAAAAAAATTGCTATTCAAATTAGCATATTATTAAGATTAACTTTTAGAATTTATTATCGTATGTATCTAATGCCAAGAAGTTATTTGATAAAAAATATTTTTAACTTAACTATTTTATACTCACATCGTATATAAGGAATGGAAGGCTTATAAGACAAAATAATTAAAATCTTAACTTAAAATGAAAAAGGTGGTGATATTATTGAGTACATATGATTATATCGATTTAATATTTAAAGCAATTCAATTATATTTAAACTACAAAAACTACAAAAAGAAATAATAACTAAATATTTTCTAATAAAACAACTTTAAGATTTTGCCTTAAGTTATATTCATTATTCTCATTGGCAGATACCAAACTTCACGGTGGACATCATTAAATTCGGCTAGCAATTCTCATGTTCTCACTCACAACAACTTTTAGCGCCTAGATATCACCCGTGCCGCATATATATATGTGTGATTTCGGAAACTAATTTCCAGCGTCATACTATGGCATAAAATCGAGTAGGAGGCGGTGACTAACCGCCGTCCTCTCACACCACCGTACGTACCGTTCGGTATACGGCGGTTCGGTAAATAAATAAGTGAGATTACCTCCATATATTAGGTGTAGATTTCACTAAGCACTCCTAACCTTTATCTTCGAGTTCCACTCTATTTTCTGTTAGGCAGTCCCTATCAGGGTTGACAGCTTTCAAACATGAACAGTCTATCCTAATATCTACTTAATTACTACCGTCAAGTCCTTCCCTTACCTATCCTTTCGGTAGGTTCAAATAGTACTATGACTTGAACTGACTTCTGAATGCTCAGCTATACCTCACGATATAGGTTACTCATGGAGAAAATTTATTCTTGCCTTGAGCATATCATTCAGACCTCCCCGGGTAAGAACGATAACCTTCATCTCATATATCTGCCAGATTTACTGTATGGGATTCGGGTAGTGTTGGACTTTGTTTTGTAAGGCAAACTCATCCGCCCCAATTCAGCCTCTTATCTGGTTTGTATTCCTCAGACCGAGATTTTGCCTACCGCTTCCTTCAGATTCCACCTCACGATGGACACCCTTGCGGTTCAGCTAGTGGTTCCCACTACCAAGCCCACAGCGGACTTTCACCGCCAAGTTACCGCCCATGCCGGGCGCACCTCAACCACCACCTGCTAAAGCAGGTGGGTTGGATATGCCGCTTAAGCAGCTTAAAACTCGCCTAAAGTAAAATTATCATTCTTTTGATTTTCTTCTATGTCTTGATTTTGTATATACTCTATTATCACTTCATCTGTTACATTGCCACTACTTGCTGCAAAATATCCTCGTGCCCATAAATGTTGTCCCCAAAATTGTTTGTTAAGCTCCTTATTCTCCATTAGCAGCTTTCTCGAACTATATCCTTTTATATATTGCACTAGCTTACTTACTGACAAATGTGGTGGTGCCGACACTAGTATATGTATATGATCTTTTGATACATGTCCTGATAATATTTCTACTTCATTATTTTTGCATACCATTCTTATTAGTTCTCTTGTCCTTTCAGCTATTTTCCCAACCAATACCGGTTTTCTATATTTTGTTATCCATACTATATGATATTTTAGATCATATGTAGCATGTGACGACTTTCTATAATTTTGCATATTTATCACCTCTAGTTTATTTTTTACTAGAAGTGATTATTTATTTTTATTCGTTGACCTAAAGGTTTCAGCTTAAGCTGAGGGATTTAACCCCATTATACAGACATTAAAAATTAGATACAGAAAATAACAAAGCCTTTGCGATAAAATACTGAAAAGAGGAAAGAAAATGTAAAATAATGAAAATCAATTTAAAAAAAGAGTATAAGAAATAAAGCCTAATAAAATAGGTTTAAAAATTAACAGTATATGGAATCTCAATATTTATGCTGCTCTACCTAATAATCCATCAAGCATAGAAATAAAATCAAACTTAGATTTTTTCAATCTAGCATCAAGATGGATATTAATAGAGTGTATCATAATCCAGAAAGACCAACGCTTTTTGCCTCTGGTTTTAGATAGCTCCAACTCATAGTCATTAAGAAGCCTTTTGTTAACACGCTCAGAAGAAGTTCGCTTTTTCATCTCGCATTTCCATTCATCAGAACCACGTGGAATGACGGTAAACAAGCGAGGATCAGATGAAGGCTTCGTATAAACGGTTCTACCATAATCAGAAGAGGAGCACTTATCTTTACAATTACATGAATCAACTTTACCAGTCGCAAAAGGACAGCGCCATTTAATTCTGTTACGGTCTTTCATAAAACCATTGTAAACCATAGATAATCCTGCCATACAGACAGGAATACCATTTTCATTGATTTTAATAGTACCTTGGTACTTGCTGTTGTTTTTATTCTTCTTATTAAGCGGAATTACAGGTTTAATATTCCACTTATTAAGAAGATGATAAGTAGGGTAATTATCATGAGCACAATCACCAATAAATTTATCAAAAACGAAATCAGGATACAAAGCCCTTGCTTCAGACAAAGCAATAATAGCAGTAACACCATCATAACGAGGAGCCTCAACCAAGCGAAGATAAATCGGAATATCAGATTTAAGCTCTTCGTTGTATGTCACTAAAAAATAACCAGAATAACCATAAAACCATGTCTCATGATAACTATCCCAACCATAGCGAGCATCGGGGTCAGAGAACTTGCGATGGCAGTCACAATTAAATATACCCTTATTAGCACAATCACAAGTTCTAATACCGAAAGGACTTCCGCCGGTTTTAATGCAAGTACCGTCACCGGAAATAGTAAGTTTTTCAATATCACCGAGGATGCCATCATTGGCGGAAGGCCTAACAGCAACATCGGCAAAAATTTGTTGAAGAAGCTTCTCAGGTCTTGACTCAAAAATTTTACCCTGTAAAGCCAAATCAACAAATTTCTGTATAATACCAGGGTGGCGTGGTGGAAGCTTCTGATTTTTAGCAAGTTTTTTACGTGGTTTGCGTTTAAAAGGATGGAGAGAATCCTGTCGGTCTTTTTCAATATCAGGATCCTCAAGTCATAACCTGTTAATCAAGTCATAATGAGTACCAACACCAGGAATATTATCAGGAGACACGCCAATCATGTAACACAAAAGGTCATCATGATGAAGCATGTAAACCCATTTAGTAATACTGTGACATTTAAGAAGAGACATAAGTACAAAAGACCGAAAAACTTCAGGCTGGTTTTTGGCTGGAGAACCAGTATTAGAGTAATAAGGTTCCAGTACAGGTTTAAGAACATCAAGATCTAAATTATAGAGTTTAGATAAAGCTTCAGAAAATTGAAGGACACGATTTTTATCTGAAGCATAAATGGGTTGAATATTTTCGACAAGGAAAGACTGATAATCAGAATGCGAACGCCATGCGCCCAACATAAAATCACCTCAATAACAAGTAGTATGGTAAAAACACCATCCATTTCGATTATTGGGGCGATTTAAAAAAGTCAAGATAGAATGCAACCATATATGTTAAATAAAGGGAAATATAAAGAAAAAATTTTACAATGTAAATAAAGATGTAAATGAATTGGAAATCGAAAAATGATTTCAGAATGAAATTTTGGGGGATAAATTTAAAAGATGTCTCCTGAAATTCAGATGTTTCAGGCAACAGAAGTTGCCGAGAATATTCTATATTTTAAGGGAGGCAGAGCCTCCCTCCTTACTATCTTAATAATTGTAATACTGTCTGTGGTTGTTGATTTGCCTGAGCTCTTCCAGGCCGATATCTTTCGATACCGAATAGATCATATCTTCATCCTATATCATATAGGAGCCGGGCACTTCGGGATTTATCCCTACGGACTTCATCACCATGAGATTTTCTTTTAGGTGGTATGTCCTGATCGTTGAACCTTCCCCAACCTTTCGGTACAGGGGCTTGGCTGCTGATTGCCCAATCCTTATACTTTTTAACCTATCACATCTATCCTTTCGGATTATGTTGTAGGGTATAAGGCTCTAAGGGTTTTCCAGCAATTCACCCGGTGGTAATCCTGAAAATTACTCTTCAGGACGCCTGTATGAAACAGCTTATGCAGCTATTTCCTCAAGCATTGCCGTCGCTGCTTGGTTTAGTATGTTATCCTTTGTGAATTCCATCATCTCTTGAGCCATGTCTACATCTCTTATACGTGAATTTGCAGCTGTCAAATTTTCTGATGCTGTACCAAGATTGTTAATCGTGTGTTCAAGTCTGTTCTGATATGCACCTAAATCTGCTCTCTGACCAGAAACTTGATTTATAGCTTTATCTATAACATCAATTTGAGCTGATATGCTAGCTGCTGTAACACTAGCACCTGCCGAACCTACAAATATAGAAGCTATACTCATAGCAGCGGCTGACGCTTTTAATGCCGATGCAGTCATTCGTCCTATAGCAACATTAATAGTTTGATTTGAATTAGCTCCAATTTGCAATGTAACATTAGCAGTACCATCTAAAAGATTTTTAGTGTTAAACTGCGTTGTAGTAGCTATTCTATTGATTTCATTTTTAAGCTGATCAATTTCTTTTTGTATATTAACTTTGTCTTCATTTGTATTGGTATCATTTGATGCCTGTACTACAAGTTCTCTCATTCTCTGGAGAATCGATGTTGTCTCGTTTAATGCACCTTCTGCTGTCTGCAAAAGTGATATACCATCTTGTGCATTTCTTTGAGCTTGATCTAATCCAGCTATCTGCGCTTTCATCTTTTCAGATATTGCAAGACCTGCTGCATCATCTGCTGCGCTGTTGATCCTGTAGCCTGATGAAAGCTTCTGCAATGCTTTTTGTGTGTTTGTGTTGTTTGTCTCAAGTGCTCTCCATGCGTTTATAGCACTTAAGTTTGTGTTGATTACCATATTTTCTTCCTCCTTGAATTTTTATTTGGCATCCATGCCATATCGACCATAAATTTTCACAGTTGGCCAACTGCTTGTCTTTTGTTTTACACTATATATATCGATTTTATTTTTTTTTACTTTAGTCTTTTTTTATAATTTTTTCTAACATTTTAAGTGATGATTTATCTATATTAATTGCTTTTTTGTTCTCGTCTTTTACTTCTAAAAGCTCTTTTCTCATGACAGTTACATCCTTTGGAGCGGATATGCCTATTTTTATATTTTCGCCATCGATTCCTACAACCATTACCTCAATGTCATCCCCTATAATCAGAGACTGCCCTATTTTACGAGTAAGTATCAGCATTTTTTAGCTCCTTAAGTAAGGGATGCTTTATCATGTATTTGTCATTGTCCATGATTATCTGCATACCTTTGTTGTTTTCTGCATTTATGATTATAGGGGCTTTTAGATTGGCAGTCATCTTTTCAATTTCATCAGGTATTACAACGATGGCATAAACAAGTACATGGTTTAAGTCCTTTATGTCCAACGATTTTATCGTCTCCTCATCTAATTCAACCTTATAATCTTTTATTACAACTTTAGGATCGACTATCACAAAAGCTATATCTGTATCATCGAGGGACTGCAGCCACTTAAAAGGGGTATATTCATCAATGCTTAGAAGAATGAAGCTTTTAAGTCTCTCGAAGCCTGGTATGCCTTCCTCAAAGTGAAGTACATCTTCTTCGTTATAGCTGACAACGCCAAAATTTCTTGTCTCTATATCCATCGCTCATGCCTCTCTTTCAAATTCAAACTATTGCATCCACATTCTGACCTATATAGTCGATTTTTATAGAAGGATACTGAAGCATGTATATGCTTACATTTGCCCTTGTTGCGTCTATCTCAGGTTTTTTAGGTGTGGCATCTATATACGCCTTACCATCCTGCCAGTTTATGTTGAGATAACCATCAAACCATATCTTAGGCCTTGATTTTGGCATAAGGTCTACATTAAAGTCTATATTCTCAACACCTGCCTGAGACGCTAACTCTGGTATGACATTCTGATGGTTCTCTATTGATGCCAAGGCATCTCCATCTTCAGCAATTTTCCCTATGGCTTCAAGACCTATCTGATAGCTTCTTTCTGCCTCGTCGTGTATAAGATCAAATATGTTTTTTAGTCCAGACTCGTAGAAACATTGATATTGATCTATACGAACCTGTGGCAATTTCTGATCAATTTCTACCTTAGGCATCTCTTGATGTATATTAAGATCTGCATTCTGATTGTGAATATTAATTGCGGCAGGAGTAGTGTCAATACCTATCCTGCCGAACGTTTGGTGTATTGCTATATCCATAGTACCGTTCCTTTACCTCAGAAAATCTACCAAAGATGGCTGAATGATCATAGCGCCTGAAGCTAATGATGCTCTGTACACATTATCATCCATCTTTAGATTGGTAATAACCTGTGCTATGTCTGCATCTTGATTCTTGGAAAGCAATGATGTAAAGTTGTAGTTATCATCACTTAGCCTGTTTGCAGTCAAATCAATTCTATTTGCCTTTGCTCCTGCATCAGCCCTGATTGATAGGATATTTTGCAATTGATTATCTATATCTCCTATTATGTTGCTGACAGCTTGGTTATCTCCCGATTTCAATGCATTTGATAGATTGTCCATCACAGTAAGAAGCTGTGAAGTGCCAGAAGATACATCAAACACCTTATCGCCTGTCACATTCACCTGAATTGTATTACCACCTGCACCTATCTCAAATTTTATAGCGCCATCATCGCCAGCATACCCATTGCTTGTATCGCTAAAAGGCTTTGTATCGGTCTTGTATCCAGCAAATATGTACCTACCATTGTACTGGGTATTGCCTACTTGTATAATCTGCTGCTTTAGCTGATCCACTTGTGCCGCAATACTTTGCATGTCGCTTTGAGTAAGAGTGCCATTAGATCCCTGCACTGCTAACTCTCTGGCATTTTGCAGCATATCTCCTATTTGCCCTAATGCCGTATCAGTAAGGCTAAGCCACGATTTTGCATCGTCTGTATTCTTGGTATACGCATTGTTTCTCGCGATTTCCGTCTTTATCCTTAAAATACTTGCCACTGCAACAGGATCGTCTGATGGCTTGCTTACTTTTTCACCAGTTGACAACATATTTTGATCTTTTTGAAGCCTTTCAAGATTTTTGTTGTAGTCATTCATAAAATCCATCACAAGCATGTTATTCGTTACCCGCATTGTCTACACCTGCCTTTTATGTTACTCCCATTTTATTTATAAGCGTATCTAAAAGCTCATCCATGACAGTTATCATCCTTGCTGATGCTTCATAAGACTTTTGGTATTTAAGCATATTTGCCATCTCTTCATCCAGAGAAACACCAGACACAGATTGTCTGTTGTAATCAACCTGTTTTACCATTGTACTTTGATTTGTCTGCATCTGATTTGCCTGCTGTGCATCAACGCCAAGGTTGGAAATCAAAGAGCTTATAAAATCATCAAACGTCCCATTGTTCAATCCGCTGATCTTCGTATCTCTAAGCGCTATAAGATTTAAGACATTTGTATTGTCTCCAGGCAGCGAACTTGCTGATGATGCTGCGGCAATCTTTTGAAGTCCATCATCTGCAAGTATGTCTGATGAAACTTGTATATTTTTAGCATATTCTGCAGTTGGATTATACGTCGTATCTGTTATGTTGAAAAAATTGATGCCAGTGCTTCCATCAAGCCCATATCCTGCAGCATGCTGTGCATTAAAAACCGTCGCAAGGTTGTACGCAAATTGATTCAATTGCTGCTCATAGTAAGGAATCCCTTTTACACCATTTGTGCCATCGCCATCTCTCATATCCAAAAGTCCCTTTAATATGCCACCTGTCGGATTCACAGGCGTTCCGGCAAGATCCCACTTTATTGTTCCTGTATTGTCTATGCTCATTGTATAGGCATTATTCCCATCCACAAGAGCTTGTCCGCTTATGTCTACCCTAAAATTTCCATTTGAATCTTCATAAGTATTTATGTTAACTATCTCAGAAAGCTGGTCAACCAACAAGTTTCTCTGATCTCTTAAGTCATTGGCTGTCTGCCCTGTAAGTTCAAATCTGTAGATCTCATTGTTTAGTTTCGATATTTGATCTGCATATGAATTGATTTGCTGTACTCGGCTTTGAATAGTGCTATTTATTTGGTTTTCTTGATCATCAAGATGCTGATAAATAGTATTAATGGTATCTGTCAGTGATATGCCATTTTCTCTAACTTCAGCCCTCACTTCAAGGCTTTCCGGGTTTTTTGACAAATCTTGAAGTGAATTAAAAAAATTGTCTAAAACGGTTGTGATTCCCGTATCAGATGGCTCGTTTAAGATGTCTTCTATAGCAGACAATGTATCTGACTTAGTCTCCCATTCACCGAGTGTGGTATTTTCTCTCCTGTACTGCTGATCTAAAAATTGATCTCTTATCTGTCGATAGCCGTCAACATTGACGCCACCTCCTATGGCTTTGCCCCATTGGTCAGCCATGCCGTAAGTCGTAGGAGGCGCTATTGCAGACAGGTCTATGACTTGCCTCGTATATCCAGGCGTGTTTGCATTTGAGATATTGTGTCCAGTCAAATTAAGTGCCTGTTGGCTTGCAAAGAGACCTGTTTTTGCTATCTCCAATCCTTGAAAAGTAGACACTGCATTTCATTCCTTTCATAGCTAAAATTATTTCTTACGCCTTTCTATCTATGATTCTATTTATCCTTTTTGATACGCCACTTTCGCCGTATATACCATCGTCCTCTAATAAATTATTTGATATGACGCCAATCGAATAGTTTACGAATTCGATGGACTGTTTGAGAAGCGATTTATTCAACTCATTCCTATTGCTAAGTGCTTTTAAAAGATCATTAAATTCCTCTTGAACTATCTTTAATTTTTTAGCGTCATCTTCAGGCAGTATTCTGCAAAGTTGGCTTATGGTCATTTGACTGTCGAAATGATCATTTAAAAATTTTTCTCTTTCATCTTCTAAAATCATTAGCTTACTTATTATGCCACCTTCTACTTTTGTCATGTTATCAAGTTCTTGTATCTCTCCCAGCACTATGACATCGGTCTTTTTAGTGGCTATGTCGTATAAATCTTTGTACAAAAGCATTTCCCCATTCAATACATCAATAAGCTCATCTATATTCGGATTTGGCATAATCATACCACCTTTAAACTTTTTTATCTAAAATAGCTCCTTTTATCATGGACTCAGCGATATCATCAGATTTTATGTTATAATTGCCACTATCAACCTTAGCCTTTATATCCTGCACCTTTTTCTCCCTCAACTTATCATATTCCGCAAAGCTTTTGCTGATCTTAGAAGCATTATCTGATATTTCCACTTTGTCAACTTTGTTTGTCTTACTTGTATTTACAGCATTAGCATTTGCAGACTTATACATGTCGTAAATATTGTTAACATTAATATTATTGTATATTTTCATTCTATTCCCACCTTCCCAATATTATATCGGCTAAATTCAATTTCACTTAATATTTTCTTTTAGTGTCCTTTTTTTCATCTCTCAAATAAAGTTTTTCAAAACTTTCGTCAATTTTATCAGCATTTAATGCACCTTTTAAAGACCTTTCAAGTTCTCTTGAACATGATTCACAGTATCTGCCTGACAATATCTTTTTACCGCATCTTTCACAAGTCAATGAAATATTGGTGTTTTTAGAGCCCAATATGAGTCTGCCTTCTTTTAAAAAGTCCAATATTCTTTTTACTTCCACATCTGTTGCTTTAGACACTTCTACAACTGTGGCTTGCGGATTTCTCTCAATGTAATCTCTGATTTTTATGAAGTCTTCTTCATCTTTGTTAAAACATTCTGGACATAAATCAAACCCAGTATAGTTATAAAGCTTTCCACATCTTTTACAATTCTTTATATCCATAGCACACCTCACACATTCCTTCCTGTTGCAATTGTAGCTGCAAAAACATCTTTTGCACCGCTTTCTCTTAAAACTTTTGCACATTCATCAAGGGTAGAACCTGTTGTCAAAACATCATCCACCAAAAGTATGGTCTTGTCTTTAACAAGATCGCCATAAACTACCTTAAAAGCACCTTTTAAGTTTTTCATGCGCTCTTCTCTTTTAAGTTCGGTCTGGGATTTAGTGTTTTTTATACGTCTCAAAGGCTTTGACATGATTACGTCGAATCTATAAGAAAGCTCTCTCGCCAAAAGCTCTGATTGGTTGTATCCCCGCTCATCCAGCTTCGTCCTATGAAGTGGTACAGGTACTATAACATCAAACTTTATACCAGCTTCTTGAATACATCTATACATGTATTCTGCAAAAAATTCAGCTAAACTTCTCTCTTTGTAGTACTTGAATCTGGCAATCAATGATTTTATCGTTTCGTCATACTCAAAAGGACTTATGCTGCGAGTAAAAACATGGTTTATTTCCATGCAGTCAGGGCATCTATCGCCATCTCTAATAGGCTTTCCACACACAGAGCACCTATTCCCGATAATGAATGGCAATTTATTTTCACATTCAAAGCATATTTTGCCTTCTTTTATGACTTTGCCGCAAAGCAAACAATTTGTCTTTGGCGGAAAAAGTAAATCAAGAAAAATCATAGTGCATCCTTCCGTCCATCTATTTAACTTTTATATCGGCATATTTTAAAATTTATTTAACTTTCGTGAAATTAATCAATTTTCTTCCACCATGAATTTAAGGACTTTCATAAGTTTAGGTAAAAGCCCTGAGTACCTCTTTGATATAAGATTATTGTCGATCATACTTTTTAAGTATTTTTCTTGGCCAACTATTACCACAAGCTTTTTAGCCCTCGTAACAGCCGTATACAGAAGGTTTCTGGTAAGAAGCATAGGCGGTCCAAAGCTCATAGGCATGATGACAGCCGGAAATTCACTTCCTTGGCTTTTGTGGACAGTCACACAGTAAGAAAGGCTTAACTCATCTATATCTGCAAAATCGTAAACAACCCGCTTATCATCATCAAATAAAACAGTAAGCTCCTGTGAATCATTATCGATAGACTCTATGATACCCATATCACCATTAAAGACGCCTTCACCTTTTTCGTCTCCTTTTGTCCACTTCATCTTGTAGTTGTTTTTCATCTGCATCACCTTGTCTCCTACTCTGAAAGTAAAATCTTTCATCTGCCTCTCATCCAATCCCTTTTTCGAAGGATTTAAGCACCTTTGCAGTTCATTGTTCATGTTTATTACACCTATCAAGCCTTTTCTCGTGGGGCTTAAAACTTGAATATCTGTAAAAGGGTTAAATCCATACGCTTCAGGCAACCGCCTTTTACATAAATCCAATATAATATTTAAAATTTCGTCTTGTGATGAAGCATTTATAAAGAAAAAGTCATTTTCTTTATCATTTAACACAGGGTACTCTCCATTGTTTATCTTGTGGGCATTTACTACTATCAAACTTTCCTTCCCTTGCCTGTATATCTTATTAAGCCTTATAACTTTTACCAAGCCGCTATCTATGATGTCTCTAAGCACATTGCCAGCTCCAACAGACGGAAGCTGATCCACATCTCCAACAAGTATCAATCTTGAGCTTAACGGAATAGCTTTAAGAAGAGCATTCATAAGCAATATGTCTATCATCGAAGCCTCGTCTACTATTATGACATCTTCTGTCAATGGGTTTTTATCATCCTTTCCAAACCCTCGTCCTTCTTCTTCAGTGTATGAATACTCTAAAAGGCGATGTATCGTCTTAGCTTCAAAACCTGTAGCTTCAGTCATCCTCTTTGCAGCTCTTCCTGTAGGTGCAGTTAATGCTACCGATTTTTTAAATTTTTTAAAAAGCTTTATAATGAAATTTATTATGGTGGTCTTTCCCGTCCCAGGTCCACCTGTTATGACGAGAATTGAGTTCTTGACAGATTCTAAAACTGCAACACGCTGATTGTCTGCAAGATGAATTCCCATATCTGATTCTATCTTCGATATTTCACTTTCAATATCAATATCCTCAGGCTTTACATCTGTCAGCGTCATGTTTAAAATCTTATCTGCGGTGTTGTTTTCAGCTACAAAATACGGTATATAATACACGCCGTGAGAGCCATCTTCAAATGTCTCAAACTTCACTTTTTCGCTTTGTGCCAGAAGAACCAACGAATCATAAACTTCTTCTTCTGATACTTCAAGAAGTTTTGCTGCTTCTTTAAGCAAAAGTTCAAGTGGCACATACGTATGGCCATTTGATGCATATTGTATCAAAACGTACTTTGTGCCAGATGAAATCCTATAGCTGGAATGCAAGTCAACACCCATTGCTCGAGCTATCTTATCAGCCGTCCTAAAGCCAATCCCAAAAATTTCATCCGATAGTCTGTACGGATTCTGCTTTATGAGTTCTATAGAATCATCGCCGTATTGCCTATATATTTTAATTGCATTTGTGGTAGAAATGCCATAACCTTGTAAAAAAACCATCACGTCCCTCAATGTCTTCTGCTGCTCATAAGATTCTGATATCATCTTTACTCTTTCTTCGCCTATTCCAGGTATATCCAATAATTTTTCTGGATGAGATTCTATAATGTTTAGAGAATCGACGCCGAATTTTGAGACAATCTTTTTCGCCATGACAGGACCTATACCTCTAATGAGTCCAGATGATAAAAACCTCTCCATCCCATACAACGTTGACGGCGCTATCGTCTCATACTTCGAAACTTTCACCTGTTCCCCATAGTCAGGATGCGTCATCCATTCACCTTCAACTTTAAGCGTCTCACCTATTCCAACAAAAGGCATATATCCTACAACGGTGATAGTGTCATTTTTCGAATTAAGTTCTAATACAGCATACCCATTTTGTTCATTTTTAAAAATTATCTCCTCAACTGTACCTATTATTTCAACCATATCTATCCCTACTTTTTTATTTTCTATCTTTAATTGTATATTATTTTCATATACATTTGAAGCACATATCATATTTTCTCGATTTTATACTTTATATTTACAATTTCTTCGTACAAAAGGGCTATATCTGCTTTAGTTGCTGGAAGGTTGTACATGGATCTGTCGCTTTCAAAATTTAATGGACTTAAATTTGCAAAAAAAGTCTTTATCATTGCAGCATTTCTCAAATGTTTTTCAATTGTCGATTTCTTTTGATATACTTTTATCTTGATGTTGCCAACATTTACAATGCAATACGTAGAATGCTCCTCAATCTCATTTATTTTCTCATAGCACACATATCCGTAAGATACATCCTTTGCTACTTTTGGAATCCTCGATTTTAACTGTACAAGCGTAAAGTTGCCAGCTAAAGGAATTGGAAAATTATTTTTTATGCCAAGGCTTTTGGCGTACTTTTCTTTCATGGCACTTAAATCTACAGCATACTTTTTCAAAGTCCTCTTTAGACAACTTTTGACACTGGATTTTATACGCAATACATCGCCATTTAAGTCTATTAATTCTGTTCCATCACCGTAATCATCAAGATAACAAGGCAATATGGCAATGTACACATCAGGTATATCAAAATTCTTCATCTCCATTACTCCTTTACGAACTAATGTTTGTACATATTATATATTATAACAACTTTAAAGTCAATATATGGATAAAATTTTAAATAATTTTTCTGAATTTTTTTTTTTTTTTTTTTTTTTTTTTTTTTTTTTTTTTTTTTGAATTTTATTACAATGCATGAAATTATTGACTACTCCAAAGAATTATAATATAATATTAATTGTCGAAAAAAGGGGAAAAATGAGATGAATTATGATGAAGAAAAACTGATGTCGCATCTTTTGATTTCGCTAAGAAACTACCATTACGAAACGTACAAGCACAGCATCAGAGTCGCAAAATTGTCATACAATGTAGCGAACATGATGCGACTTAACATGAAGGAAAAAATAGCAATATATAAGGGTGCATTACTGCATGATATAGGCAAAGTGATGATTCCAATTAATATTCTTGCAAAACCAGACAAACTTACAGAATTAGAATACGACGTCATGAAATTGCATCCCATATACGGCGCCGATATACTTGAAGCCTTGACCCCACTTTCATACTTGACGTCTACTGTGCTATATCATCATGAAAGGCTTGATGGGACAGGTTATCCTTATGGTTTAAAAATCATTCCATTTGGTGCACAGATTGTAGCAGTGTGTGATTCTTTCGACGCAATGACAAACGATAGACAGTATAGAAAAGCCAAAAGTGCTATTGAAGCGATACAGGATTTGAGAGAGTGCGATGCAAAATACAATCAGATGCTTGTTTCAGCATTAGAAAACGTGATTAAAACAAATGCAAAAGTTTTTGGAAAAAATAGAGAAAGCAATGGAATAGCCATCTAATTTATGCTATAATAAAAGTAGCGGAGCGTACAATTTTTATAAAAACTGCGGCTATAAATATACATAAACGCCGCAAAGCCCGGAGTTTCCTCCGGGCTTTAAAATTATTATTTATTAAAAGCAAGTTTTTTCAATATTTCAGCTCTGTCAGTTCTCTCCCATGTAAGGTCAAGATCTGTTCGGCCAAAATGTCCATACGCTGCAACTTGTCTATAAATAGGCCTTCTTAAATCAAGATCTCTTATGATAGCAGCAGGTCTTAAATCAAATACCTTTTTGACTATTTCAGATATCTCTTCATCAGATATCTTTCCAGTGCCAAAAGTATCTACATTGACTTCTAATGGTGTAGCTACGCCTATAGCATATGCCAATTGAACTTCACACTTTTCAGCAAGTCCAGCAGCTACAATGTTTTTCGCTACATACCGTGCAGCGTACGCAGCAGATCTGTCAACTTTCGACGGGTCTTTGCCAGAAAAAGCACCACCGCCATGTCTTGCATATCCACCATAAGTGTCGACTATTATCTTCCTTCCTGTAAGGCCACTGTCCCCTTGCGGTCCACCAACTACGAATCTTCCTGTCGGATTTACATATATCTTCGTATCTTCATCAATAAGCTCTGGTGGAACGATAGGTTTTATTACATACTCTTTTACATCATTTTCAATCTTATCATGATCAACGTCTGGCGAGTGTTGTGTAGATACGACGATTGAATCAACTCTTTTTGGTACGTCATCAACGTACTCAATCGTCACCTGTGTCTTGCCATCAGGTCTTAGATAATCTAAAGTGCCATTTTTCCTTACCTCTGCTAATCTGCGAGCAAGTCTATGGGCTAATGATATTGGAAGAGGCATAAGTTCAGGCGTCTCTGTACATGCGTATCCAAACATCATACCTTGGTCTCCAGCACCTTGTTCTTCCAGCTCATCGTGGGAGATGCCTTTTTTAACTTCCAGAGCCTTATCAACTCCCAATGCTATATCTGGAGACTGTTCATCTATTGATGTAAGCACAGAGCATGTGTCAGCATCAAAACCGTATTTTGCCCGCGTATACCCTATCTCTTCTATAACCTTTCTTGCAATTTTGGGTATGTCAACGTAGCACTTTGTGGATATTTCGCCCATTACCAATACCATACCTGTCGTGACAGCAGTCTCACAAGCTACCCTTGCATAAGGATCATTTTTTAGGATCTCATCTACAATAGCATCAGATATCTGATCGCAAATTTTATCTGGATGTCCTTCAGTAACTGATTCTGAAGTAAAATACTTTTTCATCTGTATCCTCCTTTTTAAATCACATAAAAGACCTAAAACAAAATAAAACCTCTCCAAAAGAAGAGGCACATCCACCCTCATCTTTCAGAAGCAAACTTCTGCGAGAATTAGCACCTTGTCTTAAGACAGGTTGCCGGGCTTCATAGGGCTCTTCCCTCCACCTCTCTTGATAAGAGTTTCACTTATTTAACTTAAAATATAATATCACAGTACAAAAAATAAGTCAATTAAAAATTAAAAAGTGCTTGATGACAATCAAGCACTTTAAAGTTAATATATGATAATGAAGGGGTTTTATGCCTTTTAGAATACAACAAACTTATCTCTTGGTGCTCCACATACTGGACATTTTTCTGGAGCTGTATCAATTGCCGTATACCCGCAAACTGGGCAAATATACACTTTAGATATAGCTATGTCTTCATTTTTAAGTGCCGCTGCTTTTGCATCTGTATACATCTTAGCATGTAACTTCTCAGCTTCAAGAGCATAGTTGAAGCTTTTATCTGCAGATTTCTCCTCCTGCAGATCTGCTACAGCTTTATATGCTGGATACATTTCTTCTACTTCAAACGTCTCACCTGCTATTGCCTTGTCAAGATTTGCTACTGTGTCTTTCACTTCGCCTAATGTCTTGTAGTGATTTGTAGCATGAACTAATTCGGCGTAAGATATAGCTCTAAAAAGCTTTGCTATGTTTGGCTTACCCTCCTTTTCAGCAACATCAGCAAAAATTTGATACCTCATGTGAGCCTGGCTTTCACCTGCGTATGCATCGCTTAGATTTTTTGTCGTCATTTCTCTCATTTCAAAATCTCCTCCTTCTTTAATCTAATACTTTGTCCCCTGGTTTCCAACCTACAGGGCAAGCATGACCTGTTTGAAGTGCATTAAGCACTCTCAATATTTCATCGACATTTCTGCCGATTACTGGCTCATGTACAACTTCGTAATCAACATTTCCCTCAGGATTAATGATGAATGCAGCTCTCAATGCTATACCAGCATCTTCAATAAGTATTCCATACTGCTTTGTGACTTCTTTGTTGTAATCAGATAAAAGCGGAAAATCAACACCACCAAGACTATCTATCCATGCCTTGTGCGAGTAAACGCTATCTGTGTTAATACCTAATAACTCAGCATTGAGCTTGTCAAATTCAGGTTTCATCCTGTTAAACTCAGGTATTTCTGTTGAACATACTGACGAAAAGTCAAGTGGATAAAAGAAAAGTACTACCCATTTACCTTTATAATCGCTTAAGGATATTTGACCTTTTGTGCTGTCTAACTTAAATTCAGGAGCTTTCTTACCTACCAATGACATATGTACCCACCTCTCATCTATTTCTAATTAATCATCACATCGGATAAACTATTAATATTTTATTTCTATTAATAACTATTTTCCCTTCACAAGTATTATTATACATCAATTATTTTTTATGTCAATAGGATTTGGAAAATATTTTATCGATGTCTTTGAAAATCGTTACGATGAGGAAATATTGAAAGGCAAAATAAAAAAAGGCCACTTAGCCTTGTATCCATGGTGGAGGGAGATGGATTCGAACCATCGAAGGCACCAGCCAACAGATTTACAGTCTGCCCCCTTTAGCCACTTGGGTATCCCTCCATGATTATTTTATTTTAATGTGAGAAAAATCTTCACAAATAGAAATGGTGGTCGCAATAGGGCTCGAACCTATGACCCCCTGCTTGTAAGGCAGGTGCTCTCCCAGCTGAGCTATACGACCAATCATGGTCGGGGTGGAGGGACTCGAACCCCCGACCCCATGCTCCCAAAGCACGTGCGCTACCAACTGCGCTACACCCCGGTGTCTTGCGACATATTTGATTATAGTTGAAATCTATCAATTTCACAAGATTTATTATTCCTCATTTTAGCCGGTTTCCATAAGTTAATTTGGTATTTTTTCGATATCTTTCGCTTATACTCCATTTATCTTTTATAATCATTATACGCAATTTAGGCAATAATAATATCAGTTTTTATTTTTATTTTATGAAATTGTAACACGGCTGTAATATACAAAAGGTACAATATGGTTATATGCTATGGAAAATTTATCAACAGCGCTAAATTGCCGAAGATAAGTTTTAAAGAACAATTGCTAAATACATAGGAGGGATTTTCTTGAAGTACCGAAAAGCTATAAGCATGTGTATATCTTTAATAATTATTTTTTCATCGATTTTTATGAATGGTATTGCTGCAGATGCTTACACTGTAATAACTTCAAATGAAAGCCAGCAAATATTAAGCAAAGGTGTTACAGAAAAGAATATTACATATTTTACGACAGATGGTTTTATCAATATCAATGTTTTGGATGTGGACTTAAGCGACAGTAACACATCAATATCCACCATTTTTAATCCATCTGGTTTTAAAGACAGAATGGATGTAGAAGACATGGCAAATGGCAACGGTGCTATAGCCGCAGTAAATGGCGATTTTTTTGACACTAAGCAAGGGTTTATCGTAGGAGCATCAGTTAAAGACGGAAATCTTTTAACTGTCCCATACTATCAAGGGAATTACGCCACATTTGCCATTGACAAAAACAACGTGCCATCAATAGGATATTGGAAAAGCACTTCTCTTAGCATAACACTTCCAGATGGCAATCAAGTTCCCGTAAGTGCTTTAAACAACGTAGGTTCCATAGGCAGTGGTACATCTTGCGTCATATTTACGAAAGACTGGAATGATGAGACACCGGGTCTAATCGATAGCTATAAAGACCTTGTTGAAGTATTGGTTGACAAAAACGGCAGTGTCTTAGAGGTAAGGCAAAGCCAAGGTCCCGCAGCGATTCCCGATGGAGGTTATTCTATAGATGCAACAGGCGACGTAGCAAAGATTTTATTAAATCTAAAACAAGGAGATAAAATCATCAAAAATATCTCTACAGACCCTCCATTTGACAACTTTAAGATGGCTGTAAGCGGAGGAACCATTTTGGTACAAAACGGTTCAATACCGTCGCAATTTACCGACAATGTAGATGGCATATACGCAAGGACAGCTATAGGCTATACTGAAGATAAGAAGCATGTAATAATAGCAACAGTTGACAACGCCAACACGAGAGGGATGACAGAAAGTGAATTAGCGCAGCTTATGTTAAGCTTAGGCGCTTATGATGCTATGAACTTAGACGGTGGCGGCTCAACTCAAATGGCCATAAGACCTTTAGGAGATAGTCAAGCAAAGGTCCAAAATGAAGTTCCTGGCTTCGAAAGAAATGTAGCCAACGGCGTTGGAGTATTCAACACAGCACCAACAGGAAATCTATACGCCATAAAAGTTGAAGCAGATAGCCCAAATGTCTTTGTAGGCACCCACAGAGCAATCATCGTAAAGGGATATGATGCAAATTATCAACCAGTAAAAATCGATCAAAACTCTGTATCATTTTCTATAAGCGGCATAGCAGGAAGATTTGATGGAAATGAATTTATGCCTCAAAGTGCAGGTGACGGCGTAATAATAGCAAGAGTAGGCAATGTGACTGGTACATTGAAAATAAAGGCTTTAGATGCTATAGCAGACATAAGATTTACACCTTATTCGGTCAATGTCGATAAAGGCGGGACTGCATCAATATCTGTGATAGGGAAAGACATAAACGGCTATAGAGCACCTATAGAAGACCGAGACATAAGCTGGACGGTTTACAACAATGTGGGCACTATTTCAAATGGAGTCTTCAAAGCATCAAATATCGATCTATCTGGTGCTTTGTCGGCAAATATAAATGGAAAAGTGGGCAATTTAATGGTAAAAGTGGGACAAGGATCAGATTTTGACGTATCACAACTTCCAAAGCCATTGGACTTTGAATCTATTGACAGCAAAAATAGAGAAGTAAGCGTCAGCAACACTAACGATTCGTTTAAATTCATGGTATTTGGGGACACAGATTACAATACGCTTTTGAAGCTTCAAATTTCTTTAAAAGCTGCCAGCATAGCCAATAAAGGCTATCCTTTAGTAGTTTTCACAGGGGATGTAAATGACAAAGTCTTAAAATCACTTACGATTCCGTATATAAAAGCAGGTAATTCTTACGGAGTATATGACTTTAGAAATTCGACATTTATCATGTTGGATGATACTAATGGAGGTTTGCTATCATCCAATAAAGACCAGTGGAGTTGGTTTCTAAACACATTAAACAACGTAAAAGGAGATAATCTATTTGTAGTTTTGCCAAAACCTGTATGGGGCTCCGATGGATTTAAAGATACAAGAGAATCTCAACTGTTTGAGGATACACTGCAAAAATTCAAAGAAGATACAGGTAAAAACGTATGGATAATATACAATGGCGACACACCTTTCTATACAACCTTAAATGATAGCATAAGATATATATCTAATTACGGAACAAATTATGACGGTGGCAATATAGACATATACAATAATGCAAGATACATTTCAATAATGGTAAATGGAAAAGACATTTACTATCAAGATAAGAATTTGTTTACAAAGTAAAAGATGCGCTTTATGCGCATCTTTTACTTTGATGTATTTTTCTCGTCAAAATACTTTTCTACCACACTCTTTAAAAAATCTATATCACTTTCTGACAGGTGCTTTTTAAGTATATCCATCATCTCATAACTTTCTTTTTGTGTCACACCATCTTGAGACATTTTCATGATCTCTCCTATGCCTGAGGGACCTAATTTCATCAATATGCTTATAGCCTTAGATTTTGTTGTAAAATCCATCTCTCTTTGAACGCTTAATATTTTTTCAGGCGTTACAACTATTCTATTCAAGTTTAAATTTTCACTGCTTTCTTTTGAATTGTTGTTGCCGTTTATATTTGTAAAATTTCTGTTCCTCTCTTGAATCAATTTCTCCAGCGATTTCTCATCAAATTTTCTTGTGTCATTTTCCTCACTGTTCTTTCTATCAGAATTTTTCTTCTCGCTTTTTTCATTATCTACTGCTGATTTATCTTCATCTTCTTTCAAATTTGGAGTGGTATTGAAAACAGGAACCTGCAACTCATTTTGATTGATTTTACCCGTAGATGAATAGTATGTACTTTTATTTACCGGTTTTAAGACTTCGTTTGGAGGTGGCTGTTCTTTTATAAAAATATCAAGCATAAATATAATACTGACAACCGTAATAGCGATGACGAACCCAATGCTACAGATTGATTTTTTCACCAAAAACACTCCCTTCGAATACTTTTATTATTTCATCCTTAACAGCATTTAATACAAATTTTGGAGGAAGATTTTATGGATGAATTGCGGGTTAGATATGACGACAAAAACGCCATCAATCTCATGTCAGCGTATTTAGCAGAGCAGATAAACTTTGATTCTGTGATACTTTGCATAGGAACCGATAAATGCATCGGAGATTCGTTAGGGCCTATTGTAGGAGACATGATATCAAAAATGACCAGCGGCATAAGCGTATATGGAACATTAAAAAATCCGATACATGCAATGAACCTTGAAGAAAACATCGCACACATTAAGAAAAAGCATCCATACAGCAACATCATTGCTGTTGATGCTTGCCTTGGAGATAAAGACAACATAGGTAAAATATCCATAAAAAAATCGCCGATATATCCAGGCAAAGGAGTAGGAAAAGTATTGCCTGCCGTCGGCGACATATCTATAATAGGCGTGATTGACGCCTTTGACATAATACCTGTACATAATACAAGGCTTGGATTTGTATTTGAGATGGCAGAAGTCATAGCCATGAGCATACATAGAGCTTTTTATTTGAAAGCAACCATAAAAAATAACTCTGACGTAAGTCAGAGCTAATCTTTTTTACTTTAGGTACAATGGTATTGACACAAGATCTTGCACAGAGCCATCTTTTGGGCTTAATGAAAATACCTGCAGTGTGCCATCTTGTGGTGTTGATAATGGATTGTACTGTATGTCTGCTTGAAAATCTCCCCACGATGGTGCACCAGCACTTGCCTGCACAGATGTCTGCGTCAATATATTGCCATTTGAATCCAACAGCCTTATATTAACAACAGCTTCAAAAACCCTGGCCTTTCCTACCACTTTTATAGGGCTTGTAACGCTGTTGTTTCTCATAGGCGACAACACGATTATGTTTGCCTCCTGGCTACTGTAGGATGTGATTGTGTTTTTGTCAGAATCAATCACAGCCCGCGCTTCTTTATTTTTCGTCAAAATCATGCCAAGCTCATCACCTACTTTTATATCTGTAAAATCCATGTCTGTCTCTGAATACTGGTAACCACCTTGACTGTCGTAGCCGATCTTTGACTGGCGGTGTATTATGGCATTTGGCAATACCTTAATATCTGGACCTGCTACATTATTTATATCACTTGTATCTTGGTATTCCCGCTCTATCGTAACGACTCTCGTATCGTAATTGATAGCTTGTACGATGCCATATATGAATGTTTCTCCTTTTGTAGGATCTGCTTCAGGTATCTTCGTAAATTTCGGCTTGACATCACTTATAACCCATATATTGCCTTCTTTATCACCTTCTGGTTGGACAAGTGTCACAAGATAAGACTTATTGTCATGGATAGCATTTATGAGTGCAATCCCACCCTTTTTAGATTCTAATGAAAAATCGTCATCAGGCGAAAATCCAACAATGCCGCCTTCCTCTTGTATTACTTTCATCGGATCCAATCTCCATGAATCCTTTCCAAATGACGTACTCTCCTGAAGTTTTTTAATCCTGTCTTTATCAATGTACACTTCTCCTGTAAGCACAATCCTATTCAATGGATCAAGGCCTATTTTATAACCATAAAGTGAATCTATCTTGTTGCCTTCCACTAAAATCTGGACACTGTTTATGTTTGGAAGTCCAGTAAGTGTATTTACGAGTGCAGCAACCATGTACTTAGCTGTAGTCCCATCGATGCTTGTTGAAGATGTATAATCTTTAGAAAAGTTGACATATGCTGTAGTATCTTTCAACTGAACCGATAGAAGCTTTGTGTTGTCAGGAATTATAGGTTTTGAATATTGATCTGAAGGGCCTTTCATCAATTCATTTATCACCTGTTTCAGTAAGTCCGCATTTTCGGATACGCTTCTTACTTCCATATTCAATCCTGACATCTTGCTATTTAAAAAATACAGCGAAACTTCTTTAACAGCTTGAACAGTAGATTTCGGGCTTATAGGGGCATTTTTTTCCGTCTTAGTTTTCGTGTTTGTAAAGCAACCCGACAAAGAAATTGCAGCGATCAATATCAAGACTAAAAACGCCTTCTTCATTGTTATCCCCTCCTAAAAATATGATACAACATTTTTATTACACCTGTATTAACAGAACCTTAAAATTTAATAAATTTTTGTTTAAATGTTCTTAACCGGAATCGTTATGTAGAAAACGGTGCCTTCGCCGACGGTGCTTTTAACGTCTATGTGTCCTTTATGCAAATCTACAATCTCCTTTACTATGGCCAAACCCAATCCAAAACCTCCAGTCTTTTGAGATCTTGCCGTATCGCCTCTGGAAAACCTTTCAAACACCTTAGGTAGCGTTTCCTGACTTATTCCTATTCCTGTATCAGATATGGTGATGTAGACATTTTTATCATCTGAATCAAGAGTCAGTTTGACCGAGCCGCCACTTGGAGTGTACTTTATGCCGTTTTCAACAACATTGTATATCATCCTGTAAAATCTATCTGCATCAACATCTGCAAAAATGTTTTTCTCGTTTTCAAATATCAGTGAAACACCTTTTTGATCAGCTATGGCTTCAAGGTTTTCAATGACATTGTAAGCAATCTCAGTAATATTTTCCGTTTTATTTTCGATCGAGCGTATTTTGTCAATCTTTGCTAAAACCAGCAATTCATTTACAAGCCTCGTCATTCTGTCAACTTCAGAATTTATGTCCTTTAAAAACTCCTTATACACAGATATATCGACATTATCACTGGATATAAGCGGTTCTACGAGGGCTTTTATTGCCGCCAATGGCGTTTTAAGTTCATGCGATGCATCAGAAACAAATCTTTTTCTCTCCTCGTCTATCTTCATAAGCTTAGTACCCATATCGTTAAATGCATCTGCCAGCCTGCCTATTTCATCATTTCCCTTAACATCAACTTTGTAGTCAAATTTACCTTCGGATATTATCTTTGTAGCGTCTGTAAGCCTTTTTAAAGGCTTAGTTATAAATGCAGCGACTATTAAGCTTAATATGCTTACAATTGAACCTATGTCAGTAAATGTGTATATCATCTGCATTTTAATAGAGTACAAAAAATTCATCACGTCATCAATAGACGTAGATAATAGGACGCTCCCTACAATCTCATTTTTTATAGTCACAGGAACGGCAGAATACATGGTCCAACCAGAACCTGTGATGTAATGTATGCTTGTAGAGCCTGTCCCTTTTAAAGCAGATTTAATATCACTGTAGTTATTTATATCTTTGCCTTCAATACCGCCATTTCCTGCAGAATCAACTATCACTTTTCCATTTACATCAGTAAAAAGGATCCGCGAGTTAATCTGGTTTGCATAGTCAACAATGGTAGGCTCAATCAAATACGAGGAGACGCCTATAAATTTAGAAACCAAATTTGCAATCATATTAGCCTGAGTCAAATTAGTAACTCTTTCATTTGCAAGGTAGCTTTCATAAATATTGTTGAAAAGATAAATACCTGTAGAAGCTAACGAAACTATTAGAATAATAAAATAAATCGAAAATATCTTCCACCTTAAACTCAACGTATCACCCTATTTCATGTAGTAGCCAGAGCCCCACTTTGTGAAAATATGCTTTGGATTTGCCGGGTCATCTTCTATTTTCTCCCTAAGCTTTCTTATATGGACATTTACAGTATTCGTATCTCCATAAAAGTCAAATCCCCATATTAAGTCCATCAGTTTGTCCTTAGAATAAAGCTTACCCGGATTCGAAGCTAAAAGAACTAATAATTCAAACTCCTTATTTGTAAGATCGATGTCTTTGCCATTCTTCTGGACTATTTTGTCAGGAACATTTATCGTAATATCACCTAACTTGATTACGTCGTGCTTTTTTACATAAGGCGTCGTTGTCCTTCTAAATAAAGCTCTGATTCTGGCAATCAATTCCCTCGTGTTGAAAGGCTTTGCAAGGTAATCATCTGCTCCCATCTCAATGCCTACTATCTTATCCACATCTTCACCTTTTGCTGTAAGCATTATAATAGGTATATTTGAAAATGACCTTACCTCTTTGCAAAGTGTAAGACCGTCGATTTTCGGCAGCATCAAATCTAATATAACTAAATCATAATTGCCATTTTTAATTTTTTCCAAACCTTCTTCGCCATCATAGGCACAATCAACGTAGTATCCTTCTTGAATGAGTGATAGCTTTAACCCTTTTACAAGCATTTCTTCATCATCGATAATTAAAATGTTTTCCATAGCCGATACCTCCATTTTTAGTATATCATATTCTATGTAAAAATTGTATATAATTGATTTTATGTTTAAATAAGTCTACAATTTAATTGAGGTGATAATATGAAGACGCTAATTGTAAATGGCAGATTATTAATTGACGGAAATATAGTAGACGGCAAAGATGTATTGATTGAAGGAAATAAAATAAGCGCTATCGGATGTGGTCTTTATGGCGACAACATAATAGATGCTGAAGGAAACTACGTATCACCAGGTTTCGTAGACATACATATACATGGTTCTTCCGGATTTGATACAATGGACGGTACTTTTGAAGCAATAAATGCAATATCGAAGTCTGTAGCAATGCACGGCACCACGTCATTTCTCCCCACAACCATGACAGAAGATAAAAACAAAATCAAAAATGCTATAAAAAATGTGTTTTACAACAAAGACCGTGTTGAAGGTGCTGAAATCTTAGGCGTACACATGGAAGGTCCTTTCATAAACCCAAAACAAAAGGGAGCACAAGATGATAAATTTATTTTAAAACCTACAGTAGAAAATTTCACTGAAATTTGCGGCGAATACATGAATATTGTGAAACTTGTAACAATAGCACCTGAAGTTGATGGAGCATTAGAGCTTATACGTTATTTAAAAGAAAAAAACATCGTCGCATCTGTTGGACATACTGATTCTACTTATGATGATGTAGCTTTAGGATACAAAGCAGGTATAACACACGCCACCCACGTCTTTAACGCCATGAAAGGGTTTCACCACCGTGAAGTAGGAACAGTAGGAGCAGTCTTCGATCTTGACATAAGCGCAGAAGTGATCGCTGACGGAATACATTCCGTCTTCCCAGCCATAAGGACACTTCTAAAGCTAAAAGGCAAAGAAAAAGTAAATCTTGTAACAGATGCAATGATGGCTGCAAACTTAAGAGATGGCCTTTATCAGTTGGGTGGTCAAGACGTATACGTCAAAGACGGTGCTGCAAGACTAAAAAGCGGAGTCTTGGCAGGAAGCACCCTTACATTAGACAAGGCTATCAAGAATATTTTATCCAATACAGATTTATCATTACCTGAATCTGTCGCACTGGCGTCTTACAACAGTGCAAAAGTAATAGGTGCTGATGACAGAAAGGGCCTTATAAAAGAAGGATACGATGCAGATATAGTAATCTTTGACGAAAATATAGAGATAAAAAAGACGATTGTCGGTGGGAAAATCGTCTATGAAAAAAATAGCCAATAAGGCTATTTTTTTTCTTCACCATATCCTGTTGATTCTCTGACAATAAGCTGATGAGGCAAAACCACGTGCATATCATCAATAGGCTCTTTAGCAAGCAATTTTGTCATAAGTCTCATACTTACAGCGCCTATATCGTATGCAGGCCTTTGAATAGTAGTTATAGTAGGCCTAAACATATATGAAAGATACGTGTTATCAAACCCGATAACATGAATGTCTTCAGGCACGCTAAATCCAGAGTCAAATATGGCATTTATTGCAGCGGCAGCCATCTCATCTGATGCTGCAAAAACAGCGTCAACATTGTTTTCCAAAAGCTTTAGCATTGCAAGGTACGCTTGCCTTGCTTTGAAACTGCCTTCTACAACAAGCGACGGCTTAAATCTTATTTTCGCCTCAGATAAGGCTTCTTTGTATCCATTTATCCTCTGTACGCCCCCGATAGGATCATCAGCAGGTCCAGATATCATACCTATCTTCTTGTGCCCTAAAGAAATCAAATACTTCACAGCATCATAGGAAGCTTTTTTGTTGTCTATATTGACATTTGGAAACTCCGACTCAGCATCCTCTGTGCCTGCTAAGACAATCGGTATACCTATGTCTTTTAGCTGCTGCTTTACTGAATCTCTAATTATATCGCCCATGTATATGATGCCATCAACTTGTTTTTCGCTAAGTATCTCTATATAATTCATCTCTTTTTCTTCTTTTTGGTCTGTGTTGCACAGAAATATATTGTAAGAATACATGCTGGCAATGTCTTCTATGCCTCTTACAACTTCAGGATAAAAAGGACTTGATATGTCAGGCACAATAAGCCCTATCGTGTGAGTCTTCTGTATCTTCAGGCTTCTGGCTAAAGCATTTGGCTTATAGCCTGTCTTTTTTATGGCATCCAACACCCTTTGCTTTGTCTCATCAGTAACAACAGCGCTGTTATTTAAAACTCTCGACACTGTAGCTATAGAAACTTTCGCTTCCCTGGCCACATCTTTAATAGTAGCATTCACTCTTTACCACCTCTAAGTTATCGTTTTCTCATACCTTATGGATATTTTACTTTTTTAATGAAAATTTGTCAATAGATTTTCGAAAAAATTTTACATTGTTTTTCATAAATCAACAAAAAAAGACGAAGATCATTTGTCTTCATCCTCATCATCATCTTTTTTTCTATCTTTTAAGACGAGAACAGGTATAAATGACATAGCCATGTACATTATGCCTACAACTAAGACCACAAGAATGCTTAGTTTTATAACCAACTGTTCCACAAAAACCACCTCCGGCACTTATAAAGCCTACTACATTATATGCAAAAGGTGGTTTTTGGTATCCTAAACAGCCATAATTTGTTGCTTTGCAAAAATCCTATTTATCGCAAATGCAATGCCATCTTCATTGTTTGACTTCGTAACAAAGTCTGCCTTTATCTTTACAAGTTCAGGCGCATTTGCCATCGCAATACCAAATCCAGCGTACTCTATCATCGATAAATCATTGAGATTGTCACCTACAGCAGCAACAAGTTCCCTTTTAATGTTGTACATATTTGCCAGCGTCTTTAATGCATTGCCTTTGCTAACACCTTTAGCATTAAGCTCCAAATGGCCACCGCCAGATGTTGAAACAGAAACTATCTTTGAAAGTTTATCGTAAACTTCCGGGTCTACAGGGGCAGGATTTTTAATGTCGCCTATTGCGTATATTTTAGCAGTGCCTTTTCCCGTATTTTTGATGCATTCAGCAAGATCACCAACAGCGTCCACTTCGACTGTATTAAACGACAAATACCATTCAACCCTTTCATTCATTTCTTCAACCACCAGCTTGTCATCGATATATAGATTTACTTGGTAGCCACTACTTTTTAATACATCGATGACCTCTATGGCATCATCTGGCTGAATCGGGTTATAATAGTACACTTTTTTCGTGTAAATATCTTTTATCAAAGCTCCGTTAAAGCAAATGACAGGTGCATTTACCCTAAGCTCTAAAGCGTATGGTAATATTGATGAAAACATCCTGCCTGTGGCAATTGTGTAAATGACTCCCTTTTCTCTTAATTCATTTATGGCATTAATATTTGCTTCAGATATTTTGTTATTGCTATCTAAAAGGCTTCCATCAGCATCTGTTACAAATAACTTACACATATATTTCAACCCCTACGTTTATTTTTCTATAACTATATTATAACAGTTTGTAAATTTACATACTATATCATAATTTAGTATAAAACGTTAACACTGAAAATTTTACATTTTCATTTTTTATTTAACAAACTTTTTACAATGTATATTTTGCATCAATACTCTCAAAATATATTTGTGACATATTAAATGGAAGGGTGGGCTTATGCTTATTATATTTTTTCGTACACTGATCTTGTATTTCTTGGTAGTAGTAGTCATGAGAATAATGGGAAAGCAGCAAATAGGGCAATTGCAGCCATATGAATTGGTTGTAGCAATAATGATAGCTGATTTGGTAGCCGTACCTATGCAAAACAAGGGTATACCTCTTTTAACAGGCATAATACCTATTTTTACTTTGCTTATATCACAGCTTTTTTTGTCGTATGTATCAATGAAAAGCCTACACGGACGTGAAATCATCTGTGGAAAACCTACAGTTTTAATTGACAAAGGCAAAATCCTAACAAAAGAACTTCAAAAGGAAAGGTACAATATAAACGATCTTTTAGAAGAGCTTAGAGTCATGGGCTATCCAAATATTGCAGATGTAGAGTATGCAATATTGGAGACAAATGGCTGTTTAAGCGTAATACCAAAAGTCGAAAAAAGACCTGTAACGCCTAATGACTTAAATCTGACACCACAGTATGAAGGACTACCTCTTCCTATAATTATAGACGGAAAAATCATAAGTAAGAACATGGAAATGGCAAATGTAGATATGAATTGGCTTAATGAACAATTGAAGATGTGGAATATAAGCAGCATAGATAATGTAATACTGGCATCACTTGACCCCAATAACGTATTGACAGTTTACAAGAAGGAGTGATACATTAAATGAAGCACGTAATTCCATTGATTGCAACCATAACTATCTTAATAATACTTGTAGACATAGCTTCGTACAACTACTTATATGCTTCATCCAACAGCATAGAAAAAAAGCTTGATGTTATAGAGCAAGACATAAAAAGTGAGAAGTGGATGAGTGCCAAAACAAATGCCGATGATTTAGAAAAGATTTGGGGAAAAATAAGCAACAAATGGGCAATTTTAATTGAACACAGAGAAATAGACGACATTGATATGAGTCTTTCAAAGCTTAAAAGCTTTATCGAAACTAAAGACAAAGATTTAAGCCTATCAGAGCTTAAAACATTGAAAGAGCTTTACAGCCACATACCATCAAATGAGAAGCTGACACTTGAAAACATACTATAAAAACCCGGTTTCCCGGGTCTTTATAGTGTACAAATTAATTTTGTGCTGGAACTGTCAACTCTTTCGCGTTTTTAGCAGCGTCAGGCAATACCACATTGACATTAAATTTTTGAATCAAACATTGCCTTTTAGCCCTATCTCATCCGCTACACTTCTCATGCCTATGATGGTTTCTTCTATCACTTTATCTAAGTCCATGTTAAGCATTTTTGCGCCTTCCTCTATGACGTCCCTATTGACACCTGCTGCAAAACTTTTCTGTTTCCACTTTTTCTTTACAGATTTCACTTCTAAGTCAAGTATGCTTTTGCTGGGGCGCATAAGCGCTGTAGCTGTAATAAGTCCTGTCAGCTCATCAATTGTGTACAAAACCTTTTCCATTTTATGTACCGGTTCTACATCCGAGCACAATTTCCACCCATGGCTTTCTATTGCATGAATATATTCTTCAGGCCATCCACGTTCCTTTAATATTTCTCTTACTTTCTTGCAATGCTCATTTGGATACATCTCATAGTCAAGGTCATGCAAAAGTCCTACGATACCCCATTTTTCCTCATCTTCGCCAAAAAGCTCAGCAAAATGCCTCATAACCGCTTCAACAGCCAACGCATGTGTGATAAGGCTTTCACTTTTGTTGTAATCCTTTAATAATTTATAAGCTTCATCCCTATTAATTAAAGCATTCTCCATAATGCAATACCCTCTTTCGTAATAATATTATTTTTAAATAGAATTATACCACATAGAGGAATGTTATCAAAACAGCATGGCTTATCATACGCCAATGTACCTGCTTATTATATCTACATATTTGCTAAAATCCTCTATTGTCATCTTGACGCTGTTGTATACAATTTTATCATCAATCTTTTCATACTGGTGCACTAATCTATTTCTCAAACCAGAAGCTGGAGCTATCTTAACCGCAAAGTCCACATCCAGAATTCCAATTTCGCTCAAATCAATAAACGAATTGAAATAATCCGAAGCAGGCGGTCTTTTTAAATACGCAAGAATCATATTATTTATATCTAAAGCTAAATCTACTATTAATTGCAATAACCTTTCAATAGCATATTTCAGTTTAATGTCATGCACATATTCCTCGTATGTACACGAAGACAACTGCTTTAACTCATTTATATGTTCTAACATTCTAACCAATTTTTCTTGTATCACTTGAAATGTATCATCCATTTTATTCACCCCTCAATAATTTGTCTATTTCTTTTCTCAGATACTGTCTCCTTTGCTCTCTCAAAAACTGAGTATCAGCATATCTAAAAGATGCATAACACTTAAATTCCACAAAATCATTTGTTGAGCCGTAAAGAGGTCTCCCATATTTTGCAATCTGATATAACAGCAATGGATCGGCCTTTTTTATATTGACGAGATCCACTTTTTCGGTTCTAAAATATAGAGATAAATTTAAAAGCAATTTCATCTCTTCATCGTACGATAATGCTTTATAGCTTTCAAAGGCCAGATCTATATCACTGTTTTCATGATTTAAGCCTTTTGCATAAGAGCCAAACAAGATTAAAAGCTTTAAATTGAATTTTTTTGCTATTGCCTCAATCTCATCATTATTGTCAAAAAGTAATTTTTTATCTATTTTATCCAAACTAACACTTCCTATTGGCAGAATCATTCGTAATATTCTAAATTTTAAATCCATCTTTTACAATTAAATCTTACCATTTTCCATGTATACAATCAATAAATTCGTTGCTGTATTAGACGAAATTTTACCATACAAATCTTAAGACAATCAAATTTTCTTGACTTTATTGAATCAAAGTGCTATTTTTATTATGATGGTATCCCGAGTGGAACCATACATAAGGCTAAAATTTTAAAGTTCATGCCTCGCCAGGATCATATGACCGGGACGGGAGATAAAAAGGTGTATTATGCCTTCCGTACGGAAGGTTTTTTTTGTTATCTCCCATATTTGAAGGGAGTGTTGTTTAAATGAAAGTAGGTTTCATTGGTGCAGGAAAGGTTGGCACAGGACTTGGTATTTTGCTTACAAATTCATCAATAAAAGCTTCAGGATATCTAAGCCGTAATATTGGTTCTTCACTCAAAGCATCATCTCTGACAAATTCCACTGCCTTCTTAAAATACGAAGACATCATAAATGCGTCAGACGTGATCATAATAAGCACAAAAGATGACTGTATAAAATCCATCGTTGAAGAAATCCTACAGTACAAATCTATTATAAAAAATAAAATCTTTGCACACTTAAGCGGCTCAATTTCCATTGATGTACTAAAGCCTCTTAAAGAATATGGACACACGATGGTCCTACATCCTGTCCAAACATGCCCATCAATAGAAGCTGCAGTCTCTCTGCTTCCGGAAAGTTATTTTACAATTGAAGGAGATAACTTCGCTGTAAATGCTGGAATAAACATCGCAAAGGAAATAGGGGCAAGACCAATAGTGATAGATGGAATTAATAAACCCCTCTATCACGCAGCATGTGTCATGGCATCAAATTACCTTGTTACTCTTATAAAAGCTGCTAATGAACTTTTAAAAGCTTCTGGATTTCCTTTTGACAAACATCCAAATTTACTTTTGCCACTTATAAATGGAACTTTGAAGAACATAAGTGAAAGAGGATGTGACGCATCGTTGTCAGGTCCTATTGCCAGATGCGACATGGAAACGGTCAAAAAACATATTAAAAGCATAACCGATGATGAACTTTTAATGCTATACAAAGCTATGGGGAATGCCACAATAAAATTTTTTAAAATTTCAGGTGATGAAAAAATAGCCGAATTGGAGGAGATTTTTAATGAATGATAAAATAACAGTTTCTACATTAAAGAAGCTCAAAAAAGACGGCATAAAGATAACTGCATTGACTGCCTATGATTATCCGACAGCAAAGATATTGGACGAAATCGGTATTCATTTTATACTTGTAGGCGATTCCCTCGGCATGGCAGTATTAGGATATGAAAGCACCATACCCGTCACAATGGATGACATGGTGCGCCACACAAAAGCTGTCGCAAAAGCAGCGAAAAATGCTTTTGTTGTGGCTGACATGCCTTTTATGTCTTACAACATATCTAAAGAAGATGCGCTTAAAAATGCTGCTCGCCTTTTGGCTGAAGGAGGCACTCAAGCCGTAAAGCTGGAAGGCGGCGTCGAAATAGCTGAAACAGTAAAAGCGATCGTGAATGCCGGCATCCCAGTAGTAGGTCACATAGGCCTTACACCTCAATCTGTGAACCAATTAGGTGGATACAAGGTTCAAGGCAAGGATGATAAGACAGCATCAAAACTAAAAAGCGATGCAAAATCATTAGAAGATGCCGGTATCTGCGCTCTTGTCCTGGAATGCGTGCCAATGGATTTGGCGAAAGAAATCACTGAATCCCTATCAATACCTACAATAGGTATCGGAGCAGGGCCATACTGCGATGGTCAGATACTTGTACTTCACGATATGTTAGGGCTTACTCAAGGACACAAGCCAAAATTCGTAAAGCAGTACGCAAACATCAGCCAAATAATAAAAGATGCCGTAGGAAACTATATATCAGATGTCCAAAATAGATTATTTCCAACCGAAGAATACTCATTTGCTAATAGAAAGAGTGATGAAAAATGATGGTTGTTGAAAAGATAAAAGATGTCAGAGAAATCATAAAGTCACAAAAGAAGCAAAATAAAAAGATAGGGCTTGTGCCTACCATGGGCTATCTTCATGAAGGGCACCTTTCCCTCATAAAAAAAGCTAAAGAAAATTCGGACTTCGTATGTGCCAGCATATTTGTAAACCCAATTCAATTTGGCCCAAACGAAGATTATAACAAATATCCAAGAGATATTGAACGAGACATTAAACTGTTGGAAAATCAAGGTTGTGATCTTGTCTTTATACCATCGGTAGAAGAAATGTATCCAAACGAAAGGCTTACGACAATAACCGTAAGTAAAATCACAGACAAGCTTTGCGGGGCATATAGACCAGGACATTTCGATGGTGTATGCACTGTAGTAGCAAAACTTTTTAATATATTTGCGCCTGATATAGCAGTATTCGGCCAAAAGGACGCTCAGCAAGTAGCTGTAATAAAGAAGATGGTAGAAGACTTAAATATTCCAGTCGAAATAATCGCATCGCCTATAGTAAGGGATGAAGATGGATTAGCACTAAGTTCAAGGAATACTTACTTAACTTATGAGGAAAGACATGCAGCACTAATTTTAAACAAGTCATTAAAGGTGGCTGAAAAACTCCTTGTATCTGGAGAAAGAAGTGCAGAAAAAGTCTTAGACGCTGTGAGAAAAACTTTAGAAAGCGAGCCTCAGTGCAAAGTACAGTACGTCTCATGTGTTCACCCTGATACGTTGGAAGATCTGACAACTATAGGCGATAAAGCATTGATTGCAATTGCATGTTATATAGGGAATACGAGATTAATTGATAATTTACTATGGGGTGTTGATGAATAATGCAGCGATTTATGATGAAATCTAAAATTCACAGAGCAACTGTCACAGATGCAAACCTAAACTACATGGGCTCTATAACTATTGACAAGAGGTTAATGGATCTTGCCGACATTCTGCCAGGAGAAAAAGTGCAGATCGTCAATAACAACAACGGCGCAAGATTCGAAACGTACGTCATAGAAGGGGAAGAAGATTCAGGCACTGTATGTTTAAACGGTGCTGCGGCAAGACTTTGCCTCCCCGGTGATATTGTGATCATAATTTCATATGCAATGATGGATAATGAAGAAGCTAAAACTTATAAACCGAAAGTCGTATTTGTTGACGAAAAAAATAGGCCTTTAAAAGACTAAAAATTTAAAAAGAGCAGTGTAATTTCAATACATTGCTCTTTTATTTTATTTAATCCCATTTGATAGATCCGCAATCTTTTCTAATACCCTTTCTTTTTCGCTGTCTTCTAATATAACAGGTGTAAAATCATTCCGCTCTTTTAAAGAGGAAATCGATATAGGTATTAAGTTCATGTTTGAATCGATCAATCTTTTTGAATTATCAAATGTGAAAGTCTGTTGAAAGATGAATGCGTCTTTGTCTGATGGGTTTCTGTTGCCGCCAAAGATGAAATTGCCTAAAGAATAGACTATGTACTTGCCATTGTACTTTTCTATGCCCTCAATCACATGAGGGTGTGTGCCCAAAACGAGATCTGCCCCTTCATCAACTGAATAATGTCCTAATGCAATCTGTGTATTATTGGGATAGTATTTCCCCTCATCACCCCAGTGAAAGCATACGATGACTAAATTGGTTTGCCTTTTCATATCCTGAATATCTTCCTTTATTTGCTTTTTCAAATCTTCAGGAAAACTCCAACCTGTATAACCTAAAATTCCAACTTTTATTCCTTTGATTTCCTTTATGTACTTGTACCCATATCCAAAAAAGCCTATTCCTGCTTTTTTAAGGGTATAAACTGTGTCATCAAATCCTTGTCTTCCATAGTCAAAAGAATGGTTATTAGCCAAATTTACAGCATCAATCCCTCCATCTTTTAATATATTTACATAAATGGGATTTCCTTTAAATTTGTACTCTTTGTCAGCCTCTTTTGAAGCATTTGTCAACGTCCCTTCTAAATTGACTATTGTCAGGTCATCATTTGTAAAGATGCTTTTCACATTTTGAGTAAAGTATCCGTAATCGCTACTGTGTTTTTGAAACTCTGCGTCAAATGTGTACTCTTTTCCAAAGCTTTCGTCAGAGCCCAGCGTCGTATCACCTGCAGCGCTTATGGTGATCTTTATCGAAGCATTATTTACATTTTTATCGCCATTTGATGCCGTCTGCTTTAAATTATCATTGCCAACTTTAGAAGCTTCTTGTATGATGCCATTTTTGCCCATTGTCATCCCGTACGATATAAAAAATGCAGCTATCATCACAAGTACAGAAATTATAAATTTTTTCACAATGCCCACCTCTTTTATCCCATGTATAATTATATAATATTTTACAAATAAGTAATAATTAATTAATTATAAAATTTATAAAAAATATGGCGCACACTATGTACGCCACACATCATGTAAGGATTATCTTGTTGTAAGACTTTTTACCTCGTCTTAAAATCATGTAACCTTCCTTAAACATGTCTTCTGTAACTACAGCATTTACGTCTTTTACATTTTCATCATTTACGTAAAGGCCACCTTGAGTAATAAGCCTCCTTCCTTCGCTCTTTGAAGGAATTATGCCCGTCTTTACAAGAACATCCAACAAATTTAATCCTAACATGTCACTTGTAATCGTGGAAGTAGGCACATTGCTTAAATCTCCTCTGCCCTCAAACAAGGCTTCTGCTGCCTTTTTTGCTTTTTCAGCCTCATCCACACCATGTACAAGTTTTGTAACTTCGTACGCCAGAACTTTTTTGGCTTCATTTATCTCCTTATCCTTTAAAGAGCCAAGTCTTCTGACTTCATCAATAGGCAAAAATGTCAACAATGAGAGGCACTTTTCAACATCTGAATCATCTATATTTCGCCAATACTGATAAAAATCATACGGCGGCGTCTTATCAGCATCAAGCCAAATAGCTCCCTTTTCAGTCTTACCCATCTTCTTCCCTTCACTTGTAGTAAGCAGAGTAAATGTCATGCCGTATGCTTGTTTTCCTTCTTTCCTCCTTATCAGATCGACGCCTGCCAATATATTTGACCACTGATCGTCTCCGCCCATCTGAAGCACACAGCCGTACTCTTTGTTTAGCATAAGAAAATCGTACGCTTGCATAAGCATGTAATTAAACTCTAAAAAAGAAAGTCCTCTTTCAAGCCTCATCTTGAAGCATTCGGCAGTAAGCATCTTATTTACAGAAAAATGTACTCCTATATCTCTTAAGAACTCCACATAGTTAAGATTTAAAAGCCAGTCAGCGTTATTAGCAAGTATCGCTTTGCCATCTGAAAAATCTATAAAACGGCTCATTTGTCTTTTGAAAGCCTCTGCATTGTGAGATATCTCCTCTTTCGTCAGCATCTTTCTCATATCTGTCTTGCCAGTCGGATCGCCTATCATGGCAGTGCCACCGCCAATTAAAGCAATAGGCCTGTGTCCTGCCCTTTGCATGTGAGCCATAACCATAAGCTGCAAAAAATGTCCAACATGCAGGCTATCTGCCGTCGGGTCAAAACCTATGTAAAAAGTAACCTTTTCTTTCTCCAATAATTCTTTGATTTCATCTTCATGAGTCATCTGCTGTATAAAATTTCTCTCTTTCAACACATCAAAAACCGACATCAAATTGACCTCCTATATTCATAATATTTTTCAAAAATTTTAATTATCTTTCAATATATCCTTTGTTTATTGAATCTTCCAATATATCATTAATAAACTGCCATAGCTCTGGCGCTATCTCGCTTATAATTTTGTTTCTCTCAAGCACTTGGTAGCTTTTTACACCATGTTCTCTCCACGAATGACCATTCGTATAGTAATTATGTATTATAGGTTGCATCCTATCAAGAGCAGATGCAAATTTTGCATCTTTAGTTTTGCGCTCTTCAAATTCTTCCCACAAACCTTTTATCTCATTTGCCTGATCTTCAGGCAAAATATTAAATAGCCTCTCTGCCGCTTTTTTCTCTCTTTCTGCTTTGTCTTCATATCCTTTCTCATCGTATACAAATGTGTCACCAGCATCAATCTCTACTATATCGTGTACAATCACCATTTTAATCACATGGCTTATATCTATCTTTTCAGATGCATATTCAGAAAGAACCATAGCCATCATTGCAAGATGCCAAGAATGCTCAGCGTCGTTCTCATGGCGTGTGCCATCCATAAGAAGCGTCTGCCTAAATACTTGCTTTAACTTGTCTATCTCTTTCAAAAACTCTATCTGCTTTTTTAGTCTTTCATTTTCCATAAGTAAATACCCCTCTTTTCGCATATATTTTTATTATATACCAAAGAGCCTACTAAAAAAAGCATGCCGTAGCATGCTTTTTCATTAAACCTTATCTTTTTTTCTCACGTAATTTATGAGTCCGCCTTCTATTAGAATTTCCCGATTTCTGTCACTAACATCCAGATCCACTTCAAATTCGTACCCTTTAGTCACATTCTTAACGACAATCTTGCCTTTTGACTTGACTTGATTTACAGCATCTTCAATCTTAAGCACATCGCCTTCATCGATCTTGTCATAATCATCTTCACTTACAAATGTTAAAGGAAGAATTCCGCTATTTATAAGGTTTGCCTTGTGTATCCTTGCAAATGACTTTGCTATTACTGCTTTTACTCCCAGTTGAAGCGGCGCCAACGCAGCGTGTTCCCTGCTGGAACCTTGACCGTAGTTATTTCCGCCAACTATTATGCCGCCACCATTTTCTAAAGCTCTCTTAGAGAAATCAGGATCTATCGTCTCAAAGCAATGCTTTGAAAGCTCTGGAATATTTGATCTAAGTGGCAAAAGCTTAGCATTAGACGGCATAATGTGGTCTGTCGTAATGTCGTCTCCCACCTTTATCAAAACGGCTTTTTCAATATCTGCAAGAGGAGTGTTGATTGGAAAAGGCTTTATGTTTGGACCTCTTACAACGTCAAATTCATCTGCATTTACAGGCGGTTTTATTATCATATTGTCATTCACCAAAAATTCACTGGGCATCTCTATCTTGATTTCTTCCCCTAACTCCCTCGGATCTATGAGATAACCAGCCAATGCGGATGCAGCAGCTACTTCAGGACTTACCAAATACACTTTTGCTGATTTTGTGCCACACCTTCCATAAAAGTTCCTGTTAAATGTCCTAAGGGATATAGCATTTGTAGCAGGAGCCTGACCCATGCCTATACACGGGCCGCAAGCTGTCTCTAAAATCCTGGCGCCAGCCGAAATCATGTCTGATAATGCACCATTTTTTGCAAGCATATTTAAAACTTGCCTCGAACCAGGCGATATGACCAAGCTTACACCTTCTGCGATAAGACCACCTTTTAATATGGCCGCTACCTTCATCATGTCCATGTAGGACGAATTTGTGCAAGATCCAATCGCCACTTGATCGACTTTTAACTTTCCTGCATCTTTCACTTTTATTACATTGTCAGGACTGTGTGGCAATGCAACCATCGGCTCTAATTCGTCAAGATTGATTTCAATGACGCCATCATACTCAGCATCATCGTCTGGCAGCAGTGCTTCAAAGTCATCTTCTCTCTTTTGGGCTTTTAAAAATTCATACGTGCGGAAATCAGATGGGAAGATAGATGTAGTCGCTCCCAACTCTGCTCCCATATTTGTTATAGTAGCTCTTTCAGGAACGGACAGTGTTGCAACGCCATCGCCTGTGTACTCAAATACCTTGCCGACTCCACCTTTTACAGTAAGCCTTCTTAATAACTCAAGTATAATGTCTTTCGATGATACCCATGGTTTTAATTTTCCAGTGAGTCTAACGTTAATCACTTCTGGCATTACCAGCCTATACGGCTCACCTGCCATAGCCAATGCCACATCAAGTCCACCAGCGCCTATTGCCAGCATACCTATGCCACCACCTGTTGGCGTATGGCTGTCAGATCCTAATAGCGTCTTACCCGGTTTTCCAAACCTCTCAAGGTGGACTTGATGGCAAATACCATTACCCGGCCTTGAGAAGTATATTCCATGTTTCGCAGCAACAGTCTGGATGTACTTATGGTCATCTGCATTTTCGAAACCTTCCTGCAGCATATTATGATCAACATAAGCTACAGAAAGCTCTGTCTTGACTTTGTCTACTCCTAAAGCTTCCAGCTCCAGATAAGCCATAGTGCCTGTAGAGTCCTGCGTCAGTGTCTGATCTATTTTAATAGCTATTTCATGTCCTTTAACAAGTTCTCCTTCCACCAAATGCTTCTTCAAAATTTTTTGCGTTAAATTCACTTGTCATCCCCCTCTAATTAAATTGCCTTAATCTTAGATATGTGCTCTTCATAGAGATATATCAATTCTTTATCAAAAAGCGGCCTTTTAAGCTGAATAGACAAACTTCTCACATAAGGTAAAAGTTCTTTTGCTTCCTCCTCAGGCAATACTCTTCCGTACTCTTTGAACTTATTTATTAGCGCTGCTGTACCTGAGTGCTTGCCTATTACAATCTGTCTTTCAAGACCTACTTCGTCTGGGTCGAATATTTCATATGTGTGAGGATCTTTAAGAGCCCCATCAACGTGTATTCCTGACTCATGTGCAAACACATTTGTGCCAACAATTGCCTTCCAAGACGGCAGTTGCCTTCCAGATGCTGTAGATACGTACTCTGAAATCTCTCTAAACCTTTTTGTGTCTATATTGATGTCGTACTTATATACGTGCTTTAGCGCCATCACTACTTCCTCTAACGCTGCATTTCCGGCCCTTTCACCGAGGCCATTTACAGTGACGCCTATAAAATTAGCACCAGCTTTAAAACCAGCAAGAGCGTTTGCCGTCGCCATTCCAAAATCATTGTGCGTATGCATCTCAATATCTATATCTATGGCTTCTTTAATCTTTTTTATGATGTCGTACGTTTTAAAAGGATCCAATATGCCTACAGTATCACAGAATCTCAATCTATCTGCACCTGCTTGTTTTGCACATCTTGTAAACTCTATGAGAAAGTCCATATCTGTCCTGGATGCATCCTCTGCATTTACAGAAACGTATACGCCGTCTTTTTTAGCGAATTCAACAGCGCTTGTCATGTGATCTAAAACCCACTGCCTTGAAGTTCTTAGCTTGTGTTCTATGTGTATATCTGAAGTCGAGATTGAAATCGCAACAGCATCAACACCGCACTCTAATGATTCTTTCACATCATTTACAACAGCTCTGTTCCATGCCATTATGCTGGCATTTAGTCCAAGTTTTGCAATTTTTGCAATCGTCTCTTTCTCATCTCCGCCCATTGTTGGAATTCCAACTTCCAGTTGATGCACGCCAATTTCATCTAACATTTTCGCAATCCTAATCTTCTCACTATTAGCAAAAACAACACCGGCTGTCTGTTCTCCATCTCTCAGTGTTGTATCAACGAGGTACAATTTACCATCCTCTTTTTTGAATTTCATCGAACTTCCCCCTTCTTAAATCAAAGAAACTTATGTATATATTTTATTCATATAAAGAAATAAAGTCAATAGTTTTTGCAATTTTTTATATATAAAATTGCAAAAACCAGATTATACTTACTAATCTGGTTTTTGCACATCATTCATCAATCTCTGTATGTGTATGGCTAAATAGCCTATTTCATCTTCAGGCACATTCGTCCCTAATGAATTTCCAATGTGTTTGGCAATGCTTGCAGCTATTTTATAAGCCTTCTTAAACTTTCGCTTTATTGGAAGAAGAAGTTCATTTGAAATCGGCATGCCCCTTTCTATTCTGTCTACTGCAAATTTCAAGTGCGTAATAAGCCTTAAATAGTCAATAGAATCAGTTTCAATCTTCCTGCCTATCATTTCTTCAATATTTTTCACAAGCTCTGAAACCAACCTCGTATTTTTCATAGTGACTGACACGCCTGAATTCTCAAATGCCGCATGAAGGTGCAGCGCAATAAACCCCGCCTCATCCTCAGGAAGCTTTACATTTAGCCTGTCGTTTATTAAATCTATGGCCCTAAGTGCTATTTTATAGTCATCTTTATAAAGGGCACTTATCTCTTGATTAAAAGGATTTTTTATGTCTATTCCACCTTTTATTCTTTCAATGGCAAATGCTATATGATCAGGAAGCGCTATGTGGATGTGTTCATTCAGTTTCCGACCTTTCACATTTTCAGCGTATGCTATAAGCTCCTCAGATATTCCAATAACTTCATCTCTTATATTGTTAAGTAATTCTGAAAACTTTACAACATTGGCTTTTTCTTGCAGATAATAAACCTTCTCAATTCTTTCATTTATCGCATCGCCTGGCTTTTTAGAAAACCCTATGCCTTTTCCTACAACTATACACTCTACATTCTTTTCATCACAGGCCATCACAACATTGTTATTCAATACCTTTAAAGCAGTGAACATTACCCTCCCCTCCTAAAGTTTTTATATGTCATTTTAAATTTATTTTCATTATTTCAGTTTTTCCCCCTTCAACTGTGACTCCATTCTCTTTTTTCTTCATCTTTTCTACAAGTTCCATGTTAGTAATGATTACAGGGCTTATGATAGGATGATTTTCTTTTACCTTGTCAATGTCAAACACTATAAGTTTATCACCTGTTTTAACTTTCTGCCCTTCTTCAACAAAACTTTCAAAGCCCTCCCCTTTCATCTCAACTGTATCCATTCCAATGTGAATAAGTATTTCAAGCCCACCAGACGATCTTATGCCTATGGCGTGTTTCGTAGGAAAAAGTTGAATTACCTCCCCATCTACAGGCGAGTACACCATGCCATCTTTAGGTTCAACCGCGACACCATCACCAACCATTTTTCCTGAAAATACTGGATCAGGAACATCTTCAATATTTATCAGTTTTCCGTTAAATGGTGATACTATTGTTTCGCCTATAAACTTCTTCTTAAATATATTGAACATAAGAACCAATCCTTTCAATAATATTGTGCATAAAATAATAATATATAATTTATTGTCAATAGTAAAATATATTTTAAGCGGCCGTAAAGGCCGCTAATGATCATTTTTTCTTCATTCTCTTCTGCATCTCTTGTGCTATTAAATCAGCTTTTGTACCAACAATAACCTGTAGTGCTCCTTTGCCCATCCTTATGACGCCATTCGCTCCAGCTTTTTTAAGTTCATCGTCGTTTATGACAGTGTCATCTTTGACGCTTAAGCGCAGCCTTGTGATGCAGGATTCTAAAGACACGATGTTACCAGCCCCTCCTAAAAGTGCCAAGTAGTTCTGCGCCAGCTCACCTATATCAGAACTTGACAATTGCTCGTTACTTTCATCCGTATCCTCATCAAGCCTTCCTGGTGTAGGCAAATTCAATTTGACGATGAGGAAGTAGAATACAACGAAGTAAACTACAGCGTAAATTATTCCTATCAGCAATAAAAGTAGCGGTTTAGATGATATTCCAAAGCTTAGGATGTAGTCTATAAGACCTGCAGAGAATCCAAAGCCCATCCTTATTCCAAGCAAATACGTTATTGCCAGGGACAAGCCTGTTAAAATTGCGTGTACAACGTACAAAACAGGCGCTAAAAACATAAAAGCAAATTCAATCGGTTCTGTTATACCTGTGAGGAAAGCCGTTAATGCCGCAGAAATCATAATACCGGATACTGCTTTTCTGTTCTTTGGCTTAGCAGCCATCACCATAGCAAGCGCTGCTGCAGGCAGTGCAAACATCATTATAGGATAGAAGCCTGTCATAAATCTACCGGCAGTTGGGTCTCCTGCATAAAATCTATTTAAATCACCAGTGACAACTGCACCAGATGCAGATTTAAACGACCCAAATACGAACCAAACGAGGCTATTAATCACGTGATGAAGTCCAACAGGAATAAGCAACCTATTCAATACTCCATAGATAAATACGCCAAATGCTCCTGCGCTTATTATCCATTTTCCTAAAGCATATATGACATTTTGTATTGGCGGCCATACATAACCTGCAGCAAAAGCCAATACCAAAGCTGCCAATGATGTGATTATAGGGACAAATCTCTTGCCTCCAAAGAAACCTAAGAAATCGGGCAATTTTACGTCGTGGTACCTATTGTACAAATAACCAGCTATGATACCTATAAGGATACCGCCTAAAACGCCCATGTTTATGTCTTTATTTATCGTCGTTGCACCTTTCGTCAAAACCAAATATCCAACAGTAGCCGCCAGACCAGCAACTCCATCGCCGCCAGCGAAGCCTATTGCTATGCCTATCGCAAAGATAAGTGGCAAGTTGTCAAATATGGCACCACCAGCATTTGTGATAAACGGAATGTTGAATACATCCTTTGCGCCAAGCCTTAAAAGCAATGCAGCAGCAGGTAAAACTGCTATTGGAAGCATCAAGGCTTTTCCGAGCTTTTGTAAATTACCTAATCCTTTCATTGACTATACCTCCTTAAATTTTTTTGGCATAAAAAAGAGCTGGCAAGGTATCAAAACCTAACCAGCTCATGCCTGCTTTACCAGTAACACGCTGAAATCATCATTTATTCGTTTACAATCCAATTATACTCTACACTCTTTATCTTGTCAATACCTATTTTTTTATTGAATAAGCCATCCTTCTATACGTATGTCTTACGCCTCTTATGGCAATAGATAAAGCCATTATGTTTTCTGGCGTTGCTATGCCAGATGTAAATCCCGCGTCGCCTATATGCTGTATATCGCTGCCAGCCATTTTTGATTGCAGTGCAATGTTCTCAATTACACTTTTTTGCGATCCTTCTTGAGATGTACCAATGGCGCTAAGTGCTAATGCACCTGCATCGTGCACAACATCAATCATCCTTTTGGCTACAGACAAATCGATTCCTGGCACAGTCCCTGGTGCGGGTATGAGTATGCAGTCAGCACCAGCTTTGACAAACTTCTCAAGCAATTGCGGATCGTATATATTGCCTGACCCTGCACCGTGCATCTTGCCAGCAATTATAATCATGTCGTCACCTAATAAGCTTCTCGCCATTTCAATGCCATTTACTATTGTTTCGACGCTTACTCCCGTATTTGGATTTCCTGTTATCATGATGTAGTCAAAGCCATAAAACCTAACCTTTTCAAGATTTTCCCTGTTTAATTTCCTGCCTTCTACATACTGGACATCATCAGGAACAGGTTCTACGTTAACGCCGATTATCCTACCAGTTATCTCTTTTAATTTCTTAATGTAATTTGGATCGTTTGAATTTTTTAATGCTTTTTCTGCAAGCGCTTCTATCTCTCCAAATCCTTTAGAGATATTTACATCCAGATCATCAATTCCGAATATAAACGGGCTTTTAAAATCAAAAAAGTTTAGCGTTATGAGATCTGCACCAAATGCTGCTGCCAACTCCGGGTTTGATACACCATAAATCGGCGTTGGAAAAGTTACTATCGTCTCTGCCATGACAGTCCTTCCCTCAGATAGCCGTATCGTTTCAATCAATTCTCTGCCTGTCATGTTCATGATGTCGCTTGATGTTACCTCAAAAATCCTCTTCATAAATTACCACCCTTTCTTCCTAAAAAATAATAGCCGGCAAGGTAATAAAACCTTACCGGCTAATGCCTCATTAAGAGTTACACGCCATCTAATGTAATTATACCAAATCTTTATGAAAATGTAAAACCATCATAACTTTTTAACTACTTTCGTTATGCTTTCCATATTGGCTTTTTGTTCCTCTGTAAATGCAACCTGATTATTTACATAGTCCAAATTCTTTGTGTTATTTTCGTCTACTCTGTTTATAATATCCAAAAGTTGCTCAGAAGACGCCAAAAGCTCTTCTACTTGTGCAGATATGTTCTGTGATGCACCCATTACGCTCTTTACAGCATTCAAAGTCTTATCGGAGCTTGCTGCAGTCTCAGAAGTCACACTTGATATATTTCCAATAACCATTGAGATCTCGTCAAATGCCTTCTTTACATCGTTAAATATGTCCATAACTTTGTTGACTTCTGCTGCGGCTTTAGTTGAATTGTCTATGTCGTTTATTACGCTGTCAATTGTCACACCGGTATAGCTGGTTATATTCTCTATTATTTCACCTATCTTTACGACACTGTCTGTAGACTGTTTGGCTAATTTTCTTATCTCATCTGCTACTACCGCAAAGCCTTTTCCGTATTCTCCTGCTCTTGCAGCCTCTATAGCTGCATTTAAGGACAATAGATTCGTCTGATCGGCTATCTCTGATATGGCCGACAGTATCTCTTTTATTCCTCCCATCTTCTTGTCCAACTCTTTTAGCTCGTTGGAATTAGCTTTTGAATTTTTAAGGCTTTGATTCAAGGTGTTTATCAGATTTCTTACAACATCGCCTTGACTTCTTACATTTTCTTCTATTTCTCTTATCTTTGATATAGCGCTATTCATATCACTTAACAAAGTATCAGAAGATCTCGACAATTCTTCGTTTGCCTCAGATACATTCGATATAGACATAGCCACTTCATTAGCATTTTCTGCAATAGTGTTGATACTTTCAGTAAGCTGCTCAATGCCATCTCTCGACATTTTGATGTTCCCGGTATTCTCCTCTGCCATCTTTTTAAGATGTATCGAAGAATCAAGAACCTTTTCAGAATGCTCCATCGATTTACTTACTTCACCGTTTATAAGCCTTGAAAGCTTTCTCAATCTCCTTACGGTTATAAGCGAATAAATAATTATAACAATTAGGATTACTACGCTGATTGCAATAGATATCTTAAATGTCCTGTCGTTTTGCGATATCATATTGTTAAACATTGGCAAAAATCCTTGTGAATACTTATTGCTAAAGTCCGTCATGCTGTTTTGTATCTGCGTCGCATAATAGCTTATCTTCAATGTCTTGTCACTGTCTTGATCGAGAATATATTTATCATTTAAGCTGTCTATGGCCGAACTGATATTTTTTATGCTATCATTAATCCCATCTACGTCTGACTTTAGCTGATTGTATATACTTGTGCCTTTAAAATCATCTAAAGCGTTTCCAAGATTTGTTACATTTTGAGTTATATTGCTTAAATCTGTCCTTAAAGCACTTTTTGTGCTTTGTCCCATCGTGTAATTATTTACATCATTGAGAAGAACACTGCTGTACTGCGCCAACTGCACCTGTGAATTTGAAATGTAAAGCACCTGGTTAATGACAAACTTTTTTAAATTGTTGATGTTGTTTTTTGTGTTTATCATTCCCAGATTTACTGTAAAGGATAATACCAAAAGCAAAATACCAATTACTACAAACGCTCTTATGAGTTCGCCCCTTAATGTTTTTGTCATTTACACCCCTCCATAGATAAAACCTTTTGACTACTATATCGGCACTAATTATAAAATGTTAAATGATTGCAAAAAAAAAAATTCCTCAATGAGGAATTTTACATGTAAATCAATTGAGGTCTCTCTACATATTGACCAGATACTAATATATATTTTTTGATTTCATTCAATGCCCAATCCAGCTTGTTTTTATCATTGGCATATACTGTAGCGATAGGTTGGCCTTTCTTTATGAAGTCGCCTATTTTTCCGCCTAACATTATGCCGACTGATAGATCTATTGCGTCTTCTTTTGTAGATCTTCCAGCACCTAATCTCATGGCGATAAGCCCTAAATCTAATGCATATAAATCTTTTATATACAAGTCCTCATCAGCAACCCATGCCTTAACATATTTAGCCTGTGGTAGCAATGATAAATCATCTACAATCCTTTCATCTCCACCTTGAGCTTTTATAAACTCTCTAAACTTTTCCAGAGCTTTTCCGCTTGCCAAAGCTTCTTCCATCATCTTCTTTGCTTCATCGGTATCTTTTGCAACACCAGCAATTGTAAGCATATCAGCGCCTAAAACCATGCACACATCAATAAGATCTTTTGAACCATTTCCTTTTAAAACATCAATGGCTTCTACTACTTCCAATGAATTGCCAATAGCAAGTCCCAATGGCTCATCCATATTCGTAACATGTGCAACTGTCTTTCTTCCAACGGAATTGCCTATCTCAACCATGAGATTTGCAAGCTTTTTGGCGCTTTCTATGTCCTTCATAAAGGCACCGCGGCCTACTTTTACATCCAGCACAATCCCATCAGCACCGGATGCAATCTTTTTGCTCATTATAGAGCTTGCTATAAGTGGTATCGAATCAACTGTTGCCGTTACATCTCGTAGAGCGTAAAGTTTCTTATCGGCTGGTGTCAAATTGCTGGACTGCCCTACAACAGCAATGCCATGCTTATTCACATTGTCTATAAACTCTCTTTCACTGAGTTCAACTCTCATGCCTGGTATCGATTCAAGCTTATCTATCGTACCACCAGTATGACCCAATCCTCTTCCTGACATCTTTGCAACAGGAGCACCACACGCTGCGACGAGAGGCGCTAAAACTAAAGTAGTAGTATCTGCGACACCACCAGTAGAATGTTTATCAACCTTAATACCTCTTATTTCTGATAGATCAAGCACATCACCAGAATGGGCCATAGCCATTGTCATGTGTGCTGTTTCTTCATTTGTCATGCCATTAAAGTATATAGCCATCAAAAGAGCACTCATTTGATAATCAGGTATATAGTCTTTTGTATATGAAGATATGATAAAATCTATCTCGTCTTTTGTAAAAGTGCCTCCATCTCTCTTTTTCATTATAAGGTCGTACATTCTCATAAAAGATCCTCCTCATCAAAATGGCAATTCACTAAGAAATGACGTTCCATGACCAGTTCCCTCAACATTAAATATTTCTGCAATGGTTGCGGCAATATCAGAAAATGTCTTTCTTACGCCTAAATCTTTACCATTTGTAAATCTGCGATTGTATACCAAAAGTGGCACGTACTCTCTCGAATGGTCTGTGCTGGCTGTTGTAGGATCATTACCATGATCTGCTGTAATAATGAGCAAATCATCATCCTTAAGCTTTGACATTATTTCAGGAAGTTGGTCATCAAAATATCTAAGTGCATCTGCATATCCTTGAGGGTTGTTTCTATGTCCATAAAGCATATCGAAATCCACTAAATTTGTGAATATAAGGCCATTTTTAACTTTATCCAAAGCCTTTAAAGTCGCAATTATGCCATCTTTATTATTAGTAGAGTGGTCTTTTCCTGTTATGCCACATCCTGCAAATATGTCTTCAATCTTTCCTATAGCAAAAACCTCATGTCCTGCATCTTTTAACTTATCCAATATAGTCGGGCTAAATGGTTTTAGGGAAAAGTCCCTTCTGTTTTCCGTTCTCACAAAATTCCCAGCTTCCCCAACAAAAGGCCTCGCAATGACCCTACCTACTGCATAATCGCCTTTCAGTATTTCTCTCGCTATCTCACACATCTCATAAAGCTCATTTAAAGGTATCACACCTTCATGGGCAGCGATTTGGAAAACACTGTCTGCCGATGTGTAAACTATCGGATAACCTGTCTTTACATGCTCTTCTCCCAATTCTTCTATTATCTCAGTCCCCGATGCAGGCTTATTTCCTATGACTTTTCTTCCTATTCTTTCTTCAAACTTATTTATCACTTCATCAGGAAATCCATTTGGAAATGTGGGAAAAGCCTTATCTATCCAAAGACCTGCTATCTCCCAGTGTCCCGTCGTCGTGTCTTTACCTGCCGAATGTTCTTGCATCTTCCCATAGGCACCTACTGCAGACTTATCAGCCTCTACACTTTTTAGCGGCAATATGTTGCCAAGTCCCAATTTCCCTAAATTAGGGAGCTTTACTCCCGTCACATCGCATACGTGCCCAAGAGTATTTGAACCTACATCGCCATATTTATCCGCATCTGGAGCTTCTCCAGCTCCAACGCTATCTAATACAATAAGTAAAACTCTGTTTACCATTTAATCACCTCTATCAATATACCATTAACAAATAATGCTAAATAAATACTTCAAATATTATTTTTCATCTTTCATAGAAAATGCATACGGAAGGAGATCTTTTGCTTTTTTTACTACAAAATCCCCTTTCATATTTCCCAAAATAACAGTCATGTCTTCCCCACCTAATTCGTACATGACTTGTCTGCATGCACCACAAGGTGATACAGGTCCATCTGTATCCGCTACAACTGCAATCGCCTCTATATCTCTATCACCATTTGCATAAGCGCTAAAAAGCGCAGTCCTTTCAGCACAATTAGTAAGTCCATAAGATGAATTTTCAATATTGCACCCTTTGTAGATTTTCCCATTGTTTGTTATGACGCAGGCTCCAACTTTAAATTTAGAATACGGTGCATAGGCACTTTCTCTCGCCTCTTTCGCAACCTCCAACAGCTTTTCGTAATCCATCATCATACCTCCCTCAGTCCCGTTTCCTAATGATGTAAAAATCAAACTTATCTGCATTAAAATAATTTGATGAAAAAAGAATCGGCCTATTGTTTTCATCGTAGTGTATTTGCTCTAAAAGCAAAACCGAACCATTTTTCCCTATGTTAAGCTTTTTCTCCAATATTACATCATTCTTCACAACTTTAATGCTTGATACAGCGTATGTTATTTTTATGCTGTACTCTTTTTCCAAAAAAGTAAACATAGATTCCTCAAAGCCGCTAAAACTGTCTCCTACAATTTTATACGGCAATCTATCAACACAGTAGACAACAGGGATGCCATCTGCAGTCCTTACCCTTTCAACTTTATAAATTTCTTCACCAAGATTTAGCTTTAATTTTTCTGCCTCACTTTCTAAAGCAGGCAATCTATAGAAAGTAAAATCCTTCGTGCCAGGCTTCATCCCCTGGCGCTTAATAAGGGACGTAACGCTAAAAAGCTCCTCAAGCCCACTTCTTATTATCGGCTTTTTCCGGACAAATGTCCCAACGCCTTGCTGCTTCGTAATAAGGCCTTCATCTTCCATTATTCTCATAGCTTCCCTGAGTGTAGCCCTGCTTATGCCAAATTCTTTTGATAGAGAAGCTTCAGAAGGAAGTTTCATACCTTCCTTCCATACGCCAGTCTTGATAAGCTCCTCCATCTTATTCAATGCCAATTCATAAAGTGGCTTTTTATCAGGAACTAACATATTAATCCTCATTTCTTAGGAGTATATGGGACACCATCTGCTGCAGGTGATACGCTCTTGCCACCAACACCTACGAGAGCCAAAACTGTGAGAATATATGGAAGCATCATGATTATATTTTTAGACAAGGCACTGTTTTGAAGCTGCATGCTTAAAGCAGTAGCAAAGCCAAAAAGCAAAGCCGCACCAAAAGAACCAAAAGGCGTCCATTTGCCGAATATCATAGCCGCCAAAGCGATGTAACCTCTTCCGCTGGACATATCTGTGCTGAAGCTGTTTAAAAGACCTATTGACAGATATGCACCTCCTATTGCTGAAAACAGTCCACTTAGAGTAACTCCTAAATATCTTAACTTTATGACATTGATTCCTGCAGTCTCGGCTGCTTCCGGATTTTCTCCGACCGCTCTTATCCTTAAACCGAGGTTGGTGTGAAACAAGAAATAATCTGAAGCAAATATCAATATTATCATTAAATATACTATTACGCTGTTACCGCTTAATATCTGTCCTACAAATGGTATATTCTTAATAACAGGAATGTTTATATTTGGAAGCATAGGCGTATCTGTAGGCGTACCGCTGAAACCGAAAATTGTATTCAAAAGGTATGCTGTAAATCCAGATGCAAATATGTTTATTGCCATACCGAGAATAACCTGATCAGCAGTAAGCGTTACAGCAGCCCAGGCAAAAATCACAGCAACTATCATGCCAACTATTACAGCACCTAATAAACCAAGCCATGCACTGCCTGTAAGATGTGCAAATAGTACCGCAAAAAAAGCCGCAATAAGCATTATACCTTCCATGGCAATATTTACGACACCAGATCTCTCAGAAAAAGTTCCTCCAAGGGCTGGCAATGCCAATGGTGTTGCCATGGCAAGGGTTGCCGACCACAACTGAGGATTTAATAAAATCTCTTTCATGATGCTAACTCCTCCTTTTTCTGCTTCTTAAACATGGTTTTAAACAATTCAATAATCTTGTCTGCAGCAACGAAGAATATGATAAGCCCTGTTATGACATCTGTTAACTGGCCAGGCACTTGTGCATTAAGCTGCATGTATTGGGACCCTGTTCCAAGTGCAGCAAACAAAAGGGCTGAAAACACAACACCAATAGGGTTGTTTTTTGCCAACAGAGCAACAACTATTGCCGTATATCCGTATCCTGACGTAAAACTGTCGTATAACCTATGCTGAACACCTAAAATCTGAACTGCTCCTGCAAGACCTGCAAATATACCGCTTAAACTTAACGACAAGACGATATTAAATGGAACATTCATACCAGCATATTTTGATGCTCTTTGGTTAAATCCAACAGCTCTCATTTCGTATCCCCAAACAGTCTTGTACATAAGCCAATAGACGAAAAGTGCAGCAACCAAAGCTATAACTATGCCATAAGACAATTGCGTGTTTGGAACGATGGTAGGTATCACAGCAGAATTTCTGATAAGCGGTGATTGAGGCACAGAACCTTTTTCCATCATTGGACCAAACTCCAATAGGTAATGGCTAAAATAAATTGCTACATAGCTCATCATCATGGTTGTAATGACCTCATGTGCACCAGTATATGCTTTAGCAAATCCAGGAATTATTCCTCCCCACAATCCTCCAGCGATCATCGCAGCAATAAGTGCAAGAGGTATATGGATATACCATGGAAGACCTTTAAATGAATAGCCTATCCATGTACCTACAATAGCGCCAATCCAATACTGTCCCTCAGCACCTATATTGAAAAGTCCTGCATTAAATGCTATCGCAACCCCAAGACCTGTTATTATAAGCGGAACAGCATTTGCCAGTGTATTTGCTATATTAGGTAATGTTCCAAACGCACCTATAAATAGTGATGTGTACGCAGCTACTGGGTTAAAACCTGTAGCCAACATTATTATAGAACCAATAATGATTGCAATTACAACTGCTAATATTGGCATATAAATACTTTTTAACACTTTACTCATGATCACACCTCAACTTCCTTTGCGTCAATTTGCGAACCTGCCATAAGCAGCCCAATTTTTTCCCTTGTAGCAGATTTACCATCCAATACATCCATTATTACACCATTATGAATTACTCCGATTCTGTCAGACAACGACATTATCTCCTCTAATTCTAATGAAACAAGAAGTATCGCTGAACCTCCATCTCTAAGTTCTAAAAGCTTTTTATGAATGTACTCAATAGCACCGACATCCATTCCTCTTGTAGGCTGAACAGCTATCAAAAGCTTTGGATTAGAACCTACTTCTCTTGCAAGAATTATCTTCTGCTGGTTGCCACCTGAAAGATTGCCTGCTAAAAGAGTATAATCAGTAGGCCTTATGTCGTATTCTTCAACCTTCTTCGATGCGTTTTCAAATACCTTCTTGTACTGTATTACGCCATTTTTCGAATAACGGCTATCTTTGTATTCTTTTAATATTAAATTGTCTGCAACGCTAAACTTCATGATAAGCCCTTCCTGCTGTCTGTCTTGAGGAATGTAAGATATGCCAAGCTTGTACCTCTCCCTCGTAGGCAGTCTTTCAATATTACTATTTTGGTATTTAATGACACCTGATTTAATCTGCCTAAGACCCATCAAAGCTTCAATAAGCTCTGTCTGCCCATTTCCATCAATACCTGCCAGTCCAAATATCTCTCCACTTCTTATTTCAAAGCTTACGTTTTTCACTTTTTCAATGTTTTGCTCATCTACAACAGTCAAATCCTTGACTGAAAGCACCACATCGCCAGGTTTGTACTCTGACTTCTCTACTCTTAAGACAACTTCCCTTCCTACCATCAAATTAGCCAATTCTTGCTCATTTGTATCTTTAGTGTTCAGAGTACCTACCGTCTTACCTCTTCTCATTACTGTAACTTTATCAGAAATCTCTTTAACCTCATCAAGCTTGTGGCTGATGAATATGATAGAAATGCCTTGCTCTTTTAATCTCCTCATTATTTCAAACAGTTCTTCCGTCTCCTGTGGAGTAAGCATAGCTGTAGGCTCATCTAAAATGAGAAGCTTAGCATGTCTGTAAAACGCCTTTAGAATTTCTACCCTTTGCTGAAGTCCAACAGATAAATCTTTCACCTTTGCATCTGGATCTATTTCAAGATGGTAATTTTTTGATATCTCTCGAATCAATTCATTGGCTTTTTTCTTGTTGTAAGGAATGCCACCAGGTTCAGCACCAAGAACTATATTTTCTGCAACCGTCAAAACCGGTATCAACATGAAATGCTGGTGAACCATCCCGATACCTTTTTCTATGGCTTCATGAGGGCCGCTTAGATTTAAAGTTTCGCCGCTTAGCTTTAATTCTCCAGAGTCAGGTTTATATAATCCATAAATAATATTCATCAAAGTAGATTTACCTGCACCATTTTCACCTAAGATGGCGTGTATTTCTCCTTCTTCTACTGTGAGATTAACACCATCATTTGCCCTAACCTTAGGAAATATTTTTGTAATATTTTTAACCTCTAATAATGCACTCATTGACATACCTCCTAAAAAGGGGCTGAACTCCGTCAGCCCCTAAGTTAGCCATTATTTCTGTACTTGATCTGAAACTTTTATCGTACCGTCTTTTATCTTATTAGCATATTCATTAACTTTATCAATTATAGATTGTGGAACATCTTTTATCGGCTTAGCATAGCCAACTCCATCATTTGCCAAGTCGAAGTACACGAGACCACTCTTGAAGTTGTTATTAAGAGCATTCTTTATAGTCTCAAATGTCGCAACATCAACTTTTTTAAGTGCTGATGTCATAACTGTATCAGGAGCCATATAATTTTGGTCTGCGTCAACACCTATTGCATATACATTCTTTTCTTTAGCAGCATTTATTACACCATCACCAGTTTGTCCTGCAACATGGAATACTATATCTGCTCCTTGGCTTATTTGTGTCAAAGCCATTTGCTTTCCTGATGCCGGATCATTGAAGTTTCCTGTGTAGCTTACAAGTACCTTTGTATCAGGATTTACAGCTTTTACGCCTTGTTGGAAACCTGCAATGTAGCTGTCAACAGGTGGAATCTGCATTCCTCCTACAACACCAACAACGTTTTGATCATTAATCTTTGGATTATTCTTTTCTTTTTCCATCAAACCCGCCATTACACCTACTAAGTATCCGCACTGCTCCGTCTTAAATGTGGCAGATGCGACATTCGGCCTATCAGTAATGTCTGAGTCGATGATTAAGAACTTCGTATCAGGAAATTCTTTTGATACTTGTTCAACTGCATCTTTCATAAGGAAGCCTACAGCTATTACTAAGTTGTACTTTTGCTGAGCAAATTGTGTAAGGTTTGTAATGTAGTCTGTCTGTTGCTTAGATTGAATAAAGTTAGCTGTAACACCAAGCTCACTTTTAGCTTTTTCAAGACCTTGATATGCCAACTGGTTGAAGCTGTGGTCATTTATACCGCCAACGTCTGTTACAAGACCTACTTTAAAGTCTTTGTTCTTCGCATTTTGAGTCGTATTGTTTGACTGAGATGATTGCTGTTTTGTCGCTGAAGAACATCCTGATAAAAGTGATAACGTCAAAACAAATGCCAGCATTAATGAAAGAACTGCACGTAATTTTTTCATTACTTCATCCTCCTATTTTTGATATCGTTTTTCTAATATTTAGCTTTTCAATCTACGTCTGTTGTCTGACATCTAACAACATTATAATTCTAAAACCTTTCATGCACAACATTATTTCTAAGCTTGTATTACAAAATTATCTCACTTTTTCTCAATCTTTCTCACTTTTTCTTGTCTTTTGACACTTTTACACTTAAAGTTATCCATCACAAATTTTTAATGGAAATACTCAGTATTTCGTCCTTTACAGGTTCATACCTTTTTATCAAGTTCTCACATTCTTCAATGGCACTGTCTGCCAGTGATTTGTCTTTTAAAAATTTAGCGTTTACTCTGACATTTATAGCAGCACTTTGAAGCCCTGCAAATAGAAGTAATGCACCAACTGCCGCATCTGATATTGCATTCGGATTGCCATACTGAGCAATAAGCAAAGTAGGTGCAAACCCTTCGCTTAAAAGCCTCGCTAATTTAAGTGGGACATTTATAGCTTTTAAATAAGCTTCATCCAATTTTTGACTTCTTAAAGCCTTTTCTTCATCATTATTTTTAGGCATTTTGATTGCTTTTATAACATCATCGTACGCATTTTTGTCCTCATCTACTAAAGGCATTAACTCTGATATAAGCCTTTCGCATATTTTAAGCCCGCTTTCAATCTCGTCTTTTATATCGCTGTCGTACTCTTCATAGAACTTCCTACCGATTGTGAGATTGTAAACCATTGATGACAAAGCCACACCTAAACTTGCCACTAAAGCAGATACACTTCCACCACCAGGCGCAGGCTTTGAAGATGATACATCTTTTACATATTCTTCTAAAGTTTCGTTTACCAACATAAGTATGCCTCCTTTGTCCTTTTTTCTTAATTATACCTTACTTTCCTCATCTTGAATACCTACTCGTAAATTCTATTTTCTATGACTTTATCATAGCTAAAGTTTTCCATCATCAGATAGTGCTGAGCAGTGTCAAACAACGCTTTAGCAGGTATAAGACCGATAAGTTCACTGCCCACAATATTTACACCATACCTTGACGCTTCGTTTTTAATGACTTCAAAAACCCTATACAGTGGCGTCTTCTCAAAGTTTGTAAAATTCATCGAAACTTGTACAACATTTCGCTCCTTCAAATCTACTCCCATCGCCTTTAAGTATCTGAAGCCTCCTGAAGAATGCCTTATTGCTTTCGCTATTTTCTTTGCAATGTCTACATTACTTGTACCTAAATTTACATTGAAAGCTATCAGAAAATTTCTTGCGCCTACAACAGTGACGCCGCTTTTTTCATTCATCACACGCGGTCCGTAGTCAGGAACCCAATCAGGCATTTTTATTTTTTCAAAAAAGCCTTCATATCCACCTCTCCTTATGTCCTCAAGGTTTCTCCTTAATGGGTTTCCCTGAGCTTCTTCATAAAGATATACAGGTACCTTAAGCTCTTCCCCTATGCGCCTTCCTACATCTTTTGCTATCGCTACGCATTCATCCATAGTGACATTCTTAAGAGGCACAAATGGCAAAACATCTAAAGCCCCAACTCTTGGATGCTGCCCTTTATGATACCTCATGTCGATTAATTCCGAAGCTTTTTTGGCCACATTAAAGGCAGCTTCTTTTACTCCATCCACATCTCCACAAAATGTTATGACAGACCTATTGTGGTCTTTGTCCATAGTATAGTCTAACAATTTAACGCCATTTACAGATGCCACTTCTGCCACAAGTGCTGCAACCTTCTTTTGGTCTCTACCTTCGCTGAAATTCGGAATACACTCTACGATTTTATCCATATTTACCTCCACTATCACAAATTTAATAATTATTTCTCGAATTGAGAATATAATAAAGCACATATTTTTTCAACAATTGCGATAAAAAAATACGGATCAGAAGATCCGCATTTACAGAATATTAATGTAGTCATCAAAAGAACCGTCGTCAAGGCAACATTCTATAATATCTCTGCCCAGTTTTGACAAATCCGGCGTCAAATATTTTTTAAGCTCTTGTTTAAAGAAATCAGTCAATATCTTTGCACCCTTCATAAATGCTTCTTCACCCACTTCAGGCTGCAAGTGTACTTGTAAGAAATGCTTAGGCATAAATTCGCCATCTATTTTAAGTGATTCCAGAGAATACCCTAATAGAGGGCATTTTGACTCTGTCAACTGATCAGGCCTGAATTTTGCGCCACCGCGCCTTGAGAGATATTCTCTCGCAATCCATTGAGGCATGAATCCGACTTTATAAGCGCCTATATGCTGATTTGGTATCAATACATACCTTGTGGCAGGAGTATTCTGTATTTGCTCCAAGATGAGATTTGCATGTCGTACCATCTTTCCTGTAGCAAATGGCCAGTATGAGCCAACACCTTCACTGCTTAACCCTTCCGTGTCTATGATGCTGGGGTTTGCGTATCCTCTTGGAGCCACTAACCTCCAAAGCCAAGCAATAGATGGTGGCAGCACGTGAAGCACGCCTAATATACCATAAGAAGGATTTTCTTTTGTGCACGGAGGGGTTCTCACTCCAAAGCTTCTTATATCAACTTCTACAGCATCATCTACCGTATTTGCAATGAACCCCCTTGGCATTATGACTCTTGGGTTAGTACAAGGCTTACCAGGGCTATCTTCTATGTGCTCCCATATTAGGCATGTAGAATTAGGTACCCCATCAATATTAAGGAAAAGAAGCGGCTCTTTGGGATGGATACACAATTTTTCAAGATCAGGACTTGAACCGTACTCTGTAACATGGTCAAGTCTTATAAACCATCCATTCTCTGCGTCTTTGACAACCAACCTCTTGCTTGCATCTTGATATGATGGATGGCACAACGCCATATCATCTGTAACAGGCTGCAGTTCGCTGTTTTCTTTAAGTTCCATGTAGAATTTTTCCTTAGTCACGATGTTAGTGCCAAAATGTATCCTTCCATCCAATTCCCTTGGAAGCTGCTCAGTCATCTCACTTTTTCCGCCACCGCTGGCACCTTCATGCATGATAGTCATTATGTTGTCATAAGGCGTTATAACTCTTACAGTAGATGCATGTGCTGTTATCCACCCTTCTTTTTCACCTACATCCAAAAGAACACTATAAACACCTTTTTTTGCACTTGGACCAGGATATAAGTTATAAGAGAATAGTTCTTGCATGTCTTCAAGCCTGTTATGAACGACTACTTGCTTTCCATTGAAATGGGTATGCCTGAAAGGAGGTGCCACAAATATGATAGAGCATGGTTTAAAGTTCTCACTGATTTTTTCCTTTGGTATAAAACCTTGGATGTCTGCGAGAGCAAGGACAAAAAAGCCCGCATTTTTTGGTGCGATCACCAACGAAGCATATCCTAATCTTTCATCACCAGCCATAAATGGCATTACAATCAAATCCTGCTTCTTTAACCAATTAAAAGTCTCAAGCCTTAAAGGTTCAAAGTCCTCACCAAACCTGTCTTTGTACCTTACCTTATCAGTGTCTTTATCATCAGCTATAACCATGCAGTTTGGTTCTCGCCGCCTCATGTACGGTTCAGGGTAATTTACTGCAAAGCCGTTTTTACACTTTGCAACAGTGGCTTCCACAACTTTCCCTTTCCCTGGTACTTCGTATGAAACTTCAAACGTGTCATTTCCGCTGCCGCCTATCGTCAAATCTAATAGTTCTCTTCTACTTTCAGGAATAATTATTTCTCTTCCACTTCTTAAAATATCAGAAACTTCATCAGGTAGTATAAAGTAATCTAAAATGCCATTTTCCATTTTTTTCTATCTCATTCCTTTCACACGATATGAAAATTTTTGAAATAATAGACGTGATATTATGCAGAATTTTAATATTTGAAATATTTTATAAAAGCCACTATCTATCTATAAATTAGATAAATACTGGCTAAGCGGCAAATTTGCAAAGCAACCCTTTCATAGAAACCCCCTATTTACTTTCCTTCAATGTAGAAAAAATTCATGTAATTTATTTTATCATTTTCAAGCATTAAAGTCAATCCCTGCTTAACAAAATACGCAATTAGCCGAAATATTAAATTGTAGATGCTGTGGTACTTTAATTAATATTATATCACATAATATGACCAGCTCATAATTTTATGAATAAAATTTTGTCAAAAAAATATTTTTATATTTTAATCATCTGTGATATAATTATCGTGGAACTGTTATATAAAGTCTAAAGGTATATATATAAGCATTTTCAGAAAACTGTTATATAATTGCTTAATAGCTGTTGTATAACAGTACATATTTGTTTATGCTGTATTATAATAGTTTGCTTATATATCCTTAGATTTAAATATAAATTTAAAAAGAGAGGGGAAATACAATGTCGAAGGTTATGAAAACCATGGATGGCAATACAGCCGCTGCACACGTGGCATATGCCTTTACAGAAGTAGCTGCCATCTATCCTATAACTCCATCATCACCTATGGCAGAGCATGTCGATGAATGGAGTGCCCACGGCAGAAAAAATCTCTTTGGGCAAGAAGTAAAAGTCATTGAGATGCAGTCAGAAGCAGGTGCTGCTGGTGCAGTACACGGTTCTCTTGCTGCTGGTGCACTAACTACAACATTCACAGCATCACAAGGATTACTATTGATGATTCCTAATATGTACAAGATCGCTGGTGAGCTTTTGCCAGGCGTATTCCACGTTAGTGCTCGTGCGCTTGCATCACATGCACTATCAATATTTGGTGATCATCAAGACGTAATGGCATGCAGACAAACAGGATTTGCACTTCTTGCATCAGGCAGTGTTCAAGAAGTCATGGACTTAGCAGCTGTCGCACATTTGTCAGCTATTAAAAGCAGAGTGCCATTTTTACATTTCTTTGACGGATTTAGGACATCCCACGAGTATCAAAAGATAGAAGTAATGGACTATGAAGACTTGAGAAAGCTCATTGACATGGATGCAGTAAGGGAATTCAAAAAGAGAGCATTAAATCCAGAGCATCCTGTCACAAGAGGTACAGCTCAAAACCCTGACATATACTTCCAAGAAAGAGAAGCATCCAACAGGTACTACAATGCTGTACCAGAAATAGTAGAGGAATACATGAAAGAAATAAGCAAGATTACTGGCAGAGAGTACAAGCTATTCAACTACTATGGTGCTCCTGACGCTGAACGCATTGTAATTGCTATGGGTTCAGTTACAGAGACAATAGAGGAAACAATCGACTACTTGCTGAAAAAAGGCGAAAAAGTAGGTGTCGTAAAAGTACACCTCTACAGACCTTTCTCATTTAAACACTTCATGGATGCTATACCAAAGACAGTAAAGAAAATCGCTGTTCTTGATAGAACAAAAGAAGCAGGCGCATTTGGCGAACCACTTTACGAAGATGTAAGGGCGGCATTCTATGAAAGTGAAATGAAGCCTGTTATCGTAGGAGGCCGTTACGGTTTAGGCTCTAAAGACACCACACCAGCTCAAATAGTGGCAGTATTTGATAATCTAAAATCAGACACCCCGAAAAACAACTTCACAATTGGCATAGTAGATGATGTGACATACACATCGCTCCCTGTTGGTGAAGAAATTGAAACAACGCCAGAAGGCACTATAAGCTGCAAATTCTGGGGCTTTGGTTCGGACGGTACCGTCGGTGCAAACAAGAGTGCTATACAGATTATCGGCGATAATACTGATATGTACGCACAAGCATACTTCTCATACGATTCTAAGAAATCTGGCGGTGTAACAATATCCCACTTGCGCTTTGGCAAAAAGCCTATAAGGTCAACATACCTTATAAACAATGCTGATTTTGTAGCATGCCATAAACAAGCTTACGTGTACAACTACGATGTACTTGCAGGCCTTAAAAAAGGCGGTACATTCTTGTTAAACTGCACATGGAAACCAGAAGAACTTGATGAAAAGTTACCTGCTTCCATGAAGAGGTACATCGCTAAGAACAACATCAATTTCTACATCATAAATGCAGTTGACATAGCAAAAGAATTAGGACTTGGTGCAAGAATAAACATGATAATGCAATCAGCATTCTTTAAGCTTGCAAACATCATTCCTATTGATGAAGCAGTTAAGCACTTAAAAGACGCTATTGTGAAGTCTTACGGTCATAAAGGCGAAAAGATAGTCAATATGAACTACGCAGCCGTCGATCGTGGAATAGATGCACTTGTTAAGGTAGATGTTCCTGCATCGTGGGCAAATGCTGAAGACGAAGTTAAAGTAGAAAGAAATGTTCCTGATTTCATAAAAAATATAGCAGATGTTATGAATAGACAAGAAGGAGACAAATTGCCTGTAAGTGCCTTTGTAGGCATGGAAGACGGTACATTCCCAATGGGCACTGCAGCATATGAGAAACGCGGTATCGCTGTAGATGTGCCTGAATGGCAGATGGACAACTGCATACAGTGCAACCAGTGTGCATATGTATGTCCACATGCAGCAATTAGGCCATTCCTCCTAAATGAAGAAGAAGTCAAGAACGCTCCTGAAGGATTTACTTCTAAAAAAGCTGTCGGTAAAGGCTTAGAAGGATTAAACTTCAGAATTCAGGTAAGTGTGCTTGATTGTACAGGTTGCGGCGTATGCGCAAACACATGTCCTTCAAAAGAAAAGTCTTTAATAATGAAGCCTTTAGAAACGCAGTTAGATCAGGCAAAGAATTGGGAATACGCTATGTCATTATCTCACAAAGAAAATCCATTAGGAACAGATACGGTAAAAGGCAGCCAATTTGAGAAGCCTTTGCTTGAATTCTCAGGTGCTTGCGCAGGATGCGGTGAAACACCATACGCAAGGCTTGTAACACAATTGTTTGGCGACAGAATGCTTATCGCAAACGCTACAGGTTGCTCGTCCATCTGGGGTGGCAGTGCACCATCTACACCGTACACAGTAAATAAAGATGGTCATGGTCCAGCTTGGGCTAACTCATTATTTGAAGACAACGCTGAGTTTGGCTTCGGTATGGCATTGGCTGTAAAACAACAGAGAGAAAAATTAGCTGATATAGTAAAAGAAGCATTAGAATTAGATCTTACTCAAGATCTAAAGAATGCCTTAAAGTTATGGCTTGACAACTTCAACAGCTCAGAGATAACAAAGAAGACAGCCAATATCATAGTTTCGTTGATACAGGACTACAAGACAGATGACGCAAAAGTCAAGGAACTTTTAAATGAAATACTTGATAGGAAAGAATATCTTGTCAAGAAGTCACAGTGGATATTTGGCGGTGACGGTTGGGCATACGATATAGGCTTTGGCGGACTTGACCACGTGTTAGCATCTGGTGAAGACGTAAATGTTCTTGTATTTGATACAGAAGTATATTCAAATACAGGTGGTCAATCATCAAAAGCAACGCCAGTAGGCGCTATAGCACAATTTGCTGCGGCAGGTAAAGGAATCGGCAAGAAGGATTTAGGCCGCATCGCAATGAGCTATGGATATGTCTATGTTGCACAGATAGCTATGGGCGCTAACCAAGCACAGACAATAAAAGCTTTGAAAGAGGCAGAAAGCTATCCTGGCCCATCGCTTATAATAGCATATGCTCCATGTATCAACCACGGCATCAAGCTTGGAATGAGCTGCAGCCAGATAGAAGAAAAGAAAGCAGTTGAAGCTGGTTACTGGCATCTATACAGGTACAACCCAATGCTTAAAGCTGAGGGCAAGAATCCATTCATCCTTGACTCTAAGGCTCCAACAGCTTCATACAAAGAATTCATCATGGGAGAAGTTCGCTACTCTTCACTGGCAAAGACATTCCCAGAAAGAGCAGAAGCTTTGTTTGAAAAAGCTGAAGAGCTTGCAAAAGAAAAATACGAGACATACAAGAAGCTTGCTGAACAAAATTAGCTTCACTACAATTAATGAGCGAATTACTTTCGCTCATTAATTTTTATATATCGATTTAATTGCCTCCTTCTAAATTTTTCTCTTGTTTATCTATTTAATGTTTTATATAATTAATGTTATAAACTACGTAAAAGGAGCGGATGATATGAGAGAAAAGATAAAGATGGCAAATCCTATCGTAGAGCTGGATGGCGATGAAATGACCAGAATCATCTGGCAGATGATAAAAGACATGCTTATACACCCTTTTGTCGAACTGAATACAGAATACTACGATCTGGGTCTTAAAAATAGAGATTTAACAGATGATCAGGTAACTGTTGATGCCGCTTATGCAATAAAAAAGCACAAAGTAGGCGTCAAGTGCGCTACTATAACACCTAATGCTCAAAGAGTCGAAGAGTACAATTTAAAAAAGATGTGGAAAAGCCCCAATGGTACTATAAGGGCTATATTAGATGGTACTGTTTTTAGAACACCTATACTTGTAAATGGAATAAAACCTCTCGTAAAAAACTGGACAAAACCTATAACGATTGCTCGTCACGCTTATGGAGATGTGTACAAAGATGTAGAATACAGAGTAGAAAAGGTAGCTAAAGCAGAATTAGTAGTGACGTACGACGATAATTCAATTGAAAGACAGATAATACACCAGTTTGACGGTCCAGGTATTTTGATAGGGATGCATAACATAGACAAGTCTATAAAAAGCTTCGCAAAAGCTTGTTTCAACTACGCATTAAGTCAAAAGCAAGATTTATGGTTTGCCACAAAAGACACTATCTCAAAAGTATACGACCACACTTTTAAAGACATATTCAATGATATGTACGAAAGTGAGTACAAAGATAAATTCAAAGAAGCCGGAATCGAATATTTTTACACATTGATAGACGACGCAGTGGCAAGAGTCATAAGATCAGAAGGCGGCATGATATGGGCTTTAAAAAATTACGACGGAGATGTAATGTCAGACATGGTTGCTACTGCCTTTGGAAGTTTGGCAATGATGACATCCGTATTAGTATCGCCTGATGGCGACTTTGAATACGAAGCAGCCCATGGAACGGTGACGCGTCATTATTACAAGTATTTACAAGGTGAAGAAACATCTACAAACCCTATCGCTACTATATTTGCATGGACTGGCGCATTGAAAAAGCGGGGTGAATTAGACAATAACAAGCATTTAATGAAGTTTGCTGAAAAATTAGAGGAAGCATCGTTAAAGACAATAGAAAATGGCATAATGACTAAAGATTTAGCTGCAATCTCAGAACTTCCTGATAAAAAGGCTGTAAACACCAAAGAATTTTTAAACGAAATCAAAACCAACCTCGAAAAGTTGCTTTAATTAAGAAATGCTCTTTAGCCATTAAAGGGCATTTCTGCCTTTTCAAATATAAATTTTGCGAGGGATATAAATTGGTATTATTAAATGGAATTGAAAGCATTTTACCCATTGTCTTCATCATCGCCTTAGGTTATATTCTTTCGTATAAAAAGTGGCTGGATGAATCTGCATCTGAGCTTTTTTCAAGAATCGTCGTCAAGATCTCCCTTCCATGTCTCATGTTCTACACCGTCATAGAAAATCTTGAAAGAAGTCAGTTGTCTCACATGATATTTGGCTTAATCGCCGCTTTTTTAAGCATTTTAATAACATATTTAATCGCTAATATATTTGTAATCTTGCTGAAATTCGACAGAAAAAAGGCAGGCTTGTTTTCTGCCATATTTGCCTTTTCAAATACGATATTTGTAGGTCTTCCTGTCAATCAAGCTCTTTTTGGCAATAAAGCCGTCCCGTACGTGCTTTTGTATTACGTTGCAAATACAACGCTGTTTTGGACGATGGGGCTTTACAACATAAGAAAAGATGTAGAAAACCCAAATGGAGATTTTTCAATGTATCAGGCATTAAAAAAGATATTTTCTGCACCGCTTTTAGGATACATTGTAGGCATCATCTTCATATTGCTGGGAATAAAAACGCCTCAATTTTTGGTTGACACAGCAAAATACATCGGGCAGCTTACAACACCTCTCTCTATGATCTTTATAGGAATATCCATCTACATGACAGACTTGAAAGATTTTAAGCTTGACAAAAACGTCTTATTTTTGCTTATAGGCCGCATTATAATAGCACCCATCATAACGATACTGGTACTTCACCTTTTCAAACTCAACATTTTGATGGAAAAAGTATTCGTCATTCAAAGCGCTTTACCTGTGATGACGCAAATAGCAATTGTAGCCCATGCCTACAAAAGCGACCAGAAATACCCATCTATAATGATAGCCGCAACAAATCTTCTAAGTTTAATCGTGGTGCCAATATATATGTACATAATAAGCAATATATTTTAAAGGGCAGTTTCTGCCCTTTTTTACTATTTGCCCTCATTTAAGTAATTTAATATATCCTGCTTTTGGCTTTCTGTTATCTTCTTGTCTTTTACAGCTTTTTCAAGGACATTTCTGAATTTTTTGTACCCACTTCCCCTTTTAAATCCTTTCATTCCTGGAGGAAAACCTGTTCCATCCCATTTGTTTACCTTGTCAGTGTATTTTTTAATAATCTCATTTGCCTTATCCTGTGAAATCTTCCCACTTTGTACTTTCTTGTTTAAATTAGCAGTGAAATCATTTATAAGCTTCTGCCGCTTTTGAGAAAGTGTCAAACTGTTAAGCTCTTTTATATATTGTTCTTTTTCATTTATCCTTGAAATCATGCTGTCATACTTTTCTTTGCTTATTTTGCCTTGGTTGTACTTTTCAGTAACCTTCCCCTTTATATCCTCCAATTTTTTTATTGGATCTACTTTATTTGGAGCGGCTGTTGAAATGATACTTTGCTGTGGTAGTGCAGTTTCATCTGCCAACGCCACCGTTGAAAAAAGCATAACACCAAGCATTGTAGCCGCCAACAATCTCTTGTATTTTATCATCGTTCATTTACCTCCTTCTGCGATATTGCGTAAAATTGTTTAAATAAAATCTGCACCTCCTTTTTCATTTACTATTATGTCCTGAAGTTGTGTCAGATTTTTGTTAAATCGATTAACAATTTGTAAAAGTTTTATGTTAAATTTTAGTGAATTTTTGAATAATATCATCTTCTTGAAGAAAAATAAATAGTAAATAACGAGTTTAGGAGGAATAAGATGAAAACATTAAGAAAAATCATATCTATAGCCATAATTGCAGTTTTGGCCCTAAGCCTTGTTTCATGCAAAACTATGACGAAGCCATCGACTCAAAAGCCAAAGCCTCAAACTACACCCAAGGTATCTTACAAAGATGGTACATACACAGGTGCTGGTCCAAAATGGTCTGAAGGCAGTGAAGATGCTACAGTCGTAATAAAAAATGGAAAAATAACAAGCATAACATTAAGGCGCTTAGATAAAAGCGGAAAAGAAATAAATTACGACAAATGGACAGGTCAAAAAGATCCAAAGACAGGCAAAGTATATCCTAATTTAAAAAAGTTCAGAGTCGATATGACCAATGAGATGATCAAAAAGCAAACTTACAATGTTGACACAATAGCAGGTGCCACAGTGACGACTACAAACTGGAAGATAGCTGTCAAAAACGCCTTAGAAAAGGCAAAAAAATAATACTTAAAAATGATTATAAAAAGGCATTAAAATGTGATAGTAAATCGCATTTTAATGCCTTTTTTATATGATGCCTTGTATGTTTACGACAAATAATATAAAATGAAATATATGGGAGGAGGAGTTGAAATGCAGGCAATCGAAAAGGCCAAAAAATTTTACTACGATGAATTAAATGCAAAACAGTTGTACTCTTACCTTGCAAAAGTAGAATCTAAAAAGGAAGTAAAGGAGTTATTTGAGGAACTGTCAAAGATTGAGGCAAATCATACGAAGTTTTGGTATGACTTTTTAAGCGATAGAGGTGTAAAGCTAAAACCAAAAGTGCGCGCTAACAGTCTGTGGTTTTATAAAATTCTACGGACACTCCTTGGAAGCCGCCTTTTTATAATACTTTTAGAGATGCAGGAATCAAACAGCACTGATGAATACTATGAATACTACAAGGACCCCATTCTAACAGAATCAGAGCGTCAAGGTCTCGCTTTAATCATAGAAGATGAACTAGAACATGAAAAAAATTTAGGCAACCAAAACAAAGAAGCAAATTTCTCCAATATACGAGACTTTATACTTGGCATGAACGACGGATTGGTAGAAATATTAGGAACTGTCACAGGCCTTTCGGCTGTGTACCAGAGCAAACCGCTTATCGTCGGTGCATCTGGCCTTGTGGTAGGTATTGCAGGCGCATTGTCTATGGCAATAGGCGCATATACATCTGTAAGATCTCAAAGACAGGTAAATGAAGGCATCAAAAGCAAGATGGAGCTTCTATTTAACGTATCAAAAAATAGAGCTAAAGAAGAACTTCTAAACAAGTTAAGTGAATCAGGCATACCTGACGATATAAGTCAAGAAATCGTAGAAAAATTAGGCGACAACGAAAATGCCATGGCAAATTTGCTGGTGGAAGAAGTAAAAGAAAATGAGATAAAATCAGCTTTGTACACAGGCTTGGCGTATTTGGTAGGACTTTTCTTTCCCGTCATTCCCTACTTCTTCATCACTTCATCATCGGTATTAGCATTGATTCTCTCTGTGATTTTCGCCGCTATAGCACTTTCTATCGTAGGTATGGTAGTCTCAATAGCCTCTGAAAGCCTATCCATAAAAAATAAAATACTCGAGATGGTATTGTCAGGTTTAGGAGCGGCAGCGCTGTCTTACCTATTCGGAACTTTTGTGCAGTTTGTATTCGGCATTAATGCGTAGTCATTAATGCCTTTTTATCTTTTTTAGATAAAACGACACAAAAACAGTGTATGTGTAATCGTAAATGACAAACGATATCTGTAGCAAAACAAAGACCATAACAATAAGATAAGAGCCTATAAATATATTTACAGCAAACACAAATTTAAACACGAAATAAATTACGGATAAAGATAGGTTAAATACAATAAGCTTTAAGACGTATTCCAAAAATCTATTTAACGAAAACCTCTCTATGTATGACTTTACAATGCCGTAAAATCCAAAAAAGCACGCATAATAAAAAGCTATCAACTTGTTTGGTATCAATATAAATGACAACAATGATGTAGCAATATAAAATACTAATCCTATATTAGCATTTGCTTCTATGACCATTATCGATGTAGAAAATGACGATAAAACCAGCAGAAAAAATCTACTTGTAGGCATTGCCGCAGAGATGAAAAGCAAAATCACATTTACAGCAGCAAGCATACCTCCTAAAGAAAGCGACCTCTCTCTTGACATAAAATCAACTCCCTAAAAGCATCTAAACATATCTCCGCCCATACATTCGCAGCATGTGTCACAAGCCCATATAGCAAAAAGAGTCTGACAGCAATCATCGTTCATCGTTCTTCGGTAAACATCACCTTGGTAAACACCTCTTTGCATCTCCATGTTGTTTAATGCTTCACGGTACTCAATATTGCCAGGATCCATGTTTACTGCCGTCCTAAAGCAGTTATACGCTTCCCCAAATCTTCCCCTCCTGTAATTTACATGGCCATAAAGATAATACCACTGCGCACTTCTATCAGCCATTCGATTTAAGATAGCTTCTGCAGCGTACAAGTCATTTCTGTTAAGGGCATTTATTACTTCATAATACATGGAACTACTATCGCTGTACGAGCCATTACCACTGTCATAAGTTCTATCATTGGCGTAATCTCTTCTAAAAGATTCTCCTTCCATTATAGCCTTATATGCATCGTTAATCTCCCTCAGTTTCTCCTCTGCCAAATCTTTAAGTGGATTGTCAGCATACTGGTCAGGATGATATTTTTTTACCAGTTCCCTGTATGCTTTTTTAACTTCTTCAATTGATGCTCCTTCTTTAAGTCCTAAGACTTCGTACGGATTTTGCATGATTTATCTCCTTCCATAACTCTCATAAATTCCATGTAAAGTCCAATTCTAAAAATATTGTCGATTATTCCAACATTCTTTTTTAACTTCAACTGTTCATACAATTTAACTATCGTAGAAAGCGTAAAAGTCAAATTAAATTTTGTCCACTCTTTGATTTCCTCTAACATAGGTTCTAACTCATCTTCCTGCATTTTGTCATAAGAAAGATTGTACTGGTATATAAAAGGATTGTAACTGCCATTTTCTAAATCATTCTTCAAATCGTCGTAGGCATCTAAAATATATACAAATCTTCCTAAATGATACGCAATTTGGCCGACTTTGGCATAATCTTCATCGCCAATTTTTAGGTCATCAATTAAAAACATTTCTTTCATGACATTGGCAAATGGTTCAGAAGCTACATCAACAGATGAACACTTCGTCTCTTCCAAGCTTTTTAAGACTTCTAAATACCCTTTTATTTTTTCCGCCTTTTTAGAATATGACTTATAAGACTTTCTAAATTTTGTCTTAAAAAAAGGCTCTAATAAAGTTGCGTTTAAAGATTTATCATCTTCTTTGTCATCCAAAAATTTATAGTACATAAGTATGGCATTCATATCTGCCGCATAAGCAATATACGGGTTTTCTTTAATAATAGGCTTTTTCTTAAATGGATTCGCCACACAGCTTTCTTCTCTTATGCATATCTCCTCGTCAGACAAAGCCGATAAAAAAATTGCAAGATACGTAAGCTCATAGTTTAAAGTCAATCGGCTTATCTCGCCATATTTTCTTCCGATTTCCTTGCAAAGGCCACAGTAATACGCCTTAAAAACATCATAATCTTTTATCTTCATCTCAGGTTTGTATGGCTTTATATATCCAAACATAGCATCTTCCTTAAAAAAATAATCCTGATTTTATTTTATCAGGATGTAAAAGCTATTTCAAATTAAATGTATATTAAGTCTATCCGATCATGCTTTTTATCTTGTCATTTTTATCTATGTACAAAAGCAGTGGCAATCCCAGCACATAGCACGCTATCATCTCACCCAATCCAACCCATAGCATCGAAGCCACAAGAGGAAGTTTGTAAAGGAAATTTAATTCTATTCCGATGATGATTCCATTTATTACAACTGGCGGCAACGGTGCTAAATATCGCTTATACCTAAGATTCGATTTGCCAATATAGTACGTTATTACAGCACTAATTAGCGTCGCTAAAGAACCAAAAACCACATCGAATATTCCATTCCCGCCTATCATATTTGCAATTATACACCCAACAAAAAGCCCAAAAATGGAATACGACGAAAAGAAAGGCATAATTGTAAGTGCTTCAGCAACCCTTACTTGTACTTGACCATAGCTTATAGGCGCAAGAGCCACTGTGACGACTGCGTACACTGCAGCAATCAATGCTCCGTAGACTATCTTCTTAGTTTTACTGTTCAATTTTATCTCCTCCGTAGTTTTGTTTATAGACAGGATTTTGCGAACTGTCTTTACTCTATTATACAGTTAAACGGCTATATGGTCAAACAGTTTAACGCCGTCTATCATTTTAAAATGTCCATCAAATGAGAATATCATCATATCATTTTTAATCGATAAATAAGCGATAAGTACATCTGATAGTGGTATGGTTTTGCCATCTCTCCTTAACTTAAAAGAAAGCTTTCCAATCTCAATCCAATCTTTATAATCACATGATACCGTCGGTATCGAATCAATATACCTTTCAAGCATCCCTCTCTCTTTTTCTGTCTTCACTCCTTGAAAAAGTTCAGCAATTATAAGGCCTGTTATATAGACTTTGCCCTGCAAAAGCATATCATCGATAATCTCAACAATCTCTCGTTTGTCCCTAAAATATTCTATCCATACAGATGTATCAACAAGTATATTATCTTTCATCGATTTCCATGCTCCTTAATCTTTCAATATCTGAAGAATCTACTGCAAAGTTTATCCTTCCTTTAAGTTTCATCAAATGCTGCAATTTTTTCATCCTTATGGCATCCTTCAACGCCTCTTCAACAGCTTTCGACCTGTTGTTCGTCTCATACAACATCTCAGCTTCTTTGAGAATATCCTCAGATACATTTATTGTCGTACGCATATCATCATCCCCTTCATACCTATAATACATCAATATGTTATGATAATCAAGATGATAAATTTAATCTTAAAATTATTCATGCTTTATCTGAACTTTTTTAAACACCTACAACTTTATGGCGCTCATTAGATACATCGAAACAGCAATCACAAGCTCTGCAAATTCATTGACAGCACCTAATGTATCACCTGTCATGCCACCTATTCTCATGGATATGTACTTAGTGATAATATACGTGACAATTGATGATACAGCTAAAAGCTTCAGTAATGCTGTGAAATGAACAAAATATATGCCTATAACTGATGTAAACAATAAGCTTAATATTAACTCCACCATAGATATTTTCCCTATGATAAGTCCTCCCAGACCTTCTCCACCTCTTGCCGATTTCGATACATACGCTGCTAAAATTATGGAAAAACGTCCAACGAGAGGCATCAATATCAATGTAGAATATATGAGATTACTCTTGATGTCAGTTAAAAACAATATCTTCAAAATTATTAAAAAAACCAAAGCGAGAACTCCATTCGTCCCAAGCCTTGAATCCCTCATTATCTCAAGCATTCTATCACGACTTCTGTTGCTAAAAAGGCCATCGAATGTATCTGCAAACCCATCGATGTGCATAGCACCTGTCAGAATGTACGATGATGCTACAGCTACTGTGACAGCTATTTCCCGGGGAAATATATTTTTAGAAACAAAAAACATGAAACTTGCAACAGCACCAATAAATCCTCCTACAAGCGGGAAATATTTGACTATCCTGTGAAAGTCATTTCTATCTGCATCAATTTGGATATTAATAGGTATCCTTGTCATAAATTGAAACGATAATATAAAAGCTTTTATCTCATCCATCATTTTCTCATCACATCACCGCAAGCTATTATTTTTTATTTCTAAGGGTATGCCTGAAACCATAAAGTAGACATAATCAGCATTCTCAGCAATTTTTTTGTTCATTCTACCTGATATGTCCCTAAATATCCTTCCCAATTTATATTCCGGGACAAGTCCCATTCCAACTTCATTTGTCACAACTATTACATCTTTATCCTTCTCTTTAGAGGCTTTTATCAAGCCATCAACTTCCCCGGTTACTTTTTCTTCAGCTCTTACTACATCTTCTATATCTTTCTCTTCCCACGTCATATCAATTTCTAACAGGAGATTGGACACCATCACTGTCAGACAGTCTAAAAGCACAGCTTTCTTATCTGTGCTTCTTATTATATCAGAAATGCCTTTGTAAACTTCTGCTGTTTCCCACTCCTTTGGCCTTCTTTCCCTGTGCCTACTAACTCTTTCTTTCATCTCATCATCAAACGGTATAGATGTAGCTATGTAAAGTACGCTGTAACCAGCATATTTTACAGCAAGACTTTCTGCAAACTGGCTTTTGCCAGACCTTGCACCACCTGTCACCATAATCAAAGCCAATAAAAACACCTTCTTTCGGAAAAATCATTTTAAAATTTCTTTTATAGCTTCTACCAATTTTACATTGTCATCATGGCTTTTTACAGCCACTCGAAAATACCTATCGTCCAAATACCTGAAATTTGAAGCATCTCTTATTAGTATCCCTCTTTTTAATAATTCTTCTTTTAAATCATTAACTCTCCGGTTCTTCAGCTTTAAAAGCATAAAATTGACTTGCGTATCAAAAACGACTAATCCATCTATCTTTTTAAGCTCATTCGTCAAATAATCTACTTCCTCTTTTATGTATTTTCTTGTATTTTCCATAAATTTGACATCAGCAAAAATCTTTCTTCCTGCTGCATCAGCAAAAACATTTACCGTCCAAGGCTCTTTATAAGCTTCCAATCTCTTTATCAAATTTTCACTTCCAAAACCGTATCCTAAGCGCAATCCTGGCAGACCAAAAAATTTGGTGGCAGCTCTTATGATAAAAAGATTATCGTAGTCATTTATGAGATCTAAAGACTGGTATTCCTCATAATCGTATATAAATTCCATAAACGCCTCATCTATCATCACTGGCAAATCAAGCTTTTTCGCTTCCTTCACCATGTATTCCACATCTTTTCGCTTTATTGCCTTTCCTGTAGGATTATTTGGATTTCCTATGATGACAGAATCTACTTCTTTGAGGCGATTTACTATTTCATCTGCATCAATCACGTATCCATTTTTTTCAGGAATTTGGTAGTAGAAAGGATTTCCCCCTAACAAAGTGACTGCTCTTTCGTATTCCAAAAAAGCAGGTGATGGTATAAGGGGCTTTTTCAGAAAAAATGCTCTAACAAAAAGGTAAATAAGTTCAGAAGCACCATTGCCAACTATTATATTTTCACTTTTCAGCCCTGTATATTTTGAAATAGAATTTTTCAATTTTGTGTAGTTTACATCAGGGTACTTTGTCAAATCCACAATATCAATGGAATCTTTTATACACTCCGGAAAGCCAAGAGGATTTATGTTTGAACTAAAATCTATCACATCTTTATCGTAAACATATATATTGCCACCATGTTCGTATTTATCCATTCAATTCACCTCAAAATAGTCTTCCTAACCGAATAAATGGCTTGTCTAAGAGATTTTTAACTATCTGCCTATCATCTTCTTTGTAAACTACAATGCAACATGTGGAAGGTCCACCTGACTTTCCATCATCAATCTCGTCATCGTATTTTCTTAATAAATCTAGTCCAGAAGTAAATTTAAGCACATCAAGTTCATATTTTATTCCCTTTGATCCTACAGGAATGGCTTCTGCTATTTCGCCGCATCTAAATATTTTCACATAATCTTTAAGGGAAAGAATATCGTTAAAACGCAAAACCTCTTGTCCAACTCGGGGGTAACCAAAAAGTCCTACTTCCATGCCTGCCATAGCCTTTCGCACTTTTAAATCCTCTTTCGCTGCCCTTCCAATTGCTGTGACGCCAACACCTGTCATCGTTGAAGGAAAATTTTCCTCTGTGCTGCCAGTTAAAGCAACGTCATATATCTCATTTTCAACAAGCTCTTTTTTCATTCCATCTATGACCTTAATGCCAGTAGGATTCATTTCATTTGACAGCGTATCTGATATTGCGATTGGCCAAACACCAACACATAGAAGCTCTGACAAAGCGACTTTAATGGCTGCTCTTCCTACCATCTCAGCATCTACCTTTAAAACATCATTTTCCTTTTCCCCGATTGCACCTGTGCTGTCACATGATACGGCGAATGCAACATCACCTTCGTGTATGATTAAAACATCCCTGTACTTCTCTATCATATGCATCTATCACCTTTTTGTCATTTTTAAAACTGTCTTATAAATGATAGACGCTAAAAGGACATTTGTAAAAGATGCAATAGTAAGAGGTAACACCATCTGAATGAAAAATCCCCAACCGTACTGCGGTACAAAGATAAGTGTTGCAACAGGCCCATTTAATATGGTACCAACAGCGACCGCTACATAGCTGTTAAACTTCTTATACACCAGTGAATAAAAATATGCACATACAGCCATCGACACAGCAATGATAATGTGATTTGGTATTCCAAGCGGAAAACCAGATGTAAGTGCAGTAAAAATGTGGCCTAAAGAAATGACGATTGCTCCTATGTAGCTTCCGAAATAAAGAGATGCAAAATAACCCGGCAGTGAATCAAACGCCACCGTATTGTAAACTTTAATCATGGCACCAACGGCACTCATGGCAATAAGCATAGCCACAAGTGTCAATGTTTTAACATTTTTAATCGTTGTTGTTTTTGTATTCATCTATATACCTCCTGTTAATATTGTTTTAAAAGCAAAGAATAAAATAAGCCCCAGAAAAGATGTCATATACATTATCTTTACAGTATCTTTGATGTGGTTCAATTCAGGTGCTTCTTTGCCATCTCCCAACTTCGGTTTCAGTTCAGGCTTTCCAAAATAGTAGTTAAGCCCTCCTAACTCCACATTTAGCGCACCTGCAACAGCAGCTTCCCCATGTGCACTATTGGGACTTTCGTGCTTTAATCTATCCCTTTTTAAAATGCGGAAACTATTTTTATAATCATATCTCAGCAAAAATGATGATGCTACAATCAAAAGCCCTGTTATCCTGGCTGGCAGGAAATTTAAAATATCGTCAAGCTTTGCAGAAGCATATCCTATGTTTAAATATCTTTCATTTTTATAGCCAACCATCGAGTCAAGTGTACTGGAAGCCTTGTAGGCCAATGCCAACGGCGCACCGCCTATAAAAGCGTAAAACAAAGGCCCAATTATACCATCAGATATGTTTTCCGCCACTGTCTCAACAGCACCTCTTATGATATCACTGTAGCCTAAATTTTCCGTATCACGGCTTACAATGAAAGACAACATCTTCCGAGCTTCAAAAATGTTGTCTTTTTTAAGAGGATTGTATACTCTCATAGCTGATTTCGCTAAATCATTAGTTGCAAGGCAAGTATAGATGAGAAGCATATCTAAAATCTTGCCCAAATAAACATTTATTTCTTTCACAATGTAAATGATAAAGTACCCGCTTATATAGCTTGTAAAGACAACAATGGCACACAAGAAATAACCGGCGATTCTTTCTTGCCTTTCAGTTTTAGCAATCTTTCTAAATTTGCACTCTAAAAAGCTGATTAGTCTTCCCATGAGTCTTACTGGATGAGGATATCCTGGCGGATCGCCTATCATTAGATCTAAAAAATATGCAGCTATCACTTCCATATCAGATACTACCTTTCATTATCTGGTAAATTTTATTTATGTCTAAGCTTTTTCTTACTACATCTGCCAACCTGTCGTACTCTCTTTCTTTAAATTTCCTGTAGTCTTCAATGTAATCTATATCTTTTAACCCCTTTGAACTTCTTAAAATATTTACAAGTCTCCTTGTGAACTCCGTGTTTTCAAATATTCCATGCATATACGTACCAAACACTTTCCCGTCACTGCTTACACATCCGTCACTGACAGATATTTTTTCATCGTTTCTTGTAATGATATTGGAAAAACTTTTTTCTCCTGTAGAACTTATGCCCATGTGTATCTCGTATCCATTTACAAATAGCCCCTTAATTGGTGATAAAAAATCAGGCAAATCATCGGAAATTTGGGATTTAACTTGTGTTGTGATCTTTTCATGTGAAATAACTGTCTCTACATCCAATAATCCTAAACCTTCCATCTCACTAACAGGCCCTTCTATGTGTTGTGGATCCAATATCCTTTTTCCCAGCATCTGATATCCTCCACATATGCCGATTATAAGCTTTCCCATTTTTCTCAAATTCAAAATCTCATGATGAAGTCTGGCATCTTTAAGTGCTTTAAGATCTCCTATCGTATTTTTCGTACCTGGTATTATCAATACATCGCAGTCGCCGATTTTCTCCCCTTTATTTACGTACTTTACATTTACATCTTGAATCTTCTTCAATGGTTCAAAATCAGTAAAATTGGATATGTGTGGAAGATTTAAAATCGCAATATCAATAGCCCCACCGCTTTTTCTCCCGTAATAAGCATCTGTCGCACTGTCCTCCTCATCAACATATACATCCGTGTAAGGAACTACACCGATGACATCTTTTTTAATTATGTCCTCCAACATCTTTAAGCCTGGCTTTAATATCTCTAAGTCGCCTCTAAATTTGTTTATTATGACTCCTTTTACCCTTTCTCTTTCATCATCATTTAAAAGCAATAGTGTGCCTGCAATAGACGCGAAGACACCGCCTTTATCTATGTCACCTACTATCAATACCGGTGAATCCACCAACTCCGCCAATCCCATATTTACAACGTCTTTTTCTCTAAGATTTATCTCGGCAGGACTTCCAGCACCTTCAATCACTACTATGTCGTACGACTGGCTAAGCTTGTCAAAATCCTCTTTTATCATGCTTAAAAGTTTCGGCTTGAATTCCTGGTAATAAGATGCATCCATGCTATCATAAACTCTGCCTCTTAGTATAACTTGACAATTTTTGTCTGAGCTTGGCTTTAAAAGTATGGGATTCATAAGCACCGACGGTTTTATGCCTGCAGCTTCAGCTTGTACAGCTTGTGCTCGTCCCATCTCCAAACCCTCATCTGTTATAAAAGAATTAAGAGCCATATTTTGTGACTTAAATGGTGCCACCGAATATCCGTCCTGCTTAAATATCCTGCAGAGAGCAGCCACCAACAAGCTTTTCCCAACAGATGATGCCGTACCTTGAAGCATTATCTTAAATGCCATACTTTCCCATCTCCCGACCATAATCTTTGCAATGGCTTATAAATCTTTCTACAGCATTTGGGTATTTCAATAAGTTGATGTGAACATAAGTACCTAAACAATTTTTGTACACATATCCGCACGGCCACTTTTCTTCAGAATGTGGTTTATGCACTTCATATGCAAAATCATCGTGTATCCCTGACATCTTCGAATTGTGAAAAACATGACCAAAGATGACATCTCCTTTTTTAAATAACACATTGTCCTTTACAACTTCTGCCTCAGCGTAGCCAAAATTGACTAACCTTTTCGTCATGATGGCATCTAAATCGAATATTCCCACCATGTTGTATCCATCTCCATTTAGATCAACAATTTTTTTCGCAAGGTACATAAAACCACCACATTCCGCGTAGACTGGCATTCCTTTTTCAATGCTTTCTTTAATTGAAAATAACATAGAATGATTTTTGCTTAATCTTTCAGCAAAAACTTCCGGAAATCCTCCACCTAAGTAAATTCCAACTGCATCTTTAGGAATAACATCCTCATGCAGTGGACTAAATGGTATTAACTCTACTCCTGCATAAATCAATGAATCTAAGCTATCCTGATAGTAAAAATTAAACGCCTCATCGTATGCAAATGCAATCTTGATATCTTCTTTTGTCTTTGCTGCCGCTTTTCCATCGTCTAAATCATCTTTTTTCAATTCCACATCGCATGAATCGAGAATGCCATCTACATCTATAAACTCACCTATTCTGTCGTACAAAATGCTGAAATTGTGCTCTCCCTTTGTCTCGTATATAGGCATAAGACCAAGATGTCTCTCGGGTAGACTTATCATATCATCTTGTGGAAGATATCCAAATGCCTTTATACCCAAATCTCTTTCGATACATTCTTTTAAAAGCTTATAGTGTTTTTCGCTGCCGACTTTATTGAAAATTACTCCTTTAATCTTTACATCTTTATCGTATTCTATATAGCCCTTAACTAAGGCAGAAACACTTGCGGCAATTCCAGATGCATCAACGACAAGTACGACAGGTAAGCTTAAAAGTTTTGCCACATAAGCACTGCTGCCATAGCTTGTATTATTGATTCCGTCGTACATGCCCATGACGCCTTCTACTAAAGCTACATCTCCAGATAAAGCGTGCTTTAAAAAGGACTTTTTTACGTAATCATCTCCAAGCATGTAAACATCCAAATTATACGCGGAATTTCCAGATGCAAATCTGTGATATGCTGTGTCTATGTAATCAGGTCCTATTTTAAACGGAATGACTTTGTACTTTTTGGAAAGATATCCTATTATACCAATAGTAATAGTAGTCTTACCTACACCAGAATGAGTTCCAGCTATCATAAATGCTTTACACAATTTTTAAACCATCCCCTTGTCTTTTTGAAATAACAATAAGAGGTGTATCTGTAATGGGATTTCTGATTACATGTGCATCCACAGAAAAAACCATCTTTATATTTTCTACAGTTATAACTTCATTTGGCGTCCCCATTGATATAATCTCTCCATCTTTCATAAGCAGAATAAAATCGCAAAATTGAGATGATAAATTGATGTCATGAAGAACAGAAAACACGAGTATCCCCTTTGCGGTCAATCGCTTAAGTATTGAAAGCACTTCTACTTGATATTTTACATCTAAATGTGAAATCGGCTCATCCAATAACAAAATCTTAGGCTCTTGAGCCAATGCTCTTGCAATGTAAACCCTTTGCCTTTGACCACCGCTTAATTCATTTACATATCTATCCTTAAGATCCCATGTGTTTGTAAGAATCATCGCTTCTTTTACGATGCTTACATCTTTTTCGGTCTCTCTTTGAAACCTCCTTAAATAAGGTGTCCTTCCCATCATCACAACATCGTAAGATGTAAATTCAAAGTCAAAATACAAATCCTGTGGAACATAGCCGATAATCCTTGCTCTATCTTTTGAACGCATTTTGTGGACACTTTTGTCCATCATAAATACATTGCCTCTGCTGGGCTTCAAATAACCTGAAATGTTCTTCAAAAGAGTTGTCTTGCCAGAACCATTGCTTCCCAATATGCCAACCATTTCATATCCATCTATCTTAAAATTTACACCTTTCAAAGCCTGAATATTGCCATAACTATAATGGAGATCTTCAACATTTACTATTGTCATTTCACTTAACCTCTTTATTTTTATTTTTGACAAGAAGGTATAAGAAAAACGGACCACCGCAGGCAGCAGTTATTATGCCAACTGGTATTTCTACAGGAGCCATCACAGTCCTCGCCAGTGTGTCAGCTAACACCAAAAAAGCTGCACCTACAATACCGCTAAAAGGAACTAAAAATCTGTTGTCAGAACCTACAATAAGCCTCGATATGTGTGGCACTATAAGCCCTACAAATCCAATTATACCACCTGCTGAAACAGAAGAAGCCGTTATTAAAGACCCTACAATCAAAATAATTTTCTTTACTCTTTCAGTATCTATTCCCAAATGCTCCGCTATTTCTTCACCTGTCATAATGACATTGAGATCTCTTGAAAACATGTATAACGTTATACATCCAATAAATATGATCGGCACTGTGTAAAAAGTCTGACCCCAACTAATAAGACTAAATCCACCCATGGTCCAAAAGATTATTTGAGACATTTCATCATGATTTAAAAGCATCATGAGAGAAATAATAGATGACATAAAAGCACTGATGGCAATGCCTGCAAGAAGCATCGTCTGCATTTTAATGTAATGTCCTTTTTTGGATATGATGTATACTACGTAAATAGTCATGAGAGCAAACGCAAATGCAAAAAATTGAAGACCAAGAAGCCCAAACCCTAAAACGATAGCAATAGATGCTCCAAATGCAGCTCCTGATGATATGCCTAAAACATAAGGATCTGCCATGGGATTTTTTAGAAGACCTTGAAAGAATGTACCTGTCACAGAAAGTCCCATCCCTGTAAAAGCAGCTTCAATTATTCTTGGGAATCTGAGATTCAACAATATCATCTTGTCTGTAGCATTGCCAACACCAAAAATGACATCAATAATGCTTTTTAATTGCATTTTGACTGCACCCACTGATGCAGAAAACATCAAGGATGCAATCAAAACCATTGCAGAAATTATCAAATAAAAGCTTTTTCTCACTTTCAATTTATTTAAATGCCTCCGGATGCAAATCTTTTGCAATTTCTTCTAATCCTAAGACAATTCTATTAGATGGCTTAGTGACAATGTCATCGTTGGAGATTATAAATATTTTGCCATCTTTCGCCGCTTTTGTATCCTTATAACCTGCCATATTTTTTATTTCATTAGCGTTTGCAGCATGTGGTGATGTGATTATCACATCAGGATTTTTCTGTACTAGTTTCTCCATGCTGTACTGTGCCCATCCGTTTGCATCGCTGGCTACATTGTTTCCACCAGCCAATGTTATAAGCTCATCGATGAATGTTCCCTTGCCAGCCGTCCAGTTCCCATTTGTATCAACAACATAAAACACATTTACTTTCGGCAAATCCTTCACTTTATCATTGATCTCTTTAATTTTATCTTTCATGCTGCTTATTATTTCATTTCCCTTTTCTACATTGCCTGTTATCTCACCTAATATCTTTATTGAATCATATATCTGGTTTATGTTTTGCGCTTCTAATACCACCACTGGTATGCCTGATTTCTCGATAGTCTCCATCTGGTCCTTCCCAGAAAGATTTGATGCAAAAACTATATCAGGTTTCTGAGCCATTATAGCTTCAATATTAGGCCCTTCATATCCTCCAACTTTCGCAACACTTTTTACCTCCGGCGGATAATCGTCGTAATTAGTAACACCAACAACATTTTTGCCAGCGCCAATTGCGTAAATCAGCTCGGTCGTTGATGGAGATAAGGATACGATCCTCTTAGGCTCCTTTTTTATCGTAACTTGCCTACCCATAAAATCAGTAATTTTCAATGGGAATGTATCCTTAACTTCCGTCTTCACAGAATTAGCATTAGTAGATGCTTTTTCCTTTGTAGTTTGAGAACATGAAACAAGACTTAATGAAAGAACTGCTACTATGATGAAAACTACAATATTTTTAATCCACTTTTTCACTTAGATCTCTCCTTCCAATTTCTTAAAGATTTGAAAAATGCAAAACACATAAACATTAACCCAAAAAACTAAGGCATACCGAGAAGGTATGCCCCATATTTTCTAAAGCAAATATGTATCACATTACCAACCTCCCCTCCGAAGGTGTTTTTCTCATCTTAAGGCAGGTCTCCTGGCTTGCGATTCATCTTTAGCTCAACCTTCCCGGTTTCCCCAGTGGTTTTTTGAGCCTCATCATCGCTTACAGTAGCGGGGGCTGCAGCGGCTTCTCACCGCTTTCCCTATTAACCTTTCGGACCTTAAGACCATATTTAGTTTAACTATATTATATCTTTAATGCAAAATTGCGTCAATGAAAATAAACAGCCTTTTTTTGCAATAATTTGTCATGAATTTTTTCATTTCATCCTGTATAAATTTTCACTACTGTAATATCCAAAATCACAAACATGATGAATACCGCTAAAATAATTGAAATCAAAATAAATGCCTTTAAGATAAACTCCCTGTATTTTTTCATCCCACACTCTGCCTCCAATTTCTATAAAACAAATTATCTATATAACGAAAATTTCACAAGATTAATTTCCTCTCTGAATATATAGACAAATTTCTTCCTCATTTTGTTACAGTCTTTTAAAAATTTTTTTATATAAAAAATAGCCCTAAGGGCCAATTATCAAATGAAATGTGTAGTATCAAAAAGCACACTGTTTTAATGAAGTTCAAAACGCAAATCCGAAGCAAGTTCGAAACTGTCATAGTAAAAGTACAATATACCTGATTTAGTATCCAAAAAGAATAGCTTATTAGTCGTATAGTTAGTTCTAAAAGAAGTTGAACCTTTGGACTTTGTATTTGTATATAAATAATAGTATCCATCTCGTTTCACTTTTGGAAATGGATATTTTCTCCCAAGCATTAAATTAGGTTGTGGTAGTGATTTTGCTAATGAGTACGGTATCACTGTGCCAAACTTCCATCCTTTTTCTTCTGCAGATTTTATGAAATCATCCATTTGGGTCTTATTGAACTTCATAACGATGTAACGTAGCTCTTGGTCCCTATCGCCTGTATAGTTATTCTCCAGTATATCAACTGATCTTGGAATGTAAATGCCAGTTTGGGAGGCAACAAAATATTGTGGTCCAGAAAATATCTTAGAAAAAATCAGTATATACAATCCCAAAGTAAAAAGAATACCAACTATTATCCCACACCATTTTATGAAATTCCTATTTCCAGATCGTCTCCATTTATAAAGCGAAAAGCCAAGCCAAACAATCATCAATACAGCTACATTAATAAGAAATATTTCATATATGTAAACCATGCGATTGCCTAAATCCCCTAAGTATAATTGCTTATATAGATTCATTGATATCACCTCACATCATATAGCGAATATAGTAGCTGTTCAAGAAAAATAGCCCCGTTGAGGGACATCAATACATTTTTATATCAAAATTTTGCAGCAATAAGTCTTCTTCCCCGCCGTCCCATTTTATTATCAATTTTATAGGCTTTTTGATTGAATCTAATATTTTCTGCCTTTCATCTGCATCTATTTGAGAGAGATTGGGTAGCCATGCAGATCTGCTAACATCAATACAATTATCTTTTTTCTTTGTATTTGGTGCATTTAAATCTATTCTCTGTTGAATTGGTGTTCCAAAATACACAAGTCCAGATATTATATAAGGCTCAAGCCCTTTGTCAAGAAATACAACAATTTTAATGTTATTTAATTTTTCCTTACTAATGTTCTCAATTCTTATATTATAATTTAGTGGAGTAAATTCATTTGAATCTTGTGTTTTTGGGATGTTTCCAGTAGAATCTAAACCATTCGTCTTTGTATTAGTATTTTTCCCAATCTCAATCGTTGTATTGATTTTAAAATATTTGCTTTTCGTCGTATAATTTAAACTTGGATTCGGCAAGTGAATTTATGAAATGCTCAAATAGAGCCATTTGAGGACTAAATTAAGTGAAAAATTTTTTACAAAAAATATATGGAGATTCCCCTTTTTCTGATAAAATTTAAGTGTTAAACAAAAACATTAACAGAAAGGAGAATCTCCATAGTATGAGTTTAACACTTAATCTTACAAAAGAAAAGGGGTTTTCAAAATATATTTTGCCAGCAACTTTTGACAATTTTACAGTATCAAACAATGTAACTTTTACCTATATCCAAGCATTTAAAGAAAAAATCGGCTTTAATAAAATTCTTTCAAGCATATTATCCTTTAAAAAAGCACCAAATGCTGTCTTCCAACCAGCCGAGATTATTGACTTTATGATTGATTCTGTAATTCAAGGGAATACTCGCTTTCTTCACATGGACCAACTAAGATATGATAATGCATACACAGAAATTAAAGGACATAAAGTTCCCAGCGAAAAAGTATGCAGAGACTTAATTAAAGCCATGCCTGAAAGTTCTCTTGAAGAATTAAGACTTATTAACAAGACTTTGCTTTCCTTGCAATCTAAAGGAACAAAACGTGAAGTCATTATGAATTTTGATGATACAGTTTGTACTATATTTGGAGAGCAGGAAGGTGCTTCAGTAGGTTATAATCCAAGGTACCATGGTCGACCATCTTTCAAAGAGAAAATCGGCATTATTGCTAATACTGATGAACTTGTTAATGTTACTCTTGAAGAAGGTAAACATCACACAAATCATGGTTTCTTAGATTTTGTAAAATCTTGCGAAGAACAGCTTCCTGAAAATTGGATAATTAAGCGAGTACGCGTTGACCGTGGAGCATTTGATTACGATAATATACTGTATTTTGAATCTAAAGGTTATGAATATGTAATGAAAGCTAAAAATCAGGCATGGATCAGATGCTTTATAGACTACGTCAATCAAAGAGAACACCTTTATACTTGGACTGAAATAGATAAGACCTTTAGTGTAAATGAAATATATGCAAAAATGCCTAAATGGGATAAAGCACGCAGAATTGTGATTATACGCAAAAAACTGCCACAGCCCAAAACAGGGCAGATTTGTATGGATATAGACGAATTCAAATATGAATATCAAGCTATAGTAACAAATATTGAGTACATGACACCTGAAGAGATATTTCATGAATACAACCAACGCTGCGACATTGAAAACAAAATAGATGAACTAAAAGAAGGATTTGCTTTTTAAAAAACAGTCAAAGAAACAAATTTTGCAACGAAATATTTTTGCTTATCAAAATGATTGCTTACAATCTCCACAATTGGTTCAAGAGGACTATCTTGCCAGAGTTTATGAAGCATCATGAGATAACCACAATAAGGCGGATATTATATAGTGTACCTGGTAATCTTGTTGGGAAAGGGCGTTATAGGCATATACGTTACCCTAATAATCCGTTTCTTAAAACTGTGATAACGTATATACGAAAAGCGCTAATGGTACTTTGCTTAACATAGTAAACACATAGGATATACCAAAAAATATACCAAATGATAGAAACCGCCATATCAAGTAGACGGTTAGCTTTGCTATACCTTAAAAGAGTAAATTAACTGTAAAAAACGATATAGCTTTTATTCTTTCAATGTAAATATGCAGTTATCAAAGTGCAAAACTTATAATAAAACACCGTTTTTTTACATTTATGGAAATTGAATTTTTAATTTGCTTGCTACTTGCCGAATTCAAGTTAAATTAGGTGCATCGTTTGTCTGATATAGATAAATCTGAAAATGACTTTTCTTATAGCTGTAGTAATCATAATATATAAAAAGACTCAATACAACTGCTGCTATTAAACATAAGATTATTATGCGCTTATTTTTTATAAAATCACCTCCAACCATATTCTTCAGCTATCCTATCACCCATACGATAATTGTACTCAGCTTGTTGTGTAATCCAATTTTCATCATAATAATGTGCTGCAGCATCAATATGAATGATGCGCCAATTTCTGTTAATGTTATTATAAACCAATTATCCTTACTTGGGAAGGTGCTAAATTAGGTCAACTTTTTTGTAACACTTTGTCAATCTATGTAATATATTGTCGGAATTGTGACCGTTTTTCGGTCATCAATAAACTTTAAAAAAAACAGGCATTAAGCCTGTTTATGATCCTAATTCATCAATTTTTTTATCTCCTCTTTTGACAACTCTGTAACCTCTGCTATTCTGTCAATGTCCATACCTTCTTTTAACAACTTCTTTGCTATTTTTATACTTTTTCCTTTTTCGCCTTTCTCAATGCCTTTTTCTATTATCATTTTGTATGTTTCTGATTCTTCAATCCTAAACATCCTCATCACCTCCGAAAAAACTTTCTCAATAATTTCTTTTTTAAAAATTACACCTGACAATAATTCAGCCTTAAATACAATGTCTTTCTTTTTGTTTATGTCTAATGGAATATCTTTTATAGCCTCAACACATCTTTCCAGATATTTTTCTCCTTCTTCTTTCCTTCTATTTTTGTCCATCAACGGAAGCAGTGAATACAAATCATAATAGTCTGTCTTCAAAACATCAGTATATTTTATGTCGCCAACATTTATTATTCTGTATTTATAATCTAATGTGTTTTGTTCTCTAAAGTCGTAGCTTAAGCTATTTGCCATTTTTACATTATCTTTTCCTATATATAGGACTGACTATCTGATATGGTAAGAGATTATGCTTTTCCATTATCTCCATGGAATATCGTAACATCCTGTAAGGCATTTTTCCGTCATTTTCTGATTGAAATTCTATGTGCACAGCGACATTTCCTTTGTCAGTAGTACATTTGAATATCATGTCGCTGTCCCTTCTTTCAACTCTTGCAAATTCTATATTTAGTTCATCGATTTTTGTGTATTGAAGACCTAAAAAATAGCATCTTACCTTTATTATATCATACGAATATTAAAAATACAGATTATTGCCGCAATATTTTATAATGAGGTTTTGTAACAATACTGTAACCATATCTCAAAAACAGATTTTACTTACAAAAATTTTTGTTAAATATCTCACATAAAAAGTTTTATGATATAATCTATTTGACATGCTAAAATTTTGTGGATTAGCATGGGCGAGGGAGGTAGGAAATTGTTTATCTTATTTGACACAATTATAGATGAATGCCAAAGAAAAAAAGTCGAAGATATATATGTAAATTACAGCAAAGATATGTTTAAAGTAGCATACAACATTTTAAACGACTATCAATTGGCACAAGATGCGGTCCAATCTGCTTTTATAAATATTATCAATTATATCGAAAAAATTTCTGATTATGACTGTAACAAAATAAGAGCATTAGTTGTTATTATAGTTAGAAACATCTCAATAAATATGTACAATAAAATAAAGCGGCAAAAAAATTTATTTATTGAAGATGCGGATGAAATTTTCCATGATGACTCGGAGCCGTTTGACGAGAAGATAATAAATAATGACATTTTTAGAAGAGTATCTGAAAAAGTAAAGGAGCTAAAAACAGAGTACGCAGACATTATTTCTCTAAAATACTACTACGGCTACTCTAATAAAGACATCGCAAATCTTTTAAACATCACAGAAGACAATGTAAGAGTAAGACTGTATCGCGCGCGGCAAAGCCTTAAAGATGCTTTATACCAGTATAAAGGAGATGTGGAAATATGAAAGACCTTTACAATGAAAAGCTAAAATCTGAAAGCAAAATATTTGAGGCATTGCTGGAATATGCAGGGGCTTGCCATGTAAACAACATAATTAATGACTTGGAAGAAGCCAATGGTGAAAAAATACCTTACCCTGAAGAATTAAGCATTAAAATTAGACAGATGTTAAGGCATCACAAAAGAAAAGAAGCAGTCAAAAAATTCTTCACATCGGCAAAAATGATCTTCCCAAAAGTCGCGATATTCTTCTTTGTGGTTTTTATTGGCTTCACTGTGGCGATGACAACTGTTTCTGCTTTTAGAGCTCGCGTCTTTAACCTCATAATTGAAATCAAAAAAGATTATACAGACATAAAATTAAAAGAAAACAATGAACCCAGTACGTCTTCTTCCACATCGCTTGTTCCATCCAACTGGGAAAATGAATATTATCTTTCATACGTGCCACATGGGTTCAAGATAAGTAAGGTAGAGTCACAGGAGGTAACCAAAATCATTCAATACACAAATGGCAAAGGCGATTTCATAATTTTCAGTCAAAGTTCCAATGAAAACACTGACATGATGGTTGACACAGAAAATGCTATCACGCAAAAGATTGATATAAACGGCTATGAGGGCATCTTGATTCAAAAAAACGGTTTAAACACCATCGTATGGCGTAAAGACAACAACTTATTCTCCTTAATGTCGAAAATCGATAAGAACGAACTTATAAAAGCTGCCAATAGCATCAAACTGAAAAAATAATTTATTTTAACTGTAACAAAATTAATGCTTATTTGTCTAATATATATGGAGAAAAAACTAACATAGAGGGGATTTAATGTTGAAGAAGAATTTTATTAGAACATTTTTAATAGTCTTTTTTATCATAGTAGTAAACTATGCAATATTTTACGGCATATTTTCTCTGTATATGTCCATTCACCCATAACAAAAAAGGAGTCTTGGTCTTCCAAGGCTCCTTCATCACACTTATTTCTAAAGTTTCTAAAAGCTTTCAGTTTTAACACCTTTGTAATCACTTTGCGCAAGCTTGCTGTGCCTATATCCGTAAAAGACATATACGACAATCCCCAACACAAACCATACTATAAACCTTATCCACGTCTCAAGAGGAAGCGAAACCATTAAAAACACAGTTGATGCAATTGATAAGATAGGCACTAACGGAACAAATGGACATCTAAATTTTCGCGGAAGTTCAGGCTTTGTGTACCTCAAAACAATAACAGCTACTGATACAAGGACAAATGCAAACATGGTTCCTATATTTACAAGTTTTGCAAGTTCATCGATGGAGAAAAATCCTGCAACAACTGCTGCAAATAGTGCAACTATTATCGTACTTGCAACAGGCGTCTTATGCTTTTCATGAAGTTTTGAAAGAAATGGCGGTAAAAGTCCATCTCTTGACATAGCAAAGAATATCCTGGTCTGTCCATACATCATCACTAAAAGAACCGTCGTTATCCCTGCTATCGCACCAAAAGAAACTAATCCCGACGCCCAGTTTATGCCGAGGCTTGTTAATGCAAATGCCACAGGTTCAGGTGTATTAAGTTTTGTATATGATACGACACCTGTAAGAATTGCAACGACAATTATATACAAAATTGTGCTTATTCCTAAAGACCCTAAAATTCCTATAGGCATATCCCTTTCAGGGTTTTTTGTCTCTTCAGCCGCAGTTGATACCGAATCAAACCCAATGTAAGCAAAAAATATTATTGCAGCACCCGAAAATACTCCTTTCCATCCAAACGGCAAAAATGGCTTCCAGTTTGATGGATGTACATGCCATACAGCGACGGCTATGAAAAACAATATTACCATCACTTTAAATATAACAGCGATATTATTTAGTATCGAACTTTCTTTTGTTCCAAAAAGTAGAATTATTCCCAAAAGCAATACTATACCGATAGCCGGTAGATTTATTATTCCACCAGGTGCAGAGCTTGCCGAATTTGCAGCCCATACAGGTATGTTAATGCCAAAGCTGTGAAGCAAACTTGTAAAGTACCCTGACCAACCTAATGCAATGGCAGGTATAGCGAATGCGTACTCCAATATCAAATCCCATCCTATGATCCATGCGAATATCTCACCAAGTGCCACATAACTATAGCTATACGTAGATCCTGCCGCGGGAAATGTAGACGCAAATTCTGCATAACTTAGTGCGGCAAAGGAGCAAGCAATACCCGAAAGAACAAATGACAATATAAGACCTGGTCCTGCATATTTTGCAGCCGCAACGCCAGTCAACACGAAAATACCTGTGCCGATTATGGCGCCAATGCCAAATAAAATAAGGTCAAACCATGATAGCGATTTTTTCAATGCGTGCTTTTTGTCCTGTGTGTCATCTATTATCATTTCAAGAGATTTTTTTCTTAATATATTTGAACTTCCGGCTTTTTCCTTGTGAGCCATTTTATATTAATCCCCCCAGTTTTAATTAGATTTAACTATTTTAAATTATTTATTTAAAATAGGATATTTTATTTTATTATAATTAAAATTATAACGAGCCGCAAATAACTTTTTCATAACTATTAAAATTTTTTTGCAAAAACAAAAGACGCTTACGCGTCATTTTTTCGGCGGCCTTGGTCCAAAATACTGATAATATGTGGTTTTTATCATGCCATTGTATAGCTTCCTTCTTTTGCTTGCATCTCTTCCAAAAAGTTTTTCAAAATTTTCATGCGATGTTATTATATAGTAGGACCACGTATCAAGCTTTGAAAATACTTTCCCCATCTCCATATACAATTTCTCCACCTCTTTTAATTCTCCCATTCTTTCACCATAAGGCGGATTGCAGATTATTATGCCATATTTATCATCGGTTTTTAGATCTTTCAAAGATCTCTTTGAAAATTTCACACGATCACTAACACCGGCCTTTTTGGCATTGTCTATAGATAATTTTACCGCATCTTCATCAGCGTCATATCCACTTATATTAAGTTTTACGTCTTTTTTGATTAAATCAAAAGCTTCATTTCTCACGTCAGTCCACAGCTTTTTTGGAATCTGCCTCCATCTTTCCGATGAAAATTGTCGATATAGCCCTGGAGCCATATTTGCACCAATTAAAGCAGCTTCAATAGGTATAGTTCCTGACCCACAAAATGGATCGATAAGCGGTCTATCATATCTCCAATAGCTTAACATTATCATAGCAGAAGCCAAAGTTTCCCTTAAAGGCGCCACATTTGACACAGCTCTATATCCTCTTTTATGAAGCCCCTCTCCACTTGTATCTATCATCAGTATAGCCTTGTCCTTCATTAATGAAAATTTTATCTTGTATACTGGACCATCTTCCTCAAACCACTCTCTTTTGTACTTCTTCTTGAGCCTTTCCACAACTGCTTTCTTCACTATCGACTGGCAATCAGGCACACTAAAAAGCTTCGATTTAAGAGAGTATCCATCTACAGGAAACTGTCCATTTTCAGGAATCCACTCTTCCCAAGGCAAAGACTTTACACCTTCAAAAAGCTGGTCAAACGTGGTAGCTGTAAATTCACCAACTTTAATGTAGATTCTCTCGGCAGTCCTTAACCACAAATTTGACTTACATATAGCAGGTATATCGCCACTAAATGTCACTTTCCCATCTTCTACTTTTACATCATCATAGCCTAAAGATCTTATCTCATTAGCCGTAACTGATTCGATTCCAAAAAGTGTAGGTGCTATCAATTCTATTTTTGACATATCACTATCTCCCATTTATTAATTCCAAAATTAATTTTTCACTACACAACAACATATTAAATGTTGCAGAAAATGAAAGCCCTATCTAAACTATCTGCATCTTCAACAATATCAAATTTTCTATTCATTACTCTGACACTTTTAAATCCAACCATTTTTAATTCATTTACAACTTCGTCTAGTGAAAAACTCATTTCATGAACTGTTTCTTCATATTCTTCATACAGCCTTCCTTCTTTCTTTAAAAAGGCAGTAAATGTTATAAAAGCATTATCTCCAAAAGATATGCTTTTGGAAATATAGTAATCGCCGTTTGAATACTTCCTTATATGGATATTATTCCAATTATCTCTCAAATCTTTCAATGTGTTCATGTCAAACATGAAAACTCCGTTTTCTTTAAGATGCCTTTTAACACAGCTAAACATAGATTTCCACTTTTGAAAATCCGTCATGTGATTTATAGCATCAAATGTACATGTAATGAGATCGTATTTCTTGCCTAAATCAAAATCGCTCATATCGCCAAGATGAAACTTTATATCGTAACCATACTTTCTACAATTTTCAACTGCCTTCTTAAGCATTTCTTCAGATAAGTCAAGACCTTCCACATTTATGCCATCTCTTAAAGCACCTATACAAAAGACCCCAGTTCCACACGCCAAATCTAACATCGTCTTAACATTAAATCCAGCATTGTCTAAAAATCTTTTAAAATCTGGCCACAACTCCTTCGCGTAAGAATCCCAACCTAATCTATCGTAAAATTTAGCAAATTCGTCGTACATAAAAACACCTCTTAATTATTTTTCCCATTATTCTTCTATATTATATTATCACAACGCTTAAGTCAATTTTGTTATTCAACCGCTGTGTGTTATAATATTAACACATGTGAATAACTATATTCAATAAATAATCATTATCCAAGAGGTGAAAATAGTTGAAACCATTATCTATAGACGACAAAAATGTTTTTGATGAATACTTTTATGCATATCCACCAGAAATATCGGAATACACATTTACAAATCTCCTTATGTGGAATCACGTTTACGACATTAGATATGAGATAATCGATGGGTGTCTTTTGATTGCTTCAGGCAATAACGTATTTCCTCCTGTAGGTCCACCTGAAAATACATTAAATGCACTGGAAAAATTTTGTGAAATGCTTAAAAAAGATTACTCTGAAATCAATCTAACTCGCTTTGACAATGATTTTGCCTCTAAGATTAGAGAAAACTTTAATGTTGAGATGGAGCCAGATGAAGACAATTTTGACTACGTGTACAATACACAAGATCTCATCAATCTTTCTGGTAGAAAATATCACAATAAAAAAAATCATATAAACAAATTTTTAAAAACTTATGATTATACATTAGAAGCATTATCTTCTGTAAATGCTTTAGAATGCTTAAAATTTACTGAAAAATGGATTTCCTTAAAAGACATAGAGGAAAATCCCGGAATATTAAAGGAATTTGATGCGATAAAAAAAGTTCTGGAAAACTACGATTTTTTTAATGTAAAAGGAATTGTATTAAAGATAAACGGAAAAATAGAAGCATATTCATTCGGAGAAAAATTAAATCCAGAAACAGCAGTGACTCACATAGAAAAGGCAAATTCAGAGATTAAAGACGCATACGCATTTATAAACATGTGCTTTGCTAAGCTAATGTCTGAATACAAATATATAAACAGGGAGCAAGATTTGGGAATCCCAGGCCTTAGGTATGCAAAGAAGTCATACCACCCTGCAAAGATGATATTGAAATTCAAAGGAAAGTTGCAAATTTAAAACTTTAATAGATTGAATTATTATAATTTTTGTATTATAATGTGCATAACATTATTTTTGGGAGGTGCCGTGAATGTCTAAAAAGATGGATATAGTAGAGCTTCTTCATGAAAACAGCCGTCTGACAGATAAGCAAATATCCATAATCACTGGACTCAGCGAAGATGAAGTAAAGAATATAGTAAAAAGCCTTGAAGAAGAAAAAGTCATATTAAAGTACAGCACATTGGTCAATTGGGAAAAAACCGAAAAGGAAGTAGTGCGAGCACTTATTGATGTAAGAGTCACACCGCAGCAAGGACAGGGCTTTAATGCTATTGCTGAAAGAATCGGACAATACGATGAAGTAAAATCTGTATCTTTAATCTCTGGCGGATATGACCTATCAGTAGAAGTAGAAGGTAAAACCATGAAAGAGATAGCTATTTTCGTAGCAGAAAGACTGGCTCCTATTGACGGCGTATTAAGTACAACTACACACTTCATACTTAAAAGATACAAACAAGATGGGGTGTTTTTTACAGACGGTCCTGAAGACAAAAGATTGGTGGTAACACCATGAATAATAAATACATTTCAGATGTAGTAAAAAATATTCCACCGTCTGGAATAAGGAAATTCTTCGATCTTGTTACAAATTCACGAGATATTATCTCTCTCGGTGTTGGCGAACCAGATTTTGTGACGCCATGGACTGTGCGAAAAGAAGCCATAGATGTGCTTGACAGAGGTGCCACTACGTATACGTCAAACCTTGGACTCTTAGAATTAAGAAAAGCCGTATCATTCTTTCTAAAAAATCATTACGGCTTAAATTACGATCCTGAAAAGGAAATAATGATAACCGTAGGCGCCAGTGAAGCCATAGACTTAGCGCTTAGATGTCTTATTAATGATGGTGATGAAGTTTTAGTGCCTGTGCCAAGTTATGTCTCTTATTCACCTTGCATAGAGCTTACAAGAGGAGTGCCAGTATACGTACCTACCTATGAAGAAAACAATTTTATAATAACACCTGATGATTTGAAATCAAAAATAACCAGTAAGACAAAAGCACTTATACTTCCATATCCAAATAATCCTACAGGTGCTATCATGAAAAAAGAAGACTTAGAAGCTATAAAAGACATAATAATAGAACATGATTTGATCGTAATATCTGATGAAATCTACAGTGAACTCACTTACGACGGAAAACACGTAAGCATAGCTTCACTGCCTGATATGAAGGAAAGGACTATCGTTTTAAACGGATTTTCAAAAGCTTTTGCCATGACGGGTTGGAGATTAGGATATATAGCAGCGGAACATAGCTTCATAGAGGCTATGAATAAGATTCACCAGTATACGACAATATGCGCTCCCATAATGGCACAATACGCAGGCATAAAAGCGATATACGAGTGCGAAGATGATATAGAAAAGATGCGCAAAACTTACGATCAAAGAAGGCGCCTCATAGTAAATGGCTTCAGAGAAATAGGATTTGATTGCTTTGAACCAAAAGGAGCTTTTTATATATTCCCTTCAATTAAAAAAACAGGCCTTTCATCTCAAGAATTTTGCGAAAGGCTTTTAAAAGAAGAAAAAATAGCCGTCGTACCAGGAGATGCTTTTGGACCCGGAGGAGACGGATTTATAAGGGTATCTTATGCGTATTCTATCGATAAGATTATGAAAGCTCTTGAAAGAATAGAAAGCTTTGCTAAGAGAGTGTTTTAAAAAAGTAGGTTTCCCTACTTTTTTTGCTTTACTGCAGAAAATTTAGGACAACTGGAAGAACAACTGCCGCAATTGCATTGGCCAGAAGTGCTTTTCTTTATGTTTTTGTAAAGAATAAACACCGCTGCAGCCACTATTGCTACAGTTGCAATCACTTCAATAATCATAGGCCCACTCCTTTTATTAAAATATTCTCAAGATTAAATTTCCACCATTGTAAACTATAAATGAAACTATCCAAGCTAAGACTAATTGATATGCTACAGAAAATGCCGCCATCTTCCCACCGTATTCTTTTTTCATTGTGGCAATCAGAGATATACACGGTGTGTACAAAAGCACAAAGACGAGAAAGCTAATAGCTGAAATCGGCGTAAAAACCGTCGGCAAAATCTTTATCAAATTTCCGCCGTATATAACCCCCATAGTTCCTACTACCACTTCTTTTGCCATTATCCCTGTAAGAAGCGATACTGAATTTTGCCATGAAGCAAAACCTAATGGTATAAAGATAGGACTTATGAATCTCCCTATATATGCGATAAAGCTTTTGTCTATTTCCGTCATGCCTGAGAAATTAAAGTTTGATAAAATCCAAACAATTATAGACACGGAAAAGATTATAGTACCTGCTTTTTTTAAGAATCCCTTGCCTTTTTCCCACGTGTGTACTGCCAATGACTTAAGTTCAGGCAACTTATACTCAGGAAGTTCTATTATAAACGGCTCATCATCTTTCTTAAATATGGTATTTTTGAAAAGTATGCCTACTAAAAACGCCATAATGATGCCTAATGCGTATAAAGATGCAACAACCAAAGCTTCGTGACCTTTAAACAAAGCACCAGCCATAACCAGATAAATAGGCAACCTTGCATTACAAGACATAAGCGGCAAAAGAAGAGCAGTCATCTTTCTGTCTTTTTCACTCTCTAAAGTTCTCGTTGACATCACACCAGGAACATTGCATCCAAAGCCAATTATAAGTGGAATAAACGCCTTTCCGGATAACCCCATTTTCCTGATTATCTTGTCCATTAAAAAAGCTACTCTTGCCATATATCCGCTGTCTTCTAAAAACGATATACACAAAAACAAGGCTAAGATCACGGGAAGAAACACTATTACCGATCCTACGCCGCCAATGATGCCGTCAATGATAAGTGACTTAAACCAGCCATTTGCACCAGATAACAAAATGTTAACATGCGGTACAAACCAAGCATTGACAAAACTGTCCAATAAATCTGCCAATGGTTGGCCCACCCAGCTAAAAGTAAACTGAAAAATTAAATATATGATGGCTATAAATATCGGATATGCCAAAAATTTATTTATTAGGATTTTATCTAATCTCTCCGTAATTGTAACTGTATTTTCAGATGTGTACGTAACACACTGTGATAAAATGCCTTCTATATACTTATATGTTTCAGCTTCACTTTTAAAGCGTACATTATTACGATAATGATTTTCATTATCATTTATTGCTTTTGAAAAAATGTCATTCGATAAAAGTTCCTTAATCTCGTCTACACCCTTTCCTTTTGAAGCCACAATAGGAACAACCATGACACCAAGTAATTTAGACAATTCTACATAATCAATCTTTATTCCTTTTTTCTTGGCAACATCAACCATGTTTAATATCAATATGATAGGTATGTTGAATTCTTTAAGTTGCATAGTTAAGTACAAATTTCTCTTAAGATTTGAAGCATCTACTATATTTAATATAAAATCAACATTTCCGCTTTCCAGAAAAGACTTGGAAATTTTCTCTTCGTTGGAGTAAGTATCCATTGCATAAATACCAGGTAAGTCGACGATTTTTACATTGTCATTTATAAAGCCTTCTTTTTTTTCAACGGTGACACCAGGCCAATTGCCTACGTGCTGGTTTAACCCAGTAAGCAGATTAAAAAGAGTTGTCTTTCCAACATTAGGATTACCAATCAAAGCGGCGGTTGTCATTCGTTTTGAATCAGTAACTGCCATACGCCCCCTCCTTCATTTTTTTTAAATAACGTCTTTTACGACGATATTCTTTGCATCTCTTTTTCTAATTGCTAAATCAAAACCCATAAAATTTATTATTATAGGATCTCCTAAGGGCGCAAAGCTTTTGACTTTTACTTTTACGCCTTCATTTGCTCCAAGAGCACGCAATCTTTTGGCTAACTTTTCGTCACCTAAAATACCACTTACTAAAGCCGTTTGCCCTGGTCTTAAGTCGTATACGCTCACCACTACCACCCCCTTCATTGATAATCATTCTCAATTTCTGATTCTATGATACTATATATTCCCCTTCGTGTCAATAAAATATAAAAATAATATTTATCATATCTTTATAAATCTATGCCATATCTTAAGAATTTGATTTTCAAGGGGATCCAAAATGCCTTTTAGATATTTCACAAGCTTGCTGCTCAAAAATCCTATGACAAATCCAGCCACGACATCTACAGGATAGTGAACTCCAACATATACTCTCGCTATAAGCAGTAAAACCGTCAAAACCATCATAGTAGCACCAAGGAACTTATTTCCTTTTAGCTGAGTAAATGCAATAGCAGAACCTCCTGATAGATGATCACTTGGAAAAGACGCATCACTTGGATGTTTAATAAGCAAATTCACTTTATGTGTAACAAAAGGTCTTGGTTCAAAGTAAAATCTTGAAATGATAAAATTCGCGCTCAGTGCTATGACTGCAGCAAAGAACTCTTCCATCGATACCTTTTTCCCATCATCCTCTCCAATAAACCATTGGATAACCATTATCAGCCCATATATAATAGGAGAATACAAAGCAATAAATATCATCACTTTATCTAATATACTATGATGACCTGCAAATCCATTGATAAATTGAAAAATAGCGTAATTCATTTTCATCACCTCGTATTAAGATTTTAACCTTCAATTCTTAAAATAAAATTAGATACAGATTAAAAAATAATTAAAATTTCTTGACAAATACGATAAACAATTATATAATCCTAAATAGTAAATTATTCTTATTTAGAAGGAATGAGGGATTATGACAAAGGAAGATATTTTAAAAACCATAAAATCCAACAACTTTAAGATAACTCCTCAAAGAGAGCTTATCATAAACATAATGCTAAATTCCAATGGTTACTTATCTGTAAGGGAAATCTACGAAAAAGTAAAAAGTTCATTTCCACAAGTAAGTTTAGATACTGTATACAGAAATTTAAGCCTTCTAAAAGATATAAATGTATTAAGTGAAGCAACTATAGGCAACAATATTATGTATGAAATTCACAAAGACATGCATGAACACATAATGAAATGTCTAAAATGCGGGAAGATCTTTGAACTGGATATATGTCCCATAGATCTTTGTAGGAACAAACTGGATGGTTTTGAAGTTGTAGACCACAAAATCGAGATCACTGGATACTGCAAAAATTGCAAAAATCACGAGGAGGATTGTTGATGAAAAAATTTATTTCAATTTTTTTGGCGATTTTGATAGTGTTTAGCTTGACGTCATGCAATACGAAAATTTCAAAAAAGCCCAGCAAATTAGCTGTATATGCAACTTTTTATCCCTTATACGATCTTACAAAAAAGATTGCAGGTGATAAAGCCACAGTTCAAAACATAATACCACCAGGCGTGGAGCCACACGACTGGGAACCTACGACAAAACAGATAGCAGACATAGAAGGAGCTTCTCTCGTCGTGTATTTAGGACTTGGGATGGATTCATGGATAAGCAAAGTAGAATCGTCTGTATCAGGACCTAAATTTGTAAATGTGTCAAACGGTATTGACGCTATAAAAGTCGGAAATGCTGTAAATCCTCATGTATGGCTCTCTCCAAAAGAAGCACAAATATTAGCAAAAAATATCAAAGATGCTTTAGTAAATGCTGACAATAAAAACGCAAAATACTACGAAGATAATTATAATACTTTGTTAAATACATTAAAGCAGTTAGACAGTGAATACACTGAAAGACTTAAAAACACCAAGACAAAGACATTTATAGTCTATCACAGTGCCTTTGACTACGTAGCGAGAGATTACGGCTTAAACCAAGTATCTATTGTCGGTATGAGCGAGGAAGCTGAAGCAAGTCCTGCTAAAGTTGCTGAAGTTATACAACTTATAAAAAAAGAAAATATAAAGTACATCTTTACAGAGCCATTGACATCACCTAAGCCGATCCAATCAATTGCCAGCGAAACAGGTGCAAAGGTATTACCGCTAAATACTATTGAAGGGCTTACTAAAGATGAAATGAAGAAAGGATACGATTATATAAAATTGTTGCAGCAAAACTTAGACAATCTTCAAAAAGCATTAAATTAGATTAACGAAAGGGATTTTTATGGGTAAAATAGTAGAGCTTAAAGATGTTAGTTTTTCTTATGATGATAAAAAGGTACTTAACAATATCAATCTAACTATCGATGACGGCGAATTTGTAGGCCTTATTGGGCCTAATGGTTCAGGCAAAAGCACACTTGTAAAGATCATGATAGGAGATCTTACACCTTCATCTGGCGAAGTCCTCATAAATGGGATAAACGTAAAAGACATGAAAAATAGATCTGTAATCGGATATGTCCCCCAAAAGTCTTATTCATTCAACGCTTCTTTTCCAGCAAGTGTAAAAGAAGTCGTCTCAATGGGGCTTTATGGAAAATTAGGGTTGTTTAAAAAACTTTCCAAAGATGACTGGGAAATCGTGAATAACGCTTTAAAGACTGTCGACATGATTGATTACAAAGACAGGCTTATTGGAAATCTGTCCGGAGGCCAGCAGCAACGGGTATTTATAGCAAGAGCTCTTGTCAGCGATCCTAAGATTTTATTTTTAGATGAACCGACGACAGGCATAGATGCAAAGTCAGAAGACACTCTCTATAAAATACTTGATACTTTAAATAAGGAAAACAAAATAACGATTATCATGGTCACTCATGATGTATGGGCCATATCCGACAAGGTATCTCGAATCGTATGCATGGGAAATGGCAGACTATATGACAAATGCGACACTTTAGACTTCTCAAAAAAAGAATTAGCAGAAATATATGGATACCCTGTCAAACTTGATATGCACCATCACCAAAGTGAAAATATCAATAATCGACTTTAGATTGAGGTGTTACAATGCTTAATATTTTTACATACGACTTTATGATTAGGGCATTTCTTGCAGGTGGATTTATATCGATAATAGCTCCATTGGTAGGCAGTTTCTTAGTGTTAAGAAGGCTATCGCAGATGGGGGATACTCTATCTCACGTAGCACTGGCAGGCGTAGCAGCAGGATTTCTCATAGGTATAAATCCTACAATCGGCTCAATAATCTTCGTAATACTGTCATCTTTTGGTATTGAACGCTTGAGAAAATCATACTTTAGATACTCGGAAATATCTATTGCCGTTGTCATGTCTGCAGGAATGGCAATCGCAGTAATACTTCTAAGTTTATCCAGCGGAAGTCCTGCAAACATAATGAATTACCTTTTTGGGAGCATAATATCAATTAATAACACTGATGTATTGCTATCACTCATACTTAGCATTGCAGTAATAACTTTAATTTATATCTTCTACAAGGAGCTTCTATACATTACATTTGACGAAGAAGCTGCTTTGATATCAGGTATTCCTGTAAACTTGGTAAATATAATATTTACCATGATTGTGGCCGTAACCGTAGCAGTTTCCATGAGAATAGTTGGAGCTTTGCTGGTATCAGCATTGATGGTGATACCAGCGGCAGCCAGTCTCAAAATCGCCAAAAACTTCAGACAGACTATTTCTTACGCCATACTGTTTTCCTTCATATCTGTATTTGCAGGAATAATACTCTCCTTCTACCTCAATCTTTCACCAGGCGGCAGCATTGTAATAGTTTCTCTCATAATCATGGGTTTAGCAAGCATAAAGAAGGCAGGTAACTAACCTGCTTTTTTTGTTTTTAACTTGGATAATAAAATGTACTGACTTTAAGATTTTCGTTTAAGTCTTTCTCTATTGGCTATATCTTAAAAACATATATCCCACATACAAAAACAACAAAGTAGCAATCACATCTATTATATTAGATATATTTGCAAAAAGCTCTATGCATTCCAACTCCTAAAACCTCCTAACTAAAAAAATCCATTAATATATCCAACAAAAATTTATGGAAAGTACACATTTCGCTTTAAATATATTTTTTTGCCCATTAATTCTACCACATTATCACCTAATTTCTTTACTGAAATATCATAAACATGATCTTTACGAAGTAAATTTTTAACAAGCAAAACACCTTTTATGATTTCTTTTTCCTGTCTTACAACAATTCCATAATCAGTAGTAGCGCCGTAATTTGATCTATAAACTATAACGGAGCTTGATTCAAACCTAATATTGTGAATTGGCATAAACGCCTCATTTACATTAAGAGTAATAGTAGCAAATAAAATAATGGCTGCAATTGTTGTACTTATCAATATTAATATTATTGAAATCACACTATTCACTATCTTTGCAGAAATATGTTTAAATCTAAAGCCATTTATTAACAATATCAAAGGTATTATCTGAATACACAAAGAAAAAATATCGTTTAATTTTAAAGACTTAAATCTTATAAAAGGATAAAAATAATCTAAATTCAATATCCATAAAACATAAATAGCCAATAGAACTATATGGATAATATATTTGTTATTTCGAATTAAATTATTCACTAATATCACCTATCTTTTATATTTAAATCCAATATCATTCTTTCCTATCTAAAACAGATGGAAAAATGCAATCACATCCTTTCCATGTTTGCAATATTTATCAATTGGACTAAATTTATCTTGCAACTTGCTCTCTCTCAATATAAGACAAATTTCTAAGGAATTTGTTACAGTTTTTTATAAAAATTTTTTAAATGGTTCTCATATTCTTTTGAGAAAAATAAGTTAGCGTCTTCCAAACAAATACAAAAATGCATAAGCAGGAATTTTTACTATTGGTACCTTTGTCGAGACCTTAACTTTCCCATAATCTTCTGGCCTTTTTGTTACTAATATTGCTGAATCAATATTTTTTTCTTTTTTGCTCATCTCAACAATGGCATCATTCTCGGAAAGTGTCGTATCTTCTCTGAATTTCACTTCGATTAAGGATTTACTATGTGGGAATTCAACCACTACATCAATCTCTTTTTGATTATCATTAGCTTTTCTAAAATAACCTATTCTAGCATTTGTTTGCAGGTAAAAATTATAGATATGTTTAAAAACTGCTGTTTCAACCATTATTCCAAGTTCTTTACTGTCTAAGAGTATATTGTCTATCATTAAAACTGCATTTCTTAGGGCAGGGTCGGAAACGTAAATTTTGGGTTTTGCTTTTAGAACTTTTTTACCGCCTAATTCTATAGGTAAACTTTTATAAATCAAATTTGCATTTTCAAGAAGATGAATATAGTTTTCTAATGTTACTGTTGAAACATCTCCAATTTCTTTACTTATCGTTGAAATACTTATAACATTTGCAGAATTGAAGCATAAGTACAAAAAAACCTTCTCTAACACTGCTAAATTTCTCACATTAAACAAGGAAGGTATATCTCTTTTAATAACTTTATCAACCACATCTTCTCTTAACATTCTTTGCACCAAAAATTGGTCTTCTGAGAATACAAATTCGGGGAATCCTCCTATTGTTAAATACTTATTAAAGTACTTTTGCAATGGCATAAGTAAAAACATAAGCTCATTTAACTGAGAGTCATTTAAATTTGAAATTTCATTTAAGTTTAAATTTGGCAGATTGCTTGGTCTTTCTGGAACACCAAGTATTTCGCAAAATTCATAAAAAGAAAGAGTAGGTACAGAAATCACAGTCCAGCGGCCAACACCACTTTCTTTTGTACCTTCAATAAGTGCAGGAGAAGCTGAACCTGTAGCAATAATTCTCCAGTTTGGTTTGGTGTCATAATAGACTTTTAACCATCTGTCCCAATCACTTGCATATTGAATTTCATCTAAAAATATATAAGCCTCTTTTTCTTCATTTATGGTAGTTTCATAAAGATTAATAATTTGGTCAAAAGAACTTAATTTAAATAAAGGATGATCAAAAGATACATATAATATCTTTTTTGGGTGCACTTGATTTTTTAAAAGAGTTTCTATCATTTGATATAAAATTGTAGTTTTACCTACACGACGTGCACCTGAAAGTATGACATATCTTCTGATAGTTGGATGCATTAGTAATTCAAATGCCTGATGATAGACTACTCTCTTTACGGGTTTGGATAGATCTTGAGGGAAATATCCTTTTCTCCACCATGGGTTATACGAGTACAAAATCCTTAATATATTTTCTGAGCTTGTAATAGACATTTTTATCACCTCTAATATAATATTATAACACATACTTCATATTTTTATACAAAAAATATGAAGTATACTTTATATTTTATATGTAATTTTTAAAACTACATTTTAAATTATTAATTCAGTATCTTTCTATAAAAAAATAAACTGGCGTTTGAAATCTTCATACCAGTTTATTTTATTCATCTAATTTAATTTTGCACTATATTTATGATGTAGAATACTCAAACACTTCTGTTTCTTTTGATATAAAGATGTCAATTGGCAACACCCAAAAGCCTCCATTTCCGTCTATGTCTATTCCTGATGATTTTTTGTATGCGGACCATGGGACTTTTGAGCAATACCAGTTTTCATCATCGTTTTTGTCAGCCCTCCAATTGTAGGGCTTTCCAACAAACTTTGACACTTCATCAATAGCTTTTACTCTTTCTTCTATTGTGGCCTTTGGAACTGTCAGCCCCCATGCCTCACTGAAATTTTCTCTGTAAAACCTTATTGTCTCATAAATCACACCTTGATCCGGCTCTGCCGTCAAGAGGCATTTATCATCGATGCTTCCATGATATCTTCTGCTATCAAATATCGCAGCATGTCTTATTGCACCTTGCACGTGAAAACCCGGACTTGTAGCAACTATTATGTCCCCAATTGTAAACTTGTCGAATGATATGCTGTTTTTATAAACAACCTTTTCACTGCTTCTTGAAGGAAACTTCACACCAAATACTTCTTCAGAGTTGATGTTTTTAATTAAATCGTATAAACTTACATAGAATTTATTTACTTCTCCTGCATCCAATGGTTTTGATATCATGATAGCTCCATTTAGAGTGAGAAATCTTTTATAAAAATCCTCCTTTTTAAAGAAGCTTTTCCTTTTTAAGTTTTCTTTAAAATTAAACTCTTCAATATTCACACCAGATATTTCAATCTGTTTCGGCATTTCACTGCTACTTGATAGATATTTACTGTTAGGCAGTATGAGCATTCCTACATCCCCCTTCTTAATAATCTATGCTGTCATAGAAGGGTTTTGTGCATGTCTCATTTAATAATATCAAATACCATTTTTATTGCATATGCAATAGCAACACATATTAGTATAGGTCTAATCAATTTTGCGCCATTTTTTATTGCCACTTTAGTGCCAAATCTGGCACCAACTATCATAGCTATTGCCATAGGGATTGCTGCAGAATAAATTATCTTACTGCTTATAGCAAATAGAACCAATGATGTAACATTGCTTACAAAATTGAGTATCTTTCCATTTCCAGCACTTATCCTAAAATCATATCCCAGTAATATTATAAATAAAAAAATGTAAAAAGAGCCTGTACCAGGTCCAAAAAAGCCATCATAGAAACCCAAAACTATAGATATAATAAGTCCAATTGCTATCGTCTTTTTATTAACACCTTCAAAATTATTTACACTTCCAACATTTTTCGATAGCAATGTATATATTGCAACAAATATCATCAATATTATTATGATGATTCTCAATTTTGAACTGTCCAATGACAAAACCGCTTTAACGCCTAAAATTGCTCCTATTAATGTCCCAAAAACGAGATATTTCAATAAATTGATATCATATACTTTGTATTTTATGAAAGTCATAGAGCTTGTAAAAGACGCACAAGTCGATGCAAATTTATTAGTCCCAAGAGCATATGCAGGAGGTACCCCTAAAACCATAAGCCCCGGAAGGCTTATTATGCCTCCTCCACCTGCTATAGAATCAATAAAAGCAGCAATAAATCCTATTACGCATAATGACAATACATATTTTAATGGCAAGATATCTTCCCCCAAAATACATGGCGTAATTTTATGTAGAACTTTTAATGCTAAGTAACAGGTCTTTAATCTCTTTATAGTTAGACATGGTAAATACCATTTGCTTTATCTTTGAAGCACCGCGGATTCCTTTTAGATACCATGCTATATGCTTTCTCATCTCCAATATTCCTATATGTTCACCTTTGTATTCTATCATCACGTCAAGGTGCCTTAAAATCATATCAATCTTTTCACTTACAATCGGCTCTGGCAGTAGTTCACCTGTATTTAGATAGTGAAGAATCCTTTTAAAAATCCATGGATTGCCTTCTGCCCCTCTGCCAACCATCACCGCATCACATCCTGTCTCGTCTATCATTCTTTTTGCATCCTCCGGTGAAAACACATCTCCATTGCCTATTACAGGTATTTTCAGATTATCCTTTACTTTCTTTATTATATCCCAGTCAGCATTACCTGAATAAAACTGCTCTCTCGTCCTGCCATGAACCGCAACCGCTTTTACGCCGCAATTTTCAGCCATCTTAGCAATCTCAACAGCATTTACATGAGCATCATCCCATCCTTTCCTTATCTTTATAGTTACAGGCTTTGAAGAATTTTTCACCACAGCTTTAATTACACTTTCTGCCAATTCAGGTTTAAGCATCAAAGCCGAACCATCGCCGTTTTTTACTATTTTAGGCGTTGGGCATCCCATGTTTATATCTATCACCTTTGCATTTGATGTATTTAATCTCTTTGCGATTTCACCCATTATATAAGGATCAGAGCCAAATATCTGGAGCGCTACATTTTCGTCATCATCTATATCTGTAAGAAATTCCGTATTTTCACTTTCATAGTAAAGGCCTTTGGCACTGACCATTTCAGTGTATGTAAATCCACATCCCATCTCACTGCATATACACCTATAAGGCTTATCTGTGACACCTGCCATAGGCGCCAAAAACACATTGTTTTTGATTTCTACGTCTCCTATGTACAACTTCCTCTTCATTCCCTTCTTGCTAAGTCCACATTATCATATTTATTCTTCTATTATTCTATCATTATATTTGTATCTATCCAACTGCCTTCTTATGCTGTTTATGTATAGCAAAAGGGAAAGCTGCCATCTTACAGCCTTCCCTTTTTACTAAGTTTATTTTTCTATTTTGTGTATTTTGCATAAACAAATCCGTATACGCCGTTATACAGGACTTTATACCATCCGTCGTATTCGCCGACTACTTTTAATTCATAGCCGTACGGTACTGCTCCTATTTTTAGCGCATTTATGGAATTATTCACTCTGATATTAAGTCCGTCTTTAGCAGTCACCTTCACCGATTTTAATACGGCTACATTTGTTAAATCTGGCGACGAAGCTACATACTTGCCATATACATAACCTGTTTTTCCATTGTATTCAATCTGGTACCAACCATCATTTTCGCCTATTATGTTGATAGATTGACCAGCTCTTACTACACCTATCACTTTATAATTTGTACCAGCACCTGAACGCACATTTAAAGCTGATGCTGTGACAATGCCTTTACTTCCAACATTTCCTTCTAAAACTGGTGTCTTAGATATTGTCCAGTAGTTGTCGACAACAGGATCTATAGTACCTTTCATTTTTATATAACTTATCATTAAGTTTCTTACCTGACCATCATCGCCATATGCTTTAGCTGAGTCAAAGACTATTACAGGATTTGTAATTCCTGCTGCCTTCATAAAACCTCCGCCGCCATTAAATCTGTAGTTGTTTATTGCAACAGTAAATACATCGTCATCTTTCACTGGTTTGCCATTTACTGTCAAATTCTTAATCCTGTTTCCGACAGGCTGTGTAAGATCTATGGTATAACTTGCTCCATAAAGCTGATCAAGGTTGTAATCTGGTATATTAAGGGTCTTATCCTTTGTTATAGGATCATCTGGAGATTTGACCTGCTGATAATATCGTGCAGACCATTCCATCCAATCCTTTAACTGTTTACCAGTCATCTTTATTCCGTACAAGTAATTTTCAAACACATATACGCTCATCATGTCTTGTATTGTAACATCGCCTTTTAATATCTGAGCAGTGCTGCTTAACGGTGCGGCTATTGAAAGATCAGTCTTTGCATAGTATTTTTGAACTTTGTTGATAAGATCCATCAAGGCTGTTTCCTTTGTCAACTGATCTTTTCCTAAGAAGTCACCAGAAGCTGTGCCTATCTTGGTTCCTACGTATTTGAGAGTCGCTTCTTGGTATGGCTCTGCAAGCTGCATTATGTTTTCATCAGGTTGTACTGAGCTGCCCATCGCGACAGCTTTGCTTGTTTTGCTGTCAATTGTCCATTTCCCATTTTCATCTTTAGATAAGTTGAAGTCTATCCTTGAAACGTATTGTCCCCATTTGCCAGGCTCTGTCACTATTACATCTTTACCTTCTGGGTTTTTAAATGTATCCATTTGTATTACAGCATGTGTATGTCCAGCTATTATCGCATCTATCCCATTTACACCTTGAGCTACAGCTTTTACCTGATTTTCTGGTATAGTATCTGATGGGCTTTCTTCGCCAGAGTGCATAGCAACAACAACTATGTCTGCCCCAGCAGCTCTCACTTTAGGTACCCATTTATTTGCTTCTTCTACAAGGTCATTAAATTTAAGCCCCGCGTAATGAGATTTGTCTTCCCATGAAGGAATTTCTTTTGTAGTAAGTCCTAATATGCCTACTTTCACATCGCCCATAGGTGTAGTTATCGTTTTAATGTAGTAAGGCTCTACAAAGTTGGTGCCATCATCTTTGTAAGTATTTGCAGATAAGACATGGATGTTCTCCTTTTCCATATCAGCAATTACTCTATTTAAGACATCCAAACCATAATTGAATTCATGGTTCCCTAACGTCCACGTATCGTAGTGCATGGCGCCCATAGCCTTCGCCATAGGGTATTCAGACTTTGTGTCAATTTTGTCGTAGTAGTATGAGAGTGGCGTACCTTGAATTGTATCACCATTGTCTACTAATACGACATTAGGATTTTCGGATCTTACTTGATCAACATAGCCTGCTACTTTTGCAAGGCCTTGATTAGCTTCTTTTGCACTGCTGTAATCCCACGGCACCAGATTCCCATGTACATCAGATGTGGCTAAAACTGTTATAGTCGTTTCATTAGAAGCTATCATTGTGGCAGGAGATATTCTATTGTCTATTTTCGCCGTTATATGACCTTGTGCCTTTACTGCATCGATAAATGCATCTCTCACTAATTTCTGCGTATCTATGTAAGACTTTTGCACATCGGGATCAGTAAATTCTGTAAAACCATCTCCACCAGTTCCCATAAAATTATTCGTTGCTACAAGATATCTTGCATTCATGTCTATTGGTGTACCATCAGATTTCTTCATGTCAAATACTCTATTCATGGACGGTTTACTTGGATCGTACTTAAATGAAAGACCTGCAACCTGAATGCCTTTGCCACCATCCTGAACCGCTTGTTCCAATACTTTCTTAATCTCTGCACCAGTCATGCTTACTGTGACAATGGTATTGTCAAATGGCATCAACGTGTACATTGTTCCAACAGTGATGTCGCCTTTTAATACGTCAGTTCTAAGTCCACCATTGTTTCCAAAGGCAAAATCAGCATTTACAGCATTCTTAACGACTTCTGACGTCCAATTTCCTAAAATCGAATCTCCAAAAGGATTTGCACTTTGAGTTCTCGTCAAATCTACATCTGCAGTGCCAATGACTTGGCTAAATAACGGTCCAGCGTCTTGTATAGCTTTATCTACTATACTTTGAACATCTTCATCAACTACTGGTGTTTTCGTATTGTAATAGCTGTAATCGTCGTTGTAAACCATATCTCCTGCGCTTACAGTACCATCGCTATTTACTTTTATCTTAAGATCTATAAAACCCATGCCTGCATTGTTGGCAACACCTACAGGTATTCCATTTACTCTGGTTGTGACAATCGTATGTGTATGACCACCAAATATAGCATCTACGCCTTTTACGTTCTTAGCAAAATCAATGAGATTACCTGTTGTCTCACCTGTATTCTTATCAGTCGTAGCTCCCATATGCGCTAAAACAACTACAATCTGCGCACCATCATTTCTTAACTGCTGTGCAAGATTATTTACAATTGGCACAGGATCTTTAAAATCTACATTACTTATGAGAGATGGCAAAATTATAGACGGGAATTCTTTGTTATCAACGATTCCAATGATGCCGATCTTTACTCCATCTCTTTCAATTACAACGTATGGTTTCGTGTAACTTACAGGTTTGCCTGTAGTTTTGTCGTATACATTGGCTGCTAAAACGGGTATTGTAGATCCTTTTAAAACTGCATTATTAGTGTCTATAACAGAATCAATGCCCCAGTCGTACTCGTGATTTCCTAATGTCATTGCATCAAAGCCAATGCTTTTCATCATATCAATGACAGGCTGTCCTTTTAAAACGTTTGAAAGAGGCGTACCTTGAAACATATCTCCTCCTGATAGTACGACAGTATCAGGATTTGCTGCCTTTATGTCTTTTATTCTTTTTGCCAATACAGATCCTCTCTCTTGGGTGATAGGTGTTCCATCGCTTAATTTACCTGATGCTTGCAGATACCCGTGGAAATCAGTGACTTCTACAAAATCAAATGTCTTTGATGTAGCTGCGTATGATATCTGAGGCATACTTGAAAATACCATGCCAAATACCATCACAAATGTCAAAATGATACTTAAAACTTTGCCTCTACCTTTTAACATATAAACCCTCCTACTCCTTTTATTATTTGAAATATTTTTGAGTATAAACGTAATCCCCCCTTATGTCATATCCTTTAAACACAGATGCATTGGAAACGTAGATGTGCATTAACATAAAATCAACAAAATCTTAGCTGCTTTGACGATTGGTACAACTTATTACAAGATTAATATAACAGACAATTATAAAGCTATTATTAAGTATGTGTTAAAATCATGTAAAACTTAAATTTGTGCACAATATTAATTGTAATATATCAGATGTCAGACAACTTTTAATATAATTTTATATCTTTATAAAAACAATTACAAACCCCAAAATTTACTTCTATCCAAAATTATACACATTTATCTTAAGAATCCTCTCAATATTAAAAAATTATTCCAATTTGCTATAAATTATAAAAGGTTACTAGAAAATTTCATTGCAAAAAAAAGCCGGAAAACCCGGCTTAAAGTTTACTTATTTCATCTATATTGCGGCAAGTAATCTATGTTCTCTCTAATAATATCGTCCAAGATTTTTTTAGCTACTGTCGCAGATGGTACCAGCGGATGTATCGTTAAAGCTTGAAGTGCAGTATAGTAATCGCCTGTCACACCCGCTTCTATTGTCAATTCTTCATACGCCTTTACAGACTGCATCAATCCTCTTATCTTTTTCGGTACATGACCTATATTTATTGGATGTGCACCATTTCTATCTACTAAGGCATTTGTTTCTATTACCACATCATCAGGCAGATCTAAAATTGTTCCATTGTTTTTTACATTAACTACATGAATGTCCTTTTTATTGTTGTATATTGAGTTTATCAATGAACATGCAGCATCGGAATAATGGGCTCCACCCCTTTTCTCCAGTTGTGACGGTTTTACATCGAGATTTGGGTCTTTCTACAATTCAAAAAGTTCTCTCTCGAGTTTTTTGACTTGTTCACCTCTTGTCCCTATTGTTGACGCATCTTTCTTTTCTTCCTCTAACATTTTATCTGCAAGATAATAATACCTGTGATATGGGCACGGATACATTCCAAGTGATTTGATAAACTCAGGTTCCCATGGTAAGTCAGGCACATTTTTCATTGACATAGACTTGCCACCAGCAAAACTATCTATCAATTTCTCTGTGATGTCATCTCCATCCAAATACACATGTGTTCCCCAAACAAGATGATTAAGACCTGCAAAATCTATTGACACACGCTTTACGTCTACATCAAGCATTTCTGCAACACCATATACCATACCTATTGGAACATTGCAAAGTCCAATTGTTTTCACATTTGTATGCTTTAAAACTGTTTCTGTTATGATTCCAGAAGGATTTGTGAAGTTTATAAGCCACGCATTCGGAGATAATTCCTCTATGTCTTTGCATATATCGAGTATCACTGGTATCGTCCTTTGAGCCTTCGCAAATCCTCCAGGCCCTGTCGTCTCCTGACCTATCACATCATATCTTAAAGGTATTTTTTCGTCTCTGATTCGAGCATCCAAAAGCCCCACTCTAAACTGTGTAGTTACAAAATCTGCATCTTTTATCGCCTCACGCCTATTCAAAGTCAGGTGAATATTTATATCTACGCCTGCCTTTTCCACCATGCGCTTTGCAAGATTTCCTACAATCTCTAACTTTTCTTTTCCTTCCTCAATATCCACAAGGTATAAATCTTTCACAGGCAGCTCATCATACCTTTTTATAAAACCCTCCACCAATTCAGGTGTATAGCTAGACCCACCCCCTATGGTAGCTATTTTCAAACCTCTTTTAGACATTTAAAGAACTCTCCTTCCCGTAGTTATTTTTGATACTACGGTTATTTTACACCTTTTCCAGAATAAATCAATTTATACAAATCGATCATCTCAGTAATCAGATCCTTCGCCAAAATCGCAGACATCATATGATCTTCTGCGTGCATCAATAGAAGTGTCACATTTTGATGGTCACCATTGGCCTCTTTTTGTAACATACTTGTTTGTATATTATGAGCTTTAATAATTTCTTCTTCGGCCTTATTAATATAATTTTCCGCCGATTTAAAATCACCATCTTTAGCACTTTTCAGCGCCTCAAAACAATCGCTTTTAGCATTACCTGCATTTAATATAATTTGAAATACAACCTCTTCTAATTCCATTATTTTGCCTCCTAAACTATAATGACTATTTGTCTTCTACAAAACTAAACTTTGACCATGGTTTTAAATAATCCAATAAAAATATTTCTTTTTCATCGATTCTACCCACAACGTTTGTCTTGCCTGTATTTTTAATGTCTTTTAGCGCTATTTGTAATTCTCCTGCATAATTTTGATATAAATAAGTGTCTATTAATATATCTCCTCTTTTAATATCCGTTACATTATATGGTAAAAATTTATGATCTTTATATTTGACTCTGCTTTGAGTAGATCTCAATAAGTATTCCGAAATATCACCTCTAACAAAATGAAATTCTTCCAATACTATTTTTTTATCTATAGACGTTATGTTATCAACTAAGCTCACTCTAAATTCTAATATATCTTTGTTTATTTGACTAAGCTTTTTTAATTCACTTTCGGATGCAAATGCATTAGCAATAATAACATCATCTATTAATCCTGTAGCAAATAAATGTTTTGCTTGAATATCTATGGGAATATCTCTGTGCATTTCTAATGTACATAACCCCTCTGAAATAGGCCATGGTCCAAAAGTCGCATCATTTGAACTGATAAAGGCAGCAGTCTTTATCCCCAAATTCTTAAACTTGTAGCTGCATTTATAAAAGTGATCGTAACTTAAACCCGTGTATTTATGAGGATAAAAATTATGACATCCAAGTATATTATCTTTATTTGAATTATACGATAAAATATTCTCAATATAATCTGTACCATTGCTCATATTTAAAACAATTTTTAGCCCATGATTATTAAATGTCATTATTGATTCTTCCAAGCCACTGTATCCTAAATCGAGTCTTACTCCGTAAAGACCAATATCAGATAATTTTGTTAGATCTGTATAAGAAATGTTTAATTTTTTTAATATTTCAGGTTCTACGTCTGCTATTACTTTCATCCCAATATCGTTAGAATATTTTACTAAGCTAATAAAATCATTGTAATACTTATCAAAATTATTATTTATAGAGATTAAAGTCGTAAATACTAATTCAAATCCGTATTTTGATGCTAAATTAATATACTGTATATTTTCTTCCAAACTATTACTATTTAAATAAACTGAAACACCTAATCTTTTCAATATAATACACCTCAATTTTAATTTTAATAAATTGTTAATAGTGACATGGCATGATAAGCAAAAACTTTTAAAAGACCGATAATCATGTGTTCGTTGCCTATCACGCCATTATACAATCACAATTAATGTCTATCTAATTTTTTCTTCAGCTAATGCTTCTTTATTTACTCTATCATTTTTTTCTTCAATTTTTTCTGCCACTAATACAAAAGGTAAATATATTACTACGCTTATAATTAAATTCACTAATGCAAGTAGAGCACCTCTAATCGAGCCTGTTACCAAAAAACCTCCTATTATAGGTGGTGTAGTCCAAGGCATCATAGCAATAGTCCTTGGTACTAAACCAATTGCTATGGCAAAATAGCTAATAATTGTTAGAACAACTGGTGTCAAAATAAATGGTATAAAAAATATTGGATTTAAAACTAAAGGCATGCCAAAAATCATCGGTTCGTTAATATTGAATATTCCAGGTGCAATAGCTAAATTCGCTACATTCTGCATCTCACTTCTCTTTTTCTTTCTTCTTGATGCAATATAAATAGCTATAATTAATCCAATTGTTGTACCAGCACCACCTAAATGAACAAATGCGTCAAAAAATGGCGTTGTTACTATATGTGGAATAGCTTTTCCTGCCTTGAATGCAGCTATATTATCATTTATAGCAGGTAAATAAACTGCATTTAATATTGGCGCTAATATATTTGTACCATGTAATCCAAAGAACCATAAAAAATGTATTAGAAATGCAACTACAATCGCAGAACCTAATGTATCAGCCAAGCCAACTAATGGTGCTTGAATTGCATTAAATATAGCCTGATGAATGTCTGTTAAACCTAACGCCACTGTTATTGATTTAAACAACGCCCAAATAGATAATACTATCAAGGATGGCAGTAACGCAGCAAAAGATTTTGCAACAGCAGGTGGCACTCCTTCAGGCATTTTTATAACTAATTTTGGATTTCCCAATAAGCGTACAAATATTTCTGTAGAAATAAGAGCTACAATTATCGATACAAATAATCCTTGCGCTCCCAAAAATGCATATGGTATTGCCCAATCTTTAGCTGATGATGTATACAGCATCAATAAAGATGCAAATGATACTAATCCAGCACCTATTCCATTTGACTCGTACGACAACGCCAAATTATAACTTATTGATACAACAACTATAATCGACATTACCGCAAAAGTACCGTTCCACAAATTACCGCCAAATGTTGTCCATGATTTACCAAATATTCCAACCATAAAATTCTGATATGCTTGTATTGGCAAATTGTTTATCAAAACTGCAAATGCACCGGCAAGTATAAGAGGCATTATCATTGCAAATCCATCACGAATGGCAACTAAATGTCTTTCTGAGCCAAACCTCGCAGCAACGGGAACAAAATATTTCTCCAAAAAATCCATAATCTTTTTCACATTACACTCCTCCTGTTTATAAATATTAAATTATTCCTCTACTTTTTTAAGATGCTTAAAGCTTTATCCAAAACTCCTTCACCGTCAACTTTGCCGTAAAGCTTCGAGTCAATTACATCAGCAACAATGCCTTTTGGTTCAGCGATTTGCTTGATTTTTTCAAGCAAATATCTTACTTGTGGCCCAATCAATATAACGTCTACATTTTCTAAGTTTCGTTTTAAATCAGCTTCGGCATAAGCTTCAATCTCAACTTCTACACCTTTTTTGACTGCTGCATCTCTCATCTTTTTTACAAGTAAACTTGTCGACATCCCTGCTGAACAGACTAATACTATTTTCATTTAATTTTGTTTCACCTCCAATTTAATTCTCTGCTTATAGATAATGCAAATACCGTGCCAAAGTAATTTCGAATAACAAAAGCCTGAATTTCACGACTTCTTATATCGTTGAAATACGTGTATTAATTTGTATCATTTGTAACCGTAATCAATACACATATGTGTATTAAAGCGAATAAATTATTTTCATTATGCTGACGCATTCATCGTCTGATAAAGTCACATTAAAGGCTTCATTTACTGGTTTTACAGCAGTTTTTATCATTTCGTATTTTGATGTATTATTTTCTATGATTGTTTTACAGTTTTTGATCCGTATTAATTCACCGCTATTTAATACACGTTCTATTGCACAAGCAAGATGAAGTATTAGACCGATTATTTTGTCGTTGTCGAGAGTTACATTGTTTTCTGCTATATTTAGATAAAATTCTTTAAACGCATTGATGTATTTTCCCGCATCAATATTTACGTTTTCTGCGATTATCTCTTTCATATTGTCTATGGTTTCAAGTGCATCTTTTGAATCAATCATAACTTTTAAAGAACTTAATTTACGATTGTCAAACACATCTGTAGGTGAAATGTATTTAAGTGTATCATCGCCTGGGTCAAATGCGCTTACTACGGCTAATACATTCTTTTCTCTTTTTATATTCTGCAGCTTTCGCTTAAACTCTCTTTTATCCTCTATATTTAAAGGTATGATGTCGATTCCTGCTGATTTTAGATTGAGCTTTTTCTCTAAGATTGATTTTAATTTCAATGCAGTACCTTCACCTGTAATGCAGGCAGTTATTATGACATCATTTTTAAATCCGTTTTGCATCTCAAAGTTGTCCTTATATATTCTCCCTATATAAGGGCTCAAATTAACTGCAGAATCGTAAACTTCATCAAGTGATGCATTTAATAATGCTTTTCTTCCTGCTTCTAATACCATAGGTGTTGATGCCATTTCAACCGTTTTAACCGGAATGCCTGTTTTTTCGTATACCATATCACCAAAGAATACCAATGATCCCATGTCTACTAATAGCAGTACACCTTTTCCCTTATTTGTCTTTTTGATTAAATCGCAAAGATTATTAAGGGCTATTTCAGGTTTCTGGTCAAGTGGCATATTGTATCCTACGACAAAATTGTCCCCCAACAATCTATTTGACACATCTGCTATTGATGTAGCCGTGGACTCACCATGCATCGCGACTATGACGCTAACCTTTTCTTCGTCTTTTTCTTGTTTTATGTCAAGGCACAAAAACATGGTTATAAAGCCTACTTCATCTTCTGGAACCTCTATGTCAAATTCTCTCTCTATCAATTTTTTAAGCTCTTTAGAAACTTCAAACTCATCCTTGTATATCCTTTTTATGTCGTCTAATTGATGGTTTTCTATTTTCTTGCCGCTTGATATCCTTTCGATTGAGCTGGCAACGTGCATAGAAAGTCCGTACAGTGTCTTTTCACTAAACTCTCTTTTTAACATTTTTCCTGCATGATTCAGAAAATTATCCACAATATCAACAATTCTCTTGTCGACAACTTTATAAAGCTCTTCTAAATTATATCTTTTGGCTTCATCAATATATCTTTTCAGATACGTTTCTATATCAAGATTCATTATGAGTTTTATGTCATCTTCATTTATACCTTTTTTCTCCAGAGATTTACGCTTTTCTTCCAGTGCTTCGTAAAAGTTAAATGATTTACTATCTTCAGATGCGATAATGTCCATTTTGTCTATTGAAAACATTATTTTGTCGTCTTTTACAAATTTATCAATTTTATCTTTTTCCTCTTTGTATTTGAAAAGCCCTCTCTTTATATATTGTGGAAGATCCTCTGTATGTATTACTACTTCCCTGTCTCTATTCATCATGAATCCAAGGTATGCCTTTGCCGCACAAAGTTTTATGTCGCTTTTTAACTGTCCTATGTTGTTTGGGCAATCATAAAGCAGAAATGCCTTCAATGCGTTTGATGTTATTGATATGTCGTTTTTGATTATAGATGCCTCATCAATCATAAAATTTTTTATTATTTCAAATCTCTCTTCATAAGTCCTTTCTTTTAACGATGGCAAATTTATCACCATCGGAATTCGTCGTGTAAAAGTCTTAAGGAGTATTGATTCCACATTTTCTGTAGTGGCACATATTATAAGTACATCTACTTTATGCTGTACGTCTGTTTCGCCTAAGTGTCTAAACATTCCTTTATCTATAAGATAAAAAAGCATCTCTTGTCCTTCTGGTGGCAGTCTGTGGACTTCGTCGAGGAATAGTATTCCTTTGTCCGCTTTTTCTACTATCCCTATCTTATCTTTATCTGCACCAGTGTACGCTCCTTTTTTCACTCCAAATAGTTGTGCCATGAGAAGCTGCGGATTGTTGGCATAATCAGCACAGTTAAAGGTTACAAACGGAGCATTCGTCTTGATCCTTCCTATCTCTTTGGCATATTCGTACATTGTCTCCGCAAACATTGACTTACCAGTGCCCGTCTCACCTAATATTAATGTATGAAGTCCATGTGGTGGATACATGATAGCCGCTTTCGCTTGTTGAACCGCATTTTTAAGGCTTAGATTTGAACCAATTATCTTTTTAAAAGCATCTTCTTCTACTGTATTAAGATTTTTAGCTAATTCAGCTTGTCTTATGCTGAATAAAACAGGCTTCCCTTCGATTTTATCTATCTTGCCGTCCTTGTACATTTTATTTAGATCGCTTGACACATTTGCTCTATGAATATTAAGCTCGTTAGATAAATCAATTGCAGAGCATCCTGTTATCATACCATCGTTTTTTAGCTGTCTTAGGCATATTTCTTTAAGTTTCTCGTAAACTTTATCAATTCTCTTCATAAAAAAATACCTCCTACGAGGTTATTATATCATATTATAATACACATCAAAACACTTTCTAGAAGTTTTAAACAGGATTTATAAGATTCTTTTTTCTGTAGAATATATACATAGATATATTTCTATGATAAAATTATTTTGCTAATTAAAAAATTTTAAGGAGGCAAAATTGTGGAAAAAGAAAAGATTCTTAAAGTGCGTGACATCGTCCTTATGAATGTAGTTGCAATCATAGGTTTAAGATGGCTTCCACTTGCCGCAAAATATGGAGCATCTTCTGTAATGCTTTGGATCTTAGCTTCTATTTTGTTTTTCATACCTCAAGGACTTGCGGTAGCTGAACTATCTACAGGATGGCCTTATGAAGGTGGCTTGTACGTATGGGCAAAGGAAGCATTTGGCGACAAATACGGCTTTTTAACGTCATGGTCGTATTGGCTTACCAATGTGGTATACTACCCGTCTATGCTTATATACATCGCCAGCACTGCTGCTTACATGGTGAATCCTAAGCTTGCTGATAACGACCGATTTGTATCCATATTTATATTTGTACTTTTTTGGATAATAACGCTTGTAAATATCAATGGTCTTAGTTTAAGCAAATGGCTTTCAAATGCAGGTGGCCTTTTTGGAACAATAATACCAGGAATACTTCTTATCGGTTTTTCTATATACTGGGTTACTGGGATTCACCAGAAAATTCAAGCCACATACACGGTTTCATCGCTTTTCCCTAATCTGTCAAGTTTAAGCAATATCGTCTTCTTTTCATCCATGATATTTGCTTACGCAGGGCTTGAATTAGCACCGACACTGGCAGAAAGAACAGAAAATCCTGAAAGGACTTTTCCAAGAGCAATAGTTTTATCTGCTTTCATCATACCAGCATTGTACATCCTTGGCACCATCTCTATAACCTTCATAGTTCCTCAGAAGGAAATAGGCTTGGCAACGGGGATAATGCAAGCAATACAAATCATATTCAACAAAATCGGCTTAAAATATTTAATAGGCGTCGCTGCATTTTTGATATTCATAGGAGGCATTGGCGGCATAAATGCATGGATAATAGGCCCTATAAACATGATCTTTACAAGCTCAAAAGGCATTATGCCACAATTCTTCACAAAGTCCCACGATAAATATGGGACACCTGTAAATGCCATGATTACACAAGCAATTATCGTAAGTTTACTGATACTTATGGCTTTCTCGACTCCTACCGTGGAGTCAGCATATTGGCTTTTGTCCGCCATGACATCGATACTCTACTTTATACCATACCTTGTGATGTTTTCTGCACTAATCGTCTTAAGGTATAAAAAGCCTGATGTCAAAAGGCTGTACAAAGTCCCATTTGGAAATTTTGGAGCTTGGCTTGTTGGCGGAATAGGCTTCTTGGTTGTGTTGTTCTCAATAATCCTTTCTATCATTCCACCTGCAGGCATGAATTTAGGAAGCCTTCTATGGTATGAAGTCAAATTAGTCGGAGGAACACTTCTTTTCTTGATAATAGGCTTTTTAATATACAGAAATTATGAAAAGAAACTTAAGTAAAAGGCATTCCACATTGTGGAATGCCTTTTTATCAGTGCTTCTCTATATACGTCCACTTCCAGTCGCTATCAACACCAACAGAATGCCTTACCCAAAATTCATATTTCTTTCACAAGGATATGGCCTAATATCTCTCCTGCCAAGTCCATCTTATCGGCGCAATTGCTTAAATGTCTGTATATCTCCCGCATTTTTAAAATGTATTTTATATCATCATTCTTTAAAAGCTCTGCTAAATACTTTCTGTAATATGACTCCATCTCATTTTCAAGTTTTTTAGCTTTTAGGGCGTAATCCATTGCTGATTTTTTATCTTTATCGAGATTATAAACACTTTTATCTATAAGCTCTGTACCTCTCAATATGACATCCACCATTTCCCTAAGCTCCACTGTCGGACTAAGCTCATATATCTCCATTTCTTTTACCGTCGTCTCGCAGTAATCAAGTATGTTGTCAATGGCACTTGATAGCTCGTATATATCCTCTCTTTCAATAGGTGTTATAAATGTGCTATCAAGTTCATCGATTAACTCTTTTCTTTTCTTATCAGCCTCTTTCTCTATGATTATAACTTTCTCACCGTCGTCATATTTACCAGTAGTCATATATAGAGCCAATGCCTGAACACCTTTTAAAGCCAAATCAGAATGTTCCTGCAACAATTTGTAAAAATCGACGCCCTTTGAAAATAGCCAATTAAACAATCCCAATTTGTATCACACCTTCATATAGTTTTAGAAATCAAAAATAAGATTGAAGATATCGCAAAAGATGCTGGTATTGTGATAATCCAAGATGCAAACATACTTCTTGCAAACTGCCACCTTACAGCGGTGGGCCTTTCTTTTGCTCCTACACCAAGTACAGAAGAATTGATTATCTGCGTTCCACTTGTAGGCAGTCCAAAAACTGCAGCAGTTATAACTATGAATAGAGACGATATCTGCGCATTAAAAGAATGAAATGGCTTAACCCTGTATATCCTTGTTCCAACGCTTTTAATCATTCTAAGTCCTCCAAAAAGAAGTCCAAAGGATATCATAAAAGCCGACAAAACCTTAATCATATTATGAAATTCACTGCTTCTTGAGAGACTACTTCCTATCGTCAAAATATATATAAGTCCCATTCCTTTTTGAGCGTCGTTAGCGCCTTGGCCAGCATTTAAGATAAAGAGAGTCAAATATTGAAGCTTTTTTAAAACAGTATTGACCTTTACTCCAGCACTTCTCAAAATACGGCTTGTGAAATACATCACTAAATATCCTATCAAAAATCCAAAAACAGGAGATAAAAAAAGTGGAATTATGACTTTTAGTAATATTCCGTAGATGTTAATAGAATAAATTCCATATTTAATTATGAAAGGCCCTATCATGCCTCCAACTAATGCGTGTGAAGAACTGGAAGGCATGCCTATATACCACGTGATGAGATTCCAAACAACAGCACCAAGTAAGCCTGTAAATATCATGATATACAGATCATTACCAGCAATTGTGAGGTATTTAAGATTAAGCACATCTTTACTGATGGTTGATGCAACTGTAGTGCTTAATGTTGCTGTGCCAATAAATTGAGCTAATGACGCTGTTATAAAGGCACTTCTTATACCGATAGATCTTGACGAAATAATCGTAGCTATAAGATTTCCTTCGTCATGAAATCCTGTGATAAAGATGTATAATAAAATAAAAGCTATTAAAGCATAGTGCAAATTCATTTTGACACCTCAATATATTTCTTGTGGTACATTATATTATGTGCAAATGAATCAAAACGTTAATGTACCGCAATCATAAATATTATTCCATAGACGCTCTTATACTAAACACTGCTTTTAGCTCATCGCCAGGCTTTAAATTTTTAATATCTTCCTTTGTGTTCATGGAGTTAGGCTTAGCCATCCAAGGCTCAACACATATAAATTCTTTATCATGTAATGCCCATACAACTACGTATTTAAAAACTTCATCGTATTTAAGAATAACTTTCATACTTCTTTTTTTATCTAATATAGAGCACTCATTTGATTTAGGCTCAAAAATAAGATTTACCTCAGTCTTTTTAAAGTCAATCTCTCCATCGAAAATAAGCTGCTTTTTATCTATTGCATCGTAGCATGCATCTGAATCAACTGATATTGAAGCATTGTCCTTATTTTCAATGTAAAAATACGGATGAAATCCAGAGTAAAATATCATATTTTTCTCTGACTTATTTACATATTGTTGCTCTATTGTCAGCATTCCGTTCTTGAGAATATATGTAAAAATAAGTTCAAAATCAAAAGGGTATATTTCCCTTGTCTCGCTGCTGCTTGTAAACTTCAATGTTATCGACGCAGAATCATCAGCACTTGTTTTAACTACATCCCACTTATAAAGCCTTGCAATACCATGCTGTTTCATGTTGTACTCTCTGCCATCTATCGTATATTTCTCATCTTTTAGATATCCACAGATTGGAAAAAGTATCGGTATTCCTCCTCGTATATTCTTTTCGGTATTGTACAGTGTTTCTTTATCAAGATACAATATATCTTGTCCAGCCCATACATATCTTGTTATTATACCACCACGTTCCGGCACAACTTCAAAAAACGAATTGCTTTTTAAATCATAAAGTCTGTACGTCTCAAATTTATCCATATACTTTTCCACTTTATACATTTTCAGCACCTCTTTTACTATTTTATCTAAAACATATTATACTATAATCGCCCTAAACTTTTCTAATTTTTTCAATACATATATTAAATATAAAAGTTAAAAATAATTTTGAAAAAATACTTTTTAGGAGTGTGATAGAAATGGCTGAGGAAAAAGAGCGTTACAAAAATCCTCCCAAGCCTGATGATCGTTCTGATAACGTAGGAAAATTACAGGATATGATTCACGATACGATAGAAAATTATAGAGAAGCTGAAGATTACTTGAAATTGCACGCTGAAGAACTTTCTCCAGAAGAAATCGCAAGAATCAAAGAGAAAAACCGCCATAGACTTGAAAGCATCCATGGCATGAGAGATGAAATCGTAGATGAAGTTGAAGCCGGAAACGGCGTAGACAAAAAAGATTAAAAATAGGCAGTTCCTCACTGCCTATTTTACAACTATATTCACAAGCCTACCCTTTACAACCACAACTTTAACTATTTCTTTGCCGTCTATGTATTGTTTTATACTTTCTGCTGAAATCGCAGCATCTTGAATTTCCTTCTCACTTGCATCTGGAGAAACTTCAAGGCGTCCTCTTACCTTACCGTTGACTTGTATTGCTATCTCAACAACATCTTTGACTAAAGCTTTTTCATCGTACTCTGGCCATTTTTGATTAAAAACAGAATAGCTGTATCCCAATCTCTCCCACATTTCTTCTGCAAAGTGCGGTGCAAAAGGCGCCAAAAGCCTTACAAGATCTGCAATAGTTTCCTCGTACAATTTTGTGTTTTTGATTTCTATTTCAGCGTCATATTTATAAAGGGCATTTACAAGCTCCATTATCCTTGCTATAGCAGTATTAAACTGGAACTTTTCAGCATCTTCTGTAACGCTCTTTATGGCATAATTTCTTACATAGTTAAGTTCTTTCTCATCTTTTGAAATCTCATCTTTGCCAGCTTTACCCTTTTCCTCTATGAATTTATCTACAAGCCTTTCAATTCTCTGTATGAAGCGGGACATAGCCTTTATACCATCATCATTCCACGGACCGCCTTCTGTAAAGGCAAATCCAAACATCAAGTACATCCTAAATACATCTGAGCCATATTCATTGATGTACTCATCCGGTGATATTGTATTGCCCCTTGATTTGCTCATCTTGTTTCCATCAGGTCCCAATATTATTCCTTGATGTATGAGAGATTTAAAAGGCTCATCAAAATCAAGATACCCTAAGTCCCTCAATGCCTTAGTGACAAATCTGGCATACAAAAGGTGCATACATGCGTGTTCAGCACCGCCTATATATTTGTCAACCGGAAGCATCTTGTCAATTAGCTCTTTGTTGAAAGGCTCTTTGTCATTTTTGTTGTCAGGATACCTTAAGAAGTACCACGATGAATCCACAAATGTGTCAAGTGTATCAGGATCTCTCAATGCTTTACCACCGCATTTAGGGCAAGTGGTATTCATAAATTCCTCAGATTTCTTAAGCGGCGACTCTCCATCTGGAGAAAACTCCACATTGTAAGGCAATAATACTGGCAAATCTTCTTCAGGCACAGGAACTAATCCGCACTTGTCGCAGTGTATTATTGGTATAGGAGCACCCCAATACCTTTGCCTTGATACAAGCCAATCTCTAAGCCTGTAGTTTACCTTAAGCGCTCCTTTGCCTTCTTTCTCAAGCATCTTCACTATCTCTATCCTTGCATCTTCAGATTTGCTTCCTGTGAAATCACCGCTATCAACAAGAATACCGTATTCAACAAATGGCAGTGAGTCATCTACTCCATCTTTCCCCTTGATAACTCTCTTTATTGGCAAGTCGTACTTCTTAGCAAATGAATAATCTCTCTCGTCATGGGCAGGTACTGCCATTACACAGCCTGTCCCGTATGTTGCAAGAACGTAATCAGATATCCATATAGGCACTCTCTCACTTGTAATAGGATGAATAGCGTACGCTCCTGTAAATACGCCTGTCTTCTCTTTTTCCGTTGAAAGCCTCTCTATCTCGCTTTGCTTTCTGGCGTATTCTTTATAATCTTCTACATTTCTTCTATGCTCATCTGTCGTTATGAGATCTACTATCTCATTTTCTGGAGCCAAGACTACGTATGTAACACCGTATAGCGTGTCAGCTCTTGTTGTAAAAACTTTAAACGATATGTCTTTGCCATCGACTTTAAACTCTATCTCGGCACCGTCTGATTTTCCTATCCAGTTTCTCTGCATCATTTTCGTTTTTTCAGGCCAGTCCAGCTCATCGAGCTTATTTAAAAGTTCTTCTGCATAATCGGTTATCTTTAAAAACCACTGAGTCAAATCTTTTTTAGTGACTTCAGAGCCACATCTTTCACAAGTACCTTCTACAACTTGCTCATTTGCAAGGACTGTCTTGCAGCTTGGACACCAATTGACAGGAGCCTTTTTTCTATAAGCCAAACCTTTCTTGTACAGTTGTAAGAAAACCCATTGTGTCCACTTATAGTAGTCAGGCAAGCAGGTTATAACCTCATAATCCCAATCAAATGTGGCACCCATCTCTCTTAGCTGTCTTTCCATTGTCTTTATGTTTTGAAGGGTAGAATCCTGTGGATGTATGCCTGTCTTTATGGCATAGTTTTCTGCCGGCAATCCAAACGCATCAAAACCCATTGGATGAAAAACTTCATAGCCTTGCATCCTTTTCATCCTTGCCCATGAATCAGCAGGCCCATAATTATACCAATGTCCTGCATGTAACTTTGCACCTGATGGATACGAAAACATCTCAAGACAGTACAGCTTCTTATCAATGTTTTCCGGATTAAACTTGTATAGTTTTGTATCTTCCCACTTCTTTTGCCATTTTTTATCAATATCCCTTGAATAAGCCATCTTCTCACTCCTATTAATATTTTTTGCATAAAAAAGGCTTCACATCACAAAGAGACGAAAGCTACGCTTCCGTGGTACCACTCTTTTTGACGCAAGCCCACTTATTTCATATAACGGTACAGCCGTGCATACTTTTAATATGCATGCTCAATGGCGAGTTCAGCTAACACAATGCCCTTTCCCACCGTCATAAGGCTCTCTGAAAAAGTCTTAGCCTACTACTCCACATCATTGCATTAACAATATATATTTATCAATATTTTATTACAAATGCTCTTAAAATGCAATATGATAAATCACCATTGGCGGCCTGGATCACCTGCCATAGAATTAGCTGTTGCCGCAGGATACAGCACATTTACATGGTCAACAAGATTTGTCGTATATGATATGACAAATTCAAGCTTGTAATCAGAATTCATCGTATAGCCTAAAACAGTTTGGCTTGGAGTGCCGCTTATAGAGGCTTTATATGGGGCTTTTCCCAATACATTTTCAATATCACTTCTTGAAATAGCTTGTAATCTTGGATCAAATGACCTTGTCTCAAAAACCTGCATTCCTTTATTAAATCCAAATACAAGATACTTCTTTGTAAAAGTCGTATAAGTTCCCTTTGCAGATGAAATATACTCTTGCTTGTCAGAGTTTCCATACACCTTTTCTATATCATCTATAGTAGTTTTACCTGTTACAAAATCGCAGTTTATTACTTTACCTTGTTTAGCAAGGCTTACTATCTGATTTATCAAATCAACGTTGCGATTGTCTACAACAGGATTGTGATCTTGTTTATCACTATTGCCATTATTACTATCATTGCTACTCTTATTTTCATCTTTTGCATTATTATCAGAAGTTGAATTATCATTTGTTGCAGTTTTTTGGCTTTGCGATTCTTGATTTCTTCTTTGTGCTATATTAGAATTATTGTAAAGCAGGTATCCGGCAAAAATCGATACAGCAACAACAAGTGCTATCAATAAGCCGTATTTTTTCATAATCAATCCTCCAATTTTTTATTTATTCCCCCACACAAATGATAACCTTATGCAATGCCTTTCGTCAATGACTTTAAGGGAGATTTAATACATAATTAATGTTTTTAATACTTTATTGATAATCGCTTAACAGCATTAAACTATAGTGTTAAAATATAGTTTAATAGATTGATGTTGGAGGTGATATTATGGTAAATGGCACATCACCCAAAAAATTTGACGCAAAATTTATAACAAGAACCGCTATTTTGCTGGCATTGACTATAATCGCACAATTTATCAAGATGCCACAGCTTGTAACAGGCTCAATCGTAAATGCGATGCTTATTGTATCGGCTTACTTTGTAGGTGTCTGGTCTGGCATCACAATAGGGCTTTTGACGCCAATCATCGCTTTTTTAGTAGGACTTATGGGATTTCCAATGCTTATACCATTTATAATGGTTGGCAATGCACTTTATGTGATGTTTTTCTCGGCTATTAAAAACAACATCATAGGCATGATAACAGGTTCAGTTGTAAAGTTTTTATGGCTGGCAGCTTCTGTAAAGTACATTCTCGTAATGTTTGGCGTAAAAGTACCTCAAAAAATTGCAGCAGCCTTTACATTTCCACAATTAGCTACCGCTATAATCGGTGGAATACTATCCATATTTTTAATATTCATCTTGACAGGCTATTTCAATAAATCAAAGGAGTAGGTATATCCCTACTCCTACTCAATTGCTTCAACGTTTTTTAAATCGGTCATCTTATTTGAAACCCTTAAGATATATTCTATCAAAAAGCTTTCTTCATATCTTAAAAGCTTTGAATCCACGTTTTCTATAGTATCTGTAAACCAATGATAATTTTTTATAGATCCGTCTTCATCCATGGATAAAAACGCTATAGCATCGAATCCACTTGCTAAGACAGGCAGTGCATCTGTGGGCAAAAGCAGATTTTTTCTCCTCTGAACCGTATTTTTGGGGTACTCTTTTGCCATAAGATCTGCAACGTCTAAAAGCATTTTGCCCGCTTTCCTGTATATGATCATTCCTTCTCCTTCAAGGTATGTCAGTTTGCCTGCTCCAAGGTTATCAAGTATTACAAACTGCGCATCCCTGTCTAATAACCTCTTATACTTCTTCAAGAAATATTTCATTCCCCTTTCGCCAGTCTCTTCGCTGCCTGTAAAGAGGAAAACCAGTTGCACATCATCAGGAAACTTATCTTTATTATTTGCATAATGATCTGCAATCGCTAATGCCAAAGATACACCAGAACCATTGTCATTAGCACCATTTGTGTACTTTCCACCTAACTGACATATAAGCAAAAACACAACCATTGCAAATGTTATTAGTATGCCTAATCCCAATAAAACATTTGATACAAAAGAAATATCCATTATTTTAAATGCGATACCCAGTGGTATCAAAGCAAATCCCACATAGCCAACGTTAAAAATCATTTTTAATCTTCCAACAATTTTAGGACTGAACATTAGACTGCCTTTTTGTGTATCAATGTGGGCAGATATGATTACCTTCTTTTTGTCGTTTTTCTCAAATTTCGTGAATACGTTTTTGGATCTGTGTTTGGGCATTATGCTGGTTTCAAAAGACCTGCCGCTTAGCTCTAAAACCAACAAAAATACTGCAACAATGGAAATTAAAAGCTCCACAATATTTAAAAATTTATCGTATACAAACGATGCAGCACCCATGATGAAAAGAAGAATCCCAAACTGGAGAGGCAAAATGTAAAGATTGTCTCGTGTTGTTTTAAATTCCTGTACACCAACATCATAGCCTAAACTTTTAAGCTTCTCTGCGATGTAATCTGCTGCCTTTCTTTCATTCTTTGTGGCTGAACCACGGTGTTCAAACCTTGAAAGCTCTTTTAAGTAATCCATACTTTTCATAATATTCGCCCCCTAACTATATATTTCTACAGACATCTCAATATTCCTTCAATAATTTTTTCCTATGAGTTGATACATTATTCACAATAGGGAAATTACTTTAGCCTCCAAAGCGAGCGAAATAAAAAACACCTACTATACAGGTGCGAGACAGAAGTTGTACAAAAAAATCACCTTTCCGTTATTATAGAGTTGTTCAAGCTACTATATAACAAAAGGAAAGGTGATTTAATGGCTAATAAACGAGATGAAACGGCATGCACAAAATAGATGTGCGAATACCACATTTTTTTACTACTAAGTACAGTGGTTATGATTTAGTGCCCAAGTATAGAGTTTATTATATTTCCAATTCCCTTTTGATTTGTGGTAGAATTTCCTTGCCCACTGCCATTAGTATTACTGCTATTTGTACTGCTACTATTGCTTTGCCCGCCATTACCGGATGTGTTACTTTGTCCAGTGTTTTCAGATGTATTTCCCGGTTCCGTGCCATTTGTCGGAGCAGTAGTATCGCCACTATTTGTCGATGGATTTCCAGTTTGTGCTCCGTTGTCATTCTGATTATTTCCCGGCAATACATCGCTTCCACTGTCTGACTGTGTAGGCAATACGTATTTGCCGTCGGCGGCGTATGCATTCTGCTCAGGTGTCCTACCTGGAGGATTGATAAACACTTCTTGTTTCACGAGGAAAGGCGGTGTCCAGGAAGATGCCAGTTTCCCTGTCAATGTATCTATCTGGGCTGATACGTGAACAGTGCAATACTCCGTAGGCTGTGTACCTGCAGCAAACATCTCAGTATATGTCCTGTCCCCTCTCGGATCTTCTCTGCACAAATCCGTCGGCAATTCTCCGGAATCTTTGCAGACAGTCTCATATACTATTCCCGATGGTTTGTCTGTAAAATGTGTTGGTGGAAGATTTTGATGTATTTGTGCCATGACAGTCCTCCACATCTGAGCCGGGAAAGTACCTCCTACCTGCGGCACACCGTAATTTTTCACAGGATTATTTGATGACGGATAACCCATCCATACAGTACCAACATAATATGGCGTAAAACCTGAGAACCAAATGTTGCCTGAATTCTCAGATGTGCCTGTCTTACCTGCCACATCCATATTAGAAAGCTTGGCAGCAGTACCTGTACCATGGTCTACAACATCCATCATCATGCTTCTCAATATATAAGCATTTTGCTCACTTAACACCACATGTTCTTCAGGTTTATTGTCTACCAATACTTTTCCTGTAGAGTCTGTAATCTTTGTAAAAGTAATCGGACTTATATACATTCCTTTATTGGCAATTGCCCCGTAAGCAGCCGCTTCTTGTATAGGCGTGATGCCTTGACTTAAACCGCCCAATGCCAGAGCTGGAAGGTACATATCGTTTTTAGTTATGTCAAGTCCAAATTTTTTCCCGTAACTTGCAGAGACATTTATGCCTATTTTGTTGACAACCTGAACAGCAGGCACATTCAACGAATCTGTTATAGCTTCCCTTAATGTCACTAAACCATGGTAATAATTGCTTTCATAGTTATGAGGCGTGTACGGCTTTGCACCAGGAAGTGTAAATGTGGTAGGAACGTCGTCTACAACTGTAGCAGCGGTAAGACCGCTTTGCAGTGCAGGTCCATACACAGTCAAAGGCTTTATTGATGACCCTGGCTGTCTTTTTGAATCAGCAAAGCTTATACCTCTTGTGACATATTTAAAGTCATTTGTATTTCTACCACCTACAATACCCTTAATTTCTCCAGTTTTCCAATCTATCACTACCATAGCACCCTGTACAGCCTCTTTTGTAGTTGGATCTACAGGGAAAAGCTTTGGATTTTTAAACGCATTTTCCATTATCGTCTGTATGTTTGGATCCATTGTTGAATATATCCTAAGACCACCATTGTATATTTCATTCAATGCTTCTGATTTAGTCATGCCAAGTTTTTTGACAAGAGCATCTGTAGCATCGTTTATGACTTGATCTATAAAATAACCGTGACTGTACGTAGACAAATTGAGATTCTTGAAAACAAAATGCAGCTTTTCATTTATTGCAGCATTGTACTGTTCTTGAGTGATAAAACCCTGTTTCAGCATTTCACTCAAAACAAGGTGCTGCCTCTCCGTCGCTTGCTGTATATTGGAATCAGGTGAGTACATAGAGGGATTATTAGTAATACCTGCCAGCATAGCACATTCTGCAAGATCCAACTGACTTACATCCTTGCCAAAATACTGTAGCGCTGCCGCTTGAACACCGTACGCATTTATATGTGGACCACCTAAATAAATGGTATTAAGATACGCTTCAAGTATCTGCTTTTTCGTGTACTTTTGCTCTAATTGCCATGCCAGTACAGCCTCTTGAATCTTTCTCGTCAATGTCTTTTCATCTGTAAGCATGGTATTTTTAACAAGCTGCTGTGTTATAGTGCTGGCACCTTCCACAGGTTTGCCACCAGCCTTTATATCAACCAAAAATGCACCAATTATCCTCTTAGGATCAATGCCTAAATTATTCTTGTAAAACCTCTGGTCTTCTATGGCCACAACGGCATTTTGTAAATTTTCAGGAATTTTATCTATAGAAACCCAAAGTCTGTTGTCAGAACCATGTAAAATCGCAGCTTGGCTCCAGCTTCCATCGCTGTTTTTAGCGTACACTATGGACGACTGTTTCATCTTCGTCAAGGCATCCTGCGACAGTGGAGGCGTGTTTTTTATTATAGCTAAAACTTTACCGCCAACAACACCAATGCCTGCTAAAAGCAGTATAATGACACCCCACAGCACAACATTGAATACTTTCTTAAAGGCGCTTTTTTTGCTTTTTTTCTTTTTATTTCTATCACTACGCCTAAGTTGTGTATTGTTCTCCATAACATATCCCCTCAAAAAATATTTAATACTAATATTATACCATATCATATTATATCATATTTTATTTTCAGACAAATGTCGAAATTATTAAAAAATAATTAAAAAAGCACATCTGACATAAACCATTATCACACATATGCCAATATTTCCTTTAAAACATCCTGTAGCGGCACTTGAACATCATATAGCTTGGCTTCAAAAACTGCTTTTGGCATTCCATAAACAACGCATGTCTCTTCAGATTCGATAATGACATGCCCTCCATATTTTTTTACTGATTTACATCCAACAAGGCCATCATTGCCCATTCCAGTAAGTATAACAGCTAATAAATGCTCTTTATAAATCGGTGCTGCAGAATTTAGCGTAACATCAACTGATGGTTTGTATAAAATATTATCATCTGAGCTTTCTATAATTTTAAAAACAACTTCATTATCATTTTTTATATGCAAAGTAGTTTGAAATCCTGACGGAGCAATATAAATGTTGCCAGCCTGTAAAATTTCCCCTTCTTCTGCTTCTTTTACATGAAGTTGGCAGAATGTATCAAATCTTTCAGCTAAAGACTTAGTAAAACCGGGAGGCATGTGTTGGAGAACAAGTACAGGAACAGGCAAATCTGGTGGAAAATTAGGTAGTATAGATTGCAAAGCGACCGGTCCTCCTGTAGATGTACCTATGATAATTATATTTACTTTTGCCTTTGGTTTATCATTGCTAAGCTCTCTTTTATTAACCATTTCGTCTTTATTAATTTCTGAACATTGTTTTTGTATTTTTTTGCTTTCTATTACATTTATCAACTTATTTATAAAATTATCAATAATCTTGTCATCAACATCTTGATTGATTAACTCGCTTTTCAGAAAAAAATCTTCTGCACCTGCTTCTAACGCTTCTATAGTAGGTTCAGCACCTTCCTCTGTATAATTGCTCAACATTACAATAGGTATATTATACAATTCTTTAATCTTTTTAAGAGCCATAATACCATCCATATTAGGCATTTCAATATCCATAGTTATTATATCCGGATTAAGATTTTGAACTTTTTCTATCGCTTCATATCCGTCTCTGGCGATTCCTACAACAGAAAGTTTAGGGTTCTTTTCTATAATTTTAGTAATACACTTTCTCATAAAAGACGAATCATCTACAACTAAAACACCAAACTTTTCCACTATATCATCCCTTTCTTTTATAATAGAAAACAGAAGGCTTATGTATTACTTCAAATCCACTGTGAATACCAGTTATTGACTCAGCATGACCTAATAACAAGTAACCGCCAGGATTTAAAATTTTGTAAAAATCGTTGATTATTTTTCGAATTGCATGTTCATCAAAATATATTAAAACATTCCTACAAAATATAATATCACATTTTCCTATTTTCTCTTCAAGATCCTTATCCAAGAGATTTATTCTTTTAAATTCTACCATTTTGGCAATTTCATCTTTAACTCTATAATATTCTCCATGATCTATAAAAAATTTGTCGTATACATAATTAGGAGTTCTCCTAAACGATAATGAATTTTTCTTATAAAAACCTTTTTCAGCTTTTTCCAATACCTTTTTATTAATGTCTGTAGCAATAATTTTAACTTCATGGTTTTTTAATAAACCACTGTCTTCAATTAACATACCGATCGTGTACGGCTCCTCACCCGTCGAACAAGCGGCAGACCATATGCGCACATTATTGTTTGCAGAATTAATATATTCAGGCAAAATTGAGTTCTTAAATTCTTCTAACAAATTTTCTTCTCTAAAAAAATACGTTTCGTTCACAGTTATTAATTCTATTAACACATCCAATTCTTCTGGTTCCATTTTGATATATCCAAAATATTCCCAAACAGATAGCCCTAATTCTTTAATCCTTGTTTCAATTTTTATCTTGAGATTGTTTAAATTATTTTTATAATCAATGCCACAAAAATCGTATATAAAATTAGCCAATTCCCCTAAATAATTCTGTTCATTTGTTATCATATTTATCAACCCCTAAACAAAATTTGTACTATTGAAGAATATAACTTCTTCAATAGTACAAAATATATCATATTTCAAAGCCTCTTAATGTATTTTTTATTTGTTCCACATTACTAAGAAGTTCCTCAGTAGTATCGATAGATTTTTCAACATCCTTGCCATTTAAACTTAATAAAGTGCTAAATTCTTTTACAAATGCCGCAACTTGCTTAAATTCTGAGGTTTGTTTTTTTATTAACTCTTCAATTTGTTCTGCTTGTTTATTTATAACATTTGAATTGTTCATTTCTTCGCCGATATTTGCATTTATTTCTTTTGCAACCGCCGCTATTTGTCTTACTTGCTCTCTTGCATTGTTTACTCCTTGTACTATTTCTTCTACTCCTTTTGCTTGTTCTTTTGTCGCTTGACTTACCTGCGCTGCTTGATTTGTTATATTTTCTACTGCTATTACTATGTTTTGCCCTTGATTTCTCTGCTCTTTTGTAGCAGCCGCTATCTGTCTTACTTGTTCTCTCGCATTGTTTACTCCTTGTACTATTTCTTCTACTCCTTTTGCTTGTTCTTTTGTTGCTTGACTTACCTGCGCTGCCTGGTTTGTTATATTTTCTACTGCTATTACTATGTTTTGCCCTTGATTTCTCTGCTCTTTTGCAGCCGTCGCTATCTGTCTTACTTGTTCTCTTGCATTGTTTACTCCTTGTACTATTTCCTCTACTCCTTTTGCTTGTTCTTTTGTCGCTTGACTCACCTGCGCTGCTTGGTTTGTTATATTTTCTACTGCTTCTACTATGTTTTGCCCTTGATTTCTCTGCTCTTTTGTGGCCACCGCTATCTGTCTTACTTGCTCTCTTGCATTGTTTACTCCTTGTACTATTTCCTCTACTCCTTTTGCTTGTTCTTTTGTCGCTTGCCTTACCTGCGCTGCCTGGTTTGTTATATTTTCTACTGCTATTACTATGTTTTGCCCTTGATTTCTCTGCTCTTCTGCGGCTAATGTGACTTCGTTAATCTCATTATTTATTTCTTCTATTCCTTCAACAATTTTTTCTATTACTATACTCATATCATTGCTTAACTCAGTTCCACGCTTAGCCTTATCTTGCCCTACTGCAATTGCTTTCACTGCTTGTTCCGTCTCTTTTTGAACATTCTTTATTAGAGCAGCTATCTCTTTTGTAGCTGTAGCTGTTCTTTCAGCAAGTTTTCTAACTTCATCTGCTACTACCGCAAACCCTTTGCCATGTTCACCAGCCCTTGCAGCTTCTATCGCTGCATTTAAAGCTAACAAATTGGTCTGTTCTGCAATATCATCAATAACTTCCGTAATACTTCCTATTTTTTCAGAACTTTCTCCTAAATTATTTATTACATTTCCTGTAAGATAAATTGCATCAGTAATATCTTTAATAGAAGATAATGTTTCTTCTACCGATTTCCTGCCATTTTGTGCTTCAGTCTTTAGCGAATCGCTTAATCTTTTAATATTTTCAGTACTGTTAGCTACTTGATTGATCGATGCTACCATTTCTTCTATCGCCGCCGATGTTTCTTCTGCTGATGCTGACAAACTTTCTGCGTTTCCTGCTACTCCTTTTATCGACTTGCTTATCTGCTCTATCGATGCTGATATCTGCTCTACTGAACTTGCTGTGCTTTCGCTATTGCCTGCTACTTGATTTATTGATGCTACCATTTCTTCTATCGCTGCCGATGTTTCTTCTGCTGATGCTGACAAACTTTCTGCGTTCCCTGCTACTCCTTTTATCGACTTGCTTATCTGTTCTATCGATGCTGATATCTGCTCTACTGAACTTGCTGTACTTTCGCTATTGCCTGCTACTTGATTTATTGATGCTACCATTTCTTCTATCGCTGCCGATGTTTCTTCTGCTGATGCTGACAAACTTTCTGCGTTCCCTGCTACTCCTTTTATCGACTTGCTTATCTGCTCTATTGATGCTGATATCTGCTCTACTGAACTTGCTGTGCTTTCGCTATTGCCTGCTACTTGATTTATTGATGCTACCATTTCTTCTATCGCCGCTGATGTTTCTTCTGCTGATGCTGACAAGCTTTCTGCATTCCCTGCTACTCCTTTTATCGACTTGCTTATCTGCTCTATCGATGCTGATATCTGCTCTACTGAACTTGCTGTACTTTCGCTATTGCCTGCTACTTGATTAGTAAGACTGTATAACTTTTCCAAAGAATTATTAGCCTTATCGACAAACTTAACTAATTGCCCTACACTTTCTTCTACATCATTAATCAATCCAGCTAACTCTTCAGTACCTATTTTAGTTGATTCTATTGTTGTTGACTGCTCTTTTAATCCACTAAGTATCTTATTGGTTATATCTACAAATTTTCCCAATTTGCTGTCAATATCATCTACAGCATAAACTGCTCTCTTTAAATTTTCATGATATGTCGTACCTTTTATCAATTTTTTTGCAACATTTTCCTTAAAACTCATTGTTGTACCTCCTCAAATTTTTATTTAATATTTTTATACAAATTCTTTGTCACAGATTTTTTTTGGACGCAGTTGTTTTCACAATTCCAGCAACATCCAAAATACATGCTACATTTCCATCACCTAAAATAGTTGCTCCAGAAAAAATATCAAGTTTTCCTATGTATGAGCTAAAATTTTTAACTACAATTTCTTGATTGCCAATAAGTTCATCAACGACAAGTCCAAATCTTTTTTCGGCAATACCTAAAATTACGATGATAATATTTTTATTTTTTCTCTTTCTAGGTACTCTAAAATAATCATGCAGCCAAATTAGTGAAATTGTTCTTTCTCTAATAATTACAACATCTTGCTTTTTAACTTTTTTTATTTCTTTTTCATTTAACCGTACAATCTCTATTACATTGCTTACTGGAATAGCATATATTTCATTATTTATTCGTATTAAAAGTCCATTCAAAATAGCCAACGTCAATGGAAGTTTTATTATAAACTTTGTACCTTCCCATTCTTTTGTTTCAACTTCTATAACTCCATTAAGTTTATTAATATTATTGCGAACAATATCCATCCCTACTCCACGCCCAGAAATGTCACTGACACTTTGAGATGTAGAAAATCCAGGTTTAAAAATTAGCTCTAAAATTTCTTTTTCATTTAATAAGTCTGCATCCTGACGTGAAATTATTCCCTTTTTTAATGCGACTTCTTTAACCTTATTCAAATTAATTCCACGTCCATCATCTTGAACTGTTAGAATAAACTGATTTTCTTGATGATATGCATTGACTCTTATAGTGCCCTTAGGACTTTTACCTGCTTTTAAGCGCTCATCAGGTGTTTCTATTCCGTGATCAGCAGCATTTCTGATTAGATGTACTAATGGATCTGCTAAATCTTCAATTATAGTTTTATCTAATTCTGTATCTTCACCTTCTATAACTAACTCAATTTCTTTATTAAGAGAATTTGATAAATCTCTTACTAAACGTGGTATTCTGCTAAATAATTGTTTAATAGGCAGCATGCGAACTTTTAATACTAATTCTTGAAGCTCATTTGTTATCCTTGATATCTGATTTGAAATTTCTTCTAAATCCTCAAAAGAATTATCTGAATTGTATCGTTCATGCAATGAACTAACAATTTGAGTAATTCTTGATTTCTCAATTACAAGTTCGCCAACCATCTCCATCATTTTTTCTAATCTGCCTATGTCCACTCTAACTGTTTGATTTGCCTTATTTTTTGTCTCATCTGGGGTTTGTCCTTCATAAACATTAGATTTTGTCACGTTGTTGACATTATCTAATTGGCTATTTATTAAACTTAAATCAAACAAATCTACATTAAAGCTTTCAATCTCCAACATTCTATCTAAAACTCTAACTTTTAATTCTTCTTTATCAAATTCAGTAATCAACAAATACGAAATATTTTCTACATCAATATTATCATTCACATCTGTCATATCAGGTTCACTTTTAATAACAGTACCCAATTGATTTAAAAAATTTAAAATCAAAAAAGCACGTATAGCTTTCATAGCGCAATCTTTTTTTAATTTCACTTCACATACAAACACATTTAAACCAGATGCTGCAGCTTGTTGTGCTTGAATTTGTTGTTCTAAATCGAGTTTAAATTCTTTATTTGTTTCTGAATTCATATTTTCCTTCAATAATTGATCGTCTGACATGTATTTGTGCAACTCCGATAATATTAAAGTTATATCAGTTTTCATTTCTCCATTTGAAGAAAATTCTTCTTTTAGACTTTTCAACACATCTAAACATCTAAAAAGAACATCTATCACTGGCTTTGCTACTTTAATGTTACCGCTTCGTATCTTGTCTAACACATCTTCCATTTCGTGGGTCAAAATTTTCATTTTTTCAAATCCCATTGCTGCAGACGATCCTTTTAGTGTATGTGCTACCCTAAATAATGTTTTTATTATTTCATCGTCATTTGCATTTTGTTCTAGCTTAAGAATATTTTCTTCAAAAAGTTGCAGTTGCTCATCAACTTCGTCAAGAAAAGCTCTGATGAATTCCGGAGTATCATACAATTTATACACCTCCTGCCTGTCAATGCTCCGCATTTAACAATTTATCGATTTTCATTATTGCTATAACTTCGCCATCTTGTGTAATTCCTAACCCTTCAAAATAATTTCCACTTATTTCGTCTACTGTTTCAGGAGTCGGTTGAATATCGGAAAACTTTGTGACCTGAATTACTCTATCAACGATTGTGCCAACTAATTCGTCATCAAATCTTAATATTACGATACGTGTTGATTTAGTATCAGAATAATCTTCAAGTCCCAATATTCGATGTACATTAATGACTGGTACAATTTTTCCACGCAAATTTATAATACCTTCTAAATATGCTTTGCTATTATGCAAATAAGTGATTTTTTTAAATCGGATAATTTCATACACTTCATTTATCTTTATTGCATATTTTTCTCCGCACAATTCACATACAACATATTGGTAATCTAATAATTCATTCAAACCAAATTCCCTCCAACAAAATATTTAAGCAAAGTTCAGAAAGCAAATCATACTAACTTTTAATATCTCTATAAATTTTGCTAAAAAGTTCTGCTATGTATGGATCAAATTGAGTTCCTGCATTCTTTTTTATCTCTAAAATTGCCTGGTCAATTTTTAGTGCTTTTCTATATATGCGGTCATTTGTCATAGCATCAAAGGCATCTGCAACTGACAAAATACGGCAAAACAATGGGATCTTTTCTCCTTTCAACCCATGAGGATATCCATTTCCATCCCATCTCTCATGATGGTACAATATGTATTTTGCTATTGTCTTTAACTCTGGTATATTTGAAATAATTTCATATCCTATTTCTGGATGTTTCTTTATTTCGGTCCAATCACTATCTGTCAACGGTTCACGCTTTTTAAGAACACTTTCGCTTATGCCTATTTTGCCTATATCGTGTAATATTGCCAAAAGAGCTAACTCATTAAGTTCTTTCATTGAAAGGTTCATTTCCTTTCCAATAATAAGACAATGGTCTTTTAGCCTCTTAGCGTGTTCCTCAGTTTCCCAACTTTTAAAATGTAATGTGGCAAGAATTGCATTGACAACAGTACTTCGATGACTCGTGTTCATTACAAACTTTTGTCTATTCATTTCTTCTTCTGCATCTTTTATTGCTTGAATAATTGAATTCTCAGAACTACGCTTTGAAGATATTCCAACAGCTACACTCAACTGTTCATCTTTTTTGATTAACTTTATTTTAGTTGAAACAATTGTTTCAATTTTTTTTGCTGCATTTTCCATGTTGCTGTCATACATGAGTACTAAAAATTCATCTTCTCCCCATCTTGCAATAATATCATTATTTCCCAAACCATGTTTCAACTCATTTGCAAGACTTCTTAAAAGCTTATCACCTTCTCTATACCCAAATGTATCATTAATCATTTTAATGCCATTAATATCTAGCATAACTACTGCTATTGAAGTGTTTTTAAAATTATCTAATTCGCTTAGCTTTTCTTCAACATATTTTCTGGTGTAAAGGCCCGTTAATGGATCATATATATCTATTTCCATATTTTTTGAATCCATTTCATGCTTTCACCTCCCTCGTATAATATGATTTGTAATCAACTAAAAAGATCGATCTTTAAAAAGATTACAAAATTTAATTGAACCTTGATAATTGAATATTGTTTTTTAATTTCGTTATTATTAGCTCTCTCAAGTGCCACTTGATACTTATGCATACATCGCATAACTACTATCTATGTTTGGAATGATGGATTGTCAAGCCCGAACGCAGTGAGTTTATTTTAGGCTTGACTATACATCGGCCAAACATATAATCTTCTATACGATGTATGCTGGATCACTGCATTTTGCATTTGTGGTACACGAATTCCCTCTTTCTTCTTCAGGTTGTCTCTGTTAAACTATTTTTAGAATTTGGTTTCAGGGTCGCTCTGAAAACCTCCTGAAGACCCTACTTTAGGGTACTTCTCGTCTAAGACTGCACCCCTGGGATTACTCGTTTAGTTCTGACTCGCTTGCTGTCCATATCATACTCTTCCGTATGTTTCAGCATCCATACGGTGTATCCTATGAGTATTGATATAGTTCTGATATCGCGAGGCTGTTTCTCGGTAATCTGTCAGGGATTAACCTGGTACTGGTTCTCAATTTTTTTAATGAAAGGAGGAATTTACGTGCCCAGTACTTTATTCGTCGGTATAGACGTAAGCAGTCAATCTAATTCTGTTTTCTTTATTGATCAAGATGGCAATAACCTCATTAAGAAACCTTTTTCGGTTTCTAATGATATCCCAGGTGCTTTGTATCATCTCTGAGGTGATTTCTCATGCTAACGCTATTAATGCTTCCTGTGTCAAAATTGGTATGGAAGCCACTTCTCATTATGCATGGCACCTCCATCTTCACCTGGCTTCTTCTCCTGACCTGGCACCTTTTAACCCTAAATTCTTTGTTATGAATCCAGGTGTCGTCAAGGGTTTTAAAAAGGCTTATACCTATTTGCCTAAAACTGACGATTTTGATGCCAGAATCATTGCTGATTGTGTCAGATTCGGTAGGGTAAACCCTACTCCTATGCCTGACTTTAGGTATGCTGCGCTACAGCGCCTTACTCGTTTTAGATACCATCTGGTACAAACTATATCCAGTGAAAAGAGCAGAGCTTTGAACCTCCTTTATCTCAAGTTCTCTTCATACAAGGAAGACTGTCCTTTTAGCGACGTCTTTGGCTCAGCATCTACTTCTGTTTTTGATTCTTTTACTCCTGATGAGATCGCTGTTATGCCTGTGGAGGAACTTGTAGATTTTGTCTTGAGTCATGGCAACAATAGATTGAAAAATCCCGAAGAAATTGCTAAGACACTTAAGTCTGCTGCTAATAGGGCATATCGTCTTAATCCTTACATGTGCGATACTGTTAGCATGACTTTGACCATGACTCTTGAAAATATAAGATTTCTTGAGTCACAACTTAAAAAACTTGACAAAGAAATCTCTAAACAGCTTAATGGCTTTCACCAAACTCTGACTACTATTCCAGGTTTCGGTAATGTATTAGCCGCAGGCCTTGTGGCTGAGATTGGCGATGTTAAGCGGTTTAAAAATGAATGCGCTGTAGCTAAATTTGCAGGCCTCGTGTGGAATAAATATCAATCTGGCAACTTTAGTGCTGAAGATACCTCTTTAGCTAAGTGCGGTAACCAGTATTTAAGGTACTATCTTGTAGAAGCAGCTAATTGCGTAAGGATACACGCAAAAGAATATGCTGATTTCTACTGCAAGAAGTACAATGAGGTTACAAAACACCAGCATAAAAGAGCCCTCGTCTTAACGGCACGTAAGCTTGTAAGACTGGTCTTTGCTATGCTGAGTAAAGGCCAAATCTACCAACCAGGAGGTAATGGATAGATTTAATAAGTATTTTTAACTGAATATACTCTAAGTTCCTTCCATTATTATCCAATTTATGGTAGGTTTATTAAGTGTTGCCTTTTTTAGAGCTTTTGAGACCTTTATTTTTCAAGGTTCCAAAAAATACTACTTGACATTACACCGCTTGTCTCATAAATAATATTTAATTTTATTGCATCATCTTTTCTACTCTAATTTCATCGATTTATAAATAAAAAAATAGGATAACCACATGGTTGCCCTATTTCAATTAGTAAGCTGGCAACCCGGCCATCTTAGCAGAATCTGCTTTAGACCCGTGGCTTTGCGTCCTTATCTTTCGATAAGTTTGCTCTTTTCAAGTTCATATTGTTATTCAAAATAGTATAATGTAACAATATAATCATTTTGTTACATTTAATAAGATTATAATATATTTGATACATAAGCATTTTAAACAATTAATTTAGTGTTTTTATATATATCTATATACAAATCAATGTATCTTTTTTATAATAACTATGTAATCATTTTGACATTATAGTTAAATTATTAATAATTAGGAGGAAAAATTATGACAGTTGAACCTATACGAGATAAAGTTAAAATAAAGCAAATGTATTATTATTTACAAGGTAAAGATCCTAAATACGGTTTGCTTTTTAAATTTGGCTTAAATACTGGCTTAAGGATTAGTGATATTTTACCTATAAAGGTCAATGACATTTATACAAGCAATTTTAATTTTCGTGAATATCTTACTATTAAAGAGAAAAAAACTGAAAAAGAGAAAAAAATTAAAATTAATGAATCATTAAAAAAGGAAATTGATAAATACATAAAATTAAGATGCTTAAAATATGATGATTATTTATTTCCAAGCAATAAAGGCGGACATATAGGAAGAATTCAAAGTTACAGAATTTTAAAAGAAGCCGCTGAAATTGTTGGTGTCGAAAATTTTGGTACTCATAGTTTGAGAAAAACTTGGGGTTATTGGAGTTATAAAACATCGCGTTATAATATAGGCTTAATAATGGATACTTTTAATCATAGTTCCCAAAAAATCACTTTAAGATATATCGGCGTAAATCAAGAACAGAAAGATGAATTATATACATTGGTTCAATTTTAAGCAAAAAATGTCATAGAAATTTTTGTAATAAAATCTTTAAAATTTTGTTATATTATGCAGGATTTTAGATTTTTCTGTCGAATAAGAGAATATGTTGTAATAAGTAACAAAATGATTATATTGTTACATTTAATAAGATACCAAATCTATGGTATCTTGGATATTTGTGTAATCTGTAGATGGTTTATTTTTTACCTGTATCCTTTCAATCCCTCCTGTACGAAACATTCAATCTGTTTGTTAATCTATATATCATTTCGGCAACTTTTAGTAAATTAATTGTTAAATCGATCTAAATGTTTTCTTTTCTATCGCAAAAAAAGTTTAAAACCCATGGGACTTATATCCATGGGTTTTAAACTTAAAACTTCTTCATAAACTCCCTTATCCTTTTTACTGCCTCTTTTAGATTTTCCATCGATGTGGCATAAGACATTCTTATGTATCCCTCGCCATGCTCACCAAATGCGCTTCCTGGCACTGCTGCAACTTTCGCCTCATATAAAAGCTTTTTGGCAAATTCTAACGATGTTAGTCCAGTCTCTTTGATCGATGGGAAAATGTAAAATGCTCCTTTAGGTTCAAAGCACTCAAAGCCCATATCAATTAAGCTTGAATACAAAAATTTCCTTCTTTCATCGTATTTCTCCCGCATAAATTTTACATCGCCATCGCCATTTCTTAAAGCCTCCAATCCTGCATATTGCGATTGGGTCGATGCTGATGTGACATCGTACTGATGTATCTTTGTCATGTGCTTTACAAAATACTCCGGTGCTGCTATATAGCCAAGCCTCCATCCAGTCATGGCATAAGACTTAGAAAAGCCATTTATCAAAACAGTCCTTTCCCACATTCCAGGCAGTGACGCAAAACTTACATGCTTAAAGCCATCGTAAACCAGTTCAGAGTATATCTCATCCGTCACAACCAGCAAATCGTGCTTTAATACTACTTCAACCAATTTCACCATTTCCTCATAAGGCATGACAGCTCCTGTTGGATTATTCGGATACGGCAAAATCAAAACCTTCGATCTCTCCGTAACATACTTTTCTAACACATCTGCTTTTAAGACAAAGTTATCTTTTTCATATGTAGGAACAAAGACAGATTTGCCACCAGCTAACTTTGTACACGGATCATAAGCCACAAATGACGGCTCAGGTATCAAAACTTCATCTCCATCTTCCACAAGAGTATTCAATGCTATGTAAATAGCCTCCGTCGCACCGATTGTGACAAGTATCTCACCATCAGGCTTATACTCTACATCACAACTTCTTTTAAGATATTTTGATATCTCTTGCCGTAATTCTATAAGCCCAGCATTTACAGTATATCCAGTTTTACCTTCTAATAATGAGGCATACGCTGCATCGATTATGTGCCTTGGTGTGACAAAATCCGGCTCCCCGATCGTCAGCGATATAGCACCAGACACTTCTTTTGCCATATTAAAAAAATATCTTATTGTAGATATCTCTATAGATTTTGCACGCTTTGAAACTCTATCTTCGAAATCCACCATGCTCCCCCACTTTCTATAAAAACTCTTGATTCAATTATAATACACAATTTCAACAATTTAAAGCATCATAATCTTTATCCTCTCTTTTTTGTGGAAATATCTACCAATACTTCGATGACAAGAACAATAAGTACACTGCAATCCACCAATCGCATAAACGTACCTTTCAAATGGTAAAAAAGCTTCAATACAAACTATCAATACTAAAAAAGTACGAAATTAAGAGTAAAAAGATAAAAAGCATAGACATACGCAATATAAGAAAAGGCTACTGGAGAATATCCAATAGCCAAATACTCAATACGACCCTTATAAAAAAACACTTTGATGACGCTGACAAAATAATTTTATTCAGCTCCTGATCAATTGAATGCGCTTTTATAGGCACCTTTAATCAGCCAACAGCTTGAGAACGACGTGTAAGGATGTCAAATACAACAGCTAAAACAAGTATTATACCTTGTATTACGTATTGAATAGAACTTCCAAGTCCCATTAAATCCATGCCATTGGTTAATGATGCCATAACCAAGGCACCTATTAATGAGCCTGTAACTTTACCAACACCGCCGTTTGCAGAACATCCACCGATAAATGCACCGGCAATTGCCAGGAGCTCAAAACCTGTACCTGCTGTTGGTGAAGCACTTTGCATTCTTGATGCAAAAAGTATTCCTGAAAGTGCAGTCAAAGTTTCCATAATAACAAATGTGTAAATTAAAACATTTGCCACATTGATACCTGAAAGTTCAGCTGCTTCAGGATTACCACCAACAGCATAAATATGACGTCCAAATGTTGTTTTGTTTAATATCACCGTAAATATTGAAACAACTACAAAGACAATAACAAATGTCCAAGAAATACCATTATTCATTGCTAAAATAAGCATTAATGCTGCAATCAATGCAACAACAAAAGCGATTTTAGCTATGAAGAAAGGCATAGGTAAAACTTCAAAATTGTATTTTTTCTTTGTGTTACGAGCCTTAACTTGAAAGTAAATAAACAATACTATACCAATTAAACCAATTACAAGAGTTGATACTGTAAACTCACCTATTTTTCCAAAACTTGGTATAAACCCATTGCCTATTTCATTAAAGAATTTATCAGTAATGTTAATTGTACCGCCTGCCTGAGTAGCAAGTAACAATAATCCATGGGAAGATATCATACCTGCCAAAGTTACGACAAATGCAGGTATACCAACCTTTGCAATCAGTGTACCAAAGAACAAACCAATAACTGCACCTAAAGCCAGTACAATAAGGATTGCAAGAATAGCTGGAACATGATAATTCATCATTAATATTGCAGCTATAGCTCCTAAAAAACCTGAAAGGAAACCGACTGACAAGTCAATTTGCCGAACAATAATTACAAGCGTCATACCAGTAGCTAACACTGCTATATAACCCGTTTGATTTATTAAACTTGATATATTATATGGAGAAATAAACGTACCTTTAGTTAAAATAGTAAATAAAACGAAAATTACAGCTAATGCAATAAACATACCATAATCACGTATGTTTTTTCTAAGAATTACACCTAGTCCTTTCATAATATCCCTCCTCAAAATATCAGGCCGTAGCCATTTCCATAATTTTCTCCTCTGTTGCATCCTTAGCATCTATAACACCGGTCATAGTACCATTAGACATAACATATATCCTATCGCTCATACCTAATATTTCAGGTAACTCAGAGGAAATCATTATGATGCTCATACCCCTCTTAACAAGTTCATTCATAATTGTATATATTTCAAACTTGGCTCCAACATCAATTCCTCGCGTTGGCTCATCCAATATCAACAAGTCTGGCAAAGTAAAAAGTCCTTTAGCTACTGAAACCTTTTGCTGATTACCACCAGACAAAGTCCCAACAATTTGCTCGATAGAAGGTGCTTTAATATTTAACTCATTAAAGAATTTATTTGCAGCATTTACTTCTTTATGTTGGTCAATAAAAAGCCCACTCAATAACTGCTTGAGATTGGAAAGGGTTATATTAAATTTTATATCTTGAATCAATACAAGGCCATTCCCTTTTCTATCTTCTGTAACATATACAATTTTCTCTTTAATAGCTTTCTCTGGAGAACTTAAATGCTTTTTGACTCCATTAATATATAATTCACCTTTTATATTATAATGCTTTGTATTGCCAAAAATACTTAGAGCCATTTCAGTACGCCCTGCACCCATAAGTCCTGCAATTCCAACAATTTCACCCTTATGGACTTTAAAATTAATATTATGAAGAATTTCACGTCCTTTGCTTGGATCATAAGCTGTCCAATTTTTCAATTCAAAACATACATCTCCATGTTTAACGTCTTCCCTCTTTGGATAAATATCTTCTATCTCTCTACCGACCATATACTTAATTATTTCTTTTTCCTCAACTTTGCGTTTAGTGGCATCAATCGACGTAATTGTCTTTCCATCTCTTAAAACCGTGATTGTGTCAGCAATAGAAATAACTTCTTTTAATTTATGTGAGATCATTATACATGTTATGCCTTGTTGCTTTAATTCTCTTAAAATTTGTAGCAAATTATCACAATCTACTTCACTAAGCGCTGCTGTCGGCTCATCTAAAATCAAGAGTTTAACATCTTTGCTTAAGGCTTTGCCTATTTCAACAAGCTGTTGAACTCCAACACCGACATCCTTAATTTTAGTTTCAGGATTAATATTTACGCGAATTCTTTTAAGCACTTCTTTTGCTTTAATAATCGTTTCATTCCAATCTATAAACGAACCTTTTTTGATTTCGTGTCCCAAAAATATGTTTTCATAAATTGTGAGTTCCGGTATTAAAGCAAGCTCCTGATGTATTATGGCAATTCCTGCTTTTTCACTATCTTCAATACTTCTAAAATGTTGTTCAGTAGAATTTAAAATAATTCTTCCGGTAAATGTACCTGATGGGTAAACACCAGATAGAATCTTCATCAACGTTGATTTTCCTGCACCATTTTCACCCACCAAGCAATGAATTTCTCCTCGTTTAACCTTGAAGTTTACACCATCCAGTGCTTTAACACCAGGGAATGTTTTCCCGATATTATCCATTTCAAGAATATATTCAGCATCTTTCAAGAGTTTGCACCTCCTAAATTAAAGTCGAAGGGCATGATAAGCAAGCGTTTATCCTACCCTTCCAACTTGTATAACGTAATAATAAACAGTCTATTATTATTGTATTGGAACAACTTTACCGTTGTCTATTTTATACAATCCTGAAGAATTAATAATACTTTCAGCATTATCCTTTGTAACGATAGTCAAAGGAGCTTTCGTTGCAGGAACGTCTTTACTACCATTATTGTAGGTTGTTACGATACATGATGGCTTTTCATTATTGTTAATAGAATCAACTATATCTTTAACGTCAGCAACAAGTTTTGCATCTGATTTCCAAACTGTCATGCTCTGCTTACCATCTAAGATGTACTGCAATGAAGCCTGTGTAAAGTCCTGACCTGTTGAGTAAATCTGAGTAACATCTTTGTCTGCTCTGAATGTATCTGTTATAGCACGTGATGTATCATCATTTGGAGCAAGAACATAAACAACACCCTTCTGATCTGCTTTTGCTTTTGCCAAGTTAGCTTGTGCTAATGTCTTAGCAGTTGCTGGATCCCAGTTTGTTGTAATCTGACCTATAATTTGAGCTAATTGACTGTGATTAAGTGTTGCTGTGTTTTTCAGTGAATCAGCAATACTTGAATTTTCTATTACGAATGTACCATCAGCAATCTTTGGTTGAAGAACACTCCATGCACCCTGGAAGAATAAGAATGCATTGTTATCTGAAGGAGCACCTGCATATAAATACAAGTGATTGCCTGTACCCTTAGCATTATCAACCAAATATTGGGCTTGAGCTGCACCAACAGCTACACTGTCAAATGTTACATAGTAGTCAACATTTGGTGTATTCATTATAAGTCTGTCATAAGAAATAACTTTAACACCTTTATCATGAGCCTCGTTTACTTCAGCCGCTGCTGCAGTTGCATCCTGTGGGCATATAACAATCGTCTTTGCGCCCTTAGATATAAGACTTTCAACGTTTGTTTTTTCAGTAGCGGTATCTCCATTACTATAAAGAATTGTCGCACCTGGCAATGCTTGTTCAAATTGTTTCTGTGCCATTGGCCATCTTGATTCAGCTTTTGTTGGTAGCACTATACCAACATTTGAATACTTACCTGCAGCATTTGAGCTTGTATTGCTTGAACTTGTATTACTTGAACTTGTATTGCTTGAGCCTGTGCTGCTTGAGCTTGTACTATTCCCACAACCTGCAAATGCGAAAGTTGCAAAAACCATCAAAGCAACTACAAGCCATAACCTAAATGTTTTCATAAATACTATCCCCTTTCTGTTTTTTGTATTTTCGCTATATATATTCTACAAACATCTTTATTTCGCCTCTAAAACATTTTTTGTTTTTATTCATTTTTTTGCTTTAAATAATTTTATTTAAAATTTTATCTGGATTATTTTATGACAAAAAAATAAAGGCTTTAAGCCTTAAAAAAATCAATTGGTATATCTGTAAACATCGTCGCGGCTATGGAAGCCATCTTTAATCACAGTATCGTCTATGTTAGTCTTATCAACCGCTATTGGCTCCAGCTTGTAATATGGAACATTGTACTTCCCATCGTAAATCGTATTGCCTACGTTTAATTTCTCCCCTTTTGCCAATTTCACTGCCAACTTCGCCGCATCTCCAGCAAGTTTATCAATTGGCTTGTATATAGTCATAAGCTGAGTACCCTCTATTATTCTCTGACATGCGGCAAGGTCAGCATCTTGCGCCACAACAGCCACCTTGCCTGCCAACCTGTGTTCTGACAATGCTTCAATTATGCCATTTGCCAATCCGTCGTCACCAGCAATTATTGCATCTATCTTATAATTTTCCTGTATATATTTTTCAGTAGATTGAAATGCGTATTCTGACATCCAGTTTGGACACCATTCCTCCCCTAATATGTGTATGTCTCCGCTTTTAACCTTTGGAAGCAATACGCTGTCATACCCTTCTTTAAGCATCTTTGTGTTGTTGTCATTTGTAGCACCATTTATTATGAGATAATTGCCTTTTGGATACCTTTTAATCAGGTATTCTGCCATTAGCTTTCCGACCTTTACATTATCAAATGAAATATATAAATCTACATTTGAATTTAAGACAAGCCTATCGTAGGAAATAACCTTGACACCTGCCTTTTTAGCCATCTCCACCGCTGCAGAAGCTTTCTTAAGATCGTTTGGAACAATAACAAGTACATCAATCTTCTTGTCCAGCAAATATTTCACTTGCTTTATCTGATCCTCGTCATCATTGTTTGCATTTTGCACAAAAACTTCTGCTCCCAACTCTTTCGCTTTTGCCATGAATATATCCCGATCCTTTACCCATCTTTCTTCTTTTAAAGTGCCAAGAGAAAATCCTATCTTTATCACATTTTTATCACTTGTATCGTCGACATATTTGTTAGTTTCATAATATTTGTATATCCTGTTTCCTAATAACACCAGAAGAACTATCAATATCAACGTAAGCAGCACTAATATCACATCTCTTAGTTTAACTTTCAAACGCAACACCTCCTTTTGATACTCTATTTTTGTAATCTGTAGGAGTCATGCCTGTCTCCTTTCTAAATATCCTGCTAAAATAGTTAGGATCATTGTATCCTACCTTAAAGCAAACCTCCTTTACACTTGTGGTTTCGTCCTGCAAAAACTCTTTCGCCTTTTCTATTCTTACTCGAGTGATGTAATCAACAAAATTGCAATTTGTCTCTTCTTTAAACATCTTGCTGAAATAGTGATAGCTTATGCTTAGCATCTGGGCCACATCGTAAAGTTTTATATCTTTATGGTAATTTTCATTTATATAATCAATAGCCTTTGCAATAAGTCCTGTGTAGTATTTCTCCCTATTTTTGTGCAATTTCGTTATAACGTTTGATACAAATTTTGAAAACATGCCTTTTAGGCTATCTATTTCGTCGGCCTTTAAAATATCAATAATCAAATTTTCTTCTAATACTGACGTAACATCACAGTACGTGTTGATTTTAGTCATAACTTCAATAAGAAGGCTAAATACCTTCGATTTAATCATTTCTATACTATCTTCATAATTATGTTGCAATTTTTTAAAAATACTGTTGACATTAATTAAAGCTCCGTCAATGCTATTGGATATGATATTTTCTACAAGCTCAGCCGTATCATAATTTAAATCAAGTTCTTTTGTTTCAGATAACTTAATGTCATCAAAATGTGTTATAGCGTCAGAACCTGTCTTTATGGCAAATAAAGCTTCATCATATGACTTCGAAAAATAAGCTGTCTCATACGGTCTGCCTATGCCTATTCTGACTCCTATCTCGATGTTTCTCATCTCTTTTAAAATCATTTCGCAAAAGCTAATTGAATCATTTTTAATTATATATAGATCATCATAAGCTACTGTAGGAACATAGACTATTATCCTGTCAAGCAAAATAGTTGCAAGGCAATCTCTTAAACTTTTTATATATTCTTTAAGGTGCATCAGCTTTTCGTGCACTTTAACATTTCCCATAAAGATATCCGAATCTGTACTGTCTTTATCAATCAAAACGACCACGGCAAAACCCATATCCAATTTAATATTAAATATATTTCCATAAAAATCAATATCTTCCTGTTTAAAATTAGACGATGATAAGGAATATATCATTTCATTTTCAATATATGGCAGTATCGCTGTCATTTTTTCCTTCATTTCTAATTCTTTTGCCATATCTTCGCGCTTTTTTTCTACCAATCTTTTGACTTTTTTGACTGTATCTATGACCTTGTTTTTATTTAGCGGTTTTAAAAGGTAGTCTACTACATCCAGGTTTATTGCCTCTTTTGCATAGTTGAAATAATCATAAGCTGTGATTATGACAAACTCTATATCATTGTGGCTTTCCTTAATTCTCTTAATTGCCTCTATGCCATCTATGCCAGGCATTCTTATGTCCATGAATACAACATCAGGTTTTAACATATTAGCTTTTTCTATGGCTTCTCTTCCCGATTTTGCAAAATCTACAACTTCCACATCATCACAGTTATTATCAATGACAAATTTTACAGAATCCACCACTATCTGCTCGTCATCTGCTATAAGTATTTTTATCATGCTGCACTACCCCTTCCATCAGGAATCTTTAAAGTCACCCTTGTTCCATATCCTATGCGGCTTTCTATCTCTATGACATCACTTATATTGGGCTTATTGTAGTATAGCCTTAAGCGGTTTATCACATTGTGCATTCCAATGCCTGTGACATGCTTATTCTCATCGTTGTCAGGATCATCCGCAGCCAAAATCTTATCAATACTTTCCTTAGACATTCCCATACCGTTGTCTATGACATCAATATGAATACTATCTCCTACTCTTTTAATCTCTATCTTTATATGGCCATCTCCCTCCATGTCTTCTATACCATGAATGAATGCATTTTCAACAACAGGCTGAACAATTGTACAAGGCACTTTTACATCTAAAAGTTTCTCATCTATGTCCGCCTGAAATTCCACCTTATCGCCAAATCTTGTCTTTAGAATGTACATGTAATTAAACACATTGTCTATTTCTTCTTTCAGCGTAACTGGTTTATCAAGTTTTCTGAGATTGTACCTGAAAAGATCCGCCACCTTTTCTATAAATTCAGATGATTTTTCTGCGCCTTCCATCATAGCAATTTGTGATGCTGCGTTTAAAGTATTAAATAAAAAATGTGGATTTATCTGGGACTGAAGTGCCTTTAATTCCGATTCTCTCAAGATATTTTTCATCTTAAGGTTCTGCATCTCTTGTTCTTTAAGACGCTTTTCTACTTTAGCCTGCATTTTTATCTCATCTATATAATTTTTAATGTTAGTAACCATATTGTTAAAAGCATCAGCCAAGATATTAACTTCATCATCTGTCTTTATTTTAATTGGATCTATGTCAAAATCCCCTTTTGAAATCCTCAATGCTGTGTCAGATAACTCTGAAATCGGCTTTGTTATCCTATAAGTGTATATAATTCCCAACACGATATTTAAAACCACAGATATAGCTATCAGAAAAATATTTAAAAAGCTTATAAAAACCATATTCTTAGATATTTTGTTGTATTTTATTGTACCTTCCTGAAGTTTATTGTACATTAAATTATTGATGTACAATTTTATATAATCATTTATTTTATTAGCTCTTGTGAAATACTCTATATATTCGCTGCTTATTCTGCCTCTCTTGGCATTTACAGCTTTATCTGTCTCAGATAGAAGGCTTATTATCATATTGCCAATGTCCTTTTGCATGAGGCTGTCATTATCATATGCTGATATGCTCATCATGTCTTCAGCACTATTGTTTAGCTTGTTGCTAATGGTATAATAATTTAGAAGCGAATCGGAAGATTTTGTGGAAAGATAGTTCTCAACTTCTGTCTCCAGAGAATTTATGTCGTTATTTAGACTGTTTAAGTACACATAATCAGTAAAAATAGACTTTAACCTGTCTATTACAATTTTCGCATTATAATAAGAGTATATGCTTGTAATCCCCATAATAAGTGTAGTTATCAAAAGATGTGCAAATATTTTTCTTCTTATTCCTTTAAACTGAAATAAACTCTTATTCACCATAACACCTACTAATCTTTTTGTTTTATCTTATCCTCATACTCTTTTACATTGCTTTTAGTTATTATATTTACACCTGTGTCTATAAAAGTAGAAACATTGTTATTTTTTTTGATCTCAATCATGGCTTTAATGCTTTCATAACCCATCTTATATGGATCGCTCACAACTGTACCGTAAATTATGCCTTTGTCAACGTACCTTAATATATCAGGTGTATCACCATACCCAACTATAGATATTTCACCTACCTTGCTGAAATCCACCACCACTTGTGCGGCACCAATTGTATCCACAGAATCTGTAATGTACAAAGCATTTATACCATTGTTGCTATTTATGATGGATTGAGTTATTTCTTCTGCACTTAAAGCACCTAACTGTGACGTATATACTTTTGAAACTTTCATACCCGGTACACTGTTTATAATGCTTAAGAATCCATTCAGTTTTAAGTTCTGGCTTGTTGTGTCATTTCCTACATCATTGCTCATGATAACAGCTATATTGGCTTTGCCTCCTGTAGACTGTTTCATAAGCTTTCCAGCTTCTTCTCCCAAAATAAAGCTGTTGGCACCTACAAAAGATTTCCTTTTGCTGTCTTTTAAATCATTTTCAATCGTAACAACAGGTATATTGTTTGCATACGCTTCATCTATCAACGTATTGAAGTCCCCATCATATGAAACATGTGTTATAATACCATCTACTTTTGATAAAACTGCTATATCAAGAAACTCTAATTCTTCGTCAATATTATTAAACTTTGGAGCATTAAATTCGACAGCGACGTTGTAGTATTTTGCAGCATCTTCCGCACCTTTTTGCACTTCTTTCCAAAACGGATCCACTGAATTTTGTGCTACTAAATAAAAGTGATATAACGGTTTACCTGATAAAACAGGTTCTTCGATCTGCTGAAATTTATATAAAAAAATACTTGATATTGCAATTAGCGTTAACAATATCAATATTATATTTTTCTTAAAGAACTTAAAGATGCTATGCAACGTTTTCATAATTATCTCTTGCCCCCTACCCCTAAATATTACAACAGGGATTGAAATTTTTCAATAGCCACATATTAAGTTAATGTCACACAATATTTTTTATTCTACACAAAAACAAAAATCCTCTTTCGAGGATTAATATATGTCAAAGTGCTATTTATTTATAGCAAGTGTGGACCTGGAGACTTTTTTTATGATGTAGTATCCAATGACTGTAACTATAGTATTTACTACTGCTGTAGGTATTACAACCGTCAACATCAATAGGTAAAATGGACCCGGCAGTCCTGCTACAATTGATACAACGCCTAAAAAAACAGAACCTGAAATGATTGTCCCTATGATACCAACTACTCCAGCGATAATTCCATCATTTATTCTATTTCTTAACACTTTAAGCATCAAAATTATGATTGTAGATGTGACAAGTTTATCAATTGGATTTGCAATCTGTCCCCCAGGCATAGATCCTGTCAATGCCGTCAATATTCCTGCGATGATCGCTGTTACATAATTGATTTTTAGATCGTCAACGATCATCAGTGATATAAAAAGCATTGAAAGCATAAAATCTGGCCTCATATTTAGCATGAAAGCAGGTGTGATAAAATGCAGCACTACACCAATAGCCATAAGCAGTGCACAAAGTACAAACTCTCTCAACGTCTTTCTTGTATCCAAACTCTTCACCCCCCTTCTTAAAAAAAAAAGCAAATTAAAAAGCCTTCCACCCCAAATGTAGGGGCGAAAGGCTATGCTTCCACGGTGCCACCCTTATTAAGACAATATGTCTTATCTCTAAGCACACCAACATGTGCATCACATATAACGGTGTTTACCGGCTCGGCTACTACACTTCACCTCACATCTCACAGGCCCATTCGCTAAAGCTATAATAATCAGGCTCACACCATCCCTGACTCGCTTGTATTAGTCGCTCAAGCTACTATTCCTGATCATCGAAGAATCTTTTATTTTTTATCATTATACAGCAATAAAATGGATTTGTCAATCATTTTTTAAATTTTTGGACAATAATCGCATTTGAAATTTTATTGCAATAAAAACAATCTCCTCAGCAAAAAACTGAGGAGATATTGTGCTATCTTTGTACTGTCGGTCTAAACATGTCTAAAACTCCTAATACGACGTGAGCCAATCCAAAGCCAGTAATTCCAGCACCCAGCATTCCACCTGTCATAAGTCCTGCAGCCGTCACAGCGGCTCCAACACCAGTAACAACCCAACTTGTAGTTCTTCCATTCATAATATGCGCCTCCCCAATCAATATTGTTTGTAAAAAAAGAAAAAATATAACCTTGTTTATTTTTAAATAAAAATTACAAAAATATACATTTAAAAAGCTCTCTTTTGAAAATATCAAAAGAGAGCTTCCCATATTCTTTGATTTTATTTTTTTGCTAAATATTTTCTTATGTCTACAGCAACTGCTGAAACAATTATCAAACCTTTAATAACGTTATTCTTCTGCTTTTATCACATAAACCTTTGACATAAAGTCTGCACTATCTTCCTTGTCTCTGTTAAATATTTCAAGATAGAAATCGTCTAGAGGTAATCCAGAATACATCAATTCGTCACCATAATAACTTTCTGAACTACCTACAATTCTGTATAAATACTTCGTATCAAGTCCCTTAAGACGTATTTTTTTTAATCCTTGATTTGGTTGTGCTAATACTTGATAATATCCTATAATTGCTTCTTTAAGATCTTCAGAAACAACCATCCATGATGTTATATTTCCATCACCTTCAAAAGGACTATTTATTCGATAAAAAGTTCCTTTATGAATTAGTTCTCTGTATTTTTTGAAAAATTTTATTTGCTCTTTTATTTTGTCTTTTTCTTCATATGTTAGCTGACTTAAATCAAGCTCAAAACCAAATGTGCCAAAGTAAGCTACATTAGCTCTTGTTTCAATAGGAGTAATTCGACCAACTTGGTGATTCGGTACTGCTGAAACATGTGAACCAATTGCATTTATTGGATAGCAAATAGAAGTGCCATATTGTATTTTTAATCGCTCAACTGCATCTGTATTGTCACTTGCCCATGCCTGAGGAGCATAATAAAGCATTCCAGGATCAAATCTGCCTCCACCACCAGCACATGACTCAAATAATATATCAGGAAATTCAGACGTCAATTTTTCATAAAGAGAATATACTCCTAATATATATCTATGAAATACTTCTCCTTGCCTTTCTGGAGGAAGTGCAACAGAATACGGTTCTGTAATATTTCTGTTCATATCCCATTTTACATAAGAAATAGGTGCTTCCCTCAATATTTTTGAAATCATTTCATATATGTGATTTACAACTTCTTTCCTAGAAAAATCAAGTACATACTGATTTCTACCATGAGAAACTCTTCTTCCTGGTACTTGAATTATCCAATCAGGATGCTGAGAATAAAGAATACTATCTTTATTAACCATTTCCGGCTCAATCCAAAGTCCAAATTTCATTCCCATTGCAGTTATTTTTTCCGCTAAACCTTTTATTCCATTAGGTAACTTCTCTCTATTTTCAAACCAATCTCCTAATGAAGAGGAATCATCATTTCTATTTCCAAACCATCCATCATCCAACACAAAAAGTTCAATCCCTAATTCTTTTGCGGTCCTTGCGATTTCTAATATTTTCTTTTCATCAAAATTAAAATAAGTTGCTTCCCAATTATTAATAAGTATTGGTCGAATTTCGTCTCTAAATTTTCCTCTTACTAATCTATTCCTATAAAGCTTATGAAAAATTTGACTCATGCCATTTAGTCCTTTGTCAGAATAAACCATAACAGCTTCAGGCGTTTGGAAACTCTCACCAGAATCTAGAATCCAGCCAAAATTAAAAGGATGTATTCCCATAATAACGCGTGTCACGTTATCATAGTCAACTTCTACCTGTGCAAGGAAATTCCCACTATATATTAAGTTAAATCCAAATACTTCTCCTTCATCTTCAGTAGCCCAAGAACGTTTTAGAGCTATAAAAGGATTCTGCTGAGCGCTGCTTGCACCTCTTATGCTCGAAACAGACTGTATCCCTGGTTGAAGTCTGCGAAGTTTAATATATCTCTCTCGTGCCCATGCACCTGATAAATGAATCATATCATAATCGGCATCTGGTAAATCAATGCTCATGCTCATTGCCCTCATCAATTTTAACTTCTGCTTACCATTGTTTATAAATCTGGCACTTCTTGTTATTACTCCATACTCTTCAAATATGGTATATGTTAATACTAAATCCATATCAATTAGATTATCTTTTAGCCATATCTCCAATGTTAGCGCTTCAGAATCATTTTCAGTATAAGTTGAGGGAAGCCCATCAAGTTTTGGCTTTCCGTTGTATATTTTATGATTTTGATACTCAAAATTTGTTATTATACTCCCATTTTCCTGCTTTACTTGATATGCAGGCTCTCGAAAATCCGTTGTGCCATAAGATGGATATTCTTGTCTTAACAAATCTAAAGAAAACTTAAAATCGTCTTTAAAAACATACGCGGTATATGCTCTTGGCAATACATTCATAAGATGCCCAAAGGATTCTCTATGATTTAATCTCTTCCCAAAATATAAATGTCCAAGCTGATTATTTTTCATTATCTTTATTATATAGCTTATATAATCGTTCTGAAGATGAAATTCTTTTTCTGTTTCATTATAGTAAATTTTCACTTAACCCACCTTCTCATTCGACTTTTATCATTACATTCTTTTGTCCCAAAGACTTGGACTTTACTTTGATATTAATTACACCACCTTCATTAATAGTTTCAACCCAAAATGCTATTGCACCACCTATAAGTGCTATTTCATTTGGCCCCTGAAGCTTCGCAGGACCTTCTATTTCTATTTTAATTACTTCATCAATAAAGGGCAAAAGATTTCCATACTGATCAAGTATTTTAACAACTATTCGCGTGGCATCTTTTTGAGAAGCATCCAATAATACATCATCAGGCATAACATATAATTGTGTTGGTATAGGTTCAGTAGAAAATTTTCTTTCAATAACTACATTGTTTTTATAAAATCCTCTTAAATATAGGTCTTCCCATTTCATGCCCCAAGAACCTACTTCTTCTGGCTTTATAATTGAATAGTCTACTATCACTGGCGGATATGGTATGCCTTTGTACTCAACTCTATTAGGATATATCTTATCTATTTTTGTCTTACTGCCATAATGTAACTCTATATAATCACAATTAGTAAATATAACAAGCGGTATAACACCACCGATACTTCTTTCACCTCTGGCCCAAAATGTCACAGGTTCCAATACAGGTTCTACATCTGGAGACACCTGAGATTTGTATACATATGACGCAAACTTGGGCAATCTAAACATATCCATTACTCCATGATAACATATGCGATCTCCAGATCCAAAATCTTTATGTGTATTATAGTCAAATGCACACCAACCAATTGCCCCAGAAATATTATCATCTAAATAAGAAGCATTTTGAACCCTTAAATGGCGTAGACAATGCTCCATCTGCCTTTCCTCGTTATCAAAACGTTTAGTTGGATACATATGACCATTATATTCTGTCACCAAATAGGGTACATTATATTCAAGACCTGTAACTTCTTGTTGCTTCCTCAATGGTTTATTAATTCCATCATGTATAAAATCATTAAATGTATATACATCCTCAAGAAAACTGCTATTTGTTATATATCTAACTCCTCCAGTTTGTCTTGTAGCATCCATCTCATGAGCTATCTTATTCATATTTTTGTAAAAAGCATCATCATCCTGAGATTCATTTATCCTAACACCCCAAAGAATAATTGAAGGATGGTTCCAATCTCTCTTAATCATTTCTCTTAAATTTTCCTCTGCGACTTTTTTCCACTCGTCATTTCCTATATGCTGCCAACCAGGAATTTCTTCAAATACAAGCAATCCAAGCTCATCACATTTGTTTAAAAAATGTTTAGATTGAGGATAATGTGATGTACGAACTATATTTAAATGTAAATCATTTTTTAGAATTTCAGCGTCTTTCTCCTGAACACGTTTAGGCATAGCATAACCTACATAAGGATAAGATTGATGCCTATTTAATCCTCTTAATTTTAATTTTTTACCATTTAAGTAGAAACCATCCGGTTTAAAAACAGCTTCTCGAAAACCAAATGTATCAACATATTCATCGGAAAAATTATTTATTTCCATACCCACTTTAATCTCATACAAATTTGGATTATCGACATCCCACAACTTTATATCTCTCAAATTTTCAATATTAAAAGAATAAACGTTTTTTGCCGCATCCACGTATGTATTAAATTCTCTATAAGAAACCTCTTTGCCATTTTTCTCGTTTATTTTTACCTTAAATTTGACATTTCCACTTTGCTGATTTAAGTTTTCTAAATGCACAATCAAATTTAAGCTTTTTTCGTCATCATATATCCCATGTGTTTCAACTTTAGTATTTTTAATAAATACATCGTCATATATTCCTAAGCTTACTTCACGATAAATCCCCCCATATGTCAAATAATCTATCTGGCCTCCAAAGGGCGGTATATCATTCCTCTCAGTAGAATCAACAACGACCGTAACTATATTTACTTTCCTACCCCAGTCGTAAGCTTCATCAATTCTAACATCAAACGGTGTATATCCACCTTTGTGTTCACCAATATATAAATCATTTAAATAAACTTGAGCGTATGCCATTACTCCTTCAAAATGAAGATAAATAGCTTTGCCTCGATACTCGTCTGATATATTAAGTGGATACTTGTAACATGATTTAACCTGATACATCTTTTCATCAAAATAATTATAGGGCAGTTCTACATTTGTATGAGGGAGATTTACTATTTCAAATTTCTCCAAATCATCTACTTTTTCGTAACCATCCTCATATTTTGCTTTAAAATACCAATTATTATTAATGTGAATAATTTCTCTCATAAACATCCTCCTCTACTGCTTTACTGCACCTGTTAAACCTTGTACAAAATATCTCTGAAGTGCAAAGAATATAATTATCATGGGTAAAGTAGCTACAACAATAGCCGCCATTACAGCTCCATAATCCGGAAAATATGCAGATGCCATATTAGATATTAATAAGGTCATCGTCTTTTGTTTATCAGTTTGTAATATAATAAGTGGCCACAAATATGAATTCCAACTTGTCATAAACGAATATATAGCAGCTGCTGCATATGTAGATTTCATTGTTGGAATAATTATTCTAAAGAAGATTGTAAACTCGCCTGCACCATCGACTCTTGCCGCTTCAATAGTTTCTTTCGATATCGCTTTAAAACTTTGCCTAAAAAAGAATATAATGAAAGCAGATGCTATTGAAGTAATTATTAAACCAAAATGTGTATCAAGTAAACCAAGTTGAACAATTAATCTAAACAGCGGTATCATGAGTGCCGCAAATGGAATCATCATAGTTATAAGTATCAAACTATAAATTATTTCCCGTTTTTTAGAATAATATATTTCAAACCCATATGCAGCCATTGATGATATAATCAATGTACCTATTACTGTTAATGTAGATACTTTTACAGAATTTAGAAATACATGTCCTAAATTATACGATGTAAAAAGTGTCTTAAAATTATTAATTAATTGATTGCCAAATAACATTCTACCTTTTATTACATCAGCAGCCGTATTAGTCATACCCACAATCATCCAATAAAAAGGAAATATTGAAGCTATAAATGCAACTATCAAAAAAACATAAACAATAATTTTACTTAAGTATTTACTAATTTTCAATCTTTATCACCTGCCAATTTAAATTGAATTACAGTTAATATACCAGCCATAATTACAATTGAATATGAAACAGTGGCTGCATATCCAAAATTAGGCATATATTTAAATGCCAAATTATATATATACACAGACAATGTCAACAAAGAATTTCCTGGACCAACTGAAGAAGCTGTTACACCACCTGCTGACAAATTCATAGGTTCATCAAATAATTGTAAAGTACCAATTGTCGACATTATAGTTGTAAAAACTATTATTGGTTTAAGAAGTGGTATTGTTATTGAAAAAAATTGTCTAATCTTACTTGCTCCATCAATTTCTGCTGCCTCATAAATATCATCTGAAATATTTTGTAACCCCGATAAATAAAATACCATATTATAACCAGTCCATCGCCAAGTCATAGCAATTATTATCATTACCTTAGCCCAAAATGGATCCATAAGCCAAGGTATTGGCTTAGAAATTATTCCTAAATGCATTAATCCATCGTTTATAAAGCCATCCGTATTGAACATCATTTTAAATAATGTCGCATAGGCAACAAGCGAAGTAACACTTGGTAAAAATATTCCTGTTCTAAAAATTCCTCTAAATTTCACTTTTTTATCATTTAATATTGCTGCAAGTATTAATGCTAACAATAACATTATAGGCACTTGAAAGATAAGAAATTCAAACGTATTTTTTAATGCCATCAAAAACATATCATCATGAAATAGTCTTAAATAATTACCCAATCCAACAAATTTACCAACCACACCTTTTGTCGATGTTGTAGATAAATAAAGCGAATATACAATAGGATAGAAAAGAAAAGCAGCAAAAAGTATTATCGAAAAAGATGTAAATATCCATCCATACTTATTTTGCTGTCTTGTTAATAAACTTTTTCTTTTTTTCATTGTTGAAACATTTTTGACGTTAACCATAATTTCACCTCTTATTCTATGGAGAAGAGTAGAAACTCTTCTCCATAAATAATTTCTATAATATTTATTTACCTATTTGATTAATTAATTGATCTTGGGCTTTTTTCAACGCTTCATCAACAGATAATTTACCCGAATAGACATCAGGCATTGTAGCCATCACTGCAGAATCAGCTTCATAAGTATACATACCATAATTTACAGAAGGTATCTTTTTCATATAGTCTGACAAGTCTGAAAATACTTTTTGCCCTCCAAAGAATGGATCTGGATTTGAATAAGCACTACCACTCTGTGCAGGTATATATGTTCCCATTGCACCCTGATTAACTAATATTTGTTGATAAAAATCAACATTACCATCATATATAGTCTTTAAAAAGTCTATTGCAACATCTTTATTTTTTGAGTCATTTAAAACATACCAGCTTGAACCACCAAGGTTTGAATAATTAACAGATGAACTATCATTCAATCTAGGAATTGGTGCAAGAGCCCATTTACCAGATTGATCTTTTGCAGCTTTTATTGATCCAATTATCCACACGCCTGAAATAACAGATGCTACATCTCCATTGTTAAATGAAGCCACCCAATTATTCCATCCACTTTCTTTTTTCACAAAATTCGAATTAATTAATTCTTTATACGTATTAATTGCCTCTTTTAATACTTCATTATTTACCAGATTTGGTTTACCATTAGCATCAAAATACCACTGCCCTGCTGATTGCAGCATTATTCTCATCGCACCACCATCTGCAGGATCAAGACTAATCATATCTTTACCTGTTTTTTCTTTGACTTGCTTCCCTATATTCATAAATTGATCCCAAGTAATATTATTTAGGTCTTCCGGTTTAATTCCTGCTTGTGAGAGAATATCACTTCTGTAAAAAAACCCTGTTACTCCTGAATCAAATGGTACACCGTAAATTTTATTATTTAATGTCATAAATTTAATTTTATAATTTGCAAAATCATTATAATTGATTTTGTTTGTTAAATCTGCAAATGCGTTTGGATAGGCTTGTAAATATTTTTGAGCATTATAATCTTCAATTAAAACAATATCCGGTAAACCTTCTTTTGAACCTGAAGCTAAAACAGTATTTAATTTCTGTTCAACATCTGCTTTTGCCATCTCAACAACATCAATCTGTACATTTGGATGATCTTTTACATAAATTGATTTAGCCAAGTTCATTACAGGTATATTAAAATTTGGATCCCATGCCCATATCGTAATTTTCTGCTTTGAAGAGCTCGAAGATGTTGATTTAGTTGAATTCTGTGATGTGGACGAATTATTAGAATTTCCACAACCCGTAAGTAAAACTGAAGCAATTAAAATCACGCTAATAACATAGGAAATTATTTTTTTCATTACTAACTTCTCCTTTCTTATAAAACAATTTTTTTAAAAGTTATAGTGAATAGAGTTATTCTTAATATATCACCCCTTTTCGTAATCGCATAGTCTTTAGATAAACTTAGAAGCAAGAATACCTACATTACCTCTTAATACATTTAACTATTACAATTAATTTTTTATTAAAAAGGTTTATCAATATTAATATTTTATTAGTTTAAGCCTAAACTAAAAGCCTTGAATCTAATCTAAACATTTTCAATTGCTATAAATAAATTGCTCGCCCGACAGTACCCTTTATTAAATATTCTAATTAATCTTATAAACTTATTCCTTTATTTGTATAACATTAACAAAATCAACTCCCTTTCTTAATATAAATTTTATCATTAATATTGTTCAACGTCAAGCACTTAATTAATATATTCGACACAAATTTAAAAAATCCTTCTAATATTTCTGTTGTTAATTAAATTTTTTTATAAAGTGTATTAAAAAAGCATGGCACTTTGCCATGCCATTTTCCTATCATCTTACAAGCCAGCCTCCATCGACAGCCAATACGTGTCCGTTTACATAGTCTGAAGCTTTGCTTGCCAAAAACACTAATGCTCCCATCACATCAAACGGATGTCCCCATCTCCCTGCAGGTATTCTCGAAAGTATCTCGGCATTTCTGCTTGCATCAGCTCTTATTGGAGCAGTATTGTTGGTTTCAATATATCCTGGGGCTATTGCATTTACCTGTATGTTTTTGTCTGCCAATTCATTTGCAAAAGCCCTTGTAATTCCTACAACCCCGTGCTTTGATGCCGTATATGCCGGCACAAATTTTCCGCCTTGAAACGAAAGCATCGAAGCTATGTTTATGATTTTCCCGCCACCTTGTTTAACCATTACCTTCGCTACTTCATGGCTTAAATAATACACTGCATTCAAATTTATGTCGAGAACTGCTTTCCAGTCTTCGTCTTTATAATCAAGTAGAGGAGACCTTTTTATTGTACCTGCATTGTTTACAAGTATGTCTATCTTACCATAAAACTCAAGACATTTGTCTACAACTGCATTTATATTCTCTCTGATCGATAAATCTGTCTGAAAGAATTCTACCTTTCTCCCTTCTTTTTCGATAAGATCTCTCGTTTCATCAAAGCGGTCATTATGGGTAACTATGAATAAGTCAGCACCGGCTTTCGCCAATGCCACCGCATACCCTTGTCCTAATCCTGTATTGCCACCCGTTACGATTGCTACTTTTCCATCTAATCTGAAAAAGTCCATTGAAAAGTCATTAATGCTGTACATGATTTAACCTCCTCATCTTAGATCTTTTGTAGGTATAGTATCCATATCTGTGAATGCCTGATTCTCGCCTACCATTCCCCATATAAATGTGTAATTCTTTGTACCTACGCCCGAGTGAATCGACCAGCTTGGTGATATGACCGCTTGCTCATTTTTAACGACAATATGCCTTGTCTCATTTGGTGTACCCATAAAGTGAAATACAACATTATCTTCGTCCATATTGAAATAAAGATAGACTTCCATCCTCCTGTCATGGGTATGGCACGGTATTGTATTCCATATACTACCAGGTTCTAATATGGTCATGCCCATCACTAATTGACAGCTTTGGCATACCGCAGGGTGGATATACTGATTTATAGTCCTCTTATTGCACTCCTCATCAGTGCCTGCTTTTACTTTATTTGCATCGTTTAAACCTATTTTGACCGTAGGATAGCTTTTATGAGCTGTAGCGCTATTGATGTAGAACTTCGCAGGTTTTGAAATATCTACACTTTCGAAGCTTACTTCCTTTACCCCCATGCCGACGTACAATCCATCGCTATTTTTTAGCTCATACTTTTCGCCATCTAAATTCACGATGCCCGTTCCGCCTATATTAATTATGCCCATCTCTCTCCTCTCCAAAAAATAATTTGTCCCTAATTCTTTGCTTGTCTCAAGGCGAAGCACCTCATTTATCGGTACAACACCTGCCACGATTATCCTATCTACATGGCTGTAGATCATATTAATCTTACCTGTCTCGAATAGATTTTCGATTAAAAAATGTCTTCTCAATTCAGATGTATCATAGTGCTTAACGTCTTCATAATGACTCGCATACCTTATCTCCATAAAAATCCCTCCTGATTTTTCTGTTACCGTTAACGTAACGTCTAAATAAAGTATACTCTTTATCTTGGAAATAGTCAATGACACTATCAACTTTCCCTTAAAGATTTTCTTATCACAAGCTGTGGTTTGAGAATTATTTTCTTCGAAATTATCGCGCCACCTGTTAATAGATTCAACATCGTTTCTGCGACTACTTTTCCCATTCGGCTTCCGTTTTGATCCACCGTAGTCAATGGGACAGGTAACATGGACGATTGCTGAATATTGTCATATCCTGCAATACCTATATCATAAGGTATATTAATGTTGTTTAAATAGCAGTACTTTATTACTCCTAATGCCACAGTATCATTTATGGCAAATATACTGTCAACACCTTTTTCAATTAGAACTTTTGCCAAGTTAAATCCATCATCAAATGTGGCATCGCTTTCTAATACAATGTCACTTAGGTATTCTATGTTATTTTCTGCCAGCACATCTTTGTATGCTCTCAATCTTTCATTTGAAGCACTGGAGCTTGTTGGTCCAAGTATAACCCCAATCTTTTTGAATCCTTGTTTTACCATGTGTCGTATTATCTCTGATGCTCCATGATAGTTATCATTGCCGACAAAGTTTGCATTAAGCCCATCCACATAATTATCTGCCATAACAAGCGGTATTTCCTTTAAAATTCCTTCATAATCCTCTTTCTTTGGCTTTACAGGAAAAATAATTATGCCGTCAACTCTGCCTTCTGATAAAAAGTTAAGATACCTTTTTTCTTCTTCTTTTTTTCTGTCGCTATTGCAAAGCAAAAGCCCATAGCCATGAAGACTTAGATATGAGCTGACACCTTTGCTTACTTGTGAATAATATTGATTTGTTATATCAGGTATAATGAGTCCTATCATGTTAGTTTTCTTTGTGACGAGGCTTCTGGCAGCAAAATTAGGCCTGTATCCTAATTCTTCACAAGCTTTCAATATTCTTTCTTTCGTCTCTTTTGATATTTGGCCGCTGTTATTCAATGCTCTCGATACAGTCATGGCTGAGACTCCACAGTATTTTGCCACATCTCTTATGTTAACCAAACTAATCCACCCTTTTTATAACAAAGTTGAATTTTATACACCTTTGAACACGTCCTCAAAGTCATACACATTGCCGTTTTCTATATCTTTTAATCCTCTTTCTATAGATTCCATCAATTCTTTATCATTAAGTATTTCATCATCTTCTGCTTCATCTTTTAATTTTAAAAATTCAATAAAATCAATTACTTCTGCGATCTTATCTTCAGGTAACTCTTCAATAATGTCCAATACCTTCTTCTTCAAAGTATTATCCATTTTCAACACCACCGTTATTATTATTTTTTCTTTTATTATAATTTATTTTTGCGCAAATAAAAAGTGCAGAAGAAATCGTCCTCTGCACTAACCATATTATTTTAGCATTCAAGGTATTTTTTAAGAGTATTTCTCACTGCGCCGGTATCAGATATAAGTTCCTTAAAGTAGCTTTCTATCATTTCGCCTATTCCTGCCTCGTACAAATCGAGTCCAAATATTTGTTTATTTGATAAAATAGGCCTTAGGTTGTTCTTAACTGATTCTACGTCCCCAAATTTTATATTTGACACATGGGATTTTAAATCATTTAGAAGCGGATCTGGGCTTAAGGCCATCTCATTGCCGTTATCGTCAATACCCATCAAATACCTACACCATCCTGCTATGACTAATGGTATATACTTTAAGCTTTTTACATCAAGATCGCTTCTTTGCATATATGATTTTATCGTCTCTCCAAACCTTATACCCATCTTTTGCGATGTATCTGTAGCAATTCTCTGTGGCGTATCAGGCATATACGGATTTGGCAGCCTTACTTCGATTACTTCTTTTATGAATTCTTCTGGATTAAGCACTTTAGGATCTATGACAACAGGCATACCTTCCACATATCCCACTTTTTCAACAAGCTTTTTAAGACAACTGTCTTTCATCTCATCAGCAATCGTCTTGTAGTTCAAAAGGCATCCGTATATGGCCAATGCTGTGTGAAGCGGATTCAAGCAAGTGGTGACTTTCATCCTTTCGACTTTTTCAACAGTTTCTTTATCTGTCAATATCACTCCAGCTTCTTCTAACTTCATGCGCCCATTTGGAAATTTATCTTCTATAACAAGGTATTGAGCTCTTTCCGCATTAACAAAGGGTGCAATTACGGTATTTTTCGAAGTTGTTATTATGTCCATATCCTCTAAGCCACTATCTTCAAGAGATTTCTTGACTATCTCATGCGGCCTTGGGACGATTTTATCAATCATACTAAGAGGAAAAGAAACTTTCGACGGATCGCTTAAGTATTTAAGGAATCCATCTTCTACATAGCTTTTCTTCGCCCATTCTTCCGCTATAGTCATAACTGCACTTTTAAGTCTATCGCCATTTCCTGAGAAGTTATCAAGGCTTACAAGTGCCAGTGGATGTTCACCATCTTTGTACCTTGAATAAACCAGAGAAGTAAGCTTTGACACTACGTTTTTCGGCTTCTCAGGACCATCCTCAATATCTTCTGTGACTTCTTTTATAAAATTGCCTGAGAAATCTCTAAGATTATAGCCTTTCTCTGTTATTGTCATGCTTACTATCTGCAGTGATGGATTTTTGAAAATACCCTTTAATTTAACCCATTGACCTTCGTTTGATGGATCTGCCATTACAATATCGGCAATGCTTCCTACGACTTCTTTTTCTAATGTACCATCGGCATTCATGATGACTCTCAGACCCAAATTGTCGTAAGGCTTATATATCTTCTCAGAGACTTCAAAATCGTAAGATTCGACTGCAATTATTCCTGTGTCTATAAGACCTTTATTCAAGAGGGTTTGCATAAGCATTGCTATGAACCCTCTGAATATGTTGCCTGCGCCAAAGTGAATCCATGTAGGCCTTTTAGATGTGACATCAATTACTTTTTCTACGTCAAACTCCGGAAGCTTTATGCCTGCATCTTCCCATTTTTTTATATCCTTTAGTTCAGTCCTTCTTAATTTCATAAATTAATCCCCCTCATTTTAATCCTGCTGCCACTCGGTGTGGAATATTCCATCCATGTCAATCCTCTTGTAAGTGTGTGCACCAAAGAAATCCCTCTGCCCTTGTATCAAATTAGCAGGAAGGTTTTCTTCTGACATGCTGTAGAAATAATCAAGAGAAGCATTTACTGTAAGCATAGGGATGTAATTGTCTTTAGCAAGCTTTGTCACCTTCTTAACTGCATCTATTTTTTCTTCCAAGAATTTTACGGATTTCGGGCTAAGAAGCAAGTTGGCATTGTCTTCTGTTATTATCTCCATCAAAAAGTCCAGAAGCCTTGCCCTTATGATGCAACCACCTTTCCAGATTCTCAAAACTTCTTTTAAATCTATGCCGTAGCCATAGACTTTTGATGCCTCTGATATAAGCCACATGCCTTGCGAAAATGATGAAAATACCGAGAACAGCAGTGCATTTTTCAAATCTTCTACGACTTCATCTTTATTTAAGGCATTTTGAGGATAGTTTCTGCTTACCATTTTCGAAAGCTTTACCCTGTCATCTTTAAAGAAGGAAAGAGTTCTGCCGACAACAGCAAGATTTAAAGATGGCGTAGGAATACCTAAATCAAGAGACGTCTCTGCGGTCCACTTGCCTGTGCCCTTTTGCTCTGCTTCATCAAGTATGAGCTCTACCAAAGGTTTACCTGTCTTGTCGTCTTTGTGTTTCATTATCTTGTAAGATATTTCCATTAAGAATGAATTAAGCTCTCCGTTATTCCACTTCTCAAAAATCTCTCCGATTTCCTCACTGGTGAGTTTCAAGACTTTTCTCATTACGTCGTACACTTCTGATATTGACTGCATTATAGCGTATTCTATTCCGTTGTGCACCATCTTTACGAAGTGCCCTGCAGAATCATTTCCAACATATGTGCAGCATTCTCCAGAATCAGTCTTTGCTGCTATCTTAAGAAGCAACTCCTTTACCATTTCGTAAGCCTCTTTTGTTCCGCCAGGCATAAGTGACGGTCCGTTTAATGCGCCAAATTCTCCGCCAGATACACCCATGCCTAAGTAATGTATCCCTTTGTCCTTAAGCTCTTTTATTCTTCTGTCAGTGTCTTTAAAGTACGAATTTCCTCCGTCTATTATGAGGTCGCCTTCATCAAGATATGGCAAAAGCTCGTGAATAACGTCATCTACTGGCTTTCCCGCCTTCACCATGAGTATTATCTTCCTGGGTTTTTCCAAAGACTCAACGAATGACTTTATGTCATAGTACGGATAGATCTTTTCATCTTTCACTTTTTCTTTAATGAATTTCTCAGTCGTCTCATGTGATCTATTGTAACCAGAAAGGCTGTAGCCTTTTCTGGCTATATTTAAAGCCAAGTTTTGTCCCATTACTGCAAGGCCTATCAATCCAATATTGTTCATTTCTCTTACCTCCAATTTTTATAGTTTGTTGTGAACCTCAAACAAGTTTTTGAGATCCCTTGTCATAAGTTTAAAGAATTGAAATCCCTTTTCGTACTGCTGGACCTTTTCCTCTTGAGGCATGAAAACTTTCTTAATCTTCACCATCTTATAAGTTGCCTCTAATACATCTTTGTAGACTCCTAATGCACAAAATCCTAACAAAGCCGAACCTAAAAGCTCAGGTTCTTCCACATTTGACACCTTTATAGGCAGTCCCAATACAGACGAGAAAATTTCCATCCAAAGCTCAGAGTTTGTGCCACCACCTCCAGCTCTTATTTCTTTTATATTTATATTATTGTCTTTTACAGCCTCAAAAAGCATTCTCAATGAATATGCAACGCCTTCTAAACCCGCCTTTATCAAATGCCCTTTTGTGTGACTGTTTTTCAATCCAAAATAGACGCCAGAAGCAATGTTGCCAATCTCTTTGTCCCTCTCTCCTGTGATATAAGGCAGGAAAAACAGATTGGAAGTGTCAGCATTTAATGCTTCCTTTGTTAATTCATCATAACTCATGTTAAAGATATTGTCCCTAAGCCATCTTAAAATTATGCCTGCATTGTTTATAGCTGCTCCTACAAACCACTTTCCTGATGAAAGGTAGTATGTCTGAAGCCTCATTAAATCCTCCTTGTCAAGGACTGCATCAGGATACGCAACTCTAAACATTCCTGTGGTGCCTATATTTATTGCACCAACTCCATCATCGAATGCTCCAATACCTATTCCTACGGCACCACCATCGTACACGCCAGGCAGCAGTTTTACATCACCATTCAACCCCAAAAGCTCTTTCGATTTGTCGGGAAGTTCAGCTAAAATCACATCTGAAGGCACAATCTCAGGAAGCCTATCCTCGTCTATACCTAAAGCACTAAGTGAGTAACTATCCCATTTAAGGGTATTTATATTCATTATTCCTGTGGCAGATGATATGCTGGGCTCTGTATACGGCTTATTTAAAAGCTTTGATATGATGTAGTCTTTTGAGCTTAAAAAGTATTTTGATTTTTCAAAAATATCTCTCCTCTTTCTCTTAAGCCAATATATCTTAAAAAGCGGCGCATGAAACGTAGGAGCAAATCCAGTCCTTTTGTACATCTCATTTACGTCAATATCGTTTAGCAATTCTTCGTAAGTTTCTTTCGACCTCGTATCAAGAAGCGTCATTATCCCCGTCAATGGTTTTAAATCCTCATCGACAGGTACAAGACCAAACATGTATGTTGACGGTATAACAAGTGAAATCGCATCTTCGTAACCTTTTGACGCTTCTTTAGCCGCCTTCACAAATGTAGAAAACAAGACTTCAGGATCGTGTTCCGCTTTCCCGTCGTCCCCTTTAAAAAGCGGTATCTCGCACCTATAAAGGCTTAATACATTTCCTTCCTTGTCTACAACACCTGCTTTAAGGTTTGTTGTGCCTATATCTATACAAAGAGCTAATCCCCTATCCATATTAATCCTCCACGACTATAATTTTATCACTCCGTCAGGCTCTTCGCCATTCAATACTTTCTCTATGTCTGATACAACTTTGTCGCCCATGCCTTTTAAGCATTCTCTTGTGTATGCAGATATGTGAGGAGTTATCACCACATTCTCATATTTCAAAAGTGGATGATTCTCGTCTATAGGCTCGTTTTCTACAACATCTAATCCCACACCTGCCACTTTTCCATCATCAAGAGCTTTCATCAAAGCCTCGTTGTCTATAAGCTCCCCTCTGGCTGTATCCACAATGTAGACACCATCTTTCATCATAGAAAACTGCTTAAATGATAGCATGTGATAATTGCCCTTATTAAGTGATGCATTTAGAGATATCATATCTGCCTCTTTTAAAAGTTCTTCTAATGTTTCTACAGGCTCAGCACCTCTTTCACGTATCAAACCAGATGGTACGTACGGATCGTAAGCTATAACTTTTGCATTAAACCCATACCTGAGTATTTCACAAACTCTGCTTCCTATATTGCCAATGCCTATTATGCCTATAACCTTATCCCTTAGCTCTGCACCCATGAAGCTGGCTCTTTCGCTCCACTTGCCATCTTTTACTTTAAGAGATGCTCCTCTTACCTTCCTGACCACATCCAATAAAAGCGTCACAGCCGACTCAGCCACAGCTTCTCTTTCAACATACCCATCAACTTTTGTGACGTATGTGCCTTTTTCTTGAGCACTTTTTATGTCGATATTATCGTATCCAATGCCATGCCTTGTTATAAGCAGCGTTTTATCCTTATACTCAAAAAACTCTTTATCGTAGTAAGGCTTGACGCTTGCAACAATGATAGAATATCCCATAAGCTTCTCTGCCAGTTCTTTGCCGTGCATGTCGTAAGGAAATTGGAACCTGTCAACTTCCCCAAACTTTTTTAGCTTCTCTAAATGCTCAGGAAAATTTCTCCCGAAACTACTGGAATTTACAATAGCTATTTTCACACCCATTTTTTCTCCTCCTAAGATTTATTTTTCATAGAATATTTCTTTCAAATGGTTTTCTATGTTATCAGAAACCATTTTATAATGTTCTTCTTCATAATCGTAAAGCATGTCTTTAATCTCTTTTCCTTTTAGGTCAAGCAAAACGCCAAAAGATATGTGGAAAAGCTGCTTTATCTCTGGTCTAATTATAAATTCTGAATTATCAAGCTCAGGTTCATCTTTAAAGTCATCCTTTTTAATCAAAACCTTGTATGATTTTTTGCTTTCTTCCAGATTTGATAAAGCTATTTTGTAAAGTTCTCTATAGAACTCCTTGTCAGATTTGTAAATGAGATTTACAGCCTGTAGCCAACTTGTGCCAGACGTCTTTATGTGAAAATTCTTCTCAGTTGTCTGGCTGAAAATCTTGTAAATGCTAAATTTATCGCTGCCTGAATGTAAGCTAAGCTTATAACCGCCTATTAACTTCGTAAGATCGTAGTGCTTTTTAAGCTCTCTTTCAAATTCATTTACGTCTCCTACGTAGTCAATTGCCTTTTCAAATTCCCCAGGAAATTTAGGAGCTATGCTGAAAAAGTCAATGCCATTCCGATGGAGATACTCTGCTACAAAAAGGTGATCCTCCAAAGTCGTCACTTTTCCGCCTTCGTCGATAGAGATTTCAAGGTCAAAGTCGTTAAGTTTTTCTTTTAAGATGTCATTAACCTTCTCGACAAACTTCATTGCAGCCTCATATGCAACTGCAGATTTTAAAAGCTCGTCTTCTGAGACTAAATGACCACCAAAACCCACATTTAGAGATTTGCCTGAAAAGTCTTCCACAATCTTTCTGCTTACATCTGACAATGTCTTTGCTTTTTCTTTGATTTCTAATGACGTTGCACCGCTTACATCAAAAAGCTGTTCACTTAAGTCCAGCGTGTACATGGTGTAACCGGCATCTATGCCTTCTAAAAGGTACTTCTCATCCTTTATATGGTCTGCATCAGCTCCATAATGGCCTATATAGCCGGTCTCTAAAACTCCCAATACTACTTTTAAAAGCACATCTTTAAAATCCCTGTTTGTCTTTACAAGCTCTCTTGGGGATTGCTGCGCCAAAATAGGGAATACATTGAATTTTTTTAAAGCGTCAAGCTGTGCTGCTGTTGCCAGCCCAAGCCTGTCACCTGTGCCAAACGAAGCATTTTCCCTGCATATAGTAGGGCCTATATGAAATCTGCCGTTTAGCGTAACATAGTTATCGAAGGTAAAAGAATAAACATTAAATTGGAGGTTATCGCTTATTTTCTTATTCTCTGAAAAGTATGGTTCTTTAAGCTTCAACTCGTCATTAGACAGTATGCCGATCATTTTTTCCTTTTGCTTTTTCACCACAAATATATATGTGTTTTCACCAAGCTTCCTTAAAGAATCTGGATATATCTGAAACCCACTTTCTTTAAGCACAGATGATACATTTCCAACCATTTCTCATCTCTCCTTTCAAATCGAAAAACATGCTAATTAGCCAAATCTATTACAACATGATTTTTCAAATCATCTATCACATCCATGTTTTGCACTCCTGACGTTATAACCCTATCCACATCACCTATATTGCAAAATGACACCATAGCATCTTTGCCAAATTTACTGCTGTCGACGACGACAATCGATGTTCTTGAAGATCCAATCATAGACCTTTTGACTTCTGCCTCAAAGATATCAGACGTGGTAAATCCCTTTTCTAACGACACTCCCGCTGCTGCGAGAAAGGCAATGTCAGCATTGTACTTTTTTACGTACTCTACAGCATCTGGACCTATCAAAGAATAATTGACGTTTTTAAGATTTCCGCCTGTCACGTGTAAAGTTATATTTGTGTTTCTTGCAAGTTCGGCAGCTATGTTAAGTCCATTGGTTATAACCGTGATGTTCTTTAAGCCTTTGTAGTTAATATACCGTGCTAACTGATAAGTAGTAGACCCTGCATCAAGAAAAATGCTCATTCCCTCTTTAATCACATCTATTGCTTTATTGGCTATCTTCTCTTTTTCTTCGATGTTTTCTTCCATCCTGAATAAAAGTGGAGGAACAACGATGTTTTTCTTCAGCACGCCACCGCCGTAGTTTCTCTCTATAAGCCCTTCTCTTTCAAGCTCATCTAAGTCCCGTCTTATGGTCTCATCTGACACTTGAAACATCTCACAAAGCTCAGATACTTTCACGGATTTTTTCTTCATGAGTATTTCTTTTATCTTATTTCTTCTCGTGGAAGCCAGCATATGACACCATCCTATACAAAATTATCATCTATATTAAAGGCATATACCAATTCATCATCAAATCAATGATAATCATTTTTCTATCTATATATTAACACATATTCGACGTAAAACCAACAATTCCTCTCAAAAATCCAAATTTTTTTGTGTGGTTTTTGTGGAATTATTGGACTATGATTTCATATTTACCCTTAAGATACGAAATCCCACTTTCTATAAATGTGCCTTTTGTGTTTTCCATCAAGATGTTTATATACGGTTTTGTGTCCTTTAAATACTTGAATACTGTTTCGTAATCCAGCAGTCCCTCACCTACAGGCACAAATTCAAACTTTCCTTCATTTATCGAAAAATCTTTAGCATGTACTGCTACAATCCTATCTCCAAACAATTTAAAGGCCTATTCAAAAATAATCTTTTGGCTTTTGTAATTTTCCTCAGTCAAAAGGTTGGCCGGGTCAAATATGACTTGCAAATTGCTGGACTTTACATCATCTATAAGCCTCCTCATGACTTTGGGAGAGTAAATAGGATGGTTGACGCCAGGTTCTATGCCTACTATGACTCCAAATTTTTCGGCTTCCTCAACTAATTCAGATACGCTTTTCACCACTTCATTGTAAGCCTCTTCTGTGAAATTATCAGTCGTGTATCCCATCTTCTCATGCACATTGCCTGTCTCTGTAGCAACAATGCTGCAGCCAAAATCTCTTGCATACCTTAAATGTTCTTTAAAAAGCTCTAATAACAACCTCCTTTCGCTTAAATCTGGATGAATGATGTTTACATAGCATCCTAACACTGCTATTTGAATGTTATGATTTCTGAAATGGCTGCCTATATAGTTAGCCAAACCCGGTGTCAAACTTCCATTTTTGATGTGAAGCTCTGGAAATGATTTACTTAAAGCCAATTGGACTGAAGATAGTCCCAATTTCGAAACCTCTTCAGGCAATCTTTCCAAGGATAATCCTATTAGATCATGTGCCCTTATTCCTAAATTCATAAAATGCACCTCTACACAATTGCTTTTTGCCACTTGGTACCTCTTAGCCTTATAAGGTAAAGAGTGCCTCTTACTGCCCAATCTGTAAACATGCCTATCCATACTCCTACAAGTCCAAATTTCATCACTACTCCAAGTACATATCCTAAAACTATCCTAAAGGCCCACATGCCTATTATAGATGTCATCAATGTGTACTTGGCATCTCCTGCGCCTTTTAAGCCTGCAGGCAGCACGAATGACAATGACCATAAAACCATACAAGCCAAATTAAGCCTCACGACTTTCACAGCGATATCTATGACATCCTGATTTGTGGTGTATATAGATACAAGAAATCTTGCAAAAGGAAACGACACTGCACCAAGTATACCCATACATATACTGGCAAGCCAAGTCATGTAGTAAAGGGACTTTTTTGCGGCTACAGGATCGCCACTGCCCATATCCTGTCCTACGACTATAGTAGAAGCTATGCTTAAAGCGTTGCCGGGAATATTGAATATCTGCTGTACAGAAAAACCTATGGAATTTGCTGCAATTGATGCAGTGCCAAAAAGCACAACAAATACTTGCGTTATCAATTTGCCGCCGCTAAACAAAAGCGATTCAAGGCCGGCAGGAAGTCCAATGTTAAAGATAGATCTAAGCATTTTTATGTCAGGTCTGAAGTGCCACAAATCGTAAAGCTTCACAACACTTGTACCTTTAATCAAGATATACAATGCTACTATAGCACCAATGAGTCTGGACAATCCTATGCCTATTGCAGCACCTTCCACACCTAAACCTTTAAGATTAATGATTTTTATGCCGTATATGAATGCGTAACTTAATATGACGTTTAGGACATTTATAAACACGTTTATATACATAGGCGTTTTCGTATCGCCAGCACCTCTTAATACCCCAAATGCTACCAACTGAGCTGTTATAAATGGATATGTTACAAGGCTTATGCTTAAATACAATATGGCATTGTCAAATACGATTTTTTCTGCTTTGCCAAAAAGCAAAAGCACTATAGGATGCCTTAAAATCCATATTAGAATCGTAATAAATATTGTAATAAGCTCACCGGAGTACATTATCTGTTTGCTGGCTTCATTTGCCGCCTTTTGATTTTTCTGCCCCACATACTGCGCTACAACGACAGTGCCACCAACTGCAAGAGCCGAAAAGAATCCTATTAAAATATTATTTATAGAATCGGCCATCCCTATGGATGAAATCGCCTCTTTCCCAAGTCTGCTGGCAAGTATGGTATTTATTATTCCCATGGAGCTTATAAACGTCTGCTCCGTTATTATAGGTCCAATAAGTTTGAGTATGTCTTTCTTGATAACCATCTATTAACATCCTTTTAGCTAAATTCAAACTGGAAAAATTACCCTTGATACATAAATGACCAAAGTCAAAGTAATGGTGCTAAGCAGTGTAGAAACCATGACTAACTGCGACGCATAGTCTTTGCAATTATCAAATTCTACGGCAATTAAAGCAGTGTTTACTGCGGAAGGTGTAGAAGATGATATCATCAATGCCTGTGCCACAACGCCAGAAAAACCGAATATCTTTATTAAAAGAAATCCGATTATAGGGCCACCTAATAGCCTTGTGACTGCTGATAAATAGACTTCCTTGTTTTTAAAGCTTATATTTGTATACGAAAGTTGAGCACCTAAAGATATAAGTGCAAAAGGCACAAAAGCGTTTTTGATGTACTCAGCAGCAGGCCATATTGGTATTTTTGTCAAATCAACAGGCAACAGTTTTAAAAGCAAAGCCGCTGGAATTGCGTAAATTGTTGGCATAGAAAATATCTTTTTCATGCTGTCTTTAAAGTCCATAGATGCACTGCTGGCCAGAAAAAATCCTATGCTGTTTGTAGATATGTTTTGTATCAAAAGCACCATTATCTGTGCGGTAATCGCCATATTGGCGTAAGGAGTCTTTCCATGTATCAAATACGGACCCGTAGTAAACACAAGTGTTATAAGCGACAGCCCTATATTGCCAGAGTTGTAGAACATGATGGAATTCCTAAAGGCATTTTTATAGCCTTTGTCATAATTTCTTAACTTAGCTATAATGCTGCCGATTGCCACATTTGCCAGAAGCATAGTTATAGCAAATACCAACACTTTCATCATGTTTAGCGGAATCTTAGTCGTATAAATATTTACAAATATAAATCCTGGAACGAAGACGTAAAAATTTATTTTGCTAAAAGAATTTACGTCTAACTTAAACTTGCTGCCAAGGACATATCCTATAAATATTATCAAAAATATAGGAAGAATATCAGATGTCAAAATGTAGTAAAATATTCTCACATCATTCACCTTTGCTTTTAAATTTACAATGTCACACCTGACTTGAAAATGGCGATTTCTTTGAAATTATTCTTCTCATTGTTGACTTTATCGCCGCTGGCTACTTTTAAAACACAGTTTACTAACCTATCTAATACTACATCTATCCCTTCATCTACTATGAGCGTTCCTGCGTTAAAATCGATCCAATTTTTCTTCTTCCTATAAAGCTCTGAATTTGTAGAAATCTTTACAGTAGGCACAAATGTGCCAAAAGGCGTCCCTCTTCCTGTTGTAAAAAGTATCAAATGACATCCTGATGCAGCTAAAGCTGTAGAAGACACAAGATCGTTGCCTGGGCCGTACAAAAGATTAAGTCCTCTCTTTTTCACTGTATCTCCATAATTTAAGACATCTACCACGATTGATTTTCCACCTTTTTGAACACAGCCTAAGGACTTCTCCTCTAATGTAGTTATACCGCCAGCCTTGTTTCCAGGCGATGGATTTTCGTATATAGGTTGATGATGTTCTAAAAAGTACTGCTTATAGCCATTTATCATGTTGACAGTCCTGTTAAAGACATCTTCATCTTGACACCTTTCCATTAGAATCTGCTCTGCCCCAAACATCTCCGGCACTTCTGTCAATACTGCACTACCTCCATGGGATACCATAAAATCTGTAAATGCGCCTAACAATGGATTCGCAGTTATACCTGAAAATCCATCAGAGCCGCCACATTTAAGCCCAACAACCAACTGACTTATGTCTATATCGACTCTTACATCGCCTTTCATCTTCTGATACAGCTCTTTTAAGAGCCTCACTCCTTCTTCGATCTCATCATCAACTTGTTGGGCAATGAGAAACTTCACCCTTTCCTCATCGTATTGGCCCAAATTTTCCTTAAAAGAAGGTATGTTGTTGTTTTCACAGCCTAAACCCAAGACTAAGACACCGCCGGCATTTGGATGCTTCACTATATCTGATAAAATTTTTCTGGTATTTATATGGTCATCTCCCAACTGGGAGCATCCATAGCTGTGTTTAAATATCTGAATATCATCGATTCCTTCAACTTTGACTTCTCTTTTAAATCTTTCTATTATCATCTCTCCTATGCCATTTACACAGCCTACCGTAGGTACGATCCAAAGCTCATTTCTTATGCCAATATCGCCACTTTTCCTTTTGTACCCTTTAAATGTCATGGTTTCTTCATGCTCTTTAGCCACAACAGCTTCTTTTTTGTCATAAACGTAGTTCAAAATATCCCCTAAGTTAGTTTTAATATTGTGGGTATGAACCCATGCACCTTCAGGTATATCTGAAAGTGCATGCCCTATAGAGTAACCGTACTTTACAACATCATGTCCTTTTTTAATCTCCTTTAAAGCAAATTTATGACCTTTTGGCACATCATCAACGATAACTAATGCCTTATCGCCTAACGGAATAACATCGCCTTTTTTCAAATTTCTCAAAGCAACAGCCACATTGTCTGAAGAATTTATTTTTATGAAATCTTTCATAATTTATTTCAGCACCTCTTTTAAAGACTCTTTTATGCCATTCTTCTCAATCGAATACAGATACTCAGTAACAGCATCATTTAGCCCAGTTACACCGTTTAGATCCATCTTCCACACCTTATCGTACGCTAAAACATTTGTTACAATGTTTTTTATTCCATCATAACTGCCATCAAAGTCTTTCCACAGATCTTGATACATCTTTAGAATGTCAGGATCGTCGCTTAATGGTATAACTTCACTGCCCCTTTGCCCTTTGTAAAACTCTATATATGCAGAAAGGGAAAATACCAGTTTTTTAGGCAGTTCTCCATATGCTTTTACGTACTGAAGAAGTGAAGGCAAGACCCTCGTCTCAAACTTTGACATGGAATTTAAAGCAATGCTCATAAGGTAGTGCTTAACGTAAGGATTTTTAAACCTATCAAACACTTCTTCAATGAATTTTTTAACTTCATCTTCCGGCAAATCCAATGTCTTCATGATCTCATCGTAAGCCACACCTTTAATGAATTTTCCTACAACATCATCCTCCATGGCTTCTCCAACAGTATCAATTCCATAAAGGTACGCCACAGGCACCATAGCAGTGTGAAGTCCATTTAATATCCTCACTTTTCTGTCGCGATATGGGGTCACATCATCAACAAATCTTACATTTAAGCCTATCTCCCCCGCAGGAAACTCTTTTTCAATCCATTTTGGTCCCTCTATAACCCACAGGTGAAATATCTCTCCTACATCAATCAAGCTGTCTTCATAGCAAAGCTCTTTTTCAATCTCTAAAGCATCTTCTTTTGGGTATCCTGTCACAATCCTGTCTACAAGAGTCGTGCAGAAAACGTTCCTCTCCAAGACCCAGTCGGCAAATCCTTTTTCAAGATTCCAATAATCTACATACTTAAGAACCATCTCTTTTAGCTTTTCACCGTTTCTGTCAATAAGCTCACAAGGAAAAATTATAAGCCCTTTATCACTGCCGCCATTAAAATATTTATACCTTCTGTACATGAAAGCAGTGAGTTTTGCAGGAAAACTGTTGTGTGGGATAGCATCAAACGTATCATTTTCATCAAATGCAATGCCTGCCTCTGTAGTATTGGATATCACAAATCTTATGGTTTCTGATTCAGCCACCTTTAAAAACGCCTCGTAGTCATCATAGGGATTAATACCTCTACTTATGCTGTTTACAACCTTATAAGACCTTTCAGCCTTTCCATCCTTTATTCCTTGAAGTATGAGGGTGTAAAGTCCATCCTGCTCATTTAATTTATCCACCAATCCACCTCTTAAAGGCTGCACAACGACGACGCTTCCATTAAAAACACCTTTTTCGTTCATCTCATCAATCATCCAGTCCGCAAACGCCCTTAGAAAATTCCCTTCTCCAAACTGTACGACTTTCTCTGGGTATCTTTTATAATCCTTATATACCTTCGACGATAACCTCATCATTTTCTTCCTCCTTAGTTCGATTTTTAGCACACGTGAACATTTTACTTTAAAAAAAATATTTTATTGAATTTCATTGTCAATATTTAACTTCGTAAAAGGCTCTGTCAAAGCACCTTCCACTACTACATTTTTCAACCTAAGATTTTTAATGTTGTTAAGGTAAAATCCATTTCTGCACATTTCTTCTACAAAGCTAAGCATCTCAGGATAATCAGGCTTAGCATTTAAGTCAAAGCTTACATAGATATTCTCCATATCAACTCTCTCAATTTTTCTCTCAGGAAGCCCATACATGTATCCTGCCGCAACCTGAGTATCAATGCATGTTATGTCTTTTAGATAAATATTGCCGACATACGGCGTCCTGTCATCTACAGGAAGCTTTTCCTTGCTCCACACGTATTCAGTCTTGCCATCAGCATCGCAAAAATAAAAGCTATTTATTGTAAAAGGCGTCAAAACTCCTTCCATTCTAATATTGGAAGCGTGTATCTCATCGATGACTCCAGTCTTACCTCTGCCTCTTCTGGTCTTTATGCGTATGCCACGGTCAGTCTTTCTAAATATACAATTCTCTACATGGACATTTTTTACACCGCCTGACATCTCGCTTCCTATTACGACAGCACCGTGACCGTATTCCATAAGACAGTTTCTTATGATAAGATTTTCCGATGGCATAGGAAGCTTTTGGCTTACAGACAACTTTCCTGATTTTATGGCAATGCAGTCATCACCAACGGAAAATCTGGTGCCTACAATGAGAACATCTTTACATGACTCAGGATCGAGACCATCAGTATTTGGTGCATCTTTCGGATTTTCGATGTTCAAATTCACAAATTTAAGGTTTTGTGACATCAAAGGATGTATCGTCCACGACGGCGAATTCTTTATTGTGATGCCTTCTATCAATACGTTTTTGCACTTATTTAAATAAACTGTTCTCGGTCTCCATGCGATTCTTTTAACTTTCGCGTCCTGCCACCATGTATCAAAACTGGAATTGCCGTCTATAATACCATCGCCTATGATATTCACATTTTCCACAGAAATGCCAGTTATGAGGCTTGCAAACATATTATTTGTTTCGCCTTCCCAAGATCCCAAATAGCCATTTTTAAATTCTTGGCTATCTATCTCTCCAGGAAGGATAGGGTACATCTCCCTCCCTTTTGCTCCTAATAACACAGCACCTTTACCTAATTCTATAGTTATATTGCTTTTTAAAAAAATCGGGTATGTCAAGTAAACACCTTCAGGAAAATACACCCTTCCTCCATCAGGACACGCCATTATGGCTGCTTGTATAGAAAAAGTATCAAGACGCTTTCCGTCACCAACAGCACCAAAGTCCTTTACATTAATATACGCTGTCTCTGGTTTTGTCTGTTGGAATACAGTTAATCTTTCTCCTGTTTCTTCATTCTTTAGTGTAATTTCATACTGTCCGCTCGGCTGTAAATTTTTTACCGTCCACACACTCCTATCGACATCGCCCATATAATCTGAATTAACGTACAACTGATACTTTTTCTCTAAATAATAAGGCTTTGAACTTTTCAATTCAAACGTAATTGTGGTAGATGTAGTTGATATTACTTTTAATTCTTCCAATCGAATCACTCTTTCTTTAAAGAATCATCCTTTTAATCCGCTTGTAGATATACCTTCAACAAAGTACTTTTGAGCCGAGAAAAATACTACGATTGAAGGTATAAGAGCTATAACCGACATTGCGATTATCTTGTTCCATTCAAAGTTGCCAGACGTAGCATCCATAGCCATCTTCAAAGCTATTGAAACAGGATACTTGCTGACAGTTGAAATGTAGATAAGAGGACCCATAAAGTCATTCATAGACCACATAAATTGAAATATCGTTACAGACACAATTGCTGGCGTAATCACAGGCAGCAATATCCTCGTCAGTATCGTAAATGAATTACATCCGTCTATCTTTGCAGCTTCATCAAGCTCCTTTGGTATGCCCCTCATAAACTGTATAATCATGAACACGAAAAACGCTTCTGCTGCAAATATATCATTTGCATACAGAGGAATAAATGTATCCAGCAGATGCAGTTGCTTCCAAAACAAATAAAGCGGTATCCTTAAAACGATCTGTGGCAAAAACATCGTCGAAATCAGTATTGCGAATAAAGGCTTTTTAAATGGAAAATCAAACCTCGAAAAACCATATGCTGTCAATACAGATGAAATTACTGTAAACACCACTTTAGGAATGACGTACTTAAAAGTATTCAAGTAATACGTTGCAAATGTGTACTGAGTACCTGTTATCCAACCTTTTACATACGGTGTAAAGTCGATCCTTTTTGGTATGAAGCTTATTGATGAAAATATCTCGCTGTTTGTCTTAAATGACGCTCCTACAAGCCAGACAATTGGATACAGCATTATAATAGCGCCAATTGTCAGTATTGCATATCTCACAGCTAAGTTGACTTTTCTTCTAAACTCTCTTTTCCTATACCCTTTATCCATCTTAAGGTTTATATTATTGAATGCTGTCTCGTTGTTCATCATGACTCGCCTCCTCCTTCATCTGAATAAAACACCCAGTACTTTGACGATGAGAATACAAACATTGTAAATATCATTATTATTATGAAGAGGAACCATGATATAGCGCTGCCATATCCCATATTGAAGAACTTAAATGAATTGTCGTAAATCATCATTGGCAAAAGATACGTCTTATAGAGAGGACCACCTTGCGTTATCATGTAAGGTCCATTGAATTCTTGGAAAGCTTGTATAAGCTGCATTACCAAGTTGAAAAATATTATAGGTGTCAAAAGCGGGATGGTGACTTTAAAGAATGTCTTGATCTTACCTGCACCATCAACTGCTGCTGCCTCATAAAGCTCTTGTGGTATATCCTTCAAACCTGCCAAGAAAATAACCATGGTAGAACCAAACTCCCATACTCTTAAAGCACTTATGGTAAATATCGCTCCTAAACCTGTCGAAAACCAACCTACCGGCTTTATACCAAATACCCCCAAAACCTGATTTACAAGCCCTGTATTTGCAAATACAAACTTCCACAAAACAGCTATAGCAATATTTCCTCCGAGAATCGATGGGACATAATACGCTGTACGGTAAAAATTTATTCCTTTTAGCTTGTAATTCAAGATAAAAGCTATAAAAAGCGAGAATATAAGCTTTAATGGCACTGTAATTACAACATACTCCAACGTTGCAGTAAATGACGTCCAGAATGTGCTATCATGAAACATATTGACGTAATTTTGAATACCAATAAATTGCGGTGCATTAATAATATTGTAATTTGTGAAACTTAATATTAAAGATGTCACAAACGGATATATGGTAAATATCACAAGACCGATAAGCCACGGCAGTATATATAAAAGCCCTATGCGCCTGTTTTCCATCAAAACCCTCCTATCAATACAAAGTGGATGCAATTAATTAAATGCGTGGAACTACAGTTTTCTCTCTGTAGTTCCACAAATTGACCACAGTGTTTTATTTTGTTATTTGACTTAGCACATTCTGAAGATTTGTATACATCTCTTTTGCGGCTTGATCAACCGTTTCTTGGTTGTATGAAATCTTGTCTATAGTCTGATCATATACTTGTTGAAGCTTTGGATCCTCCAAATACGGGCTTAATGGCAAACCTGGATTTGACTCCAATATCTGCAAACCTTCATACTCTAATCCTGATATTTTTCCGTCCTTTTTAAGTGTATCTACAGCGGATTTACTTACAGGTATTCCTCTGCTGGTACCCATTGCTTCTACGCCTTGTGGATCATTCAAGATGAAATTCAAGAATGTAGCTGCTTCTTTTGGATATTTGCAGTCTTTATTGATGGCAAAAAGCATTGATGGCTTTAATATAGCCGCTGATGTCTTAGCATCAGAATTCATAGGAAGTCCTGCTGTCACAAGTTCCATGTTGTTTTGCTTTATTGGAGTTGCTTCTTTTGATATTGCACTTGTCCATTCAAACAAGCCTGCAAATTTGCCATTTAAGAAGCTTGGAAGCTGTGCTATTGGTGCAAGCCCATTGCCGCCTTCTGCAGCTATTGACTGAATTGGAGTAGTAACTTTTTTGTCTAATAAAGTCTTGTAGAACGATAATGCTGTCTTTATATCGTCTTGAGTGAAATTAAGCTTGCCATCTGTTGTGAGGAATGGTTTTCCTGTCTCCTGCTCTGCGTAAGTCATAGATAAAAGCCAAGAATCATAAGAACCTGTTACGATTGGGTAACTGCCTTTCGGGAACTTTGAAGCATCATTAATAAGGTCATCCCATGTTTTAGGTATCGTTGCACCGTATTTGTCGTACATCGTCTTATTTACGTACAGCACTCTTCCAGTCATAGCTACTGGTATGCCATTCAGTTTACCGTTAACAGTTCCTGTAGCCAAAATATCTTTAGAATAATTGTCTAATCCCAGTTCGCTTGACAGCTTGTTCAAATCGTAAAAACCATTACCGTCTTTAGAGAATAGTGGCAACCAGTTCCAGTTTATCTGCATTATGTCTGCAGCAGTGCCACCTGCCATTTGTGTTGTCTGTTTGTCAAGGTATCCATCCCAACCAGCATATTCTGCTTGTATCTTTATATTTGGGTATTTCTGCTCAAAGAGCTTTATAGCATTTAATGTTGCCTGATGCCTTGTGTCATCGCCCCACCATGAAAATCTCAGCGTTACTTGTTTTGCTGGCTGACTTTCGGATGTCTTTGTACTGCTATTTGTATTTTTCTGGCTCGTTGAATTGTTTGATGAGCCACATCCTGTAAGTAATGTGGAAATACCTAGAGCTGCCGCAAGTGCTAATGCTACTAGTTTTTTCATAGATGATCCTCCTTAAAAATTTTTTTATTTTTGCATGTACAAAGATGTTGAATTTGACCTCCCTTTATCACCCCTTTCAAATGCATAATTTATTGTATTTTAATTATTTCACTGTATGCCATCATTAATGCTCCTACGCCTTTAGGATCGTCATAAACAACCTTTTCTGATATATAGTAGTCGTAACTTCCATCTCTGTATGGAGTATTGCCTAATCCCGCAACAGAACATATACCTCCAAGCATCAATTTCCCTTCATCTTCTACAAGGTATTTATTGACTGTACCTTCAAATGCCTTTACCCCATGCTCTTTATATTTTTGTGGCAAAAGATTTAATCTTACACCTTTAAGTATGCTGTATGAAATCATCAGCGTGGCAGATGTCTCCTGATAATTTCCTCTCTCATTTTTCTTATCTAAAACTTGGTACCACATGCCTTTTTCTTCATCTTGGTAAATTAAAAGTCCATCTATTGCTTCATTAAATATCTTAATAAGGGCATCTTTTTCAGGCTTCATTCTCTCGTCCATCTCTTCCAGCACATCAACAAGGGCCATGACAAACCAGCCTTCAGCTCTTCCCCAAAAATTCGGGGATACACCAGTTTTTTTATCTGCCCAGGCTTCTTTTCTGCTTTCGTCGTACCCATGGTAGTAAAGCTTTTTTTGGGTGTCATACATATGCTTTCTCACATTAACAAACTGATTCACAATATCAGATAAGTCATTAATGTTGCCAAAATTTTTGATGTATTTAATGTAGAAAGGCATCACCATATACAATCCATCGAGCCATACTTGATATGGATATATATCTTTGTGCCAGAAATTTCCTTCGTTTGTCCTTGGTTGTGTCTTAACTTGAGTAAAAATCGTCTCTATGGCTTTCTTGTACTTATCATCACCTGTCATTTTATAAACATCAAATAGCACTTTGCCCGAATTTATATCGTCTAAATGATGATTTTCCATGTTGTAGCCTTTTATCTCTCCGTCTTTTTCTATAAATTCATCGAGGTATTTCAATACAAATGCTTTATACTTTTCATCATCTGTTGCACTGTACAGATCAAGTGCGCCTTTTAGTACACATCCATCTTCGTAATTCCATGATGGCTTGTAGCTTTTGTAATCTTTAATGTAGCCATCTATAAATTTCTCAACTTTGTTCAAAGCTTTCAATCCTCCAAATGATTTTTCAATTTCCAGCGACAATTTTCGATTAAAGCTTTTCATTTAAACTGTTTTGCACACGTTAACTGGATTTATGCAAAAATTATTTTATTGCCATTACAGAATCTCTTATCTTTAACTTTGTAGGTACGTATATCTTTTCTCCGCTGTTTTCGTCATTTTCAATCATGTTCATCAATATTTCTGCACCTTTTTGGCTGACATCTTTTATAGGCTTTCTCACTGTTGTAAGAGCAGGTATTATATACCTGCAAAATTCACTGTCATCAAAGCCCACTACTGAAATGTCATCAGGAACTTTAAGACCTTTTTCATATATAGCCTTTATAGCACCTACCGCCATGTCATCATTTGAACAAAATACGGCTGTAGGTTTTTTCTTTAGCTTCAAAAGCTTGTTCATGGCACTGTAGCCACTTTCTATGTCGTACTCCCCGCTTACGATGTAATCATTGTTTATCAAAATCTTGCTTTCAATAAGTGCCTTCAAAAATCCGTCTTTTCTATCCACAGTCGATTTGAAGCCTTCTTTACCTTCAATTATGGCTATATCCCTATGTCCATTTTCAATCAGGTACTTCACTGCATTGTAAGCTCCCGTCTTTTCTTCACTTAGTATATTTACGACAGATTTTTCATTGACTTCCCTATTTAAAACAACCAGAGGTATACCTTTTCTCATGACGTAGTACATAAATTCATTATCGCTTTCGCTTTGGCTTGTAAGTACGATTCCGTCAAAACGGTTTTTCTCGATAGACGAGTAGTCCTTGTACTCGTCTATCCCTCTTATGATGAGATTGTAATTTTTTTTGATTGCACTGTTTACACCCCTTACAGTCTCATAGAAGAAACTGGGAGATGTTCCTTTGAAGATTGTAGAAAAGAACAAACCGATATTATATGATTTATTGAGAACAAGACTTTTAGCGTTGTAATTAGGCACGTAATTAAGCTTTTTTGCGATTTCTTTTATCTTCTCTTTCGTCTCCTCTTTTATCTGCGGACTGTCGTTTAAAGCTCTGGAAACTGTAGTATGTGATACATTTGCAAGTTTTGCTATATCCTTTATTGTAACGCTCATCTCAAACACCTTCCACATTCATTATAGAAGACTATACTCCAAAATAATTGACTGCATTATTGTAGGATATGTCCTGAACTATCTTTCCTAATAAGTCTATATCGTAAGGCACCTCGCCTCTATCTACCCATTCGCCAATCAAATTGCACAGTATCCTTCTGAAGTATTCGTGCCTTGGATATGACAAGAAACTTCTTGAATCAGTTACCATTCCAACAAATTTGCTTAAAAGCCCTACATTTGCCAGTGTCCTCATCTGCTCTCTCATTCCGTCGATGTTGTCATTAAACCACCATGCAGAGCCAAATTGCATTTTCCCCGGAATCCCTTCACCTTGGAAACACCCCATAATTGTAGCTAAAACATAGTTATCTTTGGGGTTTAGCGTGTACAATATAGTCTTCGGCAATGAGCCAGTTAAATCTAATGAGTCTAAAAGCTTCGCTACTTTTTGTGCTATATCTACATCATTTATTGCATCATATCCAGTATCAGGCCCCAGCTTTCTAAACATCCTGGTATTTGTGTTTCTTAAAGCTGCAATGTGAAGCTGCATAGCCCATCCGAATTCTTTATATTTTCTTGCTAAAAACTGAAGAACACTTGTCTTGTATTGGTCAATTTCAAATTTGGAAAGTTCTTCGCCTTCTAAGGCTTTCTTAAATATTTCATTCACTTTGCTTTTTGTGCTTTCTTCATAAGCCACAAAGTCAAGTGCATGATCTGATAACCTGCAGCCTAAGCTGTCAAAGTACTCTATTCTTGAATTTAAGGCATCTAAGTAATCTTCGTAATCTTCAATAGTCTTCCCACTTACTTCTCCAAGCTTTTTGACCCAATCTCTAAAATCGTCTCTTTCAATATTTATACCTTTGTCAGGTCTAAATGCAGGCAAAACCTTTACACCAAAGCTTTCATCATCCATCAAAAGCTTGTGATACTCAAGGCTATCTGTCGGATCGTCTGTTGTGCACAGTATCTTTACGTTTGACTTCTTAATGATGTTTCTGACACTGAATTCGCTACTCTCCAATACTGAATTGACTTTTTCCCATATCATTGGAGCTGTTTTCTCATTTAGAAGCTCATTAACACCAAAGTACCTTTGAAGCTCCAAATGTGTCCAATGAAAAACAGGATTGCCGATAGCCATAGGCATAGTCTTTGCAAACTCTAAAAATTTGCTGTAATCATCAGCATCACCTGTAATGTACTTTTCATCGACACCATTGCTTCTCATAAGTCTCCATTTATAGTGATCTCCATATAGCCAAACTTCCGTGATGTTTTTAAATTTCTTGTCTTCGTAAATATCTTTAGGGTTCAAATGACAGTGAAAATCAAATATAGGCATCTTTGATGCATAGTCGTGAAATAGTTTAACAGCAACTTCGTTGTTTAACAGAAAATCGTCATCCATAAAATTCTTCATAAAATCAGCTCTCCCACGAAATTTTGTTCACGTTAACATTTATTTAATTTAATTATATTACTGCCAACGGAGATTGTCAAGTTAATGTTAAAAATTTTTTGCTTTAAATTACCCTGCTTTTAACAGGGTAATTTTATCCTGGCAAAGGCAAACATATCACCTGTCCTACCACAAGGTTATTTGGATCTATATACGGGTTTAATTCAATAATCTTATCGACAGTAGTTCCTACGGTTTTTGCAACTTTATAAAGCGTATCACCAGGTGCTACTTCCCAATATATACCTGTTGGACATTCTGTCGTTTTGCCATAAGGTATTATTGGCGGCAAACATATTACTTGTCCTACCATCAATCTATTTGGATCTATTCCAGGGTTCACTCTTATAATGTCGTCTACAGGCCTATTGATTTTCTGAGATATGAGCCACAACGTATCCCCTGGCTCTACAGTGTAATACCTTCCCGATGGACAATATGGCATTGTAACACAACCTTTCATTTAATTTTTTACCATTATATTCACAAAAAAGCCCGTTGACATATTTTTTCAGAATACGCTGTGGTATAATATGTATAAGAATTGATACAATAAAAACGCTCACATAAATACAATCGAGGAGGTTTTTGTATGGGTCATATTAATATAGATGTGAAAAGAAGGTTTATGGGCAGGTTTAAGTACGATAACGATCTTTTGCAGGAGATAACGACTTTCATAACAAATGAGAATATAAGATCTGGCGAGATAAGGATTATAGGTGCAGTAAAAAAGGCCCGGTTCGGCTACTTTAACCAATCTACAAAGGAATACAAATTTATCGAGAAAAATGAGCACATGGAAATACTGAGTGCCATAGGAAATATATCCTTAAAAGATGGCAAGCCGTTTCCACACGTACATATAATTCTTGCTGACGAAAACGGAAATGCCTTTGGCGGTCATCTCATGGAAGGCACAAAAATATTTGCTGCTGAATTTGTCATCGTAGACTATGGCGAAAACAACTTAGAAAGAGTCGATGATGACTACACCGGATTATCTCTTTGGAATCTATGAAAAAAAGCTTAAAAGGTTTTTAACGCCTTTTAAGCTTTTACTTTATAAACTTTAGCATCGTGTGTCCGTATTTTATCACGTCTATATTTGTGTTATACACTATATGCCTAATAAGCGGCATGCCTAATATCTTAACCATCCTGTCATAATCGCTGTTACTGAATTTATCCAGTTTATCTCTGTAATCTGAAAGCATTTGTACCTTATCAGTTATAGTTTTGACCATTTTTTCATAGTCTTCGCCTGTTGCAATTGATCTTGCAGCGTAAATGCCGCTTTCTAAAGCGTGAAATGCTCCAAGCCCTAAAAGTGGATCTAAAAATCCAGCGGCATTTCCAACGAAATATACATTGTCGATTTTGTGCTCTTTAGCAATACCTGCGTTAAGTTCCAATTCATAGGTTTCCACCATCTCATAACTAAATTTCTCGGTTTTTAGAAAAAGCTGCCATAAACTGTCTATCTCGCCGTGCTGTGCATAGGTTGTTATAAGTCCTAAAGATGCTTTGGTTTTATCAAAGGGCATGATGTATCCGTACCCAGATCTTGCGTAATCAATGTTAAACCACATCTCTGCCGTATGTGGTTCAAAATTTCCTAAGATTGTGGCACCTTTTATCCACGTCGTAACAGTAGTCCTCCACTCTGTAAGATTCTCCAGTATCCCGGAATTTCCAGTAGCTACAACTACAAAGTCAAATTCTCTTGATAGCTCTTTGTAATCAGGGTCTGCATTAAAGTTTATCTTTGACTTTACTCCCATCGCCAACTGATTGTCAAGTGAATCCGCATCTTTGCTTCTTAAGACGAAATATCCATGATTTCCTTTTACTGCTGAAGTGTACATTGGAGAATGCATGATGATTTTTGTCATCTTCTCAACAGGCGTCAATGATATGCCATAAGTACGCCTAAAGTAATAGACAGGATCTTTAATCGGCCTATCTTCCATGTTTAAAAATGAACCGATGTTAGGCTGAATCGTCCCTATAGCATTTTTTCTCTCAAAAATCACACACGTTATTCCAAGCCTTTCAAGCTCATGAGCACATGCAAGTCCTGATATTCCCGCTCCTATTATGGCAACCTTCATAGCATAAAATTCCTTTCATGTAGTTTTTATCAACATCAAAACTTAAATAATTCATTGACGGCGTATCGTATTATGAATGAAGAATACTTTACTATGTTAAAATTTGTATCGTAAATAAGCTGCTTTATGAGTGGCGTTGTCAAAAACTTTATAAGCCTGTCTATCTTATCGTTATCTACAGTGTCAATGGCTTTCCTGAACTCTAAAAGCTTCAAATTTGCATTTGAAAGATACGCCATTTCATTTTCAAAGTTACAGCCTGTTGCAATGCTTTTTGCTGCCAATGCGCCACCTAAAATTGATGCAAATTGACCAAAACCCAAGAATGGCTCAATGGCGCCTCCTGCGTTTCCCACAAAGTACATGTTTTCATATGTATGTGGAAATGCATTGCCTGATATGTGTTCATAGTCGTACACGCTTACCACATCATAACTAATCTTCTCTATTTTTAAAAACATCTCCCAGTATTTGTCTATTTCTTCCTTTGTGATGTAAGGAACTATGAGTGCTAAAACTGCTCTTTTATCATCAAAAGGTGCAAGGTATACATAACCGCTTTTGCAGTAGACTGTGTTCATCCACATTATAAGTGCATTTGGATCGAATTTACCGATTACCTCAGCTATTTTAAGCCTTGTATCAACCAGTGTCTGCCAACATCCTAATTCATTTGGTATCTGATGATTTCCAGTCGCTACAATGACATAATCATAAACTTCCTTTAGATTCTTGTAGTCTGCATGGACATTAAAGTTGACGTTCGTCTTTAAATTCTTGTATAGCTGGCTTTCTACAGACAATTCTCCTTGCCCTTTCAGCATAAAGTATCCCAGCCTTCTGCCTTTAATAGTGCGAGTGACAGTTGGCCCGTGCATTACAATCTTGTCTATGTTGTTAAGCGGTGCAATAGCTACATCAAAGTTATTCTTTAAGTATTCCAAAGGATCGTTTATTGGCCTATTTATGACATTTAAAAGTCCTGCTACATGGTTAAAAGCATCGCCGACTTTCGATTTTCTCTCAAATATATCAGGCTTTATCCCATAAGATTCAAGCCTTATGGCTGCAGTTAAGCCTGCCGAGCCTGCACCTATAATAGCTACTTTCATTTATTTTCCCTCGGCGTCGTATATACTATGCTGTTGGGCTCAGTCGGCTTTGACTTTAACGATTCTATGTTCTGCTGTATGATAGTGATAAATCGCATCTCATCATCCCTCATCTGGGTGAATATCTGCCTTACGTATGGATTAGTTATGCTTATGAGATTCTCGTTGTAAAACATTTGCTGATTTATTAGATCCTTCTCTATATCTTGCAAAGCGTCCATCATATCATAAGACATATTTTTCTTCACAAGGGAATCTATCCGCATCGTCTTTTCAGCAGCGACTATCTTGTCCACATGGTTTAAAGCAGTAATCTCTATCTGCTTTAATACTCCTTTAACTTGACTATCTGGTATGTTTTTGCCGTAATCTTTTGCCTTTTTGTGTATCACATTTTCGTAATTTTTAGCCTTTTTAAAGGTACTCGATATTATCTCCTGTGGGCTCATATTCTGCATTTTGCATCACCGTTATTAGATTTTCCATATTGCATCCCTTATATACATAAAAAGAGGCCTCACCACATATATGTGAAGCCTCAAAAAGTATTTAATCATATATCCAATTGCTTTATGGCATCTGCCATGACATTTGCCGAATGCCTAAACTTCTCCACTTCTTCGTCAGATAAAGGCAAGTCCAAAATCCTTGCGACACCATTCCTGCCTACGATAGACGGCAAGCTTAATGAAACATCTTTCACGCCGTACTGTCCATTTAATGGAGATGATACTGTGAGGATGGAATTTTCATCTCTTAAAATGCACTCAACAATCCTTCTCACTGCAACTGCGACAGCATAGTATGTAGCACCTTTTTTGTCTATTATCTTGTAAGCAGCGTTTACGACCTCATCTTCTACTTCTTTCCTAAAATTCGTATTGCAAACGCGACCACATATGCTGCAGTATTCATTAAATGATATTCCAGATATGTTTGTTATGCTCCATGCCGCAAACTCGCTATCTCCATGCTCACCGATTATCCTTCCGTGGACATTTCTTGGATCTATATTGCAGTGCTTACTTAATAGATACCTAAACCTCGAGCTATCAAGAACAGTGCCAGAACCGAAAACTCTACCCCATGGAAGTCCAGAAATCTTGTATGTAACGTACGTAAGTATATCTACAGGATTTGTCACAATCAAATATATAGCCTTGTCATTGTGCTTTAAAAGCTCAGGTATCATAGACTTAAATATAGCAGTATTTTTCTTCACCAGGTCAAGCCGCGTCTCTCCCGGTTTTTGAGCAGCACCTGCTGTCACAACTATTACATCTGCCCCTTCCACATCTTTGTAGTCGCCAGCATACACATTTACTGGTTGTATTAGCGGTATGCCGTGGCTTATGTCCAGTGCATCACCTATAGCCTTGTCCTTATTCAAATCTACCAATACGATATCTGTTACAGTCCCACTTAATGCCAACGTAAATGCCGATGTTGCACCGACGAAACCAGATCCTATTATCGCTACCTTACTCATGAAATCGCCTCCTAAATAATATGTATTTTCTCTTAATAATATTATAACATAGTTTTGGTGAAATTGTCTAAATTTTAATCTTATTTTGTCCTTATTGCTTTGAAATATTATTGGTTTAAAAATAAACACAAGTGGAATATTAGAAGTAAGTATATGAATGCTTTGTGAAAGGATTGAGTTTAAATGAGCGATATAGATGAGATAAAAAAATTGATGGAAAGACTTACAGAAAGCGAAAAAGACAAAGAGGAAGCCAGCAAAAAGATGCAGGAAGTATTAAGCAAATCCATTAGAGAGGTAAAAGAAATACTGCTGACATTAAAAAAATACATAGCTAATGAAAATGTAACATTAAGAAGCTACAGCGGCAAAACATTCACCACCGGGGAAGGAATCATAATCTACGATAGAGGCATAGACGAAAAAATAATCTTAAAATCAGACGGAAGCTTTTACCTTTATAAAGTAGAAAATGACCAGTTGGTGACAGAAAAAATAGAGGATTTAGACATTCACGACTATATGAGCTACGACACTCTCTTTGATAGCGTGAAAAAATCTTTGATAAAATGCATACAGAAAAACGAAGAAGACATATTGGCATACAAAAGCACTATGCTTAAAATCGACAAGTACAACAAAGATTTAGAGGAGATATTGGCTTTAAAAAATACGACTGAAGAAAATAAGTCAAACGAACAAAAGCAATAATTTTCATAAAAATAAATTTTTGTTACCGATGTGTTACACAATATTAATATTTTTTTAATAAATTTTATCTTTATACGTGATATTATTATATATAGAATGAAAATGAAGTTTTCATAAATTGATGTATCAGCCCATGGGGAGGATGAAAAAATGAAGGGTAAGGTTTTTCAGGTTGTTTCTTTTGTCATGGTGTTTTTAATGATGGGCTTTATGATATCAATGGAATTTAAGACAATACAAGGCAGTGTAAAGACTGCAGCAGATACATCTCGCGGAAGCAGCGTAAATGTTGATGAGCTAAGCAGCGAACTGCAAAACATGACTGACGAGAGAAATGCCTTAAAGCAGCAAGTGGCAGATCTTAATCAAAAGCTTGATGAATTAAACAGCTCATCTTCAAAATACGAAGCGACTCTAAATGCTCTGTCACAAGATGTAGAAAAGTATAAAGAGCTTGCAGGTTTTACTGCCATGACAGGTCCAGGAGTCATAGTCACTTTAAACGACAGCGACCTTCAGCCAAAAGATGGAGAAGATCCAAATATGTTTTTGGTACACGATGAAGACCTGATAAAAGTAGTAAACGAGCTAAAAGCAGGTGGTGCTGAAGCCATATCTATAAATGACCAAAGGCTTATAGCTACATCTGAAATAAGGTGTGTAGGACCTACCATCAACATAAATTCTACAAGATATGCCCCTCCATACGTCATAAAAGCAATTGGAAATCCTGACACATTAGAAGCTTCACTAAACCTTAAAGGTGGCATTGTAGACACTCTTAAATACTATGGGATAAAAGTGGACATACAGACATCTAAAAACATCGTAGTCCCTGCCTACACAGATCCCATAAGCTTAAAATACGCTAAAGCGACAAATTAACTTTGCCTCTTACCTTAATACATTTTATTAAGATAGGTTCAGTCATGACTGAACCTATCTTTTATCTTGTTTATTATTTTATTTTCAGCGATGATATAGTAAAGGTAAAACCTGCCTGCAACAGAAGGGTATGAAGCAACAAGCCTCATGTTCCTCTTTTTATCCTTAGTCCAATCTTCTTTGTACTTTTCGTCTCCTCTTAAAAAGTCGTAGACTTCATCTCCGACTTCTATTGAGCGCTTTATCGATAAACCTAATGTTACAGCACCAACGCTTAATCTGCTGTAATCCAAATCATATCCACTTATGTAGTAATACCTTTTTCCACCTACATGGTAACTTAATAAGCTCGCTACGATTTTATCGCCGTCTTTTAATTCAAACAAGCTTAAAATGCCCCTATTGAAAAAGTCAAATGCCAAAGCCTTATGAAAATCCCTAATCCTTTTAGAATAAAATGCACCCGGCATATGTCTTTTTCTCCACCTTGCCTGATGCAGCTCTATTAGTCTATCCATTGAATCGTCTATATCATTTTCGTCAGCGACGCTCATAAAACTTCCATCGCACTTTGTGAAAAATCTCTTGATCTCATACTTTATATTTCTTCTAAATTTGCCGTCAAGAGTGCTTAAGTATTCATCCCACGTTGCCGGCAACTTTATATATGGGCATACATCTTGAATATCGTAATCGTAGTAAAGCCAGCTATCCATTATATACGGATATATGCCGCTGCTTTCTGGAAGGTGCTCCAAGTCTAATACCGTAAATCTATCTATCGTAGACTCCAGATACTTTATAAGTGAACGATAAAAAATATCTTCATATCCGTATTTCACTATAAAGTCAAGGTAATCGCTGTTATTAGAGCCTATGAATTTTATCCTCTTTATAGGAAGTCCCATCTCACCAAATGTAATCATAAAAGGAGCTATCCCAATAGGGCCTTGATCGCCAACCACCAAAAGAATCCACAGTTTTTTGCCGCCGCCAAAATACTTCCACCAATTCACGACCCATTCAAAAGTGTTGAAAGGGTACACCTTAGAATTCTCCTCCAGTTGATGCCATATATCCTTGATGCTTAAAAGAGTCTTTACGTCCCTCACTATCTTTATCTCTATGTCAAGTATCTTTCTTTCATCCATAAAAATATCCTCCAAACGACGTACATAAATAGGATAAAGCCTACAAGCATTAACAAATAACTCCACCATGGGTACGTCCTGCCGATTAAATCTATCTTCAAAATCTGCATCGACACTAAATACGAAACAGACGTCCAAAAAAGTGACCATAAAAGATCGCCAATGGCAGAAAACACAAAAAACGACTTGAAATCCATCCTTGTTATGCCTGAAGCCCAGATAGCAGGCGTCCTTGGCAGCCCTATGAGGCGCCCTAAAAGGTTAGTAACACCACCATACTTCGAAAACCACCGATCCATACCTTCTAAGTCTTTAACAGTTATCTTTAAAAAATGGCCATACTTTTCTACAAAAGTCCTGCCTGATTTGGCACCTATTATGTACGCTAATACATTACCTGACACATTCCCTAATGCTGCAATCAAAACTACAGCCAAAAAGCTCATCTGTCCTCTTGATATAAGGTAACCCGCCGCAAGAAAAAGTATCTCCACAGGTCCCGGCATACCAGTACCTTCAACCAGCAATGACAGAAACAATGCCAAATAACCGTAATCTATTATTAAGCTGTATAAGATATTAGTGTTCTCCATAATTACCTTCCAATCAAAAATTTCTATATAATAGTATACATCTTTATCGCAAAATTTAAAAGCAAATGACACAATAAAAAAGAGCCTTTAGGCTCTCAAAAAATCAATTTATTTTTTGTAATTTTCTATGACATTTTTGTAAAGGTCATAAGTCTTTCTTGCGATTGATTCCCAGCTAAACATGTCTTCTACTCTCCTTCTGCCGTTTGCGCCAAATAAAGCAGCCAAATTTCTATCGTTAAGCAGAATATTGATTTTTTCCGCTAATTCATGTGAATTGCCAGGCTCCACTAAGAATCCCGTTTCTCCGTCTACCACTACTTCTTTTATTCCGCCTGTAGCGCTGGCAACAACCGGCGTGTTGCAAGCCATTGCCTCAAGATTTATAATGCCAAAAGGCTCGTATATGGATGGACATACAAAAACATCAGCATTGCTGTAAAGCTCTATGACTTCTTCCTTTGAAACCATCTTGTCAATCCAGATGATGTTTTCATAAAGCTTGACTTTTTCCTCCATTTCCCCCTTTATTTCCCGTGTATCAGGTGATGAAGCGCACAACACGACTTTTACATCCTGTGGCAAATATTTTACAGCATCTATAAGATGAATTATTCCCTTTTGCCTTGATATCCTTCCTACAAATAAAATGTACCTTCCCTCTATTCCGTATTTTTCTCTTGCCATGTTTGAATCTGTCTTCTTGTACTGGTTTAAGTCTATTCCATTGTATATAACCTCAATCTTATCTTCCGGCACATTGTAACACTTCATGATATCTTTTTTAGAATCGTTAGACACAGCTATTATCTTGTCTGCCGCCTCAACACCTGTCCTCTCCATCCACGTGCTTAAGTGATACCCTCTCCCAAGCTGCTCTTCCTTCCAAGGCCTTAGAGGTTCTAAGCTATGAATAGTGACAATAAGCGGTATATCGTAAAGCATCTTCGCCAGAAAGCCTGCCATAAACGTGTACCATGTGTGACAGTGGACAATATCTGACGAAATCGCATCACTGACCATGGCAATATCTGTTGTCAAAGGCCCCAACACTTTTTTAAATTTATCGTCAGAAGCTTTTTTTAACATCTCCCATTCTCTGTAACCTTTTACTTCCATATTTTCAATATGATCATCCTGATCTCCAAAGCATCTGACATCAACATTCATAAGCTTTGACAATTCCCTCGTCAAATAATCCACATGTACACCTGCACCACCGTAAATATTAGGTGGAAATTCATTTGTAAATAAAGTGACTTTCAAATTATCCATTGTATACCTCCAAACTTGAAATATTTTTTAATTCATCTATGCACTCAATAATGCCCTTTAAAGGTATCTTAAACCAAGATGGCCTGTTGTTGACCTCATAAATTGCTTCAAACACAGCTTTATCCAGCTTAAACAAGGCTAAAATGGCAGTAATGTATTTTTCATCAGGTATTAAATCTGCATCGTGTTCATCGATTAGATTTACATAGCTTTCAACAAATACGTTTGTTATAACGGTTGCCCATGCGGACAAAAGATTTTCTACTTTTTCTAAATCAATACCATCTTCACCATTTTCCTTGTGAGCAAAAAACTGTGAGTAAGCGGCATAATCAAATGACCTTATCATGCCAGCCACATCTTTTAAAGGTGACATGTGCCTACTCCTCTCAGAAATAGGTTTTGTAGGCTCTCCCTCAAAGTCTATAAGTATATAACCGTCTTCTTTCTTTAAAAGCTGCTCTAAGTGCAAATCACCATGGCATCTTAGATATTTGCCAAAGTATGGCGATAAAGATTTAATATTTTCGATGCTTTCCATCAATAAATTCTTATCATCCATTATTTCTTTTATAAGGCTTTCGACATCTCCACTGTAATCCTGATTTTTCATATAATCCAAAAGCAAATTAAAATTAGATATTATCTGATTTATAATCTCATCTATGTTAGACTCATCGGGCTCTAAGACGCCAAAATTGCCTTCATTAATAAGTGACAGCTTAATGTGCATATTGGCAATAAGTTCTGCTATCTTTTTTACTTCGCCTATATAATCACCGCAATTTTTGTATACAAAGCTTACAAAGTCGCTACCGTCGTATTTTTTTAGAAGCTCTTTTAAGTATTTCTGTGTGTACTGCCACATGTCTTCTACATTTTCGATGTACTGTGAAAACATTGAAAGAGTGTATATAGTTCCTTTACCATCGTCGTACAAAAAATACCCTCTAATATCCTGAACATCATGAAAACCGTACTTTCTAAGCATGTAAGTCATTTCAAGATCGGGATTCATGCCATTAGCCATTCTCCTAAAAGTCTTAACTATCTCGTTTTTACTAAGCAATGTAAGGCTATTGCTGGACTTGTTGTTTAATCTTTTTGAGCTGTATATGTCATGGTTTAAAATCATATAAGGCTTAAGTCGGCTACCTGATTTAAACTCAATTTTCCTTCCACTTCTTAATATATCATCTAAGCATCTGATGTACTCCACATCGTCAACCGCATCATATACTCCGTACACGCAATCACCACCATCATATATGGCAAGACAGCTATCATCAAAAGAATTCTTTCTTACAATAATAGGAAAATAATACCGAGATTTTTTTTCTTCACCGCTTATGGTTTCAAAAATAAAATCTATAAGTGCTGCAATAATAATAAACGATCTATCAATACCTAATATAGCATAGTCAAAAAGCATCTTGTCTTTTATATAAGAGGCCTTTTCCTGAAACCATCTGAATTCTTGAACCTTGTCATCTTTGATGGTTTTTACAATATAATCCATCTTCGACAAGAAACCATCAAAATCTCCTTCTCCAATGTGCACATAAACCATTCCTTTCAATTAATCTAACCTTAAGATTGAAGCTGCTTCTTCTGGCGGTGTAGGATTTATATACGCTCCTGTTGCAAGCTCAAATCCCGCAAATGTGGTAAGCCTTGGCAATATCTCTACATGCCAATGAAAATCCCGTCTATCATGATGTGGCACTGTATGAATGACTATATTGTACGGCGGATTATCAAAAAGATCCTCATACTTCTTTATCAGCGATTTAAGAATGTACGAAAGACTTCTTACGTCATCGCTATCCATTTCATTAAAAGCTTTAGCGTGTTTTTTAGGCAGTATCCACGATTCATACGCAAATTGCGATGCATAAGGACATATAACCACAAACTTATCATTCTCAGCAACGATTCTTGCATTTTCTTTCATTTCCTCATCAATGATGTGGCAGTAAGGACATCTTCCGGTTTCTGCTTCATGCCTTTCAACACCTTTTAGCTCTCTCTCCAAAACCTCAGGTATAAATGTTACAGCCATAATCTGCCAATGCCCATGTTCTAAGGAAGCACCACCGTTTGCACCAAAGTTTTTAAACATCTGAACGTACTTAATCTTCTCATCTTTCACAATATCCTCGTATCTTAAGATGAGTGCCTTCATGATGTTCTCAATACCTTCTACTTCCATCTGCCCCAAGGTCATATCATGATGCTGGCTTTCAACAATAATCTCTGCCACACCGTACCCATCATCCACCTTGTACAATTCGCCTTCATGCTTAGCCACATCCATATCTTTTTTAAATGCTGCAAACTTGTTGCTAAATCCTCTTAATGTCCACATGCCATCTTCACCTCGAAACTCCACAAGCGTAGGTGGTGTCATGTTTTCATTTCCAGGGCAAAATGGACATACTCCATTATTCTTTATGACATCTGCTTTCTTAAAATCATGTGGCCTTTTACCTCTTTCAGTGGAAATAACTGCCATCTTGCCTGTAACGACATCATATCTAATCTCCGACATATCATCACCCTTATCAAAAAATAAAAAGCACAATTAAATCAACTAAGTAAGAAAAATCAGCTATCTATTAATTATAGGTATGTGCAACCGAGTGCACTTCTTAAGTATATAATATACTTTTTTATATAAAATGTCAATCTAATTTTTATAATCTATCGCAATATATATGGTTTTAATGCAGCCAAACAAAAAAGCACTCAAACTGATGAGTGCCTAACGAATACATATCAAACGTTGTCTTTAATGATAATGTTTGGAATGTTAATTATAGCAATCCTCGATTTTACGAGGAAGAAATAACCGCCCTGCTAGCCCCAGAGCGGTTTAAAATTTTTGTAAACCGATATTAGGGCAACCGCATTTTGCGGACGGCTGCCTCTTTACTTATATTATAGCATAATTCTTAAAAAAATAAACAAAAATTTAGCTGTCTTAAATCTACTATTAAACTAATATTCCATGAATATAATCTCTCATTCCAAATTATAATTTAGTGTAGTCTTACGCTTATTCAGAAATAAAAGGAGCTGTTTATATTGGCTTTGCTTACAATCATGCTTTTAATGAGCCTGACATTTATATTGGTTTCGTGTGCTTATTTTACAAATGCCGTAGAATGGTTAGGCAAAAAGTTCAACTTAAATCAAGGAGTAATCGGAAGCATCTTTGCCGCTGTAGGAACAGCAATGCCAGAGACGATTATACCTGTAATTGCAATCATATTTCACAATGGCCAAGCATCAGAAGAAATAGGTATTGGTGCGATAGTCGGTGCTCCTTTCATGCTGTCGACACTTGGCTTCTTTGTCACAGGTGCATCTGCAATAATATACGCTTTATTTCACAAGAGATCTTTAAAAATAACCCCTTCGCTGACTGGATTTCAAAGGGATATGTCGTATTTCATAACCATGTACTCTTTAGCCGTCATCACTTCCATAGTGAATAACTACATAGATATTAAAAACATTGTATCAATTGCTATACTTGTTTCATACTTCGTTTACGTCATTCGCACATTCTCATCTAATGATGAAAGCATAAATGATGTAAAAAATTTGTACTTCTCAGCCCATTTTCATTCAAAGCCTGCTGTAAATCTCATCCTTTTGCAGCTTATACTTTCCCTTTTGGGAATATCCTATGGCGCCCACATCTTTATAAAGTACACAGAACAAGTATCTGCGATGGCAGGGATTCCTCCCGCTATACTGTCATTAATCATAACGCCTATAGCAACTGAGCTCCCAGAAAAGCTTAACTCTGTCTTATGGATAGGGCAAAAAAAAGATACCCTTGCCCTTTTAAACATAACAGGTGCAATGGTATTTCAATCATCTGTGCCTGTAGCCATAGGCATGATGTTTACAGAATGGCATTTGACTGGACTTACTATGCTTACAACCATGTTATCGCTTATATCATCATACATATGCCTTTTATATGCATCCAACAAAAAAAGTTTAAGCCCATTTGTTTTGATGTCAGGCATCATTTTCTATGCAATCTTTTTAATGGCATTGCTTTGACTATTCTTTTATGTATGATGCAACAATTTCGCCAAAGTAAAACGTATGGTAATCTGGATACCATCTTTTATCAATACCAGCATCCAGATTTTCTTTTATCATATCCTGTTTGTAGACGACTTTACATTCGTAGTGCAATGAGCACTCCCCTATTATAGGTGTCTCAATCTTTTGGGCTGGAATAGGTGTAAGATTGCACTCCTTAAACTTGTCAAAATCCCTGCCTGATTTTGTTCCGCAAAATGCAATAGCTTTATTTAAATCCTCATTTAAAGGTATGCTGACCGTAAATTCGCCTGATTTTTCGATTTGATTGTATGTAAAGCGGGACTTTCTAACTGCAACTAAGAATATAGGTTTTCCCCAAAAATAAGTTATTCCTCCCCATCCGATTATCATGGTATTTAACTTATTCTCTTTAGTAGTCAAAAATATGCCTCTTGATGTAAGCTTTTGGTTCACCTCTTTTAAGTACATGTCGTAAGGCACTTCTTTAATAGTCATATTTCATCCCTCCATAGTATTTTTACATTATACATTTTATAGCTTAATCTTTAAAAAACCAAATCATATGAAAAAACCCCGAGAAAACTCGAGGTATAGAAATCTATTGATTCTTAATGAGATCTGCAACTGCCGTTATACTTCCTAATGTTCCAACCAATTTATCAGGAATAATAAGCTTATTGGCAGGATTCTTTGCCATCTCCTGCAGTGCTTCAATTTGCTTCAATGCTATGACAGTCTCATTTGTGCCTGATTCTAATATGGCCTTATTTACCAATTCAATGGCTTTTGCCTGCGCTTCAGCAATTGCCTCAATGGCTTTTGCCTTGCCTTCCGCCTCTAATATCTGCGACTGCCTTAAGCCTTCAGCCTTTCTTATATTTGCTTCCTTCTCAGCCTCTGCCTGCAAAATTTTTGCCTGCTTTTGACCTTCAGCGACAGCTATGGCACTTTGTTTCTCACCTTCTGCCTGAAGTATTGTAGCACGCTTATCTCTTTCAGCCTTCATCTGCTTCTCCATCGCTTGCCTTATTTCATCTGGAGGAGTAATATCCTTTATCTCTACAGACAGTATCTTTATACCGTATGCGTCTGTAAGCTGATCAATCACTTTAAGAAGCACTGCATTTATCTTGTCCCTGCCTGACAAAACTTCGTCAAGCGTCATATCGCCAATGATGTTTCTCATGTTTGTAATAGTAGAATAAACTATACCTGATCTATAGTTTTCTATGTTGTATATGGCGTCTTTTGCACTCATGACCTTATAAAATATGACATTGTCAACGGATATTTTCACATTATCTTTTGTAATGACGTTTTGCGGCTCAATGTCCAATATCTGCTGCTTTGTAGATACTTTCGCCCGCACATAGTCCACAAATGGTATCACAAAATGCCATCCTGGCTCCAACACTTTGTAAAACTGTCCCAATCTCTCAATGACGTAAACATAACCTGTTTGAACGACTTTTATGGATGCTACAGCAGCGATAAATATGAGAAGAAGCAATATTATAAGCAAAATAAACACTTTTATTCCTCCAATCTCTTTACAATTAATTTATTTCCAGATATACCTGTTATAACCGCGTTGTCACCGCTTTTTAGGGGCACATCAGACTGAACAGTCCAATATATGCCTTCAAAAAACACCTGACCAGTCTTGCCGATATCGTCTTTTATCTCTATTGTCATACCTATATACTGGTTTTCATATGGATAAGTCTTTGGTATGTTTTTGAATTTCTTTCTCAAGTATTTAAATGAAAAAATAAGCGAAACAATTCCTACTGCGAGAAATGCAAAAATCTGAATCGGCGTATTAGCTCCTAATAGATCTGCACATATTGCAAAAAAAGCTCCGATGGAAAAATTGAAAAATATGAAGTTGCTTGTTATTAAGTCAATTACAACTCCTACTATCATTACTGCCAACCATAATGTCAATAATCCTTCCGTATTTATCCCCCTTTCTTGTTAAAAATTTGATATTTTATCTTAGTATATCACAGTATGTGTCCAACATAAAGTAGTCAGACAAGCTATTTTATAAATTTTCTATAAATTTTTTAGGTAATATATTAGAGCCGATCGCAAAGTATCGGCTCTTTTATCAGAATGAAAATATTACAGAATATTGGTACCACAGAAATGAATATCTATGTCGATTTTTGTAAATTTTTCGCACAAACATTTATTATTATAATTTTACGCTAGCAAATTTGCTCATTCTCATTTATAATACTCAAAATATTTTTCGACAATATCATCACATATTTTATTATTTAGTTCACCAAATGTTAATTTGATACTTGAGATTTCCCTCAGCACTTTATATGGAAAAATCGGTAAAGTATTTAAATCCGTAACGTTTATTTGCGTTGTGCCATTTATTATTTTAAAATATCTATTATGAAAAGTTGAATTAAGCAAAATATAGATACCTTTCATAATTTCTATATTATCATCATCAAACATCAAGTAATTAACATGATTTTCTATACCAATATAATCATACTTTAATTGATCTTTTAGTAAAATATTTAAATTTAACCTTTTTCCTTCTTCTTTACTATATAGAAAATCTTTTTATAAGAATATAATTACTTATTGGTAGAAGAATATTTTTATTATGTTTAAAACTTATATATTGTTTAAACTTTGATCCTGGTAAAGGCCAATTAATTTTGTAAGATCCAAAATTTTCACACCAAATTAAAGGAACACAATCTCCACATTCTTTAATATTCAAACCTTTTTTCACTCGAAAGTCAACTACTGGTCCTGTTTTAAAAATCAATTTTAAATCTTTTGTGGTTTTTTCCATGTTATTAAAAATTTTTAATAACTCTATATCACCAGCATTAACAGGTAAACTAAGCTTTTTTAAATCTCCTCGTATAATATGATTTGTAATCAACTAAAAAGATCGATCTTTAAAAAGATTACAAAATTTAATTTAACCTTGATAATTGAATATTGTTTTTTAATTTTGTTATTATTAGCTCTCTCAAGTGCCACTTGATACTTATGCATACATCGCATAACTACTATCTATGTTTAGAATGATGGATTGTCAAGCCCGAACGCAGTGAGTTTATTTTAGGCTTGACTATACATCGGCCAAACATATAATCTTCTATACGATGTATGCTGGATCGCTGTATTTTGCATTTGTAGTACACGAATTCCCTCTTTCTTCTTCAGGTTGTCTCTGTTAAACTATTTTTAGAATTTGGTTTCAGGGTCGCTCTGAAAACCTCCTGAAGACCCTACTTTAGGGTACTTCTCGTCTAAGACTGCACCCCTGGGATTACTCGTTTAGTTCTGACTCGCTTGCTGTCCATATCATACTCTTCCGTATGTTTCAGCATCCATACGGTGTATCCTATGAGTATTGATATAGTTCTGATATCGCGAGGCTGTTTCTCGGTAATCTGTCAGGGATTAACCTGGTACTGGTTCTCAATTTTTTTAATGAAAGGAGGAATTTACGTGCCCAGTACTTTATTCGTCGGTATAGACGTAAGCAGTCAATCTAATTCTGTTTTCTTTATTGATCAAGATGGCAATAACCTCATTAAGAAACCTTTTTCGGTTTCTAATGATATCCCAGGTGCTTTGTATCATCTCTGAGGTGATTTCTCATGCTAACGCTATTAATGCTTCCTGTGTCAAAATTGGTATGGAAGCCACTTCTCATTATGCATGGCACCTCCATCTTCACCTGGCTTCTTCTCCTGACCTGGCACCTTTTAACCCTAAATTCTTTGTTATGAATCCAGGTGTCGTCAAGGGTTTTAAAAAGGCTTATACCTATTTGCCTAAAACTGACGATTTTGATGCCAGAATCATTGCTGATTGTGTCAGATTCGGTAGGGTAAACCCTACTCCTATGCCTGACTTTAGGTATGCTGCGCTACAGCGCCTTACTCGTTTTAGATACCATCTGGTACAAACTATATCCAGTGAAAAGAGCAGAGCTTTGAACCTCCTTTATCTCAAGTTCTCTTCATACAAGGAAGACTGTCCTTTTAGCGACGTCTTTGGCTCAGCATCTACTTCTGTTTTTGATTCTTTTACTCCTGATGAGATCGCTGTTATGCCTGTGGAGGAACTTGTAGATTTTGTCTTGAGTCATGGCAACAATAGATTGAAAAATCCCGAAGAAATTGCTAAGACACTTAAGTCTGCTGCTAATAGGGCATATCGTCTTAATCCTTACATGTGCGATACTGTTAGCATGACTTTGACCATGACTCTTGAAAATATAAGATTTCTTGAGTCACAACTTAAAAAACTTGACAAAGAAATCTCTAAACAGCTTAATGGCTTTCACCAAACTCTGACTACTATTCCAGGTTTCGGTAATGTATTAGCCGCAGGCCTTGTGGCTGAGATTGGCGATGTTAAGCGGTTTAAAAATGAATGCGCTGTAGCTAAATTTGCAGGCCTCGTGTGGAATAAATATCAATCTGGCAACTTTAGTGCTGAAGATACCTCTTTAGCTAAGTGCGGTAACCAGTATTTAAGGTACTATCTTGTAGAAGCAGCTAATTGCGTAAGGATACACGCAAAAGAATATGCTGATTTCTACTGCAAGAAGTACAATGAGGTTACAAAACACCAGCATAAAAGAGCCCTCGTCTTAACGGCACGTAAGCTTGTAAGACTGGTCTTTGCTATGCTGAGTAAAGGCCAAATCTACCAACCAGGAGGTAATGGATAGATTTAATAAGTATTTTTAACTGAATATACTCTAAGTTCCTTCCATTATTATCCAATTTATGGTAGGTTTATTAAGTGTTGCCTTTTTTAGAGCTTTTGAGACCTTTATTTTTCAAGGTTCCAAAAAATACTACTTGACATTACACCGCTTGTCTTTTCAGTATTTTATCGCAAAGGCTTTGTTATTTTCTGTATCTAATTTTTAATTTATGCCATAGTATGACGTTGGAAATTAGTTTCCGAAATCACTCATCTTTTAAAAAGTTAAGAATATCAAGCTATTTAAAATATGAAATTCGCTCAGGATACAAATTAAGGGATGTTCAATCAGTCAAGATGAAAGTTTGAAGAAAACTCTATGAGTTATGAGTTTATCATCCAATGTTTTCATGAATTGGATAAAGAAATTCTACAAACGGCTTATCCCTCTTTTCAGTTTTTATTCTTCTTTTTCCACATATTCAAACCAGTCAAAATATACCGGACATGAGGCCATTTTACCATTTCCCGTTGAATACATGGCAATATATGTCCCTGTATAGCTATCTGCAACTTCTTCAGATATATAGCGGGTCATTGCTTTAGCAACAACTTTATAATTTACGCCATCAATACTATAACCTATATGATAATCTGTTCTGGTAGCATTAATATTTAAAATTACATCTCCTTTTTCGATTGGCTCACAATATTCAATAATCTTTACATCACCAATTCTCTTTCTTACAATTATCTTTCTTATCCCATTTAAAACTATAATTCCAATTTCATAATGATGTTCTTCATTTGCAAAAATAGTAAGCCCTGCTTCATCTCCTTCTACATTTGATAGAAAAACCATTAATGCTTTTACAGAACAATTGAAATGTTCTTGCCTTCTGCCTATAAATGATTTAAATTCAACATCATCAAGTGTATATCTATCTCCTCGTATTGCTAAAAATCCTGGTCTTTCTTTAAGAGACCAATATTCATCCGAAGGATTCCTTCTAAAATTCCAACAAAGATGCAATTTATCACTATTAAAATCATCTTTTGAATTTTCTGGCTCAACTATATAAACAGGTAAACTTGTCTCAACTTCCATATTAATTTCTATTGGTTTGCCATCATTTACTATAGGCCATCCATCATCTTTCCAAGTTACGGGGGCTAAAAACGTTTCCCTACCAAGATGGTGATATTGATAATTTACAGGTCTTGTGGCAAGGAAAACCATCCACCATGAGCCATCATGAGCTTGTACCAAATCTCCATGCCCTGTTGATTGAACAGGATGTCCTACTAAGTGGCGATGTGTAAGTATAGGATTATAATGACATCCCTCATATGGACCATCTATTTTGTCACTCCGCGCTATTGTCACCATGTGTCCTTTCCATGTTCCACCTTCAGCAGTAATCAAATAATATTTCCCATTTATTTTATAAATGTGCGGCGCTTCACATTGCTTATCTTCCCATCCTTGCCATATATATTTAGGCTCTCCTTTCAAATATCCTGTCTCAATATCCATTTCCCACATAGTTATCCCCTTGTACCCGTTATGCCTCAAAATATATACTTTTCCATCATCGTCAAAAAAGATATCAGGATCATGACCATCACCTTCAATCCATATGGGATCAGACCATTCCCCATATATATCATCTGTATAAACGTAAAAATGCCCTCCATGACTTACATTCGTAGTAATCATATAAAACCTTCCATTATAATATCTTAGAGTAGGAGCCCATATTCCCATTGAATTTTTAGCATATTCAAGTTCCAATTGGCTGCGTCTCGTAAGGCAATAACCTATTTGTCTCCAATGAACCAAATCCTTACTATGAAATATAGGAACTCCAGGAAAATACTCAAAGGAACTTGTAACAAGATAATAATCTTCTCCTACTCTACAAATACTAGGGTCAGGATGAAAACCTGGAATAATTGGATTTTTAAATTTCATATCACACCTCTCCTAAAATAAAGAATATTCTCGGCAACTTCTGTTGCCTGATATATCTGAATTTCAGGAGACATCTTTTAAATTTATCCCCCAAAATTTCATTCTGAAATCCTTTTTCGATTTCCAATTCATTTACATCTTTATTTACATTGTAAGATTTTTTCTTTATATTTCCCTTTATTTAACATATATGGTTGCATTCTATCTTGACTTTTTTAAATCGCCCCAATAATCGAAATGGATGGTGTTTTTACCATACTACTTGTTATTGAGGTGATTTTATGTTGGGCGCATGGCGTTCGCATTCTGATTATCAGTCTTTCCTTGTCGAAAATATTCAACCCATTTATGCTTCAGATAAAAATCGTGTCATTCAATTTTCTGAAGCTTTATCTAAACTCTATAATTTAGATCTTGATGTTCTTAAACCTGTACTGGAACCTTATTACTCTAATACTGGTTCTCCAGCCAAAAATCAGCCTGAAGTTTTTCGGTCTTTTGTACTTATGTCTCTTCTTAAATGTCACAGTATTACTAAATGGGTTTACATGCTTCATCATGATGACCTTTTGTGTTACATGATTGGCGTGTCTCCTGATAATATTCCTGGTGTTGGTACTCATTATGACTTGATTAACAGGTTATGGCTTGAAGATCCTGATATTGAAAAAGACCGACAGGATTCTCTCCATCCTTTTAAACGCAAACCACGTAAAAAACTTGCTAAAAATCAGAAGCTTCCACCACGCCACCCTGGTATTATACAGAAATTTGTTGATTTGGCTTTACAGGGTAAAATTTTTGAGTCAAGACCTGAGAAGCTTCTTCAACAAATTTTTGCCGATGTTGCTGTTAGGCCTTCCGCCAATGATGGCATCCTCGGTGATATTGAAAAACTTACTATTTCCGGTGACGGTACTTGTATTAAAACCGGCGGAAGTCCTTTCGGTATTAGAACTTGTGATTGTGCTAATAAGGGTATATTTAATTGTGACTGCCATCGCAAGTTCTCTGACCCCGATGCTCGCTATGGTTGGGATAGTTATCATGAGACATGGTTTTATGGTTATTCTGGTTATTTTTTAGTGACATACAACGAAGAGCTTAAATCTGATATTCCGATTTATCTTCGCTTGGTTGAGGCTCCTCGTTATGATGGTGTTACTGCTATTATTGCTTTGTCTGAAGCAAGGGCTTTGTATCCTGATTTCGTTTTTGATAAATTTATTGGTGATTGTGCTCATGATAATTACCCTACTTATCATCTTCTTAATAAGTGGAATATTAAACCTGTAATTCCGCTTAATAAGAAGAATAAAAACAACAGCAAGTACCAAGGTACTATTAAAATCAATGAAAATGGTATTCCTGTCTGTATGGCAGGATTATCTATGGTTTACAATGGTTTTATGAAAGACCGTAACAGAATTAAATGGCGCTGTCCTTTTGCGACTGGTAAAGTTGATTCATGTAATTGTAAAGATAAGTGCTCCTCTTCTGATTATGGTAGAACCGTTTATACGAAGCCTTCATCTGATCCTCGCTTGTTTACCGTCATTCCACGTGGTTCTGATGAATGGAAAGGCGAGATGAAAAAGCGAACTTCTTCTGAGCGTGTTAACAAAAGGCTTCTTAATGACTATGAGTTGGAGCTATCTAAAACCAGAGGCAAAAAGCGTTGGTCTTTCTGGATTATGATACACTCTATTAATATCCATCTTGATGCTAGATTGAAAAAATCTAAGTTTGATTTTATTTCTATGCTTGATGGATTATTAGGTAGAGTAGCATAAATATTGAGATTCCATATACTGTTAATTTTTAAACCTATTTTATTAGGCTTTATTTCTTATACTCTTTTTTTAAATTGATTTTCATTATTTTACATTTTCTTTCCTCTTTTCAGTATTTTATCGCAAAGGCTTTGTTATTTTCTGTATCTAATTTTTAATTTATGCCATAGTATGACACTGGAAATTAGTTTCCGAAATCACTCATAAATCCAAAATCATATAATAAATTGTTATCATTTTATAATTTGCAATCTCATACTAATTCTTGATATCTATAAAAAAACCTGCCATTTGGAGCTGTATCACCATATACATAAAATTCAGTACCGTCATTACCAAGTTTTATATTGTCAGACCATTTAAAATCGAATCTAATCGGTCCTTTCTCAATTTCCATGCCTAAAGACTTCCTTGGAATTGCAAGTTCCATTTCTCATCCTAATATCCAATAATGGATTTCATCCTCTGCAATTTCCCAATCCCAACCTCCTTTGCTGACCTCAAGAACAGTCGTTTCTGGTCCCATAACTCTTCTATTTACAATAAAATTAACACCTTCCCAGTTAGGCTTTTGAGGGTCAGTTTTCAAAAGTAGCATCATCCAGTCGGAATCTGTCCATGGAGTAATATCTTTTACTGTTTTGACATAAAAATATATATAGTTATCGTCTCTGGATACCTTCATCAGCTCAAAATCATTTCTGCCGGTATCATCTATATAAGGACCTGCCGATCCAAACCCTGGGTAGTTCCTTGATAATGCATCGCCAATATCGTCTCTGTACTCAGGCTGCACATCAATCCATTCATCAAAATTCCCATCAATAACGATCGTTTTGGGCAAGCCGGCTGTAGGTATTGGTCTTGCGCCTTTGAACTTTCTTGCATAATTTACAAACTGACAGTAATAATTGTCCACATACCCGCCTTTCATTGGTTCAATATCTCTGCTAAATTCATGATCGAATTGATCCACAAAAACATTTGGGGCAGAATAATGAAGAAATCCAGGCATTCTTCCTGCAATCCATTCATTCCAGCCCGTTACAAATATAATCTTCGGGTCTAATTCCAATGCCCTTTTCCACTGTTCAGCAAAATTATAACCATATTCCGGTGTGAACCTCTCAGGGTATCTACCATTATGAAAACTCCTCCCGTGAGCTACAAATCTGCCATTTTTATCACGTTCACTCATGCATCCTAATGTCCATCCGCCCCTACCATCAGGGACCGCATTCTGGGCAACACTCACGGATACCTCTTCTATTTTTTCAGGTTCCCTGGAACTATAAAAACCATGTTGCGGATAAACTTCAAGCCACGACCATTGATCGGGGGCTAGCGGTCCGTAAAAATAATCCGGCATAGGTCTGCGAAAAGTAAAGAAATCCAGTATTTCCTTTCTATCTTCGCCAATTTTCTCTTTATCATACAAAATCAATGGTTTACCGTCCCATATAAACCATAGATCCTTATAAAGTCCTTTAGAATAAACATCTTTATAAATTTCATAAACTCCATATGGTCCTGCCCAGAAATTAAACAGAAATGCCACACATGGCGTACGTTTACCTTCATTTCTTATTGCAGTGAAGATATCCATAATCTTTATGAATGTATCCTTGAAATAAGCCTGTGGAGGATTGCCAGGCTGGAAATTACTTACATCAAAAATAATAACATCTACTCCTGCATCGCTGAGCATTTGAGAATGTTTGCGAATTACATATTCATCCTGGTTGAGATAGTATCCAAATAATGGTTCACCCCAGTGATGAGGATGCCAATATGGGCCCCATGGTGGACTTTCATCGCTATCAATTGCGCATGGATTTTTTTCCATGATCTTTGTTACATCATACGGGCCACATAATCCTTCGCTTCCATAATTTATAAAATAAAACATGGCAATATACTTATCTTTTCGAATCCCGCCTACGTCATTGAAGGTTGATATATTCCTACCGAGCCTGTCTGTACTCACCCATGTGTCACTGAAGGTATCACGGAATCTTTCGCTGATGCAATCCCTGTTTTTATCGCCAATAAGACTGGATTCAAGCATGAAAGTATATTCGGTTTTCTCTCTTAATCCCACTAATCTTGCCACTTGTTCGCCATTTATAAAAAAAATTACAGTGGACATATTTATTATTCGCATCCAAGCAGCTATTTCAGCTTCAATATCGCAATTAACTTCTCCAAATACAACTTTATCTCTATATTCCTGAGTTAATTTCCGCATGATGGTCGTAACTTCAAAACACGACTTGTTCCATGGGCTTTTAAAATGTATAAACAATGGTTTATCAGAGTTCGCTATCAAATTTCTGAAATTTTTAATCGTCAATTCAAAAAGATTATTATTGTCCATATGAACTCCTCCAAAATAAAATTGATAAATATCGCTAACCTTAATAATCTGTTTATTTAATTTTTAAGCTATATTCTTTAAAAATGTATATTATTTAAAATAAGTTTTATCCTTTAATTCCTGTAAAAGTTATATTTTCAATAAAATATTTTTGACCAAATAAGAATATCAAAAAAGGTATCAAAGTCATCATTGTACATGCAGCCATTACATAATTCAATCCCTGAATTGTCCCTAACGCACCTTGTCCCATATTAGTAACACCAAGGGCGAGTGTCCATTTATCCTGCGTATCAGTATAAATCAATGGACCCATAAGGTCATTCCATGAACTAAAAAAGTAATTCATAATTAATACTATTATCATTGGTTTAGTATAAGGTATAATTATTTTTAGAAATATTGTCCAATAGCTGGCTCCGTCAATTTTTGCACTTTCTATAATTTCATCAGGAAAAGTTTTCATAAATTGCCTTAAGAAGAATATAGAAACAGCTCCCCCGCCAAACCATGCTGGTACCCACAAAGGATACAATGAATTAGTCCAACCAATTTTGTGAAAAATTGCGTATAGCGGAATCATCATAACAGCATATGGTAACATCATTGTTGCAAGGACTCCAAAAAAAATTATGTCTCTTCCAGGAAATTTAATTTTCGAAAATCCAAATGCACACATCAAAGCACTGAATGTACCACCTATAGTAACACCAAACACAACAATTAATGTGTTTTTTAAATAAACCAATATATATGGTATCCCTTTATAATAACCGGGATATGAAAGTGCCACTACATAATTTATCCATTGTGGTTTTTCAGGTAAAAACCTGGGGGGAAGCATTCTAACTTCCTGTGTTGTCATAAGACTTTTCAGTATCATATTTAATACTGGATAAATAAATATAAAAGAGAGAACAGCAAGAACTGAAAATATAACAATCTTTTTTATTTTAGTCCTCTTTTTCATAGATTATACCTCCTCATCACCATAAAATACCCACCTGCTAGTCCTGAAAACAATTAGAGTCAATATAAATATTATCGTGAACAAAACCCATGCTTGTGCTGAAGCATATCCCATTTTGAAATTCCTGAATCCATCCCTGAAGATGTTTAAAACAAGAAAATTTGTAGCATCCAAAGGTCCACCATCATCTGTCATAATAAACACTTGAGTGAAAGTTTGTAAATTAGCTATAATACTCATAACTAAATTGTAAAATATTACCGGAGAAACCATAGGAATAGTTATATGCAGGAGTTTTTTTAAAGATGAAGCACCATCCAAATCTGCAGATTCATAATAACTTTTAGGAACATTATTAAAACCCGCAAGCCATATAAGCATTGGACCTCCTATACCCCATAGAGAAAAAATAATTATAGAAAATAATGCTGTTTTGGGCGAAGATATAAAAGGAAATGGTTTCAATCCAAATGAAGTAATAACTTTATTAAGTATGCCATAATCAACATTGTAAAGATCTTTCCATACAAATGAAGCGGCTACAACAGGAATAATAACAGGTGAATACAAAATTGAACGAAAAATTTTTATTCCAATTATTTTTTGATAAAGAAGCAATGCTAGAAAAAAAGATAAAATTAAACCCATAGCCGTTGAAACTACGGCATATAAAATAGTTATTTTCAGAGAATGGATCACCCTACTGTCAGTAAATAAATCTGTGTAATTTTTTAGGCCTATAAACTCAGGAGTAGACAAACTATCGTAATTCGTAAAACTTATATACAGCGAAAATAACATCGGAATAACATTAAAAAAGAGAATTCCCAATATGACTGGCAAAATAAAGCCATAACCTATAATACTTTCTTTCATTTTTGTTTTCTTTGACATAGTAAACTTTACACTCTCCTTTCAAAAACCTGGGAGGCTCTAATACCTCTCCCAGGTTTTTGCAAAATCATTTACCAAATACCTTGTTCATCTCTTGCTGGCATTGTTTAGCCGCGGCTTCTGGAGATGAAACTCCCATCAATACCGATTCTATAGCGTTTTGCCAAGCTTTTTCAATCTCAGAACCTTTTGAAGGATCCTCTAACGTACATGTAAGCGGAGGAATATCATATTCAGGATGATATACAAATGCTTCTTGATTAAAATTCTTACTAGGAAGACTTCTCCATATATCACTATTAATTAAACTTTTTCTTACAGGTACAGAATCTCCCGTTTCCATAAAAACTTTTTGTCCTTCACGAGAGACTATATAAAACACTAGCTCTGCGGCTAAGTCTGGATACTTAGTATTTGCACTCACAGCATACCCGCTAGCACCTGACCCAACAACCGGTTTGTCAGGCATTATAGGAAATGTAACAACACCATATTTATCATGACCTATTTGCTGTTCAAATGTTGTAATTAAAGGCCTAACCCAAAATACCATAGCGACTTTTTTTGAAAGAAAATCAGGTTCACCATTTACATAATCATTAGTAAATATTCCCTCATCTACAAGGCTTTTAAAAGTTTTAAGCGCATTTATTGTTCCAGGAGTATCAAAGTCCGCAGAATTACCACCAGGATATGGTTTAGTAATAGTTCCTCCTAAACCCATTATCATAGGAATTGCTGCTGCCTGCCAGTTCAACTGAGCTTGGCATCCATATTGGACAATCTTATTTCCTTGCTTTTTAACAAGCTTTTTCGCAGTATCTAAAAACTCTTGCCATGTCCATCCATTTTTAGGAAAAGGAACACCTGCTTCAGTAAATAATTCTTTATTGTAAAATGTCACTACATGATTGTAATCTCTCGGTATCATATACTGTTTGCCTTTATATTGTCCTGTCTCAAGCATTGCAGGGAAGAAATCATCTTTAGAAACTCCAAATTTTTTGAAATAGCTATCAAGATCAAGTATAATATGCTTTGACGCAAACATCCCCACATCAACATCAGGAATCCAACATACATCAGCAAGCGTACCAGCAGATGCCTGTAAAATAATTTTTTGTTCATAATTTCCAGAATAAGGTTCATATTGTATAGTAACGTTTGGGTGTTTTGCCTCAAATCCTTTTGCAAATGCTTCAACTTCTTTTTTCATTCCAGGGTCATCCAGAGTTGCAAAGCGAAGTGTAATACGCTGATCATTAGATTTAACCGAATTTTTAGTTGAGTTGCTGCATCCAGTCAGCGTGAAAGAAAGCAACAAAGTAACAATAAGAACCATCAAATTAATTCTCAAAAGTTTTGACATAAACTCATCTCCTTTATTATTTTAAAATTCATTTTTTGCTAAAATTATTTTTGTCATGGTATATTTCTTATAAAAAATTTATTCTTATTTGCTTCAAACACCTCCTCTCCTTGAATGTATGTCCATGAAAACTTAGAGAACTCTAATTTTGCCTATTCCCAGATATCATATTTCTACTTCTCATTAAAGTTTTACCTATAACTGAATAGAAATTTTCTAATCCACGTTATCATTTCTTTTATTATACTGTAGATTATATACAGAGCAATGACGCACTTCCAATTCCCAGTGGAAGCAATGCATACTTTTCAGTAAATCTATTAAAATCTACAAAAGTGTTAGGTCCAACAAATTCGTCATCAAAAATTCTAGCTATTCTATTAGGTCCCATTAAATTAAATAATGTAGTTGCAGCTACTATCTTTATTTCATTTTTCCCTTCTTTTAGTACATTAGTAACATCGAATACGTAAGGTTCCCAGTACTTAACATCAACATACTTATCATTTACATATAACTCAATACATGCAGCTTTTACATCGTTTATAATCAGATAGGCCTTCGCATTTTCTTTTTTGTATTCGATTTGAGAAACAAATTCTACTTTTCCTGCATAAAATGGATAACCAGATTCAGTCAAATCCTTGTAATTTGGTTTTTTAAATTTACCATCAATTGTAAAGTGTTTTTTGTTAAAGTCCATAACTATAAAGTTCCCAACTATATATACTGCTTCTACTTCTGTAGGAAAATGATTCTTAAAATCTTTGACACTTATATGTGTACCTGGACCTGTGATATTATTTACCTTTTTACCCTCAATGGTTAGTTTGTTAACTCCTTCGCAAATCTTTCCAGTCAAAGGTACTTTTGTGAAGTTAATGTCCTTCCAACTTTTATTAGGATCAAAAGCTCCAAGTTCTCCTCTCTGCTTTAATGGCCTTATTTCTATATCATTTATGGTAATTCTATCTAAATTTTCTGCTACTTCTATAACTGCAAATATTTCTCCTTCCGGTATATTTATAACTTCAAAAGTATACTCTGCTTTGAAAGGTGTTCCATCATCCACTTTGTAAAAGTGCTGATTCCATGCATATGCTACAGGCTCATTTTCTAATACTTTTTTACCATCTAAATAAAGTGTAACATCATTTAGTGGCAATACATTTTGCTCTAAAAAATTTACCTCCCAATTATCAACTGTAATTACTAAATCTTTTAAAGTAACGTCATCATCTGTAAAGGCTAGCCCACTATCTAAATAGTTTGGAACTTTTTGAACATTGACATTTTCATCGGTATAATAAAGCAACATACTCCCCGCAGGGTAGAATTTAACAGAGATTTCTCTTCTTCCGTCCTTAACTATTGAAGGTATTGCGAAAATTTCACCACTCATAAGGTCTAAAATATATGGCTCTTCCTCATAAGGCAAAGATATAATTGCATTAATTTCTCTTTGTTCATCTGTATTTACAAGAAATATACTTCTACCTTCTTTTGCGATTCGACTATGACAATAGATCTTATCTGCATTTTCTCCCGTCATTTTATCCGTTATCTTAATTCTGTAATCATAATACTTATCTACTATATCTAAAGCATCTTTCACAGAATTAACATATAAAACACCATCAGGTAAATTCATATCTCCCAAAATACCATCAACACGTGAAGGCACAGGTTTTATAAATATTAACCTATCTGCTCCTGCTTGTTCTGCAAATTCTCTTAAAAGTTTTACAGTATTAGTTCTAAGTGTAAGAGAAGGTGGTACTATAACCGTAGAATATTTGTGTTGACCGATAATAAGTTTACCATCTTGCACTTTTGCATGGCTCTCCATTATTATTTCATCGCCATAATGATAATCTAATTTCCATTCTCTCAGCATTGTTGATAACACTTCAAAATGTCTATTATAGATACTGTTTTCTACAGGAAATCCATTTTGTTTATGCAAAGGTGAATATTCGCTCCAAACACTTGCAATTGGATGTAAAACTAATATATCTACTTCTCTTTTCCCTTGCGATACTGCATAGCTTATTCTACCTATATAATCTGCAAATTTACGTTCATCATCCCACCATGGTTGCTGATAATAAAGGTTTGCAGGATAATCTCTCTTCCTTTCACCCCTCATAGAATAAAGTGACAAGTGAGAGTTGACAAAACTTATGCCTAAAGCAGCTTCCCAATCAGCTATCCACTTACGATGATAAAAACTCACCTGTTGCCCAATTGTTCCAAATACTTCACAAAGTACTCTTTCTTTATTGAGCTGATCAGCCACAGATGATACCTGATTTACTGTTACTAGTTGATTTATATTCCTTCCTAATTTATCAATGCCTGGCCAATGCATAAATTCATAATGAGGCATTGCTGCTCCTATCCATTGTGTTTGAGAGACTAAGTCATCTTCTCCCATAAAGTGCCCTGTCATTTTAAGATTGTTTTTTTCACACCAATCATAATACTGCTTTGTCCAACTTTCTAAAAATAGCCTTGTAGCAGCATCATAAAAATCAAATCTTATCTTCTTATAATCTCCAATATCAAAGAAAAGTTCTTTGACATGTTCCTCTATATTATAGCCTTTTAATTTTTTGAAAAAATCTGGTAAATATATAGACCATGGAATAGCAGGAACATTGTAATAAATTTCCATCAAATAACATGGCTCATCAGTAAAGATACCGGGAATTTCTTTACCAAAATATTTCCCCACAGTTTCTTTGTATTTTTCATGAGTCACTTTTATAAATGTTTTTACAGCTTCAGGATTCATAAGATCTACATAACTGCTACCATTAAACCATAAATTTCCTAAAGGAGAAATCCTTTTGCATATAATGTATCTTTGTCCTTCCCAATCTATTTCAGACATAATTATATCGTTTTTAGTGATTTCATTAGATTTTATTAAAACAAGAGCACTGCTTCGAAATTTTTCATTAGTATTAGGAACAATACCACCAGCAAAACCAGAAGGCCATTTATCTTCATCATATAGCCATGCATATGTGCCCGTCTCTCTTGCCGTTTCTGCACAAGCTTTTATCATATCCATCCATTCTTCTGACAAATAACCAGTAACTAACCCTACTCGTGAGTGCATAAAATAACTACCCCATCCTTTTTCAGCCATATCTTTTATCTGTCTTTTGAGTTCATCTTTATCCAATTTATCATTCCAACTAAAAAATGGTGCGTTTCTATAAAGTGCTTCTGGATTTTTAAATTCTTCAAGTTTCATATTATAAACCTCCTCATTTAATTATTTTTGTAAACAATAAATTTGTCTCACATCTTAAAACTTAATAAAACACATTGATAATTGGAAATTACCTCTTAGTATAATATTTCCATAACCACCCATATTATTAATATATTATATGAAATTCTATTTACTTACATTGTATTTTCTATTTTTCATGATTTTTTCTTTTATTACATCTTTCATTCCTTTCACGGTTAAAGTTAAGCTTCCGAAAATTATTTCCTGAGTTCACTATAATTCTTTATTATCTTTCTTCCCTCTTTTAAATCTTTGATGTATCCTAAGGCCATAAGTTGAACTATCACATTGCCATAGATTGAAGCTTCTACAGGTCCTGTTATGACTTTTCTACCGGTAACATCCGCAGTTAACTCACAAAGGAACTTATCCTGTATTCCTCCGCCAACCATATGGATAGTATCTATTTTTCGCCCTATAATGTCTTCTAAATTGTTTAAGCAATTTTTGTATTGTTCAACTATACCATTGTAAGCAGCTCTCGCTATATCACCAATATCCTGAGGCAAACCCTGCCCTGTTTCTACACAATATTGCTTTATTGCTTCAGCCATATCATCGGGAGCTATAAACAATTTGTCATCGGGATTAATTATAAACTCCTCATGCTCAGCTTTAGATGCCATCTGGCTGATCCCTGGAAATCCTATTTTTATACCATTTGAATTCCAGCTTTGTTTTAATTGTTGAATAATCCACAAGCCATTTATATTTTTAAGTAGCCTAATAAAGCCTTCTACTCCACCTTCATTTGTAAAGTTGTACTTTTTTGTATTTTCATTTATTATAGGACTTTCACTTTCAACACCTAATAGTGACCACGTACCACAAATCAAATAGGCACTTGAACCGTTTTCAATTGGTGTACCCGCAACTGCAGATGCCGTATCATGGCTTCCAACTGAAATCACAGGAATATCAGATAGTCCTGTTTCTTCTTGAATTTCTTTTGATAGATAGCCAATTATCTTCCCCGGCATCAATATTTTTTGAAAAATGCTTTCCGGTATATTTAACTTTTTTATAAGATCGATCGCCCAATCCCTTTTTTCAGCATCCAGCATCTGTGATGTTGATGCAACGGTGTATTCATTGTATTTATCATTAGTCAGATAAAAGTTCAACAAATCTGGAATAAATAACAATGTCTTCGCATTATCCAATAATTCTGGGCGTCTCATTAAATCACAATACAATTGAAATATTGTATTAAATTCCATAAACTGTATGCCAGTAATATTATAAATCTCTTCTAATGGCAATACCTTTTCAACTTTTTTCATTATCCCATTTGTTCTCTGATCTCTGTAATGAATTGGGTTTGAAATTAATTCATCGTTTTTATCAAGCAAGCCATAATCGACACCCCAAGTATCTATACCAATGCCGGATATTTTGATTTTCCTCTTTGACGCTATTTTTAATCCGTTTTTTAATTCGTGAAAAAGCCTCAAAAAATCCCAATAAAGTGATTGTCCCAGCTTGACTGGCTCATTTGGAAATCTATAAACTTCTTCGACATCGATTTTTTCACCGTCAAATTTCGATAACATAAGACGTCCACTAGAAGCACCAAAATCGAAAGCTAAATTATACACAATATCTTTCATTGAAATACCATCCTTTAGCCTTAAATTTCTAAGTCCGATTTTTTATAATTTCTTTTTCATATTCTTTAACAGCATCAATCCATGATGTACCAATAGGCACATTTTCGTCCATACAGTATTTGTTCCAAACGGAGTAAAATGGCAATGTTTTAAATTCCTCCATCAAAGCAAGCCTTGCACCAAAATTGCCTTTGTTCTCTTCTTCTAAAAGTAGATGAACAGGCTCTAATAGTGATATTAATATAGCTTTTAGCGTCGCTCTCGCGCCTATTACCCACGCCATTATCCTGTTTATGCTTGCGTCAAAGAAATCTAATGCAATATATACTTTATCATAAGCATTACATCTTCTTATTTCTTTTGCTAATGAGAGCAAATCTTCATTTAAAATGACTACATGATCGCTATCCCAGCGAACGCCACGGCTTACGTGAACCAGTAAATTATCATCAAATGTAAGTATTGATGATATCTTATCAGCTATACTCTCAGTAGGATGAAAATGCCCCATGTCAAGGCACAACATTACATCATTTCTTGATGCATAATTCATATAAAACTCATGTGAACCAACCACATAACTTTCTGACCCGATACCAAATAGTTTGCTTTCAACTGAATCGATGATGTTTGTTTTGTCGTATTTTACTGAAAATATTTCATCTAAAGATTCTTTAAGTATCTTTCTATGTTCAATTCGATTAGCAGGCAAATCTTTAGAACCATCTGGAATCCAAATATTGTTGACACATTGGATTTTTAATTCTTTTCCTATCTCATTTGCGATTTCACGGCATCTTTTGCCATGTTCAATCCAAAACTTCCTTATGTTTTCATCTTTGCTTGAAAGCGTATAGCCATCATTTGCTTTAGGATGCGAAAAAAACGTAGGATTAAAGTCAAGGCCAAGGCCATTTTCTTTTGCCCAGTCAACCCATTTCCTGAAATGCTCCACGTTTATTTCATCTCTGTCTACAAATTCACCATTTGTTTCTGCGTAAATGGCATGTAAATTCACTTTGTGTTTGCCTGGTATACGGCTTAAGGCTTTTTCAATGTCTTGCCTTAATTCTTCACCATTTCTTGCTCTGCCAGGCCAGTTTCCTGTAGCAAGGATTCCTCCACCACTTAATCCATTGGCACTTTTTTCAAATCCGGTTACATCATCACCCTGCCAGCAGTGAAGTGAAATACGAATCTTTTTCATTTTGTCTAATACTTCATCAGTATCTATGTCAAACTTTGCATAAATCTCTTTTGCATTATAATAATCATTTAAAATTTTATCTTTTTCTGCTTCATACATAATAAACATCCTTTCAGGAAATGATAAGTATATTTTAAAATGTAAAACTATTCTAAATAAAATATCTCACGCAAAGGTTTTATAGGCTCCTCTCTATTAAAATCAAATGAGCCCTCCACCATTTTTGATGTTATTGCATTCCACTTATTGCAAAATTCACTTTTAGCAATATAATCAAATGCAGCATTGACATCATCGCATTCAAAGCAGTAAAAAAATTGGTTCCCATTTTGAAAAATCGAATAATTCTTTATTCCGGCTTTGCGATGTTCTTCTAAAACTTCAGGCCACGGATTAAGATGCATTTTTACATATTCATCAACATATTCTTTTTTTACAGTCCATGTCCAAGCAAATTTATGACTATTTTTCATTCAAAAGACACCTCTTAAATCTATTCATTATTTATTTCAAGCTTGACATTAGTTTCAATTATACAAGTACATTTCTTTATATTATTATATATATTCGACGTTTTTTGTTAAATTCCTTCTTGTTTTTAATATTTTTTATTAATTTTTTTGTTATTTTTTTGTTTTGTAATTGTATATGTTGTGTTTTCTTTTATTGCACGCTTTTGTACCTAGATTATCTTGCCCCAAATAGATTTATCTGGGTTAGGTATTATAGATTTGTTTAAAAGCATACCCGATTTCTCCAGGGCGTTGCATCCTGCATTTATAGATGCTTCAACAGCAGCAAGTTCTCCTGTAAGCAGCAAATACGACTTGCCGCACATACCTCTGGCTATTCTTATTTCTACAAGATTTACTTTCGCAGCTTTTGCAGCGGTGTCTGCTGCAAGTATTATTGATGCTGCAGAAAATGTCTCTATGATGCCAAGTGCTTCTACGTCATTTATTTCAGATGTACCATTCATAGCTTTATATATTGTTTCATGTGGATTCCCCAATATAAAACTATCAATGACATTTTCTGAATATTGATTTATGCCCTTTTCTATCGCCGAATTAACTGCACTTAATTTCCCAGCTAATAGAACAATGTATTTCCCCGGACATACTGTATAGGCTTCAATTATTTCTACATCAGCGGTTTTAGCCATGTCATCAGCAGCAGTTATACCTGTAGCAACTGATTTGTATTCAACTAATCCTATTGCTTTGTCCATTAAAATCACCTCTTGGCTTGATAACAATTCTGTCATCAGTTACATCTATTATAATGCCGTCGACACTTGCATGCAATTTAGCACCTAACTTATTATCAGGGACATCGCCTATCAGATCTCCTTCTTTCACAATATCTCCTACCTTTACTACAGGTATCGCTTTGGCACCAACATGCTGACTTAGTTGCATGACGACATGATGTGAAGGAACGATAGTATCAAAATTCATCGGAGCATCTACATCGTATTTTTTAAGTGAAAGTCTTGAAATAAGCCTTTCCATCGGCACCAATCTCTCATCTCTCATTACATTTGCTCTTTCTGGTCTTTTGTTGTGTGGATTTTTTACACCATTTTGCCTTAATTTTGTCTTTATCTGGCTTATTATTTTTCTTGGTGACAAACTTTGATGACATGAATACATCTCGCACAATCCACATTCAGAACATAGCATTGTCATCGTATATGCAGCAACATCATCAACAATACTATTTGCAACTGCATTCATAACTTTATGAGGTTTGATGGAATGACCTAATAAATTTCTAGGGCATAGATCTGTGCACATTTGGCATTGAGAACAAACAGACATTGCACGTTTTAGCTCTATGCTTATGTTTGTCTTTCTTTTTGTTATCACAGGGTGGTCTTTTGGGAGAACAATAATAGCTTTTGTTGTTTTTGTTATTGGGGCTTTTCTATCAACTATTTTCCCAGTCATGGGACCACCCATTATTACTTCATAATCTTCTTCTAAGCATCCTCCAGCCTTTTCAATAAGCTCAGCCACAGATGTGCCTACTTTTACTTTAAATGTACTAGGGCATTTGACATTTCCAGTTACAGTTACATACTTTTCTGTGACTGGGTGTTTTAAATAAATAGCATTATAAACATTAAGCACAGTTTCCACATTCATTACAATGGTTCCAACAGAAATAGGTATAGAACCTTCTGGCACAATTCTACCAGTCGTTTCATATATTAATACGACTTCATCACCAGCAGGATAAACGTCTGGCAACACCTTTAACTCTAAGTTTTTATAATTACCAATTAAATTCTTAACTGAATCAATTGCAGCCTTGTATGCTGATTTTATTGCTACAATGCCACTTCTAGCTCCTAAAGTATCAACTACAAATGATAAAGTCATCAATATTTCATCAGTATATATTGCAAGCAACTGCCTATCGACTCTTAAAAGCGGTTCACATTCAGCGCCATTTAATATGATTGTGTCTATACCTGTAGTAAGTTTTGCGTGTGTAGGAAATCCAGCTCCGCCTGCACCGACTATTCCATTTTCAAACACGATATTTTTAAGTTCGTCAATATTCATTTTCTCACCCCAAATAAACTAATCCTCAATTATCACATCTTTTATGCTATCAACAATTCCTACAATTGCTGCATCTACAGGCGAATCTGCCATACCACAACCAATTCTTGCTGAACTTCCAAAGGTAACTAATACTATTTCTCCTACACCTGCACCTACATTATCTATTGCAACAATCCTATTTTTATTGTCATAATTCATTTCACTTACTGGTTCTACTATTAGAAATTTATTGCCTATTAAATTTTGATTTTTGCGGGTAGAAATAACAGTACCAACAACTTTAGCTATTATCAATTTTTTCAACTCCTATTATCTCTAACTATTTCAACAAAATCGCCGCTTTTTAGTCCCATGCAATTAGCTTCATCTGTATCAATATGCATCTCAAGTGTATACTTTTCGTCAACTCTAACCTGTACATTTTCTAAAACTCCGCCTCGCTGACCACTTACTTTAACTGATATTATTTCGTTATCCAAAACTTTGAATTTTTTAGAATCTTCAGGTGACATGTGAACATGTCTCTTGGCTATTATGCATCCTTCTTTTAATGATATGGAACCTTTCGGCCCTACAATTGTGATTGGTGATGAGCCTTTTATATCACCTGATTCCCGTATAGGAGGGTTTAATCCTAAACTTATTGCATCAGTCTTCGATATTTCTACCTGCGTTTTATCTCTTAAAGGACCCAAAACTCTCACTTTCTCAATAGCATTTAATTTAAAGCCGATTATTGTTACACACTCTTCTGCTGCAAACTGTCCACCCATCAATTCCTTTTTCTTTTTTAAAACATAATCTTTCCCAAACAATATCTCCAAATGTTCTTTAGTCAAATGTACATGGCGCGCTGATACACCTACTGGTATCTTCAACGAATTCCTTTCACTAAGCGTATCCGCTATCGTCTTTGATATGATTTCTATCAATTTATCGTTCACTTTTATCACACTACTTTATTGTAGGCAATATTTTTTCTACATCTGCATGAGGTCTCGGTATTACGTGAACAGCTACTAACTCGCCTAATTTTTTAGCAGCATTTGCGCCGGTCTCTGTCGCTGCCTTTACTGCGCCAACATCTCCTCTTACCATAACAGTTACAAGCCCTGAACCTATTTTTTCAGTGCCTATCAATGTGACATTAGCAGCTTTTACCATTGAATCTGCCGCTTCGATTGCAGCAACCAATCCTCTCGTTTCTACCATTCCCAATGCTTGTTGTTCCATAATCATTTCCTCCTTAATTTCATTTGATACTTTTACTAAATTATTTTTTTGTTTTTCGCCTTTAACATCTTTGACATTTGTGTCCTTTTCTTCAGAACTCATTTATTTCACCACCATCTATTTTAAATAGCTTTCCTGCACTAATATTTACCATCTTTATAGTTTCTGGATGTGGATTTGGTATTACCGCGTATGTTACTGTCCGTGTAATTTTATCAGCTTCATTCTTTCCATTTAAAATTGCCTCTTCAACTGCTGAAACATCTCCCTTAATAATGATCGTCACAAGTCTGCCTCCAAGTTTTTTCTCCCATGTTACAAACTCTACATTCGCTGTTTTTAACATGGCATCCAGTGTTTCTACCGCTGTAACAAATCCATTTACTTCAATAAGTCCAATTGCATGCATTTATTGCACTCCTAAATGTGCCAAAATTATTTAATGGTCGGCAATATCTTTTCAACATCAGTGTGAGGCCTTGGTATTACATGAACAGCTACTAACTCTCCTAATTTTGAAGCAGCATTTGCGCCAACCTCTGTCGCTGCTTTTACTGCACCGACATCTCCTCTTACCATGACAGTCACTAGCCCTGATCCTATTTTCTCAGTTCCTATCAAAGTAACATCTGCAGCCTTAACCATTGCATCTGCCGCTTCTATTGCTGCTACCAATCCTCTCGTTTCTACCATTCCCAATGCTTCTTGTACCATAATCAAAATCCTCCTCGATTTTTTATTTTAGACAATTTAGCTTTAATAGCTTTTCGGTGTCTTCTTCTGGTTTTGCTATTATATCTGTGGAAACTACTCCAGATATTTTGTTAGCTGCATCAACTGCAGCATCAACTGCTATTTTTACATTCTCAAGATCTCCTCTAAGTTTAACAACTATTATCAATGGAACTGGCAATGCTTCAGCGTTTAATGGCTTATTATTATCGAAAGACTCTATTACGACATTAGCTTTTTTGCATGCAGCATCTGCTGCTACAAACGCCGCTACCAATCCATATACTTCGATTAATCCAACAGCTTGCATCATATCACCTAAAATCTGTCATTTATATACACTACTTTTATCCCTTCCTGCTTCATATTGATTTCCATAGCTTCATTCATTTTATCAAGTGAAAATCTATGTGTTATCAACTCTTCGATTGGAAGTCCTATTTCTTTAGCTCTTTTGAGAAAATCAAAAGTTGTCAAATAATCTTGAGGAGTGTAAGTCCATGAGCCAACTGCTGTTATTTCTTTGTTGCAAATATCATAATGGGGATTTATCTTACAATCACCATTATTTACAAAGAACCCAACTTCGCACAAACCACCTCCCCGTCTTACAAACTTCCAAATATTAGACGCTGCAGAAGGAACACCTGTACATTGAAATGCGAAATCTGCGCCAATTCCATCGCTTGCCTTTTTAACAGCTTCAACAAGTTCATCAATATTGCTGTATTTCGTAAAATTAACGAGTGCTGTAGCACCTAATCTTTTAGCCATATTTAGTCTATTTTCATCACCATCAACAGCTATGATATTTTCTACTCCAAGTGTCTTTACAACTGAAAGCAACAGTAATCCTATAGGACCACAACCTTGTACAAGGACTTTACTGTTGAATTTTAAAAGTCCTGTCGTTTTTGCACGTTCTACGGCATGTACGACTACTGCCGCCGGCTCTACAAGAAGCCTCAAATTAAGATTCATGTCATTGACCTTATAAAATGTTGAGCCTTTCCTTATGACGATGTACTCTGAGAACCAGCCATTTAAATGATAATTATCATCAGGTATTAAACCATAAATTTTTGAATTCTCACATAAATTCGTCTTATCTGGATGATTTAAGCATATATCGCATTCACCGCACGGAACTACAGATGTAACAATTTTATCTCCTTTTTTAATTTCCTTACCTGCAGAGTCACGTCTTACGTTTTTTCCCAGTTTGACTATCTCGCCTGTTCCTTCATGTCCTAAAACCAATGGTATAAGACCAAAGGGATCTCCTTTGTATTCATGAATATCAGTACCGCATACACCGCATCCTTCTACTTTAACAAGCATTTCATCATCATTTATTTCTGGGATGTTAAATTCCTTTACTTCTATTTTTTTAACGTCAGTAAGTACAGCAGCTCTACATGTAGATGGTAATGTTGAATTGCTCTCTTTAATATTTTCTTTAGGCTCATTTTTCAAATCATTTAATATTTTTTTCACTATTTCCTCAATGTCTATCTGATTGACTTCCATATTATCCTCTCCTATCTTATTGATAATCCATCTGCCAATACACATCTCCTGCTTTTGGTAAAAGTCCTTGCAGATGTCAATCCTTCACCTGTTCTGCTTGCAATCGTGAATGTACAGTAACCTTCACCGCCATATCCTAACGCGGCGTACGATGGCGCATTTTTTACGAATATAGCGGTGTCGATGATTTTGCCAAACTTTGTTAAATTATCAATGTTTTTTGAATGCATGTGTGCTGAATGCCTATTGCCGTGTTCTAATTCTGTCGCAATCATTATAGCTTCATCAACATTTTTAGCTCTTACTATTCCTAAAATAGGCATCATTAGCTCTTCTACCACCAGCGGATTATCTTTTTCAGCCTCAAAAATTATGCACCTTACGCTCTCATCAGCATCTATACCTATAGCTTTTAGTATTAAATGGGCATCTTTGCCGACCCATTTCCTATTTAATGTTGTTTTGCCACCTTCGTGATCTAATACAAGCTCAATGAGTTTTTCAATTTCTCTTCCTTCAATCTTGTAGCATCCATTCTTTTGCATGTAATAAATAAGCTCATCTGTTATTTTATCTACAGATACTACTTCTTTCTCAGCAATGCAAGGTAAATTGTTGTCAAATGTAGCACCATCGATAATGTCTTTTGCAGCCTTTTTGATATCTGCAGTTTCATCAACTACAACTGGTGGATTTCCAGCTCCGGCACCAATAGCTCTTTTACCAGATGAAAGAACTGCTGTAACTACGCCAGGTCCGCCAGTTGCAACTAATAACGAAACATCAGAACTTTTGAACATAACATTTCCTGTTTCAAGTGTTGGCTTTTCAACAGATACAACTAAATTTTCAGGTCCACCAGCTTCCATAGCCGCTTCATTTACTAACTTGACAGCGTAATTAGATACATTTACCGCACCTGGATGTGGATTAAATACGACAGAATTGCCCGCTGCTATCATTCCAATACTATTGCAAAGGACAGTTTCACTTGGATTTGTAGAAGGAGTAATCGCACCTATTACACCAAACGGCCCCATTTCAACTAATGTCAGTCCTTTATCACCTGACCATGCTGTAGTTGTTATATCTTCTGTACCTGGTGTCTTAAGTGCTACGAGTTCATGTTTGACTATTTTGTGCTCTACCCTCCCCATGCCAGTTTCTCTAACGCCCATTTCTGCAAGTATTTTTTTGTTCTCCATAATCTTTTTTCTTATATTCTGTATAATCTTTTCTCTCGATTCCATGGGCATATTCCTCAATTTTTTCTGGGCATCTTTTGCAGCACTAATAGCATCATTCATATCTTGAAATATTCCAACATCCCCATACTTACTGGTAGTCTTTTCAAGATTAAATTCCGATAAGACTTTTTTGACAATCGCTTCAATATCTTCCTCTTTAACTTTCATGATATAACCTCCTCAAATACATCTGCACCATAAATAGAAAGTTCCACATCTTGCTCTACTGTACCACCGCTAACTCCAATTCCTCCAACAATTTCACCTTGATACTTTATAGGACAACCACCTCCAAACACTACGATTCTGCTGTCAGTTGTATTTATTCCGTAAAGAGGCTGCCCTGGTTGTGCAAGTTTTGACAACTCATGCGTCGGCATTTTAAGCGCTACTGATGTATAAGCTTTATTTATTGCTAGATTCATGCTTTCAAGAAGTGTACCATCCATAAAATGAGCCGCTATCAAATTGCCATGCATGTCGACTATTGCAATAGCAACCGGTAGATTAATGCTTTCTGCCTTCTTTTCTACCTTCGCCATCAAATTTTTTGCTATATCTAAATTTAGCTTTATTTCGCCTTTGTTCTTTCCATAATGCTTTCTTATCGCGTCTTTTACTTTTTCTTCTATTTCCGTTTTTATTTCCATATACCTTGCTAAAACAAACAAATAGTCAGACAATCTATTGATGTAAACTTTCGAATTAATATTTACAGAATATTTCTTGTCGACTTCGATTAAGCTTCTCTCAGTTTTTCTCGTTATAGTCCTTACAACATCTAATAATGCTGAGATTTGGTTTTTACCAGGTATTACAAAACCATTTTTAATCTTTACCATGTTTTGATAATCGTCAATTAATCTTTCTATGTCAAAGACATCATTTTCTGATATATGCCATTTATCGCTTTTGCCATCTGCTATCTCTGAAAGTATTACTTTTACCTTTATCTGAATATTTTCTATCTCTTTTTTTATGGAATCATCATCTATTTGAGCTTTTGCAAAACCTAAATAACTTGTCAATTCATCCAAATTTCCTAACGTCTCTATTCTTAAATCGTCTTTTGGAACTCTTTCCCCATTTAATAGCGACGTGTAACCATCATCACCAGTTTTAGAATAAATACTCATAACACCACCTGCTAATCTATGTATTTAAGCGGCAATCCTTTTACATATCTTGCAGCATTGCATCCAATAAGCTTAGGGCTAAAATTTTTATCTTTTTTTGAAAGAATCAAAGGTTCCATCATCTCTAAATTTTTAGAATGTAGACATATTAGATCTCCCTGTATACCTATTCCAACACCTAATACAGATGCTTTTGCCGCATCATAAGCCATTTTCACAACATCAGTGCACTCATTGGCAGCTAATCTATATAACGCACCTTCTTCTTCGATGCCAGCTATAACTTCATTTATTAAGTCCCTGTTTTCTGTATTCGAAAAAATCACAATTTGAGGTATTATAAATTCCATAAAATCACCCTAAATAAGACATCACGAGACCTGTTGCTACAGCGTTTCTTGGACCTTCGACTTTTCTTATATTTCCCCTACCTGCTATGATTTTATAGTTTGATAGCTCAGTCAAAATCATCTCCGGAATTTCAAAATCCAAAGCAGAACCTCCAACTAATACGACATTTGGTATTTGCCTTAAATTATTTCCCGGAGCAATTTTTGTTAAAGCTCTGAAAGCATTTTTTACAAAGACTTTATATTTTGCTTGCCTTCGTACGTAAATAATCTTTTCCATAGTCAAATCTTCTTTAAATATAGGAATCATATCATTTTCTTTTAAAATCACGATTCTTCCGTAAAATCGAGGATTTAAGGGTTTAGCAAAAAACTTTATCTCCCTATTTTCCATTCTTATGTGAAATAAACTTTCAACTTTTCCAATCGGGTTCTTTTTTATTTCTTCTGACAAATATCTATCATTTAATCCTAATTCTGAATCAATAAGCATTGTGACTAATTCTCCAGCACCTGCCATGTGTATAGATTTTACAATGCCTTTTTCATCAATCACAGCTGCATCTGTAGAGCCTCCACCAATATCCAGTATTGCAAGTGGTAACTTTGTACCTGGCGTTGTCAATGCACCTAATGCAGCCATCACAGCTTCCACTCCAGCTATTTTTACAAATACACCCAATTCTCTTTGGAGCTTTTCTGCAATCTCTATCATAGGAAGCGCATTCGTCTTTACCATAGCTGCCAATACAACTGCTTTCTCCATTGAAGTCTCACCAGCAAGCCCACCTTCTACTTTAACAGGAACGGTTGTGTCAACCGCAAAAATGTCTTTAATCTTTACCTTGTCTATTTTTTGACCGGTAATACTTGACATTTTGCTTTTTAGATTTTTTATCATGTTTCCAACATTTGTATTTTTTTCGCCTTCTACATCATCAATTGTTCCAACTTCCTCAACTGATTCCATTATAGCTTCAGCTCCAGAATCAACACTTACTTTTGATGACATTGTTGAACCAATGATTAAGAGGTTTCCCGCCGGAATTATCCTCTCTTTTACTTGTCCTTTTGGCGTTTTTATAACCACTGCCGACTTTTTCCCAATCAAACTTTTCGAAATCGGTATGACGTACTTTGTCTCTTCTGGAGTAAGATCAAATATTGTTGCGATACCATAAGGATTTGATAGCGTGCTTATGGACTTGCCTTCCGGTGCTACCTCTACAGCCGCTACAACTCCTAATGGAATCTTCTCTATCTGTCTTACTTCGTCCACAATTGGTATAGTCTTTTTTAGTCTGTTGTTGATTAAAACTGCTTCATCATTTTGAACTATAGCAGCTTTTACATCAATATCGTTTTCAAATGACATGTTTATGATTCTTGAAGCTTCTTCATATCCAATTTCCTTAGGTATCACCACAATGTAACTTTTTTTTTTCGCAGCATCAGGTAAATCCTTTATATGTATTATCTCTCCTACTCCAAGTCCGACACCTCCCGGTGTGGATGGATTATGACCTATCATAGTGGAGCCTGTGATAACAGTTTCCGTTATTGTCTCCATAGCAGCACCACAGACAACTGGAGCAGCTTCATTTATTCTAATAAGGCTTAAATCACTGATATTTTTATCAATTTTTTTTAAAGCCTCAGTCAATCCATTAATAACCCCTGTCACATTGTCTACAGTGCCTTTTACACCTGTCGTTGCTGTCAAGGAACTGCTTAAAAATTCTAATGTATTGTCATCTTTAATAGCGGCTATACATACCTCTGTTGTAGAATTGCCAATATCAACACCTGCTATGAGTTTCATCTGAAAAGCCCCTTTAAGTTCTCAAAATGTTTCTTTTTTCATATACTTCCGCGGCCTCAAGTATCAAGTTAGCACAGTTAATGGCATTATATTTATCTCTTAATTCATAGGCAAGATTTATAAGCTCTTCCTTTGTTGATCTAAACGGCCTTAAGCTCTCATATATTTCCAGAATCTTTTCATCTGGAACATCTGTAAGCTCCGATGCCCTTGTAAAATTCTCTTTCATCTGGTGTCTGCCGTATTTTTCTGCAATTTTCCCTTGCATTAGAAGTACTTCTTTTGAAATCTTAATATCGTCAGGTTTTACGTTTCCCATCATTACATTTTCAATATTTATTTCATTTAAATGTTTACCTGTTTTTGTCACCAATTTATCAAAATCACTTTTTGACAACGGATATTCGTCCATCTTCATCATCCCTACATTACAAATCTACCGCCAATTCAATTGATTGAGCATTTTTCAATATTCTTTCTGTCTCTTTTATATGCATTATTGCAGCTTTCACCTGATATTTAGGCCTTACCATGTAATCATTTTGAATTAATATAGGTTTTACCATCATGCCTTTGGCATATCTTGCTGCATTTTTGCCTATTTCCCTGTATAATTCTAAATTTAACAGTGGAGCTTGTGGAAATAGCTCTAGATTGCTTAAAGGATATAGATCTTTTTGATGAATCACTGTCGTACCTTTTGACTGTAAGCCTATACCTATTCCTGACCCACTCAACAAAGCAGCTTCTTTACCTATAAACGCAACATCAGATGTCTTTAGAACTCTTACAATCCTAGGAACCATACCTTCTTCTTCGATACCTGCAATTATTTCTTTTATTACATCTTTATGATCAAGTCCATTTATAGTCTTTTTTATATGCTTTCCAAATGCAGGCCCAATACCTATAACGACTTCCTTTATATTCTTACCCTTATGAGCAACTCCATTTTCGATAAAATACGAAGGCAGGTCATCAGTTTTATGTTTCTTATTTATTTCTTCTATAACACGTTTAGTTATTTCTTCTAATAAATCTTCATCCACGTACATTTTTTCACCATCTTTACAAATTGTCAGGATTAATGGTGTAAGGAATATTCTTTATCTCTTCCCATCTATCTTTGTCAATCCTATATCCTGTCCCAGGTCCTAAGTAATCATTGGGACAATTTATGGCGCTTATAACATTAAAATCCTCGTCAAGAATAGCTGATGTCTGCAGATAGTCTCCAGATATGCGCTGTTTTAACATATTTAAAATATTTCCTGCTATATCCTCATGTCCAGATCTATATAAAGCTTTCACAATGTCAATGCCTGTAATCCCTCTTTTCATCATTTCATCGATTGATTCAAGGTCAGACAAAACATCTCTTTCAGGCATATCCTTACTGCCATGGGCATATGCTGCTGCTTCTACTTCTTCATCTGTAACTACTCCAAGATTTAACTCTCTAAAAACGTCTTGCAAAGCTTTAGCAGCTTTTCTCCTGACTGCTATTACATCCTCTTCTTTTACAGGCTTTAAGCCTCCATCCACCATCAAATCTCTTTGCAGTACGTTGTAATCGTCAAAGTCTTCTGCATCAAAATTAGAACCAGCAAACATGTTGTCGTAATTAGGTGTTCCACTGTATCCTGAAAATATGAAGTCCGTACCGGGTAAAAACTGCATCATAGTCCTTGCTGTCCTTCTTATGTCTGAATGTGTAAAAGTCTGATCATTACCCGATGCTACCTCTAAATCAAGCATAGATGCTATAAGGTTTTCAGCCAGCACTGCTCTTATACCTGAAGGAACTGAACTGGTTATGCCTATACAGCTTATTGCACCGTTTTGAAGCCCCTGTACTCCTGCACCCTTTGTAACCATGATACATCTAATTTCCAGGTACAGCATTGACTTACCTTCTGCATTTCCCATAAGAACTTCTGAACCTGTTCCAGATGTAAACCTCATTTTCAATCCTCTTGACGCATAAGCAGAAGCGAGAAAAGCTTTCGAGTAAGGTGTATCGTCACCATCTATAAAAACACTTTCAGTACCATAAACAGATATAGTCTCAGCGTACGTAGTAAATCCTCTCATGCCTAATTCAAGCTCCGTCGCCTCTTCAACAGCACACTGAGTAAGCACACCTCTTTTTAATGCTTGAGATCCTATCAATAATGCTATTGCGTTAAAAGGAGCATATTTTGTGACTCCGACGGTGGTCTCTTCTTCCCTAAAGCCTCTTAAGGCACATTCGGCAGCATCTGCTGCAATCTGTACAGGATTATCTTTAAGATTTGTGATATGTGCTTGATTAGCTGGTATTTTTCTTGCTCGCATTTTCTGCATAGCCATCATCATTTCCACGACATTAAGATGATTTACGACTTCCATTATTTTAGCGGGTGTGAGCCCTGACACAATCTTTATGATGGTCTTCCTTTCTACATTTATATCAACAAGCATTCTGGCTATATCAAGTGAATTCATTTTCATTGATTTTTCAGCTTGTCTTATGTTAATAGTGTGATCAGCTATAAATATATCTATAAAGTCAAAATCCTCTCTTCTTTTTCCATCCATCTCTACTATCTTATCATTTTCAATCTTTATTGATGGCTTAGGATCATTGGGACTAGATATTGCTATAAAGCCTTTCTCTGGCCATTCATTTATAAATCCATCCTGATTAACAGGTCTTTTGCTGAGAACCTCAAATCGCTTAGAATGTTTCATAGAGAATTCCTCTTTTTATTCGAAATGTGTTTTTAATTGTATTTCAATTGTTCTAATACTTTCTTAGTAATAACATTCACAAGTTCAGAAATGTCACCGTCATCATTCGATTTTGAAGAATTTGTGCTGCATCCCAATGTGCTACACAAATCGCCTGGATGTCTTCCTTTTAGACCAAACTTTCTTCTGATCTCATAAAGCTTTTCTACTTGGCTATCTGATAACTCTTTTGGACCACCTAGAAGTGTAGAAATAAATGTCAACTTTGCGTAAAATTCAAGTGATTCCATCTTGTAATATGCACTGATCAAGTCAGGACCGTACGTCAACGCACCGTGATTTTCTAAAAGCAGCGCATCGTAATTTTGTAAATATTTAGAAACTGCATCTGGCAACTCTTCAGTGGATGGTGTTCCATACTCAGCTATCGGCACGCACCCTAAAGATATGACAGCTTCAGGCATTATCGGCTTTGTAAGTGGAATGCCGACAATCGCAAACCCTGTGCCAAACGGCGGATGTGCATGTATAACCGACTTAACATCCGGTCTTTCTCTGTAAACTCTAAGATGCATTTTTATTTCTGTAGACGGTTTATAATCTCCTGATGATTTTAATACTTCGCCGTTTAAATTAATATTCAATAGCATGTCTGGAGTCATGAAACCTTTACTTACACCGGTCGGTGTTGTAATTATTTCATTTTCACCGATTCTTACAGTGATATTTCCATCATTCGCTGCCACAAATCCATTCATGTAAATCCTTTTTCCTATTTCGCAAATCTGTTTTTTTACCTCATATTCAGAATACACTTTTTGCCCTCCTTTAAATAAAGTTAATTTTTATTGAATTTATTTTGATTTATGTCTGTTTTATTTTGTTTATCTTTATTATATCACGAATTCGTGAAATGTCAATTATAAAATTTCATTTAAAAAAAATATCTCACAAAATGTGAGATACAACTAACAATAGATTAAATCAATATTGTGTTTTTTCAAGAATTCTTCCCATTCTAAAGACAGCTTTCTATCGGTAAATAGATAATCAATTTTATCTAAGTCAAACATCTTGACAAACGATGACTTGTCAAATTTGTTGTGATCAAGAAGCAAAAATACCTTTTCTGCCGAGTTGGCCATGGCTTTTTTTATTTCAGCTTCCATTTCGTTCGACTCCGTAATACCATTTGTCATATCAAATCCTTTTGATGATATTATGGCTTTATCTACACAGAAATTTTTTATCATATCTTCCGCAAAATTTCCGATCAACGACATGGAATTCTGTTTTAATACTCCTCCTGTTGAGATTACTTTGCAGTCTTTCGCATTTGCCAACTCTAATATTATCTTTTCCGAATTTGTTATGACAGTAAGCTTTTTCTTAAATTTTATCTGCTTTGCTACCTGAAGAACTGTAGAGCTTGAATCAAGCAAGAGAGTGTCACCATCTTCAATGTATTCAGCAACTTTCATACTTATGGCCTGTTTGCTTTCTATATTCGTTATTTCCCTTATATTTAGGGGAATATCCGCACTTGAATTTTCATTTATAACCGCTCCACCATAAGTCCTCTTTAAAAGTCCTTCTGCTTCAAGTTTCTCCAAGTCCCTCCTTATTGTCTCCTCTGTCACATTAAACAGCTTACTCAGCTCCGGCACTAAAACGCTTTGGTTTTCCTGTATAAGCCTCATTATCCTCTTCCTTCGTTCTATTGCAAGCATACACTTTCCTCCAGTTTTTAAATTTTAATTAAATTATATACTAAAAGTCAACAATAAACAACATATTGTCAAATAACACAATAGAAAATAAATAAAAGCATGATAAAAACATCGATTTTTTGCATAAAAATAAGGCGGATTTAAAAACCACCTTTGCATATACCACAGCTTATTAACTTTTTTAATGCTGAATTAATTTTTTTACCTCATCTTTGCTAAGCTCAGTGATGTCTGCTACTTTATCAACGTCCATACCTTCCTTTAATAATTTTCTTGCTATTGAAATTTTTTCTTGTTGTGCCCCTTTTTCTATACCTTTTTCTATACCTTTTTCGATTCCCTTCTCAATACCTTTTTGCATACCTTTTTCGATTATCATTTTGTACGTTTCAGATTCTTCAATCCTAAACATCCTTATCACCTCCGAAAAAACTCTCTCAATAACTTCTTTTTTATAAATTATGCCCGATAATATTTCTGCCTTAAAAACTATGTCTTTCTTTTTGTTTATGTCTAATGGAATATCTTTTATAGCTTCAACACATCTTTCTAGATATTTTTCTCCTTCTTCTTTCCTTCTATTTTGATCCATCAATGGTAGAAGCGAATACAAGTCATAATAGTCTGTTCCTACAACATCAGTATATTTTATGTCACTGACATTTATTATCCTGTATTTATAGTTTAATGTATTTTGTTCTCCAAAGTTATAATTTAAGCTATTTTTCATTTTTACATTGTCTTTGCCTATATAAACGACTATCTGATATGGTAAGAGATTATGCTTTTCCATTATCTCCAGGGAATATCTCAGCATCCTGTAAGGCATCTTTTCGTCATTTTCTGATTGAAATTCTATGTGTACAGCGACATTTCCTTTGTCTGTGGTACATTTGAATATCATGTCGCTGTCTCTTCGTTCTACTCTTGCAAATTCTATATTAAGTTCATCAATCTTTGTGTATTGTAGTCCTAAAAAATAACTCATTATGTCATCTGCCATATCAGAAAAAATATTTTTCATCGTTATATCGTATTTTTGCGCCATTTTTCTTCCTTCCATTCCTCTTCATCTTATATTTATTATACCATATGCAGCTATAGAAAACCAGTTTTTGTACACACTAAATATACTAAAAATCAACAATAAACAACATATTATCAAATAACACAATAGAAAATAAATAAAAGCATGATAAAAACATCGATTTTTTGCATAAAAATAAGGCGGTTTTAAAGACCACCTTTGCATATGCATCTCTGCTATTTTAAGGAATGCATAATTTCCGTTTTATTAATTACAACATCACTCATTGTAAATCCGTCCCCTTTTTAATATTTTATCAATTATTTCAACTTAAATATGCGATATCAATATCACTATCGCTTCTAAAGATGCCATTTACAGCCGAACCAAACAGATATATTACATACGGCTTTACTTTATTTATAAGAAAATTCTTTATTACATTGACTTGTTCGTCGTTAATATTCATCGTCATCACCACCATTCATCATGATACACATGACATTATTATCAATTCTCCACATATGGCAACGTAGAATTTGCGTATGGAAGAACAAGTACCTTGGGATCGTGATATTTTTTAATAGCTTCATCAAGTGCATCCTGCGGAGTCTTTGCGTATTTAAAGAATATCTTTTCAGTGAAACTGCGGTCAAAAGATGATATGAGGTAGATATCAGCCCTTTTTAATACTTCGCAGATTACAGCGGCTTTATGTGCTCCAAGCCTAAATTCTTCTTTTATCCATTTCAATGGCTCATCTACAGATGATGAGTTTACCATCCAGTCTGAAAAAAGCTTCTCTCCAAGCCCTTCTCTGCATTCCGCCACTAATATTATAGTACCGCCGTCTTTTACAGAATATTGGGCGTTGTCAAGCCCTTTTTGAGCTTGATAAAGGTTAATGTCTTTTGGGTATCCTCCGCAAGATGCTACGACAATATCGGCTTTTTCTGGTATAACTCTTTTGTACATCTTATCGATGTATTTAGCGCCTTCTCTGTGAGCTTTTACGGGATCCCCTGATACCACTTTCACTATCTCCTTGTGGCTATTTAAGACTGCATTGACTATGAAATCTACACCTGCCAGCTTGCCTCCTTCTTCGATATCCTCTCTCATTGGATTTCCATCAATTTTGCCTGGCATCGCTCCTTCTGAAAACATGAGGACGTGGTTTTTTTCTATTGTATTTTTGCTGCAAACACCTGGAAGCAGCGCTTTATGTCCGCCGCTGTACCCTGCTTTATAGTGAAGCTCTAAGTTGCCTGTAGCTATGATGAAATCTGCATTGTACACTTCACGAAAGATTTCTACAGGCGTACCTCTTTTTGTAGTGCCAACGTACACGCAGTCATTTATATCATGGTCGATGCACTTTATCCTATTAAACACTGCTTCACCAACAAGTGTCCTCTTTTCATCATCTGTATGTTTCCTGTGGTATCCAAGCCCAAAAACGATTTTTATGCTGTCATCGCTTATGCCTGCCTTGTTTAATTCATCAATTATAGGCGGTATCAAAATGTGAGATGGAGATGGTCGTGTTATATCACTGGCAAGTATGACGACATCTTTCTTGCCTTTAACCAAATCCGATAAAGGCGCTTTACCAATCGGGTTTACAAGCGATCTTAATACTTCCGCCATAGGGTCTTCAACGCCAGGCAAATCCTCAGGATAAAGCACTGTACACATATTTTCATCTATTCTTATGTCTACCGCACCTTTCCCGTATTTTAATGAAACATCCTTATATCCCATCGCAAACCTTCCTTTACAATTTATATTTACCTAAGCCTTAATCCTGTCATATCGTACAATGTGTCATTTATTTTTTTGATGATTTCATCTGTGACATCGCCATCTATTGATATGCCAATCGTCATGTCGTCTAAATACACGCTTGGATTTTTCTTGAGCTTAACTCCCATTTCTCCAAATACTCTCTTTGCAATATTTATGACTTCTATCTGATTGCATCCATTTCCTACTAAGATCGGCCAACCAGTCCTCTTTATAAGCTCGTCTATTTTTTCTGTATACCTTTCACCGACTGCTTTAGATATAAATGATAGCTCAATATATCTTACGCCATTTAATGTCTTTATGCTCTTTTTATAGGGCTTATGTGGCAAATCCTTAAATGCCTCATCTATGATCTTAAGTGCTTCATTCTGCTCCAGTTTGTCAGAACCTGTATCAACAACAGCAATTGTATCAACTGGCACGTCTTGCCCATTAACGTTAAGCTTAAGTCCCGTCTCATTGTAAAATTTATCTTTTACTTCCTCAATATTTCCAATTTCTCCGTCGATCTTTACAGATACTAATTTGTCGGCCGCTTTATAAGAAACTTTGTTAATAGTAACATTTGGCATAAGCTTATATATAACGTCATTTATGGCTGATGTGTTTATATTCTCGTTTAATTCAACTGTCCATCCTGTCCTCTCCTCAAATTCTTTAAATAAATCTGAATACTTATTTTTAGCTACATCTGGAAAATCAAAGTACAAAATAGCTATCTTCTCATCAAATCTGGCACCCTTTTTGTATAGTCCTGACTCTCTACTAAAGTATTCATCAACTAATGAAAGCATCTTGTTCACTTCCATAGGGCCTTCATCTTCTTCTGACTTCAGTTCTTCTTCTGATACAGGGTGATACAAAAACATTCTCCTTTTGTCAGGCTGAAAGTACACTGAGTTATTTAGTAAATCTTTTAAAGCATCAGTATCTTCCACACAGCCCCAGATTTCAGCTATATCTTCTACAGATAATGCAGCATCTGTACCGATTTCATCCAACACAAATCTCCAAAGCTTTTCTATATTGCCTTCGTTTAAAGTTTCTCCCATGTTCATTGAAGGATATGGTTCTCTTTTAAGCTGCTTTCGCGGATTTTGTATATCAATATCGTACACATCACCATTCTGTGGCACGTATACATCTGTATTTATATCCTTCTGTATCTCTTTACCTAAAAAATTTATCGTGTCTGGATCGCCATGGATCAAAAATACCTTTTTAGGATGAAGGATATTGGCAAGTGACAGTATCTCGCTCATGTCAGCATGTGCTGAAAGTCCAAACTTGTCAACTGCACATTTTATTGGTATTTCTTTATCCGCCAATTTAAGCTTTTTATCATCGTCTTTTTCATCCGTAAGCTCCAAAAGCTTTCTTCCAGGTGACTCCTCGTCTTGATACCCTGTTATAGCTATCAGATTTTTTTCATCTCCTGCCAGTTTTTCAGCATACCACTGGCTGGGACCGCCTGTAAGCATTCCTGAACTTGATACTATCACGCATGGCTCTTTTATGATTTCTTCCCTCATTTCTGATTTGTCAACTGGCATTATATTGTCATCAAAAAATATTTCTCCGCCTTTAAAAATCTTCTTAGCTAAGCTTTCCCTTAGGTAGTTTGGATTTAATTTATAAATCCTGCATATGTCTTTCACCATGCCATCAACGTACACTTTTGTTTCTATCATTCCTTTATTTATGGCTTTTTTAAGTATGAGTATTATTTCCTGCGCTCTCCCCAGTGCAAAAGCAGGTATCAACACTTTTCCACCATTTTTAATTACATATCCTATCTTCTCAACAAGCCTTGATTCTTCTAATTCTCTATTTGCATGAAGCTTATCGCCATACGTAGATTCAAAGAAAGCTACATCAGGTCTTAATTTTGGTATTGACGCACCCTCTATCGTATTTTGCCTAAATCTTGAGAAGTCACCTGAGTAAAAAAAGCTTCCCTCATTTCCAACTATGTATGTTGATGCTGCACCTGCTATATGTCCAGCGCTGTAGAAAGTCACCTTTAAATCAGAATCTAAAAAAGGTGAAAATGTATGACCCGGTGTATGGCATATTATCCTGTTTAGCATTTCCTTTACATGTATCTCGGCATAAGCGGGTATCTCCGCTTCTCTTTCCATTATCTTTAAGCTGTCGTACAAGAGTACCCTTGTCAAATCTTTTGCAGCATGTGTCATGTATATCTTGGCATCAGGGTAGATCCTTGATAATATAGGCAATGCGCCAATGTGATCCATATGAGCATGGCTTATCAATATCACATCTACTCCGCCATTTTCCTGAATAAGCTGAAAATCAGGAAGATTGTCCTTACCTGATGCCATCCTTATTCCACAATCTAATAAAATATTTTTCCCATCTATATTTACCAAATAGCACGATGCACCTACTTCGCTTGCTCCACCGCAAAAATAAAATTTCATGTGTATCCCCTTTACTTGACTTTATTTATAAGCTTACCTATTCCTTCAATTTCAATTGTGACCACATCACCCGGCTTTATCGGCCCTACTCCAGATGGAGTCCCTGTAAGTATTACATCGCCAGGATTTAACGTCATCACATGTGATATGAATGATACAAGCTTAGGTACATTAAATATAAGGTGCTTTGTGTTGCTGTGCTGCTTTAATACACCATTTACGTATGTTTTTATCTCTAAGTTTGATGGATCTAAATCTGTCTCAATCCATGGTCCTATAGGCAAAAACGTGTCAAATGATTTTGCCCTCGTCCATTGCCCGTCTTTTGACTGCAGATCTCTGGCTGTGACATCATTTGCAATCGTATATCCAAGAACGTAATCTAATGCATCACCTTCTGAAACATCCTTTGCTGTCTTTTTTATAACGACAGCTAATTCTCCTTCATAGTCAACCCTCTCTGACATTTTAGGAATTACTATGTAATCATCAGGTCCTATCACTGCAGTAGCAGGTTTTATAAACAATGTAGGCTCATCAGGGCGCTTGTCTCCCATCTCCTCAATGTGGTCTCCATAATTTAAACCAACGCATACAGCCTTTGTCATCTCGCATGGCGGCAAAAGCTTCACGTCGTCAATCTTTAAACTTTTCATCAAACCTCCATCTATTGTAAAAATATTTTCACCATCTACTACTCCATACTTCTTTCCTTCATCGTCTATTCTCACAATTCTCATATTCACCGCTCCTTTTTTATCTTTTATAGATATTTTAGCATAATATACAACACGTGTAAAAATGTTTTAGCAGTTTAAAGTAAAAAATTTTATTGACACATAGATATTTTTGTTGTATTATTATTACAATAATTTGAGTGAAAGACGATGAAAGAGGAAAGTAGGTATGCAGAGGATTATAGAGAGTCCGGGATGGTGGAAGCCGGATATCTTAAGCATATTGAAGTTCCCTCTTAAGTTGCGATCTGAAACTAAAGTAGGTGATGCCGGAGTCTTCTACCGTTAAAAAGAAGGGAGTATGATTGTACTCTTAGAGTGAACCTTTCATGGTTAATAAAGGTGGTACCGCGGAAAATCTCCGTCCTTTGGGATGAGAGATTTTTTTTATAAGATAATATGTTAAAAGGGGTTGATTTGATGGTCATTATAATGAAAGAAAACGCCACAGAAGAAAATATAAAAACCGTCTGCGAATACGTAAATAAATTCAATCTATCAACACATGTAGTAAATGGTGCTGAAAGGTCCATAATCGGCGTCATCGGAAATGTGGAAATACTTGAAGATAAGCCTATATCCTCGATGGAAGGCGTGTACGACGTCGTCAGGATTTCTTCTCCGTATAAGCTTGTATCAAGGTCTGCAAAGCCTGACAGCACTGTGGTAAAAGTCAAAGATGTAGACATCGGCGGAGGCAGTTTTGTCATGATGGCAGGACCATGTGCTGTAGAAAGCTATGAGCAAATGCTTGAAGCTGCCAAAGCAGTCAAGAAATCTGGTGCAAAAGTCTTAAGAGGTGGTGCATACAAGCCAAGATCATCACCATATTCTTTCCAAGGATTAGAAGAGGAAGGACTTAAGATACTAAATGCTGTCGGACGGGAAACAGGCATGGTCACTATCACAGAGATCGTCAGCAGCTCTCACATAGAGAAAGTATCGCAATACGCAGATATACTGCAAGTTGGTTCAAGAAACATGCAGAATTTCGAGCTTCTAAAAGAGATAGGCAAGTCAAACATGCCAGTTCTATTGAAACGGGGCTTATCGTCAACTATAGAAGAATGGCTTAATGCAGCGGAATACATCATGAAAGAAGGAAATCCAAATGTCATACTTTGCGAAAGAGGCATACGCACATTTGAGACGTACACCAGAAATACTCTTGATTTAAATGCTGTCGCTGCAGTAAAAAATTTATCCCACCTTCCTGTAATAGTGGATCCAAGCCACGGCACAGGCAGGCGTGACCTTATAGCGCCACTATCAAGGGCTGCTGTAGCAGTAGGCGCAGACGGACTTATCATAGAAGTGCACCCACATCCAGACATGGCACTTTCAGACGGCGGGCAGTCACTTACGCCTGAAGAATTTGACAAAGTTTCAAAAGAAGTAAATAAAATTCTTTTGGCTTTAAAAGGCTAAGACTAAAGCTGGATTATCATACGATAGCCCAGCTTTTTTTATCGGCATACATTATTCCATTTTCATTAAGATATTTTTTTGCATCATCTTCAAAACCATTAAGCGAATAATATATAAAGTAACCTTTTATGCCTAAAGTCTTCATATCTTCTACCGTTTTTACAAACTTCTCAGTATCACTTTTGCTAATAGACCTCTCCCAGCTTTTTACCTCTATGAAAAGGTCTTTTCCTTCTTCATAGCTTTTTGCCCAAATATCTACTTCGTGTTCTCGCCCGCCTTCCAACATAACCTTGTATGGCTTTACTTCTTGATATCTTGCAAATTCAGCTCCTTGTACCGGATTATATACTTTGTCCTTGAGCATTACATTTTCTTTTTTATATTGTTCAAATTTTAGGTACTTCATCAATACGTATTCTAATATATGCCCTTTATAATATTTTTCCCTGCCTTTTAAGCTCTTTATCTCTTTTTGCAATGACTCTATCTCCATAAGCTGCTTTTCCCGTTCTTCATCTAATATTTTCTCTAGCGGAAAATTATCTATTTCTTCCTCGTATTTGTATCTAAAAACTTTATAAAATATGTCATCTGTCATTCCTTTATACCTTATGCTTGTGCTTCCTTCACTTATGAGATCTCCCTTTAATAGCATTTGTAGTTTGTTCTCGGCTTCCCTGTCATCGTACGGTAAATTACACTTAGCTATTATCTCCTGCCGCGTCCACTCTTTTTCTCTATTTTTTGATAAAAACAGGACTATTTTTTTGGCATTTTTATCATTTACTGTGCTTAATGTGCGGCTTATATACTCCATCCATGTTCCGTATATGCTGCCACGCCTTAATTCAAAATCAAGTGTTTTAATAAGTCCATCAACAGTAGTTAAATCTTTATCTTTGTATATGCTTCGTATTATAGCACTTATATAAAATGGATCTGAATTTACTAATTTGTTTAGATATAGAGCTACATCGTCTGACACAGGAACCCCTGTTATTATGCTGTAATTGTATATTGCTTCAAGTCCTTCTTCCTCTTTTAAATTATTAAGCTCTGTTTCTATAAATCTTCCTGGCAATTGACCTCTTATTATGTTCTTAAGCCAGCTTACCCAGCTTCCTGTTACAAGCATTGGCGCTACTTTTGATTCTGCCAATGATAAATATGATCCTGCAAGGTCATTAGCTACTCTTGTTCTTCCCATATCCCAGTATATTTCGCTATTAATAAACTGAAATTCATCGATTATTTGAACTATGTAATCACCTGTCACGCTTGCGATTCTATGCGGTGCCGATTGAGCATTATTCCAAATCGTATCAACCATGTCTTTATCTTTTAATGCATCTTTAAATAGTTTTATGTTATCAGAAACAGCTTTATATCCATTTTTCGATGCGATTTCATTTAATTCATCAAGGCTTTTTATTGTACGGCATAAGTTTACATCTCTTAGTTTAAAACCCAGATATTGTGATATGAAAGACGCATAAAAGTTTAAAGCAAAGTCAACGATCCATTTGCTGCCTTCTTTTACTTCGAAGTAAAACGGCACTAAAGGACCATTTTTTGTGTATATAATATTGTAAAGCCTTTCCACAAGCGCTGTTTTCCCTTTTTTTCTTCTTGATAGCAGTGCTGTTGATCTTGATAATTTCACAGGTATTTCGTCTGCCCATCTTTCAAAATAAGACAGCTCCTCCTTTCTTCCAGTAAATAAATCAGGCTGTCCTATTCTTTCTTCAATTGCGTATATCAATTTATTATCATCCATTATAGCACCACCTTGTAATTGGTATCTCCTATTATGAGTATACCGCAACAAACAGTAATTAACAACAAACTTTTACAATGACTTTAAATACCTACAATCGAATATCTTTTTAAGCTTTTTCCTATACGATTGTTGCAAGTGAAATCGGCATATATTAGTATTTCTCAATTTAGAGCTAAAAACATTTCTACTCTACTAATAGTAGCAGGAATATCATGACAAACTTGAATTCGCAAGTGATAATTCTATTATCCATAAATGAAAAGCATAAAAAATAAATAGCAGCTAAAACATTTCTTTTAGTATTTTGCGAGCACTTACCAAAGAAAAACTGATTTTAGCTGCACTTTATATCAATACATATTAGGAAAACCCAATTGTTTTAAAGCTTCATAGACTACAATTGCCACAGAATTTGACAAATTTAAAGATCTTTCCGCCTTTACCTCGTTCATAGGTATCCTTATGCAATCATCTTCGTACTTCTCTCTAAGCCACTGAGGAAGGCCTGCTGATTCTTTCCCGAAAAGGATGTAAGACTCATCTTCGTACTTTACTTCGTGATAAAAGTGTTTGCCTTTTGTGGTAGCTAAATAATATTTACAGCCTTTCGTAGACTCTAAAAATTCCTCTAAGTTTTCGTACACCTTTAAGTCAAGGTATGGCCAATAGTCAAGTCCAGATCTTTTTAAATACTTCTCACTTAAAGAAAAACCAAGCGGTTTTACTAAGTGAAGCTTAGATCCTGTAAGGACACAAGTCCTTGCTATATTACCTGTATTTTGCGGTATCTCCGGCTCAACCAATACTACATTTATGGGCATTTGCATTCCTCCAGTTTATTTAAAGAACTTCCTTGGTATGTACTTCCACATGGCTTCTATCATCTTATCATTAGGTTCAAAGTAGAGAATAGTCCTTTTGCCGGCATTTTCAAAGACAGCGAAGTACACATCAGGTGATGTCATTGAACTTACCGCTTCCACCTTGTTTGGTATCTTTCTGTACTCATCTGAATACTTGTCGCTTGACACCTTTGCTACGATTTCAAAGTCTTTGCAGTCAACACTTAAAAGTCTTTTCCTTCTGCTTTCAGCTACTATCCTATCTACATCCAGCTCACCGTTGGTATATGCGTACTCGTATTCAACGTTTTGCGATTTAATAACGTAGTAGGCAAAAAAAGGTATTGCAACGATAAAAAAGATGAGAAATCCCTTCACAAAAGGTATAAGAGGTACTATGAAAAAAACAATTACCAATGAAGCTAAAATAAGTCCTATAGCTTTCAGCATGTCCTTAGATGTCTTTTGTTTTTTTACAAGTTTTTCAATAAATATATCCACAAAATCAACTCCCAGCTTACTTATACTTTTATAATAAATTTATTTTATCAAAATTGCAACATCATTATTTATACCATGAGGTATTTCCACTTTCCCTGCTTGAATCTGTATGTGTACATGAAAGAACGAACAACAAAGTCAAAGCATATTCCTATCCATATGCCATATATGCCCATGCCCATCCACTTGCCTAAAGCGTATCCTATGGCAATCCTAAAAAGCCAAAGCCCTATAAATGCCGTCACAACTATATACACCAGATCTCCCGCTGCTCTTAAAACGCCAGACAATACATTCATTATAGCCAACATCGGTTCGATTGCAGCAAATATCCTTATGACTACAGCACCCATCCTTATGACTTCAGGATCTGTAGAATAAAGTGCGGCAAGTTGACGTGCAAATATAAACATGATGACTCCTATGACTGTTATTATCCGCACCGCTATTTTATTTGACAGTTTCCCGTACGTCTCCGCCAGCATCATCTTTCTAGCCCCCAAGCTTCTTCCAACCAAAGAAGTAGCTGCCAGTTGAAATCCGAATATAGGCATAAATGCAAGGCCATTGGCATTCATGCCTATTTGGTACACTGCAATAGACGCAGTACCCATTGTAGAAACTATAACCTGCATTATTAAAAATCCGCCTTGCATTATAAGCTGCTCTAAGGACGCAGGGACGCCAACCTTCACAATCCTCAACATCATAGGAAAATTAAGCTTCACTCCGTCTTTTATGCTTAAATTGATCCTTCTCTTTCCAAAGTAAAGAACATAAAGCTGTATAAAACCACCTATAACCCTGGCTATAGTGACAGACATAGCAGAACCTTTTACTCCAAAAGCAGGTATAAGCTGGTGTCCGCCGATATTTACGCCAAACACCGTAAGAGAGTTTAAGATGAGGCTTATCAAGTTTATGGTAGCCGTAATGTACATGGGCGTCCTTGTATCACCTGCACCCCTTAGTGCACCGCCTAATACAATATCTATTATCACAAATGGCATGCCCAAAAGAATGATCTTGTAATACATAAGCCCCAGCTCAAATACATCTTTTGCTACAGAACCAAAAAACAATTTTATCAGCGGGACAGCAAAGATATATCCGAAAACGGTAAACAAAATAAAAATGATTATGCACATTACAAGCGCCTGCATTACAGCAAGCTTTGCATTGTCATCGTCATTTTCTCCTATTAGCCTTGCAACGATTACCGTGCACCCTGTTGACAGCCCTGCAAAGATAGATTGAAAGAAAAACACCAAAGTATTTATCATGCCTACTGCCGCTATAGCAGCTGTGCTTATGTGGCCCACAAATATGGTTGACACCATACCGACCATCATTATAAGCATTTGTTCAGTTATAGAAGGCCATGCCAGCTCTAATATTTCCTTCTGAAGACTAAATCGCTGTTCAGCTTTCTCCATTTTGACCCCCCTATATATCGCTTCCTCTTTTTACAAAATGTCCTCCAAGTTTTTTATTCACATCATATAATATCTTGTCGATCTTTAAATTTCTCTTGACATCCAAATCAAAAAGTGACAACTGCTTTATCTTTGTTGCACTTAAGTTTGACACAGAAAGCCCTATAAGCCTTACAGGCTGCGTCATTTTAGCCTCTTTAAATATGGCCTCGGCAACAGAATAAATATCATCTGACGAATCTATGTATTCATTTAATGTGCGGCTTCTTGTATGAAGTGTGAAATTTGAGGTCTTTATCTTTACAGTTACAGTCCTGCAGTAAAGTCTCTCACCCTTAAGCTCTGATGATACTATGTCAGCAAATCCTCTTAAATACTTTAAAAGCAAGTCTGCATCGCTGGTGTCTTTTTTTAGCGTCGTCTCTTTCCCTATTGATTTCGTTTCCCTGTACGTTTCAACAGGTCTTGAATCAATTCCTCTTATCCTGTCGTATATCTCTTTGCCGTACTTCCCAAATATATTCGTAAGCTCATCTTGGCTTAATTTTAGCAAATCATCCACTTTCTCTACGCCTATTTTTTTAAGCCTTTCAGAAGATTTTTTCCCAATACCGTAAACTTTCGACACGCTTAAAGGCCTCAATATATCAGGCACCATATCTTCAGTTATGATCATGAGTCCATCAGGTTTATTCCAATCCGACGCAATCTTGGCAAGAAATTTGTTGTATGAAACGCCTGCAGACACAGTAAGCCCTGTCACCATGTGCACTTTCTCTTTTATTTCCTTGGCAATATCTTCTGGATTTTTGTCGATATCAGTCACATCCAGGTATGCTTCATCAATCGACAGCGGCTCCACAATATCAGTAACTTCATATAAAATATCAAATACTTTTTCAGACACCTCTCTGTACCGCTGAAATCTTACTGGCAAAAAAATACCGTGTGGACATAAAGTCTTCGCCATGTACATAGGCATAGCTGAATGAACACCATATTTTCTCGCTTCATAAGAGCATGTAGATACAACACCTCTACCAGATAGCCCACCTACTATGACAGGTTTTCCTCTAAGTTTTGGATTGTCATGTTGCTCAATAGAGGCAAAAAAAGCATCCATATCAACATGGATTATCTTGCGCATCATTTTTTATCCCTCATAACTGAATTACTAAAATATATTATAGCACAGCATCTTGTTTACAGCAAAAATGGAATATACTATAAAAAAAGATAGATAGAATATGTTTTGAGAAGCTGTGCAGCAATACTGATTTAAAAGGCAAAGTAGCTTTTGTTGGAGATGGGATAATGTTCCCGCTTTAACAAGAGCAGACATCGGAATTGCAATGGGAAGAATCGGCACTGGTGCAGCTATAGAAGAATCAGACGTGGTGCTGATGGCAAACTAACCTCACAAATTGGTTGATGCAATAAAAATAGCAGCAAGTCTTGCTGCTTTTATGCATTTACGTATTCGTCGTAAACCATCTTTGATATTTTCCCTATGGCCATTTTCCCATCAAGATTCGTATTCATGTTGTTTGTCATCACGCTTATTATGTAGTCACAATCTTTTAAAAACACTATCCCTACATCATGCTCTAATGACTTAAGTTCCCCAGGCTTATGAGCAATCAATACATCATCTGGCAAGTACATATCAAGCCTGCCTAAATCTTGCTGCTTCTTTAAGATTTCTATCATCTTGATGCTGTACTCCTCATCTACAACTTTTCCAGAGTACATCTGCTCTAAAAGGCGTGTCATATCCTTTGGACATGTATAATTGTCTTTCCCAGATTTTATAGCTTCAAAATCCATCATCTTTCTCTGGATTTTAGTATGAAACAAACCTAAATCCTCTGCCATCTTATTTATGTTTTTCATATCTGCTATATCGATCAAAACATTTGCGGCAGTGTTGTCACTTATAATGATCATCAATGTTATAAGTTCTTCTATAGTGAATTTGTGCTTGCTATTTAACTGGTACAAAACCCCGCTGCCTGCAGTTTTCATAAAGTCAGATAAAACGATATTGTCAGTCAGTCTTATGTACCCTTCTTTAGCCATCTTATATATCTGTGCCATGATAAGTATTTTTATCGTGCTGGCAGATGGAAACATCATTTCTTCATTTACGCCTATCATTTCTCCAGTCTTCAGATTTTTTACAGAAACACCTATGTCTCCACCAGCATTACTGACGAAATTCATTATGTCATCATGTAAACTCATAATTAAGCACTTCCTTTTCTCATAATTCCGTACGTCTTAATAGTATCACTTTTGAAGAAAAAATCCAGTACCTATTTAAAGGCAAAAAAATCAGGTGTATTAAACACCCAATTTTATTTACTCACTTATCATATATACCATACTTAAGCATGTTTATGCAACTTTTTAAATCATCAATGATTTTATCTTTATCTGCAATAAGTCTGTCAATGTCGTGATTATACATCTTTATATAATTGTTGCCAATCGCTTCAATAGAAGTCATGATAAAGCTTAAGGACCTATTAATATCTACATCTTTTCGAAATCGCGACAAATCTAAATTTTCCATAAATTTCTTCATGACTTCACTGCTTATTCTCTCATATCTTTTCAATATGTCATCTTTTATTTCTTCTGGCGAATCATAAATAGATACTGTCAAAAATCTGTACTCCAAGGGCTTTCTGTAATACAATCTGAATTTAACCATTGTCCAGCTCATGAGCCTGTCAAATATATCTGAAGACGAATCATCTATGAATTCATAAAAAGCAGCAACAAACTCATCTACAATGCGATCAAAAAGATACAAAAATAAATTCTTTTTGCTCTTAAAGTAGTGGAAAAGAAGGCCTTTTGATATTCCAGCATTCTTGACAATTTCATTTGTAGAAGCCCTCATATAGCCTTTTTCGGAAAACTCTCTTAGGCTTGCTTCAATTATCCTGTTTCTCTTTTCATCGCTTAGATTTTCAAAGCTTTCGTACAAAAAGATCCCTTCCTAAAACTATATTTTCAAATCCCTCTTTTGATAGAAAACATAAGTCCCGCCAATACAAAATACCACAATCAAAGCAGATATTACAACGTATATTATCTCAAATCCTTTTCCATTCATCAAATTCTTTGCGTCAAAATACTTAAAAGGCGTAAGGTACTTTAAGCGAGAAAGATGACTGTATATATCTATGGCAAGAGATAAAATATACGTTGCCAGCATCACACCTATAGTAATAGGCGAAGACAATCTAGGGTTTTTTAAAAAACCTGAAAAATACAATCCCAATGAAACATATATAAGCTGCAGTGCAAATACCCCCAACATCAATTTTAACACATCACCGCTAATGTTTTCACCCTTGCTGTAGTATCCCACAAAGTACAAAGACGAAATGAAAGTAACAGCATTGAAAATGATTATATTTGTAAGCGCAGCAAAAAGCTTTGACGTAATAACATTTGCTCTCGGCACAGGTTTTGACATCAAAAATTCCGCAGTCTTATCATCTTCCTCTTTAGAAAGTATATTAGAGCCAATCAGTGAAGCGTGCAAAGCAGCCATCAATACGATGTATATAAACATGGCGCCGTAAAAACCTATAGCCTTCGATAAGTCAAAATTTCCACTGCCAAACATGGATTTTAGCGCGTCAGGCATCTTTGAAATCATATCGTTAAGAGATTGACCAGATATAGACGAGCTGGCAGCGTACTTTCCCATCGACGAAGCTACAACGGCAATCATCACCAAACACCATATAAGCAATGACTTAACGCTGGATTTCATCTCTTTAATGTAAATATTCACCCATATCCCCCCTTACATTGCATAGATGTCTCTTTTTTGGAAAAAGACATAGCTTAAAAAAATCGACACAACGACTATAATCAAAGATATGATGGAAAAATGAACGTCGTAGGAAGAATTCTTCATGATGTAGTTTAAATCGAAATATTTAAAAGGCGTCAAATATTTCATGTTGTCGTCGTTTAAAATAGCCTGAATCATGCCAATTACATAAAATGCAAATACCACTCCTAAAGATATAGAAGTTGTAGACTTGATCTTCTTCACAACTGATGACAACAAAACCCCCAGCGATAAAAATATCATCTCTACAAACAAAAGTGTGACAGAAATCATGAAAAAGAGTTTGATGTTAAAGGGCTCTTTTACCACTGATTTTGCCATGATAAATGCAGATAAAAAGTAAACGGCATCTGTAATCAGAAGTATGACAATGGATGACAAAATCTTTGACGTCAAAATAGATCCTCGCTTTACAGGCTTTGTCATGAGAAAATCAGCCGTTTTAAGCTTAATCTCCTTTGATATTGCAGCAACACCGTAATTCATGGCTTGTATAGCACCTAAAAGCACCACATAAGAAAATACATAAGAATAATAGCCTAAAAACTCAATTATGTCGTCTATGGAAATGCCAAAAGCCTTCCTCACGGCCACAGGATAGCCTTCTAATACATCCTTAAACAAAGACGCATTCTTGTAAAACGTAGGATACATGGAAAGTAAAAAAACTGCCACAAAAGCTAATGATATAGACCATACGGCTAAAGACTTTGTTTTTGATTTCAACTCGTACAAAAATACGTTCATATTGACACCCCCTTAAGTGTAGTAGTGCATGAAGATTTCTTCTAAACTGGGCTCTTCAATGGCAATATCTGATATGCTTATCTCCGCTATCTTCTTCGTTATATTGTTTATATCACCTTTAAATAAAAAGCTGACTATCCTGTCTTTTACCTGAAGATCGCTTACACCATCCATATTAAAATACTCAGTCTTTAAAGGAGCGTTTGCCTCAACGTAAACTTTCTTATAGCTATTTTCCCTCAATGTGCTTATCTTCTCAAGGCTCACTATTTTACCTTCCTTTATGATAGCCACCCTATCGCACAATTTCTGGACTTCGCTTAGTATATGGGATGAAAATAAAATTGTAACACCTTTCTTGTTTTCCTCTTTTAAAAGATTGAAAAATCTTTGCTGCATAAGTGGGTCAAGTCCGCTTGTCGGCTCATCTAATATAAGCAGTTTAGGCTCATGCAAAAGCCCCTGGACTATGCCTATTTTCTTTCTGTTGCCATATGAAAGGTCGTCGATCCTTTTGTCCGAATCCAAATCCATAAGTTCGGAAAGCTCTTTTATCCTCTTGCTGCAGTCCTTTTTATAAAAACTTGCAGAATACTTTAAAAGGTCTATCACCTTCATGTTGTCGTAGTAGAATACTTCTGATGGCAGATATCCTATATCCTTTTTTATATCTGGGCCGTACTTTATGCAGTCCTTGCCAAAAATCTTGGCACTGCCAGATGTGGGATAAATAAGTGATAAAAGTATCCTTATTGTGGTGGATTTCCCTGCTCCATTAGGCCCTATAAAGCCGAAGATTTCACCTTCTTCCACATCAAAGCTTACATCGATTATGCCTCTCGATTTCCCGTAATACTTGGTCAAGTTATTAACTTCAATGATTTTCATAAAAGCGCCTCCTTTTGACCATTTGGTCAATTTACAATTTGATTATAACTCTAATTGACCATGTAGTCAATTCACTTTTAAAAAATAAAAGGGATTTTAAAAGTACAGGGATTTTAAAAATTCCTCTTGAAAATATGGGTTATTGGAAAGTTCAATGTACTTAACCTTATCTCTTATCGCTTTAGATTTCTCAAGCATCTCATCAGAAAGAAGCGCAAAAGATGCTCCTAACCCTGCTGCGTTCCCTATCTGAACTGCCTTTTCTTTTAATCCCTTTGGTATAAGCCCTATTTCTGCAGCGCTTTCTACGCTTATGTAACTGCCAAACCCTCCTGCTAAGTAAACTTTTTTTATATCTTTTTCAACAATATTCATCTCTTTCATAAGAATATTGATTCCAGCCTGTATGGCTCCCTTTGCCAATTGTACCTGCCTTATATCCTTTTGTGTAAGGTATATGCCACCTGCCTCGTCTATTAAAAATGATGGCATATGGTCATATTGCACAATGCGATCTAAAAACTTTTTGCCAACTACGCTTGTCACTTCACCTTTATCCAATATCCTTCCAGTGGTATCAATTATCCCATGCTTAAAAAGTTCTGCCACCACATCGACGATACCTGAACCGCATATACCTTTTGCTGCCTTTCCTCCAATTGTAGTAAATACGGGATCTCTTTCAAAATCCACATGATCTATAGCCCCTTCTACACCACTTAATCCGAAAGTAATGCCAGCTCCTTCAAAAGCAGGCCCTGCAGCGGCAGAACAAGATATGAGAAAGTCTTTATTTCCCAACACTATCTCGCCATTTGTGCCTATATCTACCAGCAAAATGATATCATCGCTTTCACTGATGCGGCTTGAAAGTACAGCCGCCACCGTATCCGCTCCAACGTATGAAGCGACCATAGGAAGCGTCACAACGTATCCTTCTTTGTTTATATCTATTCCTAAATCTCTCGACTTTACCTCAATCGATGACGTAAACGAAGGTATATAAGGCGAATTAGCGATATTCTTAGCAGGTACTCCTAAAGCCAAGTGGACCATGACGGTATTGCCAACCATCACTATTTCATATATATTTTCATTTGAAATTCCTTGTCTTTCACAAAAATAATCTACTATCCTATTGATTTCTTCAATTATAGCCACATGCAATCTATAAAGTCCATCTTCTTTAGCGATTGTATAATTTATCCTCGATATGACATCAGCGCCATAAGATCTTTGTGGATTTACACCTGAAAAAACGTCTATCATTTTACCTGTATCAATGTCGTACAAATATGCAGCGATTGTAGTAGTGCCTATATCCAAAGATACGCCGTATAAACTACCAACAAAGTCAGCGCCTTCAACGGATATGACCTCATTCCTTCTCAATACGCAAATGGCATTGTAACCATTTTTCTCTAAGACGCCTGGAAGCCCCTTTAATACACTTAGTGGAATTTTTGCGTCAAATCCTAATGCACCGCATATCCTCTTAAAATCATCTCTCTGGTCATCCAGTGTAGGCATATCAAGCTTTATGCGGATTTTTTTAACTCTCGGGTTTACATTGCCAACTTCAAATAGACCCATGCTTCCAGTCAAGACTGATATTTTTCCTTCATCTAAAACTGTAATAGAAAGATCTCTATCAACATTTACAAAGCATGAAAGCCTTACACCTTTTTTAAGCTCTTCATCACTTAAATTTTTCATCTCGTCGGAAGTCACAGGAAGTTTTTCACTTACTATGACTTTACACTTTCCGCAGGTATGATAACCGCCACAAGAATTAGGCACTGGCACACCGTTTTCTATCAATGTTTTAAAAAGGTTTGAACCATCTTCTGCTAAAATTTCCTTGTATTCATCTTTGTATTTAACTTTCAGTGTGTGATGTATATTTTTCTCATTGCGGTAAATACACTGAAAAAAATCGCATTTGCTGCAATTGTGATGCGAAAATGACGACTTTATGCCTTTGCCAACGCCTAATACAAAGGACAGAGATTTTACAGGATGCATCATGTTATTTTCGTCCAGTATGACACCTATTTTTGACGCATCGAGATTTTTAAAAATGAGCTTCTGTGATGCTATATCCCACTTGTCATCACCGGGGAATATCATCTCAGTCACTTCAAACCCCTCTTTTAATGCATCATTTGCCACATCACTGTAAAACTTCTCGCAAAGCTTATCTAATGCTGCATTTCCAACGGCATCGTATATCATCCCATCCATATACTTTCCATCGTCAAAAAATCTTGATGATGCATTTTCAATGCCGTCTTTAATTGTGACAACAGCCATGACGACATATTCTGCACTTTTTAATCTTTCTACTATGTGCTTTTCATTTATCGTATCACCGCTTAGAAACCTTATGGCATCATTTTCATGGTCGTACTCAAAAGAAACCCTGTCAAAGCAAACTAAAGGCTCAATGAGATCATAAGCATCATGTATAGCATTCCTGATTTTGTCCAATAAACCTTTATAAGGCTCAGAATCTTTATATCCCAAATACCTTAAAACAGACTTCTCATCTATCTCTATTTCATAAGACCTTATATCCATCTTCTCCTCCTCATATATTTAATTAAGAATACTGAAATCTTTTTTATATATCATATATTAAGGAAAATTGAATTTCAATAATTTAAATTAATACAGTATTCTAAATTTCTAAATCGCTATTGATTATCAATCGATTTAGTGCTATTATTTTTATAAAAGTAGCACAAAAGGAGATGATACATCTGGAAGAAATTACACGTTTCGGGGTCTCGATGGAAGCGAATTTACTTTCACAGTTTGATAAATTGATTGAGTCAAAAAACTACAAAAACAGGTCTGAGGCAATAAGAGATTTGATCAGAGATTACATAGTGGAAAACCATTGCGAATCAGACGATGCCGAATCAATTGGCACTGTCACATACGTTTATAACCATGAAGTAAGGGAAATAAGCGACAAACTTGTGGACATTCAGCATGGACACCATGAAAACATAATATCCAGCATGCACGTTCACCTTGATGAACACAACTGCCTTGAAGTAATGGTTGTAAAAGGCACTTCAAGGATTATATCATCAATAGCTGATGAGATAATCAGCACAAAAGGCGTAAAACACGGAAAGCTTGTCATGACGACGACAGGCAAAAACTTATAAGGGGGAGTTTTTATGCATATACCAGACGGCTATTTAAGTCCTGCCACATGTGCCGTAATGGGTGCGGCAATGGTGCCTGTATTAGCTGTGGCAACAAAGAAAGTAAATGAAACTTTTGATAAGAAGGATGTACCAACAATGGCGATAGGTTCAGCATTTGCCTTCACCATAATGATGTTCAATGTGCCTATACCTGGTGGTACAACAGCACACGCTGTTGGTGCTACGCTTTTGGCCATCGCATTAGGTCCATGGGGAGCCAGTATTTCTATTACAGTCGCACTTCTTATACAATCGTTGTTCTTCGGAGACGGCGGCATCTTGGCATTAGGAGCGAATAGCTTTAACATGGCATTCATAGCACCTTTTGTCGGATACGGTGTATACATGCTTCTTCAAAAGCTTAATGTAGGAAAAGTAATATCATCTGCCATAGGTGCATACATTGGAATAAACGCTGCAGCACTTGCAGCATCAATAGAATTAGGACTTCAACCTGTACTTTTTCACACAGCAGATGGTCGTGCCTTATACTTCCCATACGGGCTTAGTCAGTCTATACCTGCCATGATGTTGGCGCACCTTACAGTAGCCGGGTTAGTAGAGGCAGCAGTAACTGGACTTGTAGTTTACTACCTTATTAAAGCTGGTGAAGGTAACATACTCTATAAATTTGCTTACAGACTAAGAGGTGAAAATAAATGAAGAAACTTTTGATAGCTGCAGTAGTGATAATACTGCTTACACCGATTGGACTTTTAGCACCAGGATCTGCTTGGGGTGAATGGGGAATAGATGAGATAAAAAACATGGTAGGATATGTACCAAGTGGAATGAAACATTTTTCAAATACGGTGAAGGCTTTATTTCCTGATTACGGCATACCAGGCTTTGACAAAAACTTTTTCCAACAATCCATAGGCTACATATTTTCAGCTATTGTAGGAATCGCATTAATTGCCATAGTGTTTTTTATCCTTAGCAAAATAATTGGTAGACAAGAGGGGAAAAATGAGTAATTTTATTGAGAAGACTGTATTGAGTATACAAAGTACATTTCAAGATATGTTTGAATCAGATGAAATTGCCAACAGACAAGGGCTTATGCAGTCACTGGATACAAGAGTGCGGCTTGTATCCATTTTGCTTTTGATTATCTTATGCAATATAAGCAGTTCATGGCAATTTTTGTGCTTAATGATTGTATACTCTATCTTTGTTGCTGTACTTTCGAAAGTACCAATAAAGTCCTATATATTCAGGGTTTCATCAGTCTCTGTGGTCTTTACAGGGATCGTATTAATACCATCCTTGTTTAACATCGTAAAACCTGGAAGTCCACTTATATACATTGGAAGAAACTTGTATATAACAAGCAATGGGGCTTTAAGCGCATCGATTTTTATAATGCGCTCTTTTGTCTCCCTTTCCTTCATATACATTTTGATACTGTCCACAAAGTGGGTGGAGATTTTAAAAGCTTTTAGGTATTTCAAACTGCCGAAAATTTTCTCTGCCACCCTCGATATGTCATTCAGGTATATAACTCTCTTTCTCGATGTAACATCAAATATGTTTCTTGCAAGAAAAAGTAGAAACGTAGGGCAGTCTAAAGGCAAAAGCGAGAGAAGATTTGTAGCGTCGTCAATGGGAAATCTCTTAATAAGATCAGAACATCTAAGCAGCGAAGTCTACAGTGCCATGATTTCTCGCGGATACAAAGGCGAGTACAAGACAATAAGCGACTTCAAATTCGGCATTTTTGACGTAGTCTGGATATTGTTCAACATATCATTTTTCACGGCAATTTTTCTTATAAAAGGAGGCAGACTTTGGATATAGTATTTGAACTTAAAAACATTTCATACTCATATATAAAGTCACAACCCGCGCTTATTAATGTGAACTTTAGCGTATTAAAAGGAGAAAGTCTAATAATTTTGGGTGCCAACGGCTCTGGAAAATCTACGCTATTAAAATTAATGGACGGGTTAATAAAACCAGATAGCGGAGATATATTAGCATTCGGCAAATCCATATTGAACATGAAAAGCGACTACGAATACCAATTTAGGAGAAAAGTAGGTTACCTATTTCAGGACTCTGACGTCCAGCTTTTTAATACGTGTGTATTTGATGAAGTAGCATTTACTCCACTGCAGATGGGATTAAATCCTGACAAAGTAAAAACAATGGTAGAAAAGACTCTTGAGTCGTTCGGCATTGCAAAATTACAAGATAGACCGCCGCACAGATTAAGTGGCGGCGAAAAAAAGAAGGTTGCTCTAGCATCAATAATGGTGATAAATCCAGATGTGTTGCTTTTAGATGAGCCTACAAACGGCCTCGATCCAAGATCGAGAAAGTGGCTTTACAAAATGTTAAGCGACCTAAAAGATGAGGAAAAGACGCTTGTAATATCTACCCACGATTTGGATTTAGCCAGAATCATTGCCGATAGAATCGTCGTGATGAATGAATCACACTCGATAGAAGCTGTAGGAAGAACCGATGAAATACTTGATAACAGCACACTACTTGAAAATGTGAATCTGATAATCGAGTAGGAGGCGGTGACTAACCGCCGTCCTCTCACACCACCGTACGTACCGTTCGGTATACGGCGGTTCATTAAGATTTAATGTACGATTAGATACCTTTTTGATAAACTTCTATAACCTATGTCTTCGAAGTATTTATTTGTAAGAGTCATATTGAGTATTTGGCTATTGGATATTCTCCAGTAGCCTTTCCTCGTATTGGCGTATGCCCAGGCTTTTTGTTTTTCTACTCCTAATTTTATCAGATTGTCATACTTTGTTTTTGTCTTCTTCCATTGCTTCCATATACATGCTCTTAGTCTACGCCTTATCCATTCGTCAAGAGCTTTCATTATTCCTTTCGCATCTGCTAATCCAAAATAGTTAACCCATCCTGTCGTTATCTGATTCAATCTACGTATTCTGTATTCCATGCTTATTCCCTTGTTTCGATTGGTTATTTCTCTTACTTTTTCCTTAAACCTTTTGATGGATTTTTCATGAATCCTTATTCTTACTTCGTTTTCTTTTGTATAAAACGAAAATCCTAAGAATTTTCTTTTCCATGGTCTATCTACAGCACTTTTTGTTTCATTGACTTTTAGTTTTAATTTGGTTTCTATGAATTTCTTTATGCTTTTCATTACTCTGTTTCCTGCTGACCTGCTTTTTACGTATATGTTGCAATCATCTGCATATCGACAGAATTTATGTCCTCTTCTTTCTAGTTCTTTGTCTAGTTCATCTAACATTATGTTTGCTAGTAGCGGACTTAATGGCCCTCCTTGTGGTGTCCCTTCTTCTGTTGCTACTTTGATTCCATTTATCATTACTCCTGATTCTAAGTATCTTCGTATTAGCTTCAGTACTCGTTTGTCTCCTATCCGCTTTTCTAATTTGGACATTAGTATGTCGTGGTTTACTCTGTCAAAGAACTTTTCTAAGTCTATATCTACTACCCATGTGCATCCTTCGTTTATATATACTTCTGCGGCTATTACTGCGTCTTTTGCACTGCGTCTAGGTCTGAAACCATAACTGTTATCAGAGAATGTATGGTCGTATATTCCACTTAGTATTTGGGCTATTGCTTGTTGTATTAGTCTGTCTAGTACTGTAGGTATCCCTAGTAGTCTTGTTCCTCCATCTGGTTTTGGTATTTCTACTCTCAACACTGGTTGTGGTTTATATTTTCCTTCCAGTAATTGTTGCTTTATGGTCGGCCAGTTTTCTTTGAGATACGGTAGAAGTTCATCTACTTCCATCCCATCGACTCCATGGCTTCCTTTATTTGCAACTACTCGTTTGTATGCTTCTTTCATGTTTTCTCGGTCTAGTATCATTTCAAGCATATTACTGGTGTATCTTTGTACATTGTTTCTTCTATCTTTTGACGCCGATGATATACTATGCACTTCCGCTCTCTCTTGAAATTCCATTTCTTGATTGAGCGGATAGCCTCTTTGTTGAGTTGTCTGCAGTCTCTGCATATCTTTCGAGTTCATAAGATTTCCAAAACCTCCTAATGTTCGGTCCTTCCTTATCTATTCATGACTAGATAAGTACTATGACCTCTGCTGACTTCTCAAGGTTCAGCCATACATCACTGCATGGGTTGTCATTTCAGAGTTCACTTTAATGACTTATCCTTGAGACCTCCCCGGGTAAGAACGATAACCTTCATCTCGTCTATCTGCCAGATTTACTGTATGGGGTTCGGGTAGTGTTGGACTTCGTTTTGTTCAGCAAACTCGTCCGCCCCAATTCAGCCTCTTATCTGGTTCGTATTCCTCAGACCGAGATTTTGCCTACCGCTTCCTTCAGATTCCACCTCACGATGGACACCCTTGCGGTTCAGCTAGTGGTTCCCACTACCAAGCCCACAGCGGACTTTCACCGCCAAGTTATCGCCCATGCCGGGCGCACTGAATTTAGCTCCCACAATCGGGAGCTTTCTATTTAGAATACAGTTTAAGCGATGACTGAAGAACATTAAGCATCACAATCACCAGCACCATAAAAACTACGATAAATGAAAATCCCACAAACACGCCAAATACATCACTTAGTTTACCTATTATAAAATTGGCTATCATGTTTATAGATGAACTTACAGTTACAATGACACTTATAACAACACCTGTATTTTCTTTAAAGCTCTTCATCGCCAAAGCCATAGTCGTAGGATAAATTATAGAGTAAAATAAGCCTGCCATGGACAGAAGAATCGATAAATTCTGACTTACCATGCTTAAAGCGACAAAAGATGCTGCTAATGATGCAAAAATAAAAATGCTCTTTACATAACCTATTTTTTCAACCACAAACCCACCTAAAAGCCTGCCTATTGTAAAAGCAGCAAAGAAAAGCGACAAGTACATAGAGCTTTTTACACTGTTCATGCCGTAAGATCCTTTAAGGTACGTCACAGCCCAATTTCCTATGCCGACTTCTGATGCAATGTAAAATCCTAACATGACTGAAAATAAAATGACATGCCTATCTTTTAATACATCCAAATATTTTACTTTACCACCATCTACATATTTAGCTGTACCAGGAAATCTTGTAAACAAAATTACAATAAGCATTAAAAGAGCTATAATGCCACCAAAAAGATATATGCTTTGCCATGAATACTTTAAAGCCACAAGCCTTCCCGCCGCATTTGGCGAAATTGTAGCACCTAAACCGTAAAAGAAATGCAAAAGGTTCATCATTATGGCTTGATTAACCAAAAATGCAACTGCAGCAGTGGCATTTATGCCTATCTCCAGCATCCCTATACCAAAATTCATGCAGAAGAAGAAAATCAAAAACACAAAGAAAACCGGAGATGCAAAATACCCCAAGATTCCTATGATGATAAAGACAAGTCCTAAGGACAATGCCATCTTACTACCATATCTATTTACAATCATCCCACCAACAAAAGAAGCTATGATAAAACCAAGGCTTCCTATAAACAGAAGAAGCCCAATGTACGTATAATCAACATTGTAAAACGACTTAATTGACGATAATACAGGACCTTTTATGTTATCGACAAGACCTATTAAAAGCATCAAAAGGTAATTTAAAACAACAATAAATATCTGCATTTTTTCCTCCCTTGTCAGTAATGCCATACTTCATTATATAGCATTAAAGAGAATAATACAATGAAATAACATCTTGAACTTATAGTCACAACCTCCAAAGGAAAGGAGGTGAAGCTAATGTCCACCAACAAAAAAAGGCGGAAACAAAACCGCCAAATAGATTTGTACAAAATTTTTAAGTTACTGCTTAAACTGTTAGAAATAATATTTGCTTTTATTATAACACAAATTCATGACTTGTAAACCAAAAGAAATATTTTTATTCTACTTTTCAATATAGCTTTCTACCATTCTGGATATTATGTCTTGCATTTCAGCAAAAAGGTCGGTTTTTCCGTCTTTTAAGCACCAATCAAAAATGACGCCCCTCGCTACAATAAATAGCTTCTCTGTAATTTCTTCACAGTCCAGAGTGTTGGGTATCTTGCCTTTTTCTTGCTCATTTTTTAATATTTGAATAAGCATATTCTGCATTGAACGTCCATGCGTTAAAAACATCTTATTCGTCGGAATATACAGATTTTTAGCCATATCTATTCCATCATTTATTGCAAGCTTGGCATATACGAGAAAATACTGAACCAATATATCTTTGCAGTCGGTATAAGCCTCTATAATTTTCGGCACTTCAGCCTCAAAAAATTCATCGCCATGCTTAAATATTTCCACCAAAAGGTCATATTTGGATCTAAAGTAGTGATAATAATTTCCTATCGAAACATTGGCCTTTTCTGCTATGTCTTTTACAGTTATGTTGTCATACCCGTGTTTTTTTATGAGCTCTACACCGCAACTGTAAATCCTCTTTTTAGTAGCAATAGCCTGCTTTTCTCTGGAAGTTAAACTTTCTGGCACCAATCTCTCTCCTGTTCTTCTAATCTATATTTTTAGCAACCTCAAAGGCATTCCATATTGCATACATGATGTTTGAAACATTGCCAGCATCGCCAATCAGATAGACATTTGGAATTTCGTCTTCCACCTCTTTATACAGAGAATCAGACGGAGCATATCCAACTGCAAGAATAACTGTATCTGCTGCAATGTCTATATCACCATCAGGCGTATTCACTTTAAGCACCTTTCCGTCATATGCAGTAGCTTTTGCAGATGTTATAGTCCTTATTCCTTTGAAAGGTATCAATTCTTTTAGCATCTCGCTATTTGCATGACACAATGGTCCATTTACCGCCAAAAGCTTTGGAAGCGCCTCAACTATCGTCACATTCTTGCCCATATCTTTAAGCCACAGTGCTGTCTCACACCCTACAAGTCCACCGCCAATTATGACAACATCATTTCCTATATCAACTTTTCCTAACAATACATCTTGTGCAGTGTATAAAGGTCCTTCTCCCAGTGAAAATACTTTTGGCTTTGAACCTGTCGCAACTATCACTACATCTGCATCAAAATTAATGACATCATGGGCATCTAATTCTGTATTTAGATGAACTTCTACGTTTAACTTCTTTAACTCATTCTCATACCAAGCCACCAGCGCATGATCATCTTCTTTAAATGATGGCACGCCGCCTGGAATCAGGTTTCCGCCTAACCTACCAGTTTTTTCATACACGATTGGCTCATGTCCGCGAAGTGCTAAAACGCGGGCTGCCTCACAGCCTGATACACCGCCACCTACAATTAAGACCTTCTTTTTGTGCTGTGTAGGTATAAGCCGCTCAGCGCTTTCACGGCATGCCTGTGGGTTTACTGCGCAGTTTAGAGCAGAATACTCCTGTATGCGTCCCATACATCCTTCATGACATGATAAACAAGGGCGTATAGAAGCGGTATCACCTGCCTTAAGCTTATTTACATAATCAGGATCAGCCAAAAGTGGACGACCTAATGAAACTATGTCACATGCTCCATCTCTTACAGCATCTGACGCAAGGTCTGGGTTATCCATGCGTCCTGCACATATGACAGGTACATTTACAGCTTCTTTCACCATCTTTGCATATGGGATGTAAAGCCCCTTTTCTTGGTACATTGGCGGATGGCTCCACCACCATGCGTCGTAACTTCCTACATCTACGTCCAAAGCATCGTATCCATATTCAACCAAAAGCTTAGCTGCCTCAATCCCTTCTTCAATATCTCTTCCCTTTTCTTCAAATTCCTCTCCTGGAAGACCGCCTTTACGCCAATCTTTGATGAAGCTTTTTACACTGTACCTTAGCGTAACCGGAAAATCACTGCCACATGTGTTTTTTATCTCCTCCAAGACTTCCCTTGCAAAGCGCAGTCTGTTTTCAAGGCTTCCGCCGTATTCATCTGTTCGATTGTTAAACATAGATATGGCAAATTGGTCTAAAAGGTATCCTTCATGTACCGCGTGTATCTGTACGCCGTCAAATCCTGCTCGCTTTGCATTGTAAGCGCCCTTGCCAAACTGCACAACTATCCTGCGAATTTCCTCTTTTGTAAGAGGACGGCATGTCTTGTCAAGCCAACGGTGTGGGATAGGTGATGGCGCAACAGGCGGATGTTCTCCTAAATTTGTAGGAATTGTAACCCTTCCAAATCCACCAGATAATTGTAGAAACACCTTAGAACCATAAGCATGTATTTTCTCCGTCATCTCACGAGCAGTCCTAATGAAGTGAACTGGAGTATGTGTAGAACATGGACAATTAGGCATGTCATGCTTTTCTATATCGTTGTCAACAAAAGTGACGCCAGTGATGATAAGTCCTGTACCACCTTTAGCTCTTTCAACATAGTAATCAATTCCTCTTTGATTGAAACCACCTTCGGAATCGCCAAGGCCTAATGGTCCCATAGGAGCCATTGCAAAGCGGTTTTTGATGACACAGCTTCCGATAGACACTTCATCAAAGAGAATGCTGTACTTTTTATCCATAAAAAGTCCCCTTCTTTTCTTAATTTTATTGAACATGTTCACCGAATGCATTCTACGAAAATTATATCAGTATGTTAATTAATTGTCAATAAGGTAAAATATTATTTAGTCATTATTATTTATAGTTTGCTTAATAAAATAAATTTTAAAAGTTTGTATACATTTGTTTATCTGTTTTGTTATATTAATGAAAACTTAAAGATACAAGGCGTCGTTGTGACGGGTACTGCGGAAACTTTAAAATCTCTTAGAGGTTTACCTTTTATAAAGGCATCATCATTAGGTGTTGTCACGGATAAGTATTGAATATTAAAAGCTGCTGACTTGTAATCAGCAGCTTCATTTTGTTACTTTCACATATTATATTCCAAAAATTTTCAAAATCCATCCAAGAATAGAACCAAGTGTTACCATATCGGTATCACCAGCCCATCTCATAAAATCAGTGATTGTATGTGCGACATTCTCTCACCTGTTAAAAAACAGTAATATTAGACTAAATGTCAATATTTAAATAAATCATTTTGTTCGAACCCTTACGCATTTACCACTTTTATCGCTACTAAAATGACTAAAATACTATAGATTGCCATTAAAGGAGAGCATCAGCATTAATATAGAAATTAACAAAATAAAGCTCCATTATTATTAAAAAACATTAACTTTTTGTTTTTTGTCCATAATAAGCATTAGCCCCATGTTTCCGATAATAATGTTTATCTTGCAATTCTTGTGGTGCTGGATTAATAAACGGATTAATAATTCTTGAGTATGCCGCCATTTTTGCCGATTCTTCTAGAACTACAGCATTTTGTACGGCATCATATGCATCAACGCCCCATGTAAATGAGCCATGATTTCTACATAAAACTGCCGGCATAGCTATATAATCCCTATTTTTAAAATATTCAGCAATTATTAAACCTGTATTTTTCTCATATGCTTTATCTATTTCTTCTATTGTAAGATTTCTAACACATGGAATTTCTCCATACATATAATCAGCATGTGTAGTACCATAGCAAGGAATTCCCAATCCTGCCTGAGCCCAACTTGTAGCCCATGAAGAATGAGTATGAGCTACACCACCAATTTTAGTAAATGCTTTATATAACTCCAAATGAGTAGCAGTATCAGTAGAAGGATTATACTTACCTTCTACTACATTCCCTTCCAAATCAACTACTACCATGTCCTGTAAAGTTAACTTGTCATATTCTACTCCACTTGGTTTTATTACAAAAAGTCCAGTTTTTCGATCAATCCCACTTACATTTCCCCATGTTAACTTAACTAAACCATAATGTACCAGCAACATATTTGCTTCATATACCTTCTTTTTTAGTTCTTCTAACATGCAGTTTCCTCCTTAATTTTATAAATCCATGTGCACAAATTTTTGTGAATAAAATAATACATTTTAAAAATTTTAATATTAACTTAATTTTATGCTAATCTGTCATTGCGTCTAAAATTTTTCTCATCTTCTTATTTATATTTATTAAATCTTCTTTCCAATTTTTATTTCCCATGTACCAAAATTCCGTTACATACCTTCTAACCCCAATACTCCAAGCAGTTTTTATAGTTTTTTCAAAGTCTACATGTCCACTTCCATATGGTACTTCTCTAAACTTTCCTGGCAATGTTTCTTTCAAATGTAATGAAAAAATATGCCCAACACCTGATTTTAAATCATCATATACATCTGAGCCATACAACAGTGACGCATTTTTTATATTACCGCTATCCGGATATATTCCTAAATATGGTGAGTTAATATTTTTTATAAAGAACATTGCCTTCCATACGGTATTCATAAATTCGGTCTCCATAGTTTCAAATCCAAGCATTATTCCATACTTTGCTGCCATTAAAACTGCTTTTTTTACATTCTCAAAAAATCTCTTTTGAGTTTCTGAAGTTGAATTTTCATAATAAACATCATATCCAGCAATCATTATTACTCTTATTCCTAAATCATCTGCTAATTTAATTGCTTTCTCCATAATTTCTAAACTCTTATTACTTATTTCATAATTGCTGCTTCCTAATGGATATTTCCTGTGTCCACTCAAGCACATTGTACGGATTGGTATTCCAACATCATACATAGTTTCTATAAGTTCTAATCTGTCTTTCTTGGTCATATCTAATCTTGCTAATTTTTCATCTGTTTCATCAATACTCATTTCCACATAATCATAATTAGCCGCTTTAGCTATTTCTAACTTTTCCTTCCAGCTTAATTGCATTGGCATTGCTTTTTCATATAAACCTATCATATACGTCCTCATAAAATCATCACCTAAATTTTATGTTTTTGACTTTAGCATTGTAAAGTATACATTGTTATCTCATTAATCTCTCGATTAGTTGCTATTATTATATCCTTGCTTTTGTTCTTATAGGTAATTACATTTGCCGCACCAGCGTTCGTATCAAGTATTTCTAAATCATAGTTTCCTGTTTTATCATTGTAAGTTATAGCAATTAAATTACGTTTTCCACCTCTATGCCCAACAATAATCATTGGTTTGCCACAAATAAGCCCACCATAAATTGCATGAAGAAATTCCATTTTCGTTGAAAATACTTCTGTATATTTTTCATTATCTTTTTTATAAATAATAAGATTATCACCATGAAAAGGCGAAAAGACCACTAATTCATCAATACCATCATTATCAAAGTCTAAGAGTAATGCATCACTTGCTGGTGTTGATATAAGTTTTTCAATCGTCCATTTCCCATTGATATTTGCTGGAGGAACAAAATGAAAAACACCTTGCTCACATGAAATCACAGCGCTTTGTGAACCATTATTCAAATAGCGGTAATATCCGTGATTTTTTGACATCCCATCTTTTATAACTTCTAATTGCAATTGATTATTATCATTAAAATCCTCTAAATTATCAGGTAGTACTGCTGAATATACTTTGCCTGGAATTGTCCAATCATCTTTGTATTCATGACCAGATTTTATAGTACATACAATCAAATAATTGATGCCATTTCTAGTTATAATATCAAAACGATGAACAAAAGGTAAATTCACTAATGTTCTTATTTCCCAATAATCTTTACCTTTGGGACTTACCACTACAATAGAAGCATTCTTTGAATCATTTGGTGAATAAAATTTATGAGTTGCTAAAAATTGACCATTTGATCCAGGTACCTGTACGATGGACATAGTACCTCCATATCCATCCCATATAGTTTCTTCTAAATTTCCATCTAAATCAAATAAAAAACATTTACCTATTTTCTCTGTTGCTACAACAATATGTTTAGAATTATTATAATCAAGTAAAGTCATTGAATAACATTTTTCTAATTCTCCTATTTTTTTTCTATCCACTTTCATGCGCAAACTCACCTTTCTATAATATTGACCGGAAAGGAACATTTGGTTCATCTGTGAAGCAATCTTCAAATCCTCTGCGATAGTGATATTTTATTTTATCTTTATCTGTAGGCCATACATATTTTCCACCCACGTCCCAAATAAATACCTTAAATTTGTAATCCAAAATATCTTTCTTAAATTTATAAAGCATTAATATTTCCTCGGGATCAGCTTTAAAATTTGTCCACACATCATAATGGACAGGTATAACAATTTTGCAATTTAATGCTTCCGCCATTCTCAAAATGTCTACAGAAGTCATTTTATCCTGAACACCTACAGGATTCTCACCAAAAGAACCCAAGGCTACATCTATCTGATAATCTTTACCATGTTTTGCAAAATAAATAGAGTAATGCGAATCTCCACTATGATATACAGAACCAGCGGGTGTTTTAATAAGATAATTGACCGCCTTTTCGTCCATATCAGTAGGACATTTACCACGAATATCTTCATTTGCTGTAACAATACATGTTCTATCAAAAGAATCGAGTACTACAATCTCGCAATCTTTAATTTTAACTATATCTCCCGGTTTTACAACTTTACATCTTTCCTTTGGCACACCGTAGCTTAACCATTTTTCTACGCTTTTTAGTGGACCTATAAATGGAACATCATCAGAACAATTATTTATCACTGCCGCCGCAAAGAATGGATCAATATGATCATTGTGGAAATGTGTAGACAAAACCGCATCCACCGTCGTTACTGCAAAAGGATCAAATACAATAGGTGCTGCACGAAGGTTAGGCTGCGTTGCTCTTCCACCCGACATATTTCTCATTTGATGAAATAAATCCATTTCTTTATTTTTCTGTGTTCTTTTACCATTGCCAAACCAAAGATCTATAGCTATATTAGTATTGTTTTCTGTTTTAATCCAAATTCCTGTACATCCAACCCACCACATAGCAAATGTACCTGGCAATACTTGTGTTTCATCTATTTCCTCATTAAGCCACGTTCCCCATTCAGGAAAAGCCCCTAATATCCATTTTTCTCTTGTAATTTCGGAAATTTTGCTCATAATATACCACATCTCCTTTTATTTCTGATAAAATTTATAAAAATACATAATTAAAAATCGGCAAGTATATCTTGTGATTCATAATATAAAAGTTTTTGAATATTTCTATATAGTTTGAATTTTTAAGCTGTACTTGCCGATTTTTTAAATACAATAAATGATTAAATTGCAAATCCAAACAATGATCCAATTGCCTTAATAATATATAGCACTGGCAACCAAACTACTGTCCAATCTATATTAGAAAACATTAATCCAGATCCATAAACACAACCCATTAATGGATACAAAGCTACCAATCCTAGATGTGCTATAAAACTATTCACAAATCCTGCAATCAAAGATCCCCTCCAGCCACCTGTTTTATTAGCAAAAACACCTACAACGCCACCATCAAAAACCATTATAATTGGACTTGGGAAAATAATAATTGAACTTTTTATTGAAATTAACAATGCTAATACAACTAATGCGCCTACTACTGAACCTATAAATCCGATAACTGCACCATTAGGCGAATATGGGAAAAATGCAGCACAATCTACAGCTGGTATAGCATTAGGTATTATTTTGTCAGATATACCCTTAAATGCTGGCACAATTGCAGCTATCAACATCCTTACACCAGATAAAAGTATAACCATTCCTGCAGCAAAAGTTAAACTTTGTATAAAAACCCAAACAACCCAATTTGTATTCCCGCTTAATGTTGTCATATTTTTCGAACCAGTTGCTATTCCAATTCCTAAAAACAATAATATCATCAAAGTTGTTGTAACTATAGTATTATCTTTAAATACAGAGAGAAAACCAGGTAACTTTAAGTTTTCAGCATCCTGTTCTTTATTTCCAAACCATTTCCCAATATAATGACCCATAAATGCACCAGTCATGTTGCAATGCCCAATTGTAATTGTATCATTCAAAAAACTTTTACCTATAATTCTTGGTAGTGACGGCAAATATGTCCAATAAAGAGCTGCAAGTATAGAAGCTAATATAATAGTTCCAGTATTACTTATCTTTATAATGCTGGGTAAAGCCAAATTTAAAAAAGCAGATAAGAAAAACATCATATGTGCAGTTAAATACACATTTTTTGTATTTTTAAATGGTGTTATTCTTGCTAAAAATACATGAATAAAAAAACCAAGAATAAAAGTAATTGTAATAGCATCCGCTAATTTTGTACCCATAGCTACTCCAAATGCAGCTTCATTAGCAGGCATAACACCTTTTACATTTAAAGCTTTACTTAATGTGCTCATAATAGGACCGACAGTACCACTTAAAACTCCTGCACCTGTTGATAAAAGTACCATTCCAATCATCGTCTTAACTACACCATCAACAACTTCAACAGATTTCTTTTTCTGCAAAAGTAAACCTACAAGTGCTACTAAGCCAAGAAAGATTGGAGCTTTATCCATTAACTGAAATATTATAAAATGGATAATTATATTATTGGTTATTAAATTCATAAATTTTTCCTCCTTCATTTGATTTATTTTAAAAATTATTTTTTTAAGACAGGGATTAATGCTTCTTCAACTTCTTTCATTACAACAAAATTTGAAATCTGTATAGTCTTACTTTTAATCGAATCAGGTAAAGTTTCATATATCTCTTTTGTTGTTACATAAATGTCTGCATTTGTGGAAGTAACACTACCTAAATCGCATGATTGAACATCACCATCTAAGTTTAATTTCTTCAAGAGATTTTCTACATTCATCTTTGCTATAACACTTGTTCCTACTCCCATACCGCAAATTGTTACTATTTTCATAAAAATCCACCTCCTAATAACTACTTTATGTAATTTTCCTGCAAAACAGCCTGCAATAACATATTTTTAAAATTTTTCTTCGAAATCAATTTGGTATTTAATTTATATATTTTAGTACTGTTTCTCTATCTTCTGCATATTTTATCTTTTTAACTTTCTCATCATCCCCCAGCAGTTCCACCAACTCCGATAGTGCTTTTAAGTGTGATGAATGGTCTATGGCACAAAGGCATACAACTATTTTTACTGGATCATTTTCTTTATTGCCGAAATTTACTGGATTTTTAAGAGTGATGAGGCTCATGCCTATTTTTTTAGCTCCTGATTCTGGTCTTGCATGAGGCATTGCTATACCCGGTGCAATGACAATATATGGTCCTATCTCTTTCACAGAATCTATCATTGCGTCTATATACCTATGCTCTATGGCGCCATCTTTTTCTAGAAGCTCACCTCCAATCCTTACTGCTTCTTCCCAATCCTTCACTTCAACATTCAGCCTAATAGTCTTTTCTGTCAAAAGGTCTTTTAACAATGGTTCTGCAACTCCTCTCTCTTCGTTTACATCTTCTATATCTAAGAATTCTTTAAGTTCTTCGATCAGTTTTTGCCTGTTTAAAATACTGCAATGCTTCTCAATAATTTCAATTAGATCGTCTAACTTGATTGCGTATGTCCTGTCATTTTTTATAAACAATTTCAACTTCTCAATGTCATTTTCAGTTAACAAAGGATTTACAACTACAGTTTTAATTCCTTCCGCATCCACTGGAACAGTAGACACTATCAAATCAACATGTTTTTTCTTTAATTCGTCTTTTACTTGATGGTATGCTACAGTTCCTTTTATATTTACATTGAAAACCGATTGAAGCCTTGATGACAGCATCTTTGCCGTTCCAATTCCTGTGCCACATACAACAAGCACATCCATTCTATTTATTACCAGTGATTTTTGCCTCTCTATAGCAGCACCGAAATGCATCACAAAATAACCGATTTCTTCATCATTAAGCTTATTTCCTGCATATTCTTCTAAGGGCTTTAAACATCCTTTCACTACTTCAAAAAGCCTGCTGTAATTCCTTTTTATTTCATCCAATACTGGATTCTTCAGCTCTAAGCCATGGCTTAATCTGTATACCGTAGGCCTTACATGCTCTAAAAGGCCTTCAAAAAGCTGCACATCTCTGGATAAGTCTATATTTACTTCTCTTTCTACATTGCTTATAATTTTTTTCGTAATAAGCTCCAGTTCAAGCCAATTTTTATCTTTGTTGCTTTTCTTATTCGTTACATTACTCCCTAAAAGATGGACAGTCATATAGCCAATCTCATCTATAGGTATGTTGACATTAAAATGCTTTTCAAGCATCTTAGCTATATTTGAAGCGACACTGAATTCCTTTGTCATTTCCAGCGATTTTAATTCTTCTGTAGGCATTATGATGTCTCTTCCAAGCTCTATCCTCTTTATGGCAATTGCAATGTGGGCAACTAATCCCGTAAAAGCCGCATCGGAAAATACCGTCTCCAATTCATTTTCCGCAATTCTTATGCATTCTTCAATGTACGATATATCAATATCTTGAAAGAGCCTTTTTATTTCGTTGTCCATGCCTACATTTATCTTCGTGTACATAGGCGATTTCACGATGTCAAGCACTTTTTCTATATCTACCGTTTCAGTAAGAAGTTCTATAGCAGCTTTTCTGACTCTTTTCTCATCTCCTATGACTTTCAATCCATACTTTGGCACTGACTTAAGCTCAAGCCCATGCTCTAAAAGCCATTTTCTCACATTTTCAAGGTCATTTATTATAGTGCTTCTTGATACCAATAATTTGTCTGCCAGTGTGTTTATCGTCGTATAATCTTTCTGCCCCATCAAATTGCTTAAAATTATATTAACCCTTTCTTTTTGCGAAAGTGCATAATGGTAAATGCTTACGTCGTCTAAAATATCTAATGCCTTTTTTCTATCTTCCAATGATTCAGAAAATTTCACACCTACATTTGGTTTTCTCATTAATTGTGGCAAATTGTTGTACTTTAAAAATTCATCAATTGCATCAAGGTCGTATCTTATCGTCCTTGAGCTCACTTTAAATGAACTGGCCAGTTCAGTGATCTTGACCGGGAGGCTTGAATTAACAAGCTTTATCAGTATATGTGTGCACCTTTCATTGAGTATGATAATTATCACCTCTTTCATTATAAATTATATTACCTTTTATCTTTCTTGAAAAGCTTAACATTTTTCAAATCAATTATGGCAAAATTGCACTATATATTATACTGCATTTTACAAAACAAAAATACCGCCTCGACTTTTAGTCTTGACGGTATAGTTTATCTATGCAGTTTTAATGCTAATATTTTTAAGTTTTTCAAGATTTATTTTGACTTTATGATTTAATTCATCATCATCGATTAAATACTTGGTTTTTTCTCTGATGTTCTCATCCGACTCATAATATGCTATTGCTTCCCGTATATTATCTAATACATTATAAATTTTTTTATCATAATCATAGATAGCTTCTTCTGCTTCATAGAAATATGACTCGAACTTCTCAGAAAATGATTTTGCATCTATCTCACCTATTAAATATTTATTAGCTAATTCGACTAAATACTCTACTGCTTTCATTCAATCTCCCTCCAATCTAGTTTAGGTCTTTTTCTCGCTATTACGGTTTTAATATCTCCATTATCCTTCGCTATATGCACTGATAAATTATTCTTAAATCTAACAATCGTGCCATCAGGTTCTTAATATTTTTTGCCATTTGTTAAAGTATCTAAAACATCCTCTATTGAAAATATTTTACCTTGTCCCATACGACCTAATATTCTATTTAAAGCATGTTCAGTAAAATTATATCCATTTTCTTTAAAATAATTATATGTCTCAACTAATTTCGCCTTATATTCCTCCGAATAATTCTTCCCTCTTAACATTATACCACCGTTTTGCTTCTCCATAAGTTCATTATACTGCTTTAATATACTTGCGTCAATTTCTAAGCATCACCTATATAGTATAAAAAGCCTTCTCAGACTACTCTTGAGAAGGCTCACATTTAATTTTCATTCATAAATTTTTCCAATGTATCTCTATCCGGCAGTCCATCGTTGTCACCTGGCGACATGATTATTATCGCACCTATTGCATTGCCTCTTTTTACTGCATCTTTTAGCGTAAGCCCTTCTAACAGCCCGCTTATTACACCTGTTGCAAATCCATCTCCAGCGCCCACCGTGTCAACTACTTTTTCAACTTTATACCCTCTTACAGTAAAGCTTTCGTCTTTTGTCTTGACATATGCTCCTTTGTCACCAATCTTTATGATAACAGCTTCAACTCCTCGCTTTAAGTAAAAATCAGCTATATCATCAACATCATTCGATCCTGTCAAAATCAAGCCTTCTTTTATACCTGGCATGACAATATTGCAATTGTATGCGATGTCGTTTAACGTAGTCACCATCTCATCTTCGCTTTTCCACAGGCTCTTTCGTATATTGGGATCAAATGAAATCCTTATGCCATTTTCTTTTCCAATCTGAATCATTTTGTAGACAGTATTCAATGTGTCTTTTGAAAGAGCCGCTGTTATGCCTGTAATGTGTATGTGCTTAAGCCGACTCACATCACAATCAATGTCGTCAGGTGTTATGTGTGATGCTGCTGAACCCTTTCTAAAGTAAAATATATCTGGATCTCCTTCTGATGTCTTTGATTTAAGCATAAAACCTGTCGGGTACTCATCTGTAAACTTTATAGATGAAACATCGATTTTTTCTTCCGACAATTTCTTGTAAATGTACTTTCCGAAAGGGTCATTGCCAAGCTTCGTAATGTACTTAACATTATGCCCAAGCCTACTTAAGCCTATGGCCACATTTGCTTCTGCACCTGCCAATGCCTTCGTAAAATTGCTGACATTGTCAAGAGTACCTTCTTCATCTGCAATGAACAATGCCATAGGTTCTCCTGCCAATAAAACCTTTGCCAAAATGTATCACCTACTTATCCAATTTGCTTCAATGCATTTACGAGCCTTTTTGCTCTTTCCTCTAAAAGATCCAAATTGTCAAAGTTTATTCCCTTTGTCAGATAACCGCCTACACCAACTGCATATGCGCCGTTTTCAAACCACTCATTTATATTCTCATCATTTACGCCGCCTGTAGGCATAAACTCCAGAAATGGAAATGGTCCTTTGAGAGATTTTATTATCTTTGAATCGACAAATTCTCCAGGGAAAAGCTTAATGACTTCTGAGCCCATCTTGTAAGCTTTATACATCTCCGTAGTTGTAGCTGCTGCCATCGAGAAAAATACGTCATTTTTCTTGCAATATGCTGCCACTTCCTCAACAATGCAGGGTGTCACCACAAAATCTGCCCCATTTCCTACAGCTTCCTCTGCCTGATTTAGCTCTAATACTGTCCCTGCACCTACTATTTTATCAGGATATTTCCTTTTAAGTTCCTCAATAAGCTTCCCTGCTCCATCCACAGTGTACGTTATCTCTATTATGTTTATGCCGCTTTCTATGACTTTCTCTGCCATCTTAAGTCCCAATTCATAATCTTTGCACCTTATGACTGAAAATATCCCGCCTTTTGTTTTCTCTTTTATTTCCTTAAAACTCATATAAATCATCCTTTCTATATATTTTATTTAATGAGATCTGGTAGATCCCCTTATTACAAGCTCCGCTTTTAAAACAACCTTTTTAGGTTCAATTTCATCGCCTCTACTTATCCTGTTAATAAGCATTTTTGCTGATTCCACACCAACTTCATAGGTAGGCTGCGATATGGTAGTAATTCCTGGCGGTATAAGGGACGCCCATCCCCAATCGTCGTAACCACATACGGCAACATCATCAGGTACCTTTAAATTCATCTTATTTACGACTTGTAGTACATTTAAAAGCACAACACCATTTACAGCAAATAATGCCGTCCTGCACTTCTTATAGTCTCTCATCATTAATACTATATTCTCTTCAATTTTGTTTAAATCATCGTCTACTTCAAATATCAAATTGTTGTTATCTATTCCGTATTTTTTTGAGACATCTGTAAATGCCTGCTTTCTTTCGGTTCTGGTGCTTATATCGCCTATCCTTTCAGTAAAAAAACCTATTCTTTCATATCCATTTTTTATAAGGTGCAAAATAAGCTCCGACGTAACTTCGTAGTTGTTGACAACAACTGTATCAAATACCGTATCTTTTATGCTTCTATCAGCCAATACTACAGGTAAGCCTTTTTTAGACAGTCCTATCAAAAACTCGTCATTGCCTCCAGCGGTGTTTATTACAAGCCCGTCTACATTGTTGTCTAAAAGTGATAAGATGTACTCTCTTTCTTTTGTAGCATTATTATCTGTGCTGGCTATTATCAGATTATATCCCTTTTCTTTTAAGACTTTCTCTATTCCTTTAACAAGTATAGACGAAAAATGATTGCCTATGTCAGATACAAGGACGCCTATAAGATTTGACCTATTAAGCTTTAAACTGCGAGCTAAATTATTGGGTCTATAGTTAAGCTCTTCTATGACTTTTTTGATGTTTTCCCTTGTGGCATCTGACATGTACTCAAATCGGCCATTTAAGAAGCGGGAGATAGTCGTCTTTGAGACACCTGCTTTTTTCGCCACATAATCGATCGTGATTTTAAAGTTATCATTGCTCATGTAATCACCAACATTTATTTTTTAGAAACCAGTTTACGAAACCGGTATATATAATATATTCTACACAATATTTAAAAATCCTTCTTGTTTAATTAAAATTACTATAGATGAGAAAATTCACTAACATAAATTACCATAATAAACTTACATGAAAAAATTTAATAAAAAATAGAGACAAATGCTCGCTTCTATGGTATTAATATGTTGTTACCCTATAACAATATTAATCATAGGAGTGGAGCAAATGTCTCATAATAAAAGAATAACAGAAAATTCATCAATAATCCAGTACTTAATGAAATTAAATTTTGCATTATATTTTACTAAACCTGTTATTCGTCATATTGTAGAATTTATAATTGCTGCCACTCAAAAAGGTTATAGTGGTACTGTTACAGATATAGTTAATTTAAGCCTTGCTAATTGCCATAGAACTACATTTGGCAAATTCTTAAGCCAAGGTGTTTGGAATATAGAGTATGCATGGAGAGCAATAAGGCGAGAAGTTATTCGCATTATATTTGAATTATCCCAAACTAGCAACAAGCCGATATTTGTGATTTTTGATGATACTATTGCTGAAAAGACAAAGCCTTCGTCACAGGCTAAACATACTATCCAGGCAACAGGATTCCATCAATCACATTTAAAAGGGAAGCAAGTTTGGGGACATCAACTTCTTACCATGATGCTATCTTGCGGCAATGTGGTATTACCTTACTGTATTGAGCGCTATGAAAAAGGTGGCAAAAGCAAAATCGAAAGAATATGCGAAATGGTATCTATGCTTCCAATACCTAAAGGACCAGCATATGGACTATGTGATTCATGGTACATAAACAAAAAAGTAATAGAAGCACATTTCGAAAGAGGATACCATCTCATAGGAGCACTAAAAACTAACAGAATTATCTATCCACAAGGTATCAGAATTCAGATAAAAGATTTTGCCCAATATATCGAAAAGAACGAAGTTTGCCTCGTTACAGTAAACGGTTCTAATTACTGGGTATATCGCTATGAAGGAGCCTTAAATGGAATAGATAATGCTGTAGTAGTATTGTGTTGGCCTGAGAAAGCTTTTAAAAATCAGAATGCTCTACATGCATTTATCTGTACTGATACTGAATTAGATACCGAGACTATTCTAAATTACTACAGTCAAAGATGGCCTATAGAAATATTCTTTAGGCAGACAAAGAATAATCTTGGACTAAATACATATCAAGTACGCTCAACAAAATCAATAGATAGATTATTATGGCTTATATCATTGACATACCTGTATTGTACGACTTCAGGTGACGAATATTGCAAATTTGGGCAAGGAATAAAAATAGTACGCAAAGAAGTACAAAAGCAGCGTGTTCAATGGCTGTATGAGCGAGCTAATAATAATGTATCTATTGATAAAATTTTAGCAGAACTACAGTTAGCATAGGTGTAGTGCATCTATTTGATGGTAATATTTTGTTATCAATTTTTCTCATCTATAGTAAAATTAGTAAACTTTTTTCTCTAAAGTAGAGTACATCATTTTGTAAAAATATATATAACTATTAAATTCCCATAAGAAAATTTAGAAAAGCGAAAGACAATCCTAAAAATAGTATAAAAAAATTAATGATATTATAACATATACAATTATTTTGTTACAACAAAAAAGTGCGCACTGTGGCGCACAATAATTAGCTAAATCTTCTTTTTAATCTCGACAATACATCTGACATTGCTGCTAAATCGCTGCCGACTTCTTTTACCTTTCCTCTATTTTGACTTATGATGTCTTTAAGTCTTGACAAAATCTTATCGTTTTCCGTCCTCAATTCTTCTATCTGTCTTAGTATCTCATCATCTGACGGCAATGGGATTTCTGTCACATTTACTTCATCAGACTCAAAGTCATACGTATCGTACTTTGATGGAATGACAGTTTCAATGTTAAACACATCCTTTATCTTCTCTGAAAGTACCTTTTGGGCACTATCTTCGCCGTGAACAATAAATACTTTTTTAGGCTTTTTCTTAAATGACGATATCCAATCCATAATGCCTTTTTGATCGGCGTGCCCAGAGAAACTTTCTATGTTTTGGATCTCTGCGTTGACTGTTATTTCCTCTCCAAATATATTTACAGTCTTTTCACCTTCCAATATTCTCCTACCAAGAGTCCCTTTAGCCTGATAGCCAACAAATACTATTGTGCTGTCAGACCTCCAAAGATTGTGCTTTAAATGATGTTTTATGCGACCGGCCTCACACATACCACTGGCTGAAATAATTATGACAGGTTCTTTAAGGTCATTAAGCGCCTTTGACTCTTCTGTCGAATGAGTGAAATGCAAATTTGGAAAATCCAGTGGATAATCGCCATTTTCCACATAGCTTCTGGCTTCGTCATCAAAATAATCAAGATGTTTTCTAAATACATCTGTGACTGACGTAGCAAGAGGGCTATCTACGTACACAGGCACTTTGCTTATGTACTCTATCTCATTTTTGTAAAGTTCTTCATCTTTATGTATCTCATATAACAGCTCTTGTGTCCTTCCTACGGCAAACGATGGTATTATCACATTACCTCCTCTTGATATGGTCTTTTTTATTATCTCCATAAGCTTTTTGGCTTTGTCGCCTACGTCTTCATGCAGCCTATCACCGTATGTAGATTCACACACAAGATAGTCCGCTTCGTCTATTATTGTAGGATCTCTCAAAATCGGTATATTTTTGTTTCCCAAATCCCCCGAAAAAACTACCTTCGTCTCTTTTCCACCTTCTTTTACCCAAATTTCCAATATAGATGAACCCAGCATGTGTCCTGCATCATTGAACTTTACTTTTACATCTTCTGATGGCTCTATTATCTCATCATAATTGACACCGCAAAAAAGCTGCATTGCTGCTTTTCCGTCGTCAGCAGTGTAAAGCGGCATTCTAAGCGTTTTTCCTGCCCTCTTTCTTTTCCTATTCTTCCACTCATTTTCAATCTGCTGTATATGTCCACTGTCCTGCAGCATGTATTCACAAAGATCTACAGTGCCTTTAGTTGCGTATATCTTTTTTCTATATCCTCTTTTAAAAAGAAGGGGAATCCTTCCGCTGTGATCTATATGAGCGTGTGTCAAAAGCATGAAGTCAATATCTGCAATATCAAATGCAAACTCTTGATAATTGTACTCATCTTCTATTTCGCTTCCTTGAAACATGCCACAATCTATCAGAAATTTTGATTTTTCAGTCTCCACAAGATAGCAAGAACCTGTTACTTCCTTTGCGGCACCTAAAAAAGTGATCTTCATCATATCTCTCCTCTCGCAATTGATAAAAATATTCAAGATTTTATCAATAGTCTTAATAATATTATACTACAATTAACAAAAAAAGCGAGGAAAGACTTAAATCTTTCATCTCGCTTTTACAATCCAGGATACGAAAACACTTCAGATATGACAAGTGTAACAGCGCCTATGGCTCTTTCCAGCATTCCAAGCTTAGAGATCTCAATAGCAACATCATTGTACCTTGATACAAGACATTTCTCTTTTACGTACTCTTTGACAGCGTCTATCAACATATCACCAATAGCAGATAATGTATTGCCTATAAGCACCAAATCCGGGTTAAATGTATTAACTATATTTACAATTCCAACGCTTAAATTTTTAGAAATTTCGTTTATCGCATCGATAGCAAGTGGGCTTCCCAGCTCCGCATAGCCTGCAATATCGTTTATATCAAGAGAATCAATGTTTTCACTGTCTATAAAGTCATCTTTCTGTCCTGCTTCAAGCCTTTCTTTTATAAATTGAAAAAGTGACTTTTCAGATGCATAGTTTTCCCAGCATCCTCTGTTTCCACAACTGCACATGTGGTCATTTATATCAATCGTCATGTGCCCCATCTCACCTGCTAATCCGCTGGAACCCCTGTAAAGCTCATTATTGATTATGATTCCTGTACCTATGCCGATGCCTGCACTGACGTAGACAAAATTTTTAGCGTTTCTGCCTCCTCCAAACCACTTCTCACCAATAGCACCTGTATTAGCCTCATTGTCGATGTACACTTTTAAATCGAATCTCTCTTCCACCATCTTTTTAAGCTCCACGTTTTCCCAATTTAAGTTTGGAGCTTTTAACACAACGCCTCTTTTATAATCTGTAATGCCAGGTACACCGATACCTATACCTAATATTCCCTTCACCGTATTTGGTGAATTTTTTATAGCCTCATCTATAAGTTCCAGCATCTTAGATATGACATCTTCCTTGCTTTCACCGATCTTTAAATTTATCCGCTTTTGCCACAATATGTTTGCAAGTATGTCTGTCAAAATGACGAGGATGTAATTTACATCAAGATCTACGCCAATGACGCAACCAGCCAGGCTATTTATCATAAGCATTATTGGTTTTCTGCCGCCTTTTGACTCGCCAGGTCCTTCTTCCTCTACAAAGCCTTCTTTTATAAGCTCATCAACTAAAGAAGAAACTGTCGATTTATTAAGCCCTGTAATATTTGCCAAGTCAGCTCTCGATATTATGCCTTTTTTGCGGATAGTGTTTAAAACGATAGATTTATTAATTTGTTTTATCAGCAACTGATCACCTGTTATCATTTAATCACCTTGCAATACTTCGTTTTCACCAGCATATTATACCATATCAAAATGTGCTTACTCAATGATATGACCTTAACATAATAATCGAAAAACACATAGAAAAGTTTAACAATTTGACGAATTTTCAATAACTTAATTTTTCTTTAGCAATTCCACAATATATGCTCCAATATTAATCATCTCCCATCTAAAGATGGGAGATGATTTAACCTGTTATTTTAACAATTTACTTGTTAGTTTTAAGTAAAACCTTATAATTTTAACTTCCCAATTTCTTCAAAAGCACCTTTAAGTCTCGAATACAAGCTTACGTAGATTGGATACAGCTTGTTGTACTTTTCAACGTTTTCTTGGATTGGGTATACGCTGTCTGTAACTTTTATTAGACTGTCGCAGGCATCATCTACATTTTTGTAAAGGCCATATCCTACAGATGCCATTATGGCTGCACCAAATGAAGGTCCTTCTGTAGCATTTATCATGTCGATCCTTACATTGAATATGTCGGCAAGTATTTGCCTCCAAAGCCTGCTTTTAGCGCCACCACCACTTACCCTGGCTTCATTTACAGGAATATTTAAAGCCTTTATAAGTTCCAGCGAATCCTTAAGCCCAAATGCTACACCTTCTAATATAGATCTCGTCATGTGGCTTCTATTGTGAGTAATGGTTAAACCTACAAAGCTGCCTCTTGCATAAGGATCGCTGTAGGGCGTCCTCTCACCCATAAGGTACGGCAAGAATAATAGCCCATCACTGCCTGGCTTTACCTTTTCTGCTTCTTCTAAGAGTGCATCAAATGTCATAACATCAGTCTTGTAATTATTTACATCATCTACCCACCATTTAAGACAAGATGCAGCTGAAAGCATTACACCCATCACATGCCATTTGCCATTTGCATGACAGAACGAGTGAAGTCTAAGCTCATCATCTGCTGCGTACTCATCCTGTGATGCAAAAACGACGCCTGAAGTACCCAATGCGATGGACACTATACCACTTTTTACTGTGCCAGTGCCGACAGCACCACTGGCTTGGTCACCACCACCGCCTACAACAATAGTCCCTTCATGAAGCCCTGTCAGATCTGCTGCCTCTTTGGTGACATGCCCTGTGACATCTGTTGATTCATAGCACTTAGGAAGGGCTTTTTCCGGTATTTCAAATATATCTATCATTCCCTTTGACCATCTTCTATTCTCCACATCGAAAAGAAGTGTACCTGATGCATCTGAAACTTCTGTAGCGTACTCACCCGTCAATTTAAACCTTATATAGTCTTTTGGCAAAAGGATATGGGCGATTCTTTCATATACATCTGGAAGGTGTTTCTTTACCCACAATATCTTTGGTGCGGTGAAGCCTGTCAAGGCTTTATTTCCCGTGTACTTCAAAAGACCTTCTTTCCCTATTTTCTCTGTGATGTAGTCGCATTCTTCCTGTGTCCTTTGATCGCACCAAAGTATGGCTGGTGTTAAAACGTTATTGTCTTTGTCGAGAAGAACCAGTCCATGCATCTGTCCGCTTAAGCCGATGCCTTTTATGTCATCACCTTTTACGCCGCTTTTTGCAATAATCTCTTTTATTCCATCCCTCGTGCCATTCCACCAGTCCTCTGGATTTTGCTCGGCCCAGCCTGGCTCTGGATAGTACACAGGATATTCTTTTGAAACACTTGATACCACATTGCCGATTTCATTCATCAATATTATTTTAACTGACGATGTTCCTAAATCTATCCCTAAAAAATACATACATTTACCTCCATGATATTTGTTAAGGGCAGCTTTAATGAAGCATGAAGCTGCCCTCATGTTTCATTATTCTGCAAACAAATACTGATTTAGGATTGATTCTAATAGCTCTTGTCTTCCTGATTTGTTGACAATCTGGCTGTGCTCTAATGCGTACTTCTCAAGGCTTCTAAAATCAGCTTTTCCACTTACAATATCTGCACCTATGCCATCTTTGTAGCTTGCATATCTTTCCTCGATGAACTTGTCAAAAACGCCATCTTTTACAAGCTTGTAAGCCACTTTGAAGCCTTTTGCAAAAGCATCCATTCCTGCTATGTGACCCAAGAAAAGATCTTCTGGCTCAAATGAAGCACGTCTTACTTTCGCATCGAAATTGAGTCCACCTTTGTCAAATCCGCCCATCTTTATGACTTCATACATAGCAAGTGTTGTCATGCGTATATCTGTAGGGAACTGATCTGTATCCCAGCCTAATAGCATATCACCTGTATTTGCGTCAATCGATCCTAATACACCGTTTATTCTGGCGTATCTTAGCTCATGCTGGAAATCATGGAATGCTAATGTTGCATGATTTGCTTCGATATTAACTTTGAAATATTTGTCAAGATCGTATTTTCTCAAGAATGCCAATACATTTGCCACGTCAAAGTCGTATTGATGCTTTGTAGGCTCCTTTGGCTTCGGCTCAATCAAGAGCTGGCCTTCAAAGCCGATTTCCTTTGCATAATCAACAGCCATGTGCAAAAATCTTGCAAAATTATCAAGCTCAAACTCCATATCTGTATTGAGAAGTGTCTCATATCCTTCTCTTCCACCCCAGAATACGTAGTTTTCGCCACCAAGCTCCTTAGTAATCTCAAGTGCTTTTTTGACTTGTGATGCAGAATATGCGAAAACATCGGCATTGCAAGACGTTGATGCACCATGCACAAATCTTGGATTGGAGAAAAGATTCGCAGTACCCCACAAAACTTTCGTCTTGCTGGTCTTCAAGTAATCCTTTATCATAGCAACTATTGTATCTAAATTTTTGTTCGTCTCTCTAAGAGTGTCTCCTTCAGGGGCAATATCTCTATCATGGAAGCAGAAATACGGTGCATTTATCTTATCAAAAAACTCAAATGCTGCCTCTACCCTTGCTTTAGCTATGTCCATAGGATCTGTATAGTGATTCCATGGCCTTTGCATGGTAGCTTTGCCAAATTGATCTGTTCCATCAGCAGTAAAAGTGTGCCAATAAGCTATAGAAAAGCGAAGATGCTCCTCCATCGTCTTACCATCGATTACTTCCTCAGGATTGTAAAATTTAAAAGAATAAGGATTGTTTGATTTTGGTCCTTCATATTTTATTTTAGATACGTTCTCAAAATATTTATTCATAAAGCTTCCTCCTTCTATTCGTTTGTCTGTCCAACAAACATTATATATTATATATTCTACACAAATTTAAAAAATCCTTCTTTAAAATAAAAAAAATTTTAAAAAAATAACCGCTCTGGTATATAACCAAAAGCGGCTTGAACTTTAAAGCCGTCACCTTCTTTTTTAAATTATAAGTGACACTTCTGCCCCATCCCTTATCGCTTCTACTGCTGTTGCTACTTCTTTACAGTCGCCTATAAAAATCATATTGTCGCTTATGCATTTTTTAAATATTTCATCAGGAGTATTGCCTATTGCAATCACCACATCGTCTGCCTCAACTTCATTGCCATTATTGTATACAATTTTTCCATTGTTTATCACATCTACTTTTGCGTTTGTCACGATTCTTACACCGAGATTTTTCAACCTTTCCATCAAAAGCTTCTTATTCATGAGGTATATGTCTTTGCCTACTTCATCAAGCTCTTCTAATACTGTAACAGTTTTACCCATTGTTGCAAGGTATTCTGCCGTCTCCAAACCTGTCAAACCACCGCCTATTACAGCTATTTTCATCCCTTTTGGCATTTTGCCACTTAAAACATCTATGCCTTTATAAGGTACTACATCAGTTTTAATCGTCAATTCCTTTGGAATTGAGCCTGTTGCAATTATTACTTTGTCATAATTCATATTTTTTAGTTCATCGCACGTAACTTCTCGATTTAGATTGACTTTTACGCCGTATTTTTTTAAATCAGCTTCAAGATAATCTACTACTTTTCCTATTTCAGACTTATGCGGAGGAACTTTTGCCACTTTCAACTGTCCTCCCAATGCATCTGACTTCTCAAATAGCTCCACATTGTGCCCTTTTTTTGCCAAGTACAAAGCAGCAGACATACCAGCAGGACCACCGCCTATCACAGCCACATTAAGCTTATTTTCTGCAGTCACATCAAATTCTTTTTCTCTGCCTACCGTAGGATTCATCATGCATGATACAGGAAGCCCTTTTTGTATATACGCAATACATGCTTGATTACAATGGATACAGTATTTTATCTCATCAGCTTTTCCATTGATATATTTAAAGATACAGTCAGGATCTCCTATAAGGCCTCTTGCAATGCCTATAAAGTCAGCATAGCCATCTCTTACGATTGCTTCCCAATCATCTGCATCACCCAGTTTATCAGCAGCAATGACAGGAATCGAAACACTATCTCTTATTTTCTTTGCGTAGTCTATGATTGGTTTATCATCTATTCCCATTGGTGATATGTGGTACTCTGACGTAGAACCAACACCAGACGAAACGTTTATTGCATCTGCTCCGTGTTCTTCCAAAAGGCGAGAAAGTTTTACACTTTCTTCTATGTCAAATCCGCCATCTGTATAGTCGCTTCCATTTATACGGCATATTACAGCAATATTTGGCACTTCACTTTTCACTCTCTTTAATATCTCCAATGCAAATCTGGCCCTTCCATAGAAATTTCCGCCGTACTCATCATTTCTTGTATTTACATTTGGCGATAAGAATTGATTTACAAACCATCCATGTGCAAAATGAAGCTCAACTGCATCAAATCCTGCTTCCTTTGCTCTTTTTGCAGCATTCACAAAGTCCTTCACAAACCCTTTTATGTCTTCGACAGAAAAATCTGATGGCTTGTATTTAGGGTTATGCATAGCAATCTGCACCGCAGCTTTTGCGCCGTTGACATGAATAACATCTGCTAATTTTTTAAGTCCCTCAATCTTATCATCGTCGTCTATGCCCAACTGGTTTTTAAAAAACTTGCCAAACTTATTTACATATGATGCCTCGACTATCACTAAAGCCACATCTTTTGACCTTCTGTCGTAATATCCTATCTCTTTTTCACTGACAAATCCATCGTTTGATAAATTTGTGACAGTTGGTAACATTACAAATCTGTTTTTCAATCTTACATTTCCTATTTTACCTTCATTTAAAATCATGATAATGCACTTCCTTTTGTTTTTAATGAAAACCATCATTGTTATTTCTTAAACTTATTGTAATGCTTGTTTTTATATAAGTAAAATAATATAATATTATAAAATATATAAGTTATTGCTTATGATTGGTGATTTATATGAATTTTAGAGAATTGAATATATTTTTGTCTGTATGTGAGTATGGCAGCATGTCTGAAGCTGCAAAACACCTTTACATGACACAACCAGCTATAAGTCAGGCAATTTCCGAGCTGGAAGAAGAGTACAACGTGAAGCTTTTTGATAGAATAGGCAAAAAGCTTGTCTTGACACATGCAGGCGAAATTTTAAGAGATTATGGAAAAAAAATCAATCTATTGCTATTTGAAACTAAAAACACGTTACAGGATATATCTGATAGCAGGGCAGGAAAGCTTAAGCTTGGTGCCAGCAGGACTTATGGTACATATCTGCTGCCTAAAATGATAGGCAATTTTTTGAAATTATATACGAATGTAGAATTGCCATTTTGCATTAACAATACAGCGGAAATAGTAAATATGATACTAAACAGCGAAATAGATCTTGGAATAGTAGAAGGTCCAATACACTCCGATAGCATCGAAAGTAGACATTTA